>UQIP01000008.1:0-71619 GCA_900541005.1 uncultured Collinsella sp. | reverse complement strand
ATTAATGGATGGAAACGGATGTTCTATCGGGACACACATTTTGTCCTATAAGCCGCAGAGTGGCCTTCTGCTCCGCTCAAACCACCGCAAAGGGGGCCTTTGTGGTGGTTTTTGTTTTAGGCAGAGGGGAAGGCTTTGGCGAGACCGGCGCGCGTCTGCGTGTCGGTCTTTTGGTAGATAGAGCTCAGGTGGCGCTGTACCATGCGCATCGAGATGCCGAGTTCCTCGGCGACCTGCTTGAGCGGGCGTTCATCCTGGGTCACGGCTATGAGCACGTCGACTTCGCGCGGGGTGAGAGCGTGGTCGGCGATGAAGGCCTGGCGTTGCTCTTCGATGGTGGGGGCGGTGAGTGCTTCTTTTGCCAGTTGCTCGCGCTCGCGCTCCTGCTCGGTTTGGGGCAGGCGAAACAGGCCGGCTGCCACGAATGCCGCGCAGGCGGCGACGAGCAAAACGAGCGCGCCGATCATAATGAGGGCAACGTTGTCCGAGGTTACGAGCGCCAGCGAGAGGCCCGATGTAGTGAATGCGCATACATTGTTGGCGGCGCGTCCCATGCCGGCCCAGAGGGCGGGCGCATGCATGCGCGGTGCCAGCTGTGTAAAGGTGGCGGTAAAGAACGTGACAAAAAAGCCCGAACTCAGATAAAAGACGACAAGGCCCAGGTTGGGATCGGCGCCGGCCTCCACGGCCAGGATGGAAATGGTCGAGAGCACGGCGATGCCGAGCATGACAAGTCCCATGTAGCGGCGCTCGGCAAGGTCAAAGATAAGACCGGCGGCAAGGCCGCTTGCCGCCAAAAAGAGGCGCGGCCAGGTTTGCACGGCAATGGTGCCGTGGGCGTTGGAGAGTGTGACCACGTTGTCGAGGGTCGAGAACAAGCAGGCAAGAATCATGACGAGCGCGATGCTCCAGCATGACTGTTTGGCGAGGGCATGAGAGGGCTCAATAAAGGGATTGATGGCGGAGTTGGAGCTCTCGGCGGCCTTTTGGGGAACGACGCTGAGGGCGGAGATGGCGATAGTCGCTGCGCCAAGGACGATGAGCTCGACGATGCCACCGCAATTGAGCAGGTTGACGGCGAACTGCATCAGGATGCCCGCGGCATAGGCCGCTCCCGCACCGGTGGCGAGCTTGGGATCATCTTGGAATGCCAACGAAAAGGCGTGGTGCGCTGCGGCGCCTAACAGGCCGAGTCCGAGGAATGCGAGGCAGCCCAGAATCTCGAGGGCAAGCGGGGCCGTGGGGGACTGGATCTGAATCAGCCCCAAGATGGCGATAGGGACGGCGGCACTGACAACTGCCTGAGGCTGGCCTTTGCGCTGCGCATGATCAAGCAACGGAGCGTATCCGATAAAGCCGATCACGCTGGCGCCAAGGATAAGGCCCTGTGCGAGCACAACGCGCTCGGCGCCGGCGAGTAGCCCGATATTGATATCGAAGCGAAACTCGGCGGCAAGGAAGACGAAGGTAAAGAGCGCGAGTGCCAAAAGCGCGTCAATTTTAGGCTTGCTCAGGTTCAAGGACAGTCCTTTGGGTGGACGAATGATCGTGTCCTCGATTGTAGCGTTCCCGGGACGAGTGTGGCGATGGTGAAATCATATTGAATTAAACCGCAGGTAGAGGCCTAGGTTCACATCTACGAACCTAGGCATACGGAGTCATTTGACACATCTTGGTGGTACAGGACCACCACAAAGGGGACAGGCACCTTTGTGGTGGTGTCCCTACGACCAAGGAGGGCGTTATGTGCGGAAGCCACTTTGATAAGCAAACTCAGCGTGAGCGCACCTGCTCGCTGGTTCACGGTACCCGGTGTTGTGTGGGTGCCAAAATAGCTTGCGCCGGCGCGTGTGCGCTTATGGTCGGCCAGCTGCTGCTGCCGAGCGTGGCGCTGGCGACGGAATGCGCCGATCCCGCCGCTGGGACGGATGAAGTTGCCGCGGCTCCGGTGACGCCGACGGTTGCGGAGGATACGGCCGCAACGACCGCACCAGCCGCTTCGACCGTGCCTGCAGCCGATGCTGCTCCGGCGGCGCAAGCCACCGCTGAGCCTCAGCAGACGGCCCCGACTGGCGCCACCGATGAATCCAACGATGCGGCACCCGCTGAACAAAATACTCCCAGCGACAACGCCGCCACGCCGGCGAATGACGCCATCATGCCCTGCGGTGTGACCGATGTTGTTGGCGGCAGCGGCGTTAGGGTCAATATTACGGTGCGGAACAATTACACCGACATCAAGAAAGAAGAAACGATTGAGTATGTGAAGGGGATTGCCCTTGTAGATGGAGACCAGTCTGCTCTCGATGGTAGCGCTTTGACTTTTATCGGCCTGGGGGACTTGATCGTCCATGCGGCGTATGACAGTGCGAGCAATAAAACAACGCTTACCCTGGATATCAGCAAGATTCAGAGACAGAAGGAGGAGCAGAAGTACTTTACGGAGTACAAGGAGAATAAGTCCAAGATGACGACCACCTATGATGGATCCAAGCTTACGTATACGGGTACAGAGCCCGGGAATATCATCATCGGTGATCCGGACGACGCCTTTAAAGGAGACACCGAGGCGACCGGGAAACCCACTATTAGCGGGATCCGGGATGACTACTACACCCGCACTCATGTCTACGAGAGGGCGTGCCTTGTTATCCCGGCAGCGGAATCAGAATCGGAATCCATCTCCTTTGCCAATGCTCAGAATACGAACTTCAATTGGCAGCTGGATACTGGTCCGCAGGCGACGGCAGGTGTCCCTAACTACGATGCAGATAAATACGAAATCGCTTATGAATGCTGGCAGGAATTTGAAAACAACGAACCCGTTGCTGCCTGGTATTCCGATAACGGCTCACATGGTTCCCTGCCGACTATTACAAAGTTTAAAAGCGGGAAAGAGTACGTGTATTCTCTTATGCTGAAGCCAAAAGACGGATATTCCTTCAGCGATGAAACCGTTGTTACCGTAAACGGGGAAACCGTAAAGTCGAGTCTAAGCGGAGAATTCCTGTATGTCCCTGCTATTAAAACAATTACGACGCCTGCTTCGTCGGAAAACGAAGCTCTTGAGAATCTAAACGTCAACGATGTGAAAATCGACTACGCGCCCGGCGAGGCGCCGCGTGCGACCGCGACGATTCCTGCCGCCGATGCCGATAAGTATGAGATCGCCTATGAGTGCTGGGAAGAGATGGATGGCAGCGACCCTGTGGAGCTCAAGCCCGTTGCCTTCTGGTATTCCGACCCCGCAAAGTACACGCCGGGCATGAAGAAGATTGACCACTTCGAGGAGGGCAAGTTCTACATGTACTCCGTTGAGCTGAGGCTCAAGGGCGACAATACCGTGGGCAATGACTGCATGATGTACGTCAACGGCCATTGGACGCACCACATCAAGACCGTCAACGGTGTCTTCGCGCCAAACGCTGACAATATGCTGTGCGAGCAGCCGATCGACGAATGGCGGGCCATCAACGTTATCGAGATCAACGGCGCCACGACCACCTTCAAGGCAGGCGATAAGCCGGTCTTTACGGCGAATGTTCCGACGGGTTCCAACTCCCTTCCTCAGTGTGAGTTCTGGACGGGCAGCGACGGCAGCGAAGTGAACTCCGTGGATTTCTGGGATCAGAACATTACGAACCACATCGACGCCTTTAAGCCTGGCGTGACCTATCGCTACGGCATCTACCTCAAGTCCGCGCGCGGCTTCTACTTCACGTCCGACACCAAGCTGGTGATCAACGGCCAGGAGTGCGGCTACCAGGTCGCGGATAGCGTATCCGATGAGGACAGCGGTTGGATCTACACCTTGTGGCTCAACACCGATTTGACCTTTACGCCCGAGGCCACGCCGACTCCCGATCCGCAGCCTACGCCGGATCCCAAGCCGACGCCGCAGCCTGGGGTGAAGCCCGCGGCCAAGCCCGAGGTGAAGCCCGAGGCCAAACCCGCGGCCAAGCCGGCCACGACAACCGCCACGACCAAGACGGTTGAGAAAACCACGCAGGCCAAGAAGGGCGATGCTGTCCTGGCTACCACGGGGGATACCACCGCGATGACGGTCGCCGCCCTAGGCATCGCCGGCGCAACCGTAGCCGCCGCTGGCCTCGCCGCGACCAAGCGCCGCAAGCATTAGAGCTGGGTGACGGCTCTCGTTCTCGGCCTCAGCAAAATCTCAATCTGTAACACCAAACTGCCCAAAACGGCTCTAGATGTTACAGATTGAGATGAACCGAATGGCCGCCAATCTAATGTCTCGATCCGTAACACCAAGCGGGATATTTGGTTTCTAACTGTTACAGATCGAGACAAACTGGCCGGCCAAGTCCAGAACCGCCACAAAGGTGCCTGTCCCCTTTGTGGCGGTTTGCGCAGGTAGAACGGTAGGTTCGTATATATGAACCTACCGTTCGCTTTGTTTTTGGACAACGATTACGCTGGATGACTTTTGGTTTGCAGGAAAGGAACGACCATGAGGTGGACTACTGTTCGAGCGCTTTGCCGCCGCCTGACCATTGCCGCGGTGACCCTCACTATGGTGACGGGCTCGTTGCCTGTGGGCGCATTTGCTGAGGTGCTCACCACCGATAGCACCTTTGTGCAGACGGATGTCGACCAAGTAGACGCTGCCGACGCCGCCGCTGCCGACGCCGCGCCCGATGCCGACGCCGTCGACCCCGCGCCCGATGCCGGCGCTGCCGACCCCACAGTGCTCGATGCCGATGACGCCCCTACGCCCCCGGCCTCCGAGATTGCATCGGCGGCGGGTCTGACGGGCGCCGGGCAGACCGAGAGCACACCTGCGGGTACGCTTGCCACCGATCTTGTCGAGGGCAAGGAACTCGCCGAGCAGCAGAAGCAAGAAGAGGCTTCCGGTGCCGAGGCAACCTGGAACGAGGAGCTTGAACTCTGGGCAACCTCGAAGGGCGCCACGGGCGTAAAGGGCGAATACGACGATGGCTACGTGGCCGGCGAGCAGACCCCCGCGCAGTACTACTTCTCGATCGATAGCCTCACCAACGAAATTTCTATCGAGTATGGCGACGCAGGCATTACCACGTTGGAGGTGCCCTCGACCATCGACGACAAAAATGTCGTAAGCCTTACGGGTATGGGAAGCGCTGCGCTCACATCGATCACCTTCGCCCCTAATTCGCATGTCCGCTCGGTTGGAGGCTTGGGCGGCAGCAGCATCAAAGAGATCGCACTGCCCGATTCGGTCGAGGAGCTCAAGAGCTATGCATTCTACAAAAGCAAGACGCTCCAAACGGTAACCTGGCCCAACAACGCGGCCTTTACCACGATTCCCGAGCAGGCCTTTAAGGAATGTGAACAACTTGACGACAAGGTGGTGGCAACGCTGCCGCCTTCGGTCAAAACTATCGACTATCTTGCATTCGCCTATTGCGGCGTGCCGCAGTTCTATGTCTCGGACACAACGGTACTCACCTTTACGCAGATCGATGTGCCGGGCACGGTGGAGCGGATTGAGAGCTATGCCTTTAACGGGTGCTCGCATGTATCGTCGGTGACGATTGGCGATGGTGTCAAATATATCGGGCCGCTCGCGTTCGCCTCTCTTGATCCTGCGATTGCTGGCAAAGAGATTGTGCTACCCAAAAGCGTGGAAAAGATAGAGTGGGGAGCTTTTGAGAACACGAGATACGGCGGAAACTTGACGAACCATAATGCCGTTGCCCTGCGCGTGATGAACCCCGATCTTCAGTTTGGTGAGGCGGGCATTCCGGGCGACTATAATGAGCGCGTGACAATCGATGGCGTAACGTATACGATTCCCTTTGGTGAAGGCCAGACCATCTATGCCTATGCGACCGATTCGGCTGGCAACCCCTCGATGGTCAAAAAGCTTGCCGATGCCGTGGCCGATCGCAAGGACTCCGTCGATTCCTCGAAGCCTGCCTACACGTTTGAGTGGATGGGCGAGGCGGCCCAGGTGACGGGCAAACTTCCCCAGAGCGCGGCGGCCGTGCTCTTGCAGGCGGGGCAGTCCACGCCGTTGACGGTTGGCGACGACGGCTCCGTTGCTGCCAACGTCCTCTCCAAGACGGCAGCAACGCTGCGCATTTCGCTCAGCGGTTACTATGACATGGTGCTGGCGCGCCCGGGCGACCAGATGACGGGCACATGGAATATCGGAGAGATTAAGGCGGAGGACTTTACCAAGATTCCGGCTTCGCGCGCGATTGAGCTCAACGTGGGCTATCTTGAACCGATTATGGGCCAGGATAAGACCGAACGCATTGAGCTCGATAGTCTCGATAACATCGATCTGACGGTGAAGAACGGCGGCAAGACGCTTAAGCCTGCCAAGGGTGACAAGGAAAACGACTTCCGTATCCAGGGCACAGCGCTCGTGGTGTCGCAGGCCATTGCCGACGCGGACCAGGATCTGGAGATAACGCTCGAGCCCAAAGACAGCCTCAAGCTGGGTGGGACGACGGCGACGGTGAAGCCCTCGGCCGGCAAGGTCGATATCGACTTGAAGCCCTGGGGCACGGCGACGGTCGCGACCAAGGGCGACTACCAGGGCGCTAACCGCGTGCTGGTGTTCCGTACGTCCGACGGCAAGCTGGTCGCCGACGGCGTCACCTATCTGATGGGTTACGAAGACGATGGCACCACGCCTATCATGAAGGCCGAGACGCCGCGCCTTAAGGCCGGTTCGTACACCATCGTCGCCTTTAACAAGACGAGCTACGACATCCAAGCGACGAGCTATTCCACGTTTAGCCGCCTAGGGCTGACCGTGGGTAAGCATATCGCGCAAAAGCAGGTGAAGATTGAGGACGGCAAACAGCTCGACGTGACGCTCGACGTCCCCACGTTTGACGTGGAGACGTATCGTGCCGAGCGCGGGCTGACGGCGGGCTCGGTTATCGCTGATTCGTCCGCGGTCGTTGGCGTGGAGACCGAGCTGCGCATTCATTACGAGCTCAAGGACAGCCAGGCTGCCAAGATTGAGATTCCGCTGGCCAAGGATGCCGTCGGGGATGTGTCCGCAGGCTCTCGCGAAGCCGGCGCCAGCTCCGAGGCCATGTGGGCTGACACAACTTGGGAGGGCGACAACCTCGTTCTCAATATGAATAAGGGCATGGGCGCCGATGTGTTTGTGCGCTTTAAGCCTAAGGCCGCGGGCATCTATGCCATCTCGCCGCTTATTACGCTGGGCGAGGTGACGTTGCCGCTGGGAAGCACCACACTCGAGGTTAGCGGATCGCGCATCGAGGTCGACAGCACCGACGTTCACAGCCTACTGGGCAATGTGGCCTACGTATACGCAGCGCCCGGAAAAAGCGTGCAGCTTACCGTGGGCGTGGGCGCCTCGGCCGCAAAGTACACCGGCAAGACCAATAAACTCGGCCGTGCCAAGATTGAATACGACCTGCCGCAGGATACGCTTGCCGCCGAGCGTGTGACGCTCGAAGCGCGCGTGGGCTCGACCGCTGCTGCCGCCGCTGCTGCCGAGGTAACGGCTCGCAATTATGTGCGCTATGTTCCGGGCGCTTCGGTCTGGAACTTTGATGTGACGTATCGTGGCGGTACGCAAAGCCTGGTCAAGGACGGCAAGGACACCGGCAAGAGTCTGTTGACCTTCCACCATCTGCCGCAAAAGAAGAACGCCTACTGGACGTTCGATATCACGCTCGAGGTGGGAAACGAAGAGGCCGCCGACACGCTCGACCTGTACGTGGACTGCGTGGATGGCAAGACGGTGACGATTCCTCTGACTCAAAAGTCGCGCGAGGGCACCCATGTGCGCTATGTGGCGGAGTATGTGGACGAGGGTTACCTTAAGCTGCTCGACGAGTTTAACAAGGCGAATGACTCGACCTATGTGAACTGCGGCAACTTTGAGCAGATCTTTATGCCGCAGACCTACCGCATCTCCAATGCTCAGCTTATGACCATGCTGAGTTTTGACGCCAACGCTTCGGCCAAAAAGCATTCCGCCGCGGCCGAGGAGCGCCAGCAGGAGTTCTCGAATGCCGTGCAGCAGTGGCACGAGTATATGATGGATAACTCGTTTAATGATGTCGACGAGGCCTTTAACGACGCGATTGACCAGATGGTCGCTGATGCGTTTGCCGAGGAGGACGAGAACGGTAAAGAGGACGAAGCCCAAGGTGGAGCTGCCCGTAAGGCTCGTCGCGCCCCTGCCGCCAGCGACGGCGAGGGTGATGGTGCTGGCAACGACGAGGCCGCGCAGTTTGCGGCTGAGCTCAAGGCCGCGGTCGGCGGGTCGGCGGCGCTGCTGACCCAGCAGGGCGACAGCTATGGCGTCAATGTGGACAAGATGATCTTTGAGGATGCTTACGGCACCAGCGAGGATTGGTATCAGGAACTCGCGTCGGCCCAGGGCGCGAACGCTGCGGATGCGGCCGCCATCAAGGAGCTCGTCGACCATGCATCGCGAGCGGAGTTTATTGCCCAGCAGGCCGAGGATCTGGTGGGCCAGTCGATGGGTATCGGCCAGCTCAACCAATACGGAAGCTGGAATGACGCAACCGCTGCGGCGCTCAACAAGTGTGCGGGCATTAAGGCCAGCGAGTACAACGGCCAGTCGACGAGCGGGTTTAACGATTTGGGCCAGGCGCTCGGTAGCTCGCTGAGCTACAAGGCGGCTGACGACGATACCGTCAAGGGCTTTAAGGTCGCCGCGCCCGATGGCGAGCAGACGGCCTATATCGAGTCGGAATTTATCGAGAACTCCAATAACAACAAGAACCAGGCGCTTCTGTTTAACTCGATCGCCATGCAGTGCGACATTCTGGACGACCTGTACGACAACTGGAATGTGGTCCATAGCCTCAACAACTCCAAGGTGCGCGGATGGCTCATGGCCTGGAAGCTCAACGGCGACGTGAGCGCCCATATGAAGCTCATCCGCACGATCCGTTCGCTCAAGAGCTATAAGATCGAGTGCGAGATGTTCGGACAGGTCTTTAAGACCGATGCGTGGAAGGCGGCCGGCCAGGCGTTTCCCGCGGCGACCCAGGGTATCGGCATCTTTACCGGCATTTACGGCGTGAACGATGCCAGCAAGAACTGGGAGAACGTGAACGTCCGTATGCAGAAGGTGAAGGGCGAGCGCGAGGGCTATGAGCTTCAGCATACGCGCTTGCTTGCCAAGCCCGAGAAGACCGAGGACGACTGGAAGTGCATTTACGCGCTGCGTGACGCCATGGAGAAGGCGCGTGCGTTTGAGGATCTGCTGTATCGCCAGCTCTGCCACGACAGCACCGATGTGGCGGTGGGCTCCATTATGACAATCGCCGGCGTGCTGACGGCCGGTTCGGCGGGTACCGTGGTGGGCGCCGCCTATGATGCAGCTTCGACCAGCGTAGGTTCGGAGCGCGCGATTAAGCTGACCAATGCCGAATGCGCCTACGATGTTGCCTGCGAGCAGGTGGAGCGCGCGTGCCAGAATCGCATTACGGTCAACTGGGGCGAGCTGACCGATGCCGAGGTCTACAAGGCCAACAAGGACGGCTTGATCTCGGACGAGAAGATGCAGTCGATCTTCGAGGCGCGTTATCGCAATGTGCCTGCCAAGGCAGCACCCGACCCTGCGGGCGTGGTGTACGAGGGCCTGCTGTCCAATACGGTTGAAGGCGCGGCGGTTGAGCTGTGGAGCGCCGACGATGCGGCCGGTACCAATGCGGTGCGTTGGGATGCCGAGGGGTATGAGCAGGACAATCCGCTTGCAACGGGTGCGGACGGTGCGTACAACTGGAATACGCCGACCGGCTGGTATCAAGTGCGCGTGACCAAGGACGGGTATGAGGAGGCGCGTTCGGCTTGGCTGCGCGTGCCGCCGATTCAGACTGAGGTGAACATTGGCTTGGTGTCGACGGCGGCGCCCGAGGTAGCTTCGGCCCATGCCTATACCGATTGCATCGAGGTTGAGTTTGCGCAGTATATGGATGCGAGCGACGATGCCCTGGTCGCATTGTGCGCGCAGGGCTTGGGCGACGTGACGTATACGTGGCTCGACAAGCAGGACGATCCCAATGGCAAGCCGCTGTCACGCGTGCTGCGTATTCGCTATGCCGATGCGCGTGAGGCGGGCTCGACGGTGGCGTTTGAGCTCGACGGTGCTCGCAACTACGCCGGCACGGCCATGGCGCGCTGGGCAAGTGGCGAGCTTGTCGTGGGCGTTCGTGCCGACAAACTCAAACTCAACGTGGAGCAGGCCGTGACCATGCTTGATGGCAGTGACTTTGAGCTGGTGGCGCACGTGACCGATAAGGCGGGCAAGCCGTTTGCGGGCGCCAAGGTTAGTGTTGGGCTGGAGTCCTCGGCTATCTGCTCTGTCGATGCCACCCAGGCCGTGACGGGCGAGGACGGTGCGGCGACGTTTGTGCTGCATGGTGCTCTGCCCGGTTTGACGACGTTGACGGCGGCGGTGGGCGGCACGGCGCTGTCCAAGCAGGTCGACGTTCGCGTGTCTGCCGAGGCAGTGCGACCGGCGCGACCGGTGGCGACGATTGGTGCGACGACGTTTGGTGCATGGTCGCCCAAGGAGAACTACATTACGGTGCCCAAGGGCACGAAGCTGGAGCTTTCTGCCGAGGATGGCGCGACGATTTGGTACACCACCAACGACACCTGCCCCTGCCGTGACGAAGGCCGTGTAAAGTACACCGAGCCCATTGCGCTCGATAGCAACATGTATGTGCGCATTGCGGCACAGCGCCCTGGCATGTCGTACAGCGAGTATTCCGAGCGTCTGAACATTACGATTACGGTGACCGATGAGGCGGCGCCTGATCCGACGCCCGATCCGGACCCGACGCCTGGCGACGGCGAGCAGGGCGGCGGTGCGGATGGCTCTGGCGGCACCGGGGTACCTGCGGGCGGTTCGACTTCGACGACGACCGCGGTGACGACGAACAAGTCCAAGGGTAAGGGCGAGAACGACAAGAAGTCCGGCGGCACGGAGCTCGCCAGCACGGGTGACTCCACCGCGATGACGGTCGCCGCCTTGGGCATCGCCGGCGCAACCGTTGCCGCGGCCGGCATCGCCGCGACCAAGCGTCGCAAGCGTTAGGTTTTGGCGACAACGCCCATTCTCGGCTTTTGCAAGATCTCAATCTGTAACACCAAGCCAGATATTTGGGTTCCAGGTGTTACAGATTGAGACGAACTGTTCGGCCGCCAACCTAACGTCTCGATCTGTAACACGTAGCGAGGAATTTGGCCTCCAACTGTTACAGATTGAGACAAAGCGGGGGGCGGCTGGAGAAATATCTCGATCTGTAACAACTACAAGGCTCAACAGGGCCTAACTGTTACAGATTGAGACAAAACGACCGGGCAAGTCCCCAACCACCACAAAGGTGCCTGTCCCCATCGTGGTGATCGGGCGGCCGGCATAAAAAAGTCCCCGCCGGGCGTGTGCTCGACGGGGACTTTGCCGTTTGGTGGCTAGCGCCGCAGGTGATTACTCGCCCAGCAGGCTCTTGGTGATCGAAGCGGCGGCCTTCTTGCCGGCGCCCATCGCCAGAATGACCGTAGCGGCACCGGTGACGATGTCACCGCCGGCCCAGATGCGGGGATCGGTGGTCTGGCCGGTCTCCTCGTCGGCAACGATGTAGCCCCACTTGTTGAGCTCCATCTTGCCGCCGATCTTTTTTGCGAAGGGGTTGGCGTTGGTGCCGATAGCCGAGATCGCGACGTCGCAGGGGATCTCCTCGATGGCGCCCTCGATGGGCACCGGGCGACGACGGCCGGACTCGTCGGGCTCGCCGAGCTCCATCTTCTGGACCTTGACGGCGCACACGGAGCCGTCTTCGCCAGCGACAAACTCGAGCGGGGAGACAAGCGGCAGAACCTCGACGCCCTCGGCCTTGGCATGGTGCAGCTCGGCGCGACGGCAGGGCATCTCGTCCTCGGTACGGCGGTAAGCGATGATGGCGTGCTCGGCGCCCAGACGCTTGGCGGTACGGACGGCGTCCATAGCCACGTTGCCGCCGCCAAAGACAACGACGTTCTTGCCGTGCTTGGTGGGGGTGTCGTACTCGGGGAACTTGTTGGCCTTCATCAGGTTCACGCGGGTGAGGTACTCGTTAGCGAAGAAGACGTTGGGCAGGTTCTCGCCGGGGACGTTGAGGAACTTGGGCAGGCCAGCGCCGGTCGCCACGTAGATGGCGTCGAAGCCCTGCTCGAACAGCTCTTCGGCCGTGGCCATGTTGCCCACGACGGAGTTGTACTCAAACTTGACGCCCATGTCCTCCAGGCCGTCAATCTCGCGCTTGACGACTGCCTTGGGCAGACGGAACTCGGGGATGCCGTAGACCAGCACGCCGCCGCCGGTGAAGAATGCCTCAAAGACGGTAACGTCAAAGCCGTTGCGGGCGAGCTCGCCGGCGCAGGTGATGCCGGACGGGCCGGAGCCGACGACGGCGACCTTCTTGCCGTTCTTGGGAGCCATCTTGGGCGTGGACGCGAGCTCGGGGCGGTCACCCAGGAAGCGCTCGAGCTGGCCGATGGCCACGGGCTCGGACTTCTTGCCACGGATGCACTTGCCCTCGCACTGGTTCTCCTGCGGGCAGACGCGGCCGCAGATGGCGGGAAGCATGGAGTCCTCGCGGATGGTATCGAGAGCGCCGCCGAAGTCCTTCTCGCGGATCTGCTCGATAAAGCGGGGGATGTTGATGTTGACGGGGCAGCCCTCAACACAGAACGGCTTCTTGCAGTTGAGGCAGCGCTCGGCCTCGGCCAGCGCCATCTCCTCGGTGAAGCCCTTGTCGACGGGGCGGAAGTCGCAGGCGCGCTCAGCAGCCGGCTCCTCGTTATCGGGGGTGCGGGGCGACTTCATATCGGCAACGAAACGACCGTTAACTAGTGGCATGCGCAGCTCTTTTCCTCATAGGCCTTGAGGGACTCGCCCTCTTCGGAACGGTAAGCGGCCTGGCGGGCACGAAGGTCATCCCAGTCGACCAGGGTGGCATCAAAGTCGGGGCCGTCGACGCAAGCGAACTTGGTCACGCCGCCCACCTCGACGCGGCAGCAGCCGCACATACCGGTGCCGTCAACCATGATGGGGTTGAGGGACGCGGTGATGGGGGTGTCGTACTTCTGGGCGGTGAGGGTCGAGAACTTCATCATCGGAACGGGGCCGACACAGAAGACCTGGCTCACGGCCTTGTCCTGCAGTAGGCGCTCCAGCGGAGCGGTAACAACGCCCTGCTCGCCGTAGGAACCGTCGTCAGTGGTGATGTGGATGTGGTCCTCGTCGAGGAGCTCGCGGAACTGGTCCTCCATGAGCAGGAGGTCCTTGGTGCGGGCGCCCATGATGGCGTGCACCTCGTGACCGGTCTCGACCAGGTGCTTGGCGACCGGGAAGGCAATTGCCAGGCCGACGCCGCCGCCAATGACGGCGCAGGGGCCCTCGGCCATCTCGGTGGGAACGCCCAGCGGGCCCACGACGTCGCGCAGCGACTCGCCGGCCTCGTAGGTGGAAAGCATTTCGGTGGTCTTGCCGATCACCATGAAGATGAACTCGACCCAGCCCTCGTCACCGTTCCAGCCGGCCAGGGTAAACGGGACGCGCTCGCCCGTCTCGTTGGCGCGAACCATGAGGAACTGTCCAGCGTGCGCATGCTTGGCGATTGCAGGCGCCTCGATGCGGAACTTGAACACCTTCTCCGAGAACTGCGTCTTCTCCAGGATCTTATACATAGAACCCCTCTCTTGTTAGGGCCGCCGAACCGTGCCTCCACGGAAATGGACGGTAGCCCGAATAAAACCGTACGCGCACAGGCGTTGTGCAGACATACGGTGCAAATTATACCCTCATGGACATGTCACTTACGTGTGTCTTCGGCTGTTGGGAGCAGGGTTTATCCACTTTGGCCTACCAAAGGGGAGAGGTTTATTTTGGTCAGTTTTATCAGGTAAAACGGCAAATGGGGCCGGCCTCGGGTTGTGATGAGGCCGGCCCCCTTTGGGGTGCTATGCATGTATGTCGGCGCGCGGTTGATTGCGATGCCGCAACTGGGGCGTTTCCGCAGGTAAAACCTGCCAAAATAAACCTGTTCCTAAATGATAGGTTTTAGTGCTTGCCGTTGGCGGAGGCGGCGCCGTTGACATGGTCGCGGGCATAGACCACGCCGTGCACGATCGCCAGGCCGGCGGCGTCGGCCGCGCGGGCGCAGGTGTCCTGGAAATCCTCGGCCTCGCGGGCGCGCAGCTGCTTAAGAACGTAGTCGGCGACGGCCATCTTGCCGGGAGGGTTGCCGATGCCGGTGCGGATGCGGCTGAAGTCGCGGCTGCCCATCTTGTCGATGATGGAGCGCAGGCCGTTGTGACCGGCGTGGCCGCCGCCCACCTTAACGCGGACGTCGCCGGCGGGAATATCGAGCTCGTCGTGGATTACGAGCAGCTCCTCGGCCTTGATCTTGTACTCGCGGCAGAGCTTGGAGATGGGGCCACCCGAGGTATTCATATACGACTGCGGCTTGACCAGTACAATCTGGCGCTTACCGCCCTCTTCCTCGGGATCGTTGATGTTGATGAGCGCGACCTCGGCGCCTGCTTGGTTTTTCCAGTACGTGACGCCGGCCTGACGGGCCAGCTCGTCGATTGCTTTGAAACCAGCGTTGTGACGGGTCTCGGCATATTCCTCGCCAGGGTTGCCAAGTCCGGCAACCATGCGAATCTTAAGCGGCTGTGCAGCTGCCATGTTTATCCTTTCGTTGATTTGTCGCCTGCTATGGTGAGCGACCCTGTTGCCGCTGTCAAATGGAGGGTAATTGAGGGCGTTTAGGGGCGTTTGGACGGCCGTCGAAATCAGAGGTGGACAGTTAGTTCAGATACGTATAAGTTCTGAGGACTCGAAGTGCTCAATTCAATGCCGATACGTTGTTTCGGAGCTTTAGTTAGTCCATATGGCGCTGTTTTGAAGTCTACCCTGCCTTCAAATAGGGCGAATGGTATAGAGATAGCTGCAAAACAGCCTAATTCAATGTGTCCATCTATACGTATCTGAACTAACTGTCCAGTCCTGTTCGGCGGCGCGCGGGTGATTCGCCGTTTAGACCGCCGCAAGGCCGATTCCAGCCCGCAGAGCGTTGAGCCAAGCGGTCTGACGCTTGCGATAGCCCTTGATACGGTATCGGAATCGGACTCCCGCGAGTCGATGCATCGTTTGGGCGAAGGCTTCGAGTGCAACAAGGTCTTTCATTTGGTCGCGATTGATAACCAGGACGTGGATGCCCATTGCCTTGAGGCCATTATTTCGATTGCCATCGTGGATGCGAGCGTTTTGAAGCTCATGCCCAATTCCGTTGTATTCGTTGTCGACTCCGGCTGCCGGGCAATATAGGTCGCAGATGGCATAGGGGATGCCCGAGGACATGTTGACCGCAAGAGTGTCGAAGTCGATTCGATAGTTGAGTAGCAGGCCTCCCATGGGCAGACTGCAACATCCGAATCCTCCAAAGCGCATGGGCGCTCCGAGAACGGCAAACATTAGGGATTCGGCTGGGGATGCAGATCCGGGTCGGGCAAGTTTGACTGCCGTGCGAAACGATGTGTATGAGCTACTTTTGGCAAGCTGTGCAACAGCCTCGAGATCTTCGATGGTCGTGGCGGGCTCGCATTTGTAGTGTGCCTGTTCGTAGCGGGTTTCGTTCTGCTGTTCGGTCGCCGACTGGTCGCCCCGGCAATCGAGGTCGTCCATCGCTTCGTAGTCATCGCCCTCGGGCCAGATGCCGTCATAGGCAATGGGGTATGTTGCCCCGGGAGGAAGGGAGTAGGTTCCGAGCAGTTCCATGAGAAGCATCAGGGTTTTGGCGACTGATTCATTTTTGGAACAAAGCATGGCTGTCATGGCGGGAGACGTTGCGTAGATGTCGGCCTCGACGTGCATAATTGCACCTTCAGGAAGAGGAGCGGAGAGAATATGCTGAAGAAGTCGCCTGTCGCGGCGTCTGTTGTCTTCGTTTGAAACGAGAAGATCGAGCAGTTCGGAATCATCTTCATTCCAGGCGTCGAGTATCGAAAGTGCACCAAAGTCTATCGCGTCATTGTTGGGAATACAGCTAGCCAAGGCATGTGCTTGCTGTTCGCTATCAACGAAGTCCCAGGGTAGGGCAGAGTACGCCCGTCGTGCGCGACGAATTGCGCGGAGGGCGGAGAGATGTGAAATCACGGTCGTCATAGCTATAACGTACTAAGTTGGCGGCAGAATGCGACCGCCATACCGTTCTTTTCGCTCAGCGGGGCGCTGCGCGCCATGAACGGCTGGGTGTTATGAATTCGGTGGAATCGGTTGAGGGGATTGCAGGAAATTGAGCTCTGCCGCGAAGGTTGACGATAGCTGCTGGACAGTTAGTTCAGATACGTATAAGGCAGCGGCGTTCGAGGCGTTTCTAAGGGCCTTTGAGGGCGATTTGAGGATAAATATGCAGCGGTTGTACTCGAAAACGATGAGCTTTGGACGGCATGGCATGCGCCGGGGAGGTCAGAAGGCTCCGAACGGTCCTTTGGAGCTTTAGAAAAATACGTATCTGAACTAATTGTCCAGGGCGGGTTGACGAGGGATAGAAAAAGGGTCGGAAGCGAGCTTCCGACCCTTTAAAAGCATCAAAGATGATGCGATGCGCGTTGGATTACAGCGCGAAGTCGCCGCCGACGAGCGTGGAGACGGGCTCCTCGTGGTAAACGGCGGAGATGGCCTGAGCGAACTCCTCGGCGACCGAGATGGTCTTGATCTTGCCGCCGACCTCGACGGGAATGGCGTCGGTGACGACGCACTCGACGATCGGGGCGTCGTTCAGACGCTCGATGGCCGGACCGGAGAAGATACCGTGGGTGGCGCAGACGTAGATATCGCCAGCGCCCATAGCCTTGAGCTCCTTGACGTTGGCGCACAGGGTGCCAGCGGTGTCGATCATGTCGTCGTTGATGATGCAGGTCTTGCCCTTGATGTCACCGATGATGCCCATGACCTCGGCGGCGTTGTGGCGCGGACGGCCCTTGTGGGCGATGGCCAGGTCGCAGCCGAGCATGTCGGACAGCTTCTTGGCGGCCTTGGCGCGGCCCACATCGGGGGAGACGACAACCAGGTTGTCGGTGTCGAAGTGCATGTCGTTGTAGTACTGGCCAAACAGCGGCAGCGCGGACAGGTGGTTAACCGGGATATCGAAGAAGCCCTGAATCTGGCCCTGGTGCAGGTCGAGGGTGATGATGCGGTTGACGCCAGCGCGCTCGAGCAGGTTGGCGACGAGGCGGGCGGTGATGGGCTCACGCGGGCCGGCCTTGCGGTCCTGGCGGGCATAGCCGTAGTGGGTGATGACGGCGGTGATGGAGCGGGCGGATGCGCGCTTGGCAGCGTCGGTGGCGATGAGCAGCTCCATGAGCATGTCGTTGACGTTGCCGCCGGCCACGGACTGAATCAGGAAGACGTCGGCGCCGCGGACGGTTTCGTCGTAGCGGGCGTAAATCTCACCGTTGGCGAACTGCTTTAGCGTAAGGCCCGAAAGCTCGACCCCAAGGTACTCAGCGATCTTCTGAGCGAGGGGACGGTTGGAGGAACCGGAATACACGCGGATGGACTTGCGCATATTCTCCGACTTCTCGGGATCATTAATCGGCATTACCCTTCTCCTTTATATCGAATGCCATATAGATGCCTTGTTGCATTGTAACCGCGCGGCGGGGTTTATCGAGTCTTGATAACGTCTTTACCGCCAACGGACACGAACCGACCACTCATCCGGTTGCGCAGGTCACGATAGAAAAAGGAGCCGCCCCCCACGGGAACAGCTCCTTAGATGCTTGGTAAAACGTTATACCTCGTCGTCCTCGTGCAGACGGCGGCGGTAATCGGCGGCCCAGCCCTCAATGTTTACCTGACGGGCACGACCCAGGCCAAGTGCGTCGGCCGGGACCGGCTCGGTGATGACGGAGCCGGCGGCCACGAGCGCGCCGTCGCCGATCTGGGCGGGCGCGACCATCATGGTGTCGGAACCGATGAAGGCGTCCTTGCCGATGACGGTCTTGTGCTTGTGCACGCCGTCGTAGTTGCAGGTGATGGAGCCTGCGCCCACGTTGACGCCGGAGCCCATGGTGGTGTCGCCGATGTAGGACAGGTGCGGCACCTTGGAGCCCTCGCCGATCGTGGACTTCTTGATCTCCACGTGCGTGCCGGCCTTGGAGCCGTCGAGCATGTGGGTGCCCGGGCGCAGGTAGGCGCGCGGGCCGCAGCCGACGCCGTTCTCGATGACGGCCTCGATGGCGATGGTCTCATCGATGGTGCAGCCGCTGCCGACGGTGGTGTCGGTGAGGCGACTGTTGGGGCCGAGCTGGCACTCTTCGCCCACGGTGACGTGACCGATCAGATGCGTCTGCGGCCACACGATGGTGTCTCGGCCGATGGTGGCATCGGGGCCGATCCAGGCCTGCGTGGGATCGATGAACGTGACGCCCTCGGCCATCCAGTGCTCGTTGATGCGGTCGCGCGCGATAGCGGTGAGCTGCGCGAGCTGAATGCGGCTGTTGACGCCCAGGCCGTCGCGGTAGTCATCGCAGTGGAAGATGGAGACCGCCTGGCCGTGACCCTTGAGGATTTCGAGCATGTCGGGCAGGTAGTACTCGGACTGCGCGTTGTCGTTGCCGATCTCGTTAATGTGGGCGGCGAGCTGCGCGCCGTCAAAGGCGTAGCAGCCGGCGTTGCACTCCAGCAGCGTGGCGGCCTGCTCGGGCGTGCAGTCCTTCTGCTCGATGATGCGCTCGATCTGGCCGTCGGCGCCCAGCTTGATGCGGCCGTAGCCGAAGGGGTCGGGCGGGGTCATGGTCATGACGGTGCAGGCGAGCTCGCCGGTAGCGACGGTCTGTGCGAACTTGGCGACGGTGTCGGCGGTGATGAGCGGCAGGTCGCCGTTGAGCACGACGACCGGGCCTTGCGCGATGCCGCAGGCCTCGAGCGCGACCTTCACGGCGTGGCCGGTGCCCAGGCGCTCGGTCTGCTCGACGCACTCGACCTTGGTGGCGCTGTTGGCATAGGCGCCGTCGATGAGGGCGCGCATCTCGTCGGCGTGGCTGCCGATGACGACCACGACGCGGCTGCAGCCGGCCTTGATGGTGGCGTCGACGATCCACTGGACCATGGGCTTGCCCAGGATCTTGTGCGAAACCTTGCAGTGGTTCGACTTCATGCGGGTGCCCTCGCCGGCAGCGAGGATAATTGCGGTTGCGTCCATGTGATCTCCTGTTACGTTATAGAGACGTGTGTTTGGAAACGATACACGGCGCAATATGATACCGCAGGCATATGTTGAGCGCGTAGCGATTGGCTCATGGCGGCCGATGTCGGTGCCGCCGGCGTGGCGTTTGCACTGCTTGCGTGCGGCGTTGGCGGTGCTGCGGAGCTGTCGTTTGAGCGAGGAGACGGGGGTGCCCGTGGACAACATGCGTGAGGAGTTTGGCGGCGAGCCCGTCGCGGCATTCTCGATGTCGCATCCGGCTGTGCCGGCACTCTATATAGTGCTGACGCTGGGACTCACCATGTCCTCGATGCAGCCGGTGCTGATTGCGCTGTCACTTGCGGGCGGGCTGGCGTATGGATTTGCGACGCGTGGGGCTGCCCACACGCTGGGCGCACTTCGCTGGCAGCTGCCGGTGATTTTGATTATCGCGCTGGTCAATCCGCTGTTTAGCGCCTCGGGCTCGACGGAACTGTTCCGTATTGGCATGCGCGCGGTGTATCTGGAGAGCATGGTATACGGCCTGTGCATGGGCGGGCTGTTTGTGGCGAGCGTGCTGTGGTTTGAGGCGGCGGCGTCGATGCTCGAATACGACAAGGTGCTTGCGCTTTTGGGCAACGCCGCGCCGGTGATCGCGCTCATGATTTCGATGTGCATGCGGCTTATCCCGCAGTTTTTGCGTCGCGGTCGTACGGTACTGGCGGTGCAGGATGCGATTGATGTGCCGGGCCGCGCGCCGGCCGACCCCGTGCGCTCGCGCTTGCGGGCATCGAGTGTGTTGATGGGCTGGGGCATGGAAGATTCGCTGGAGCGCGCGGACGCCATGCGCTCCCGTGGGTGGGGCGCCGCGACGCGTCGAACGACGTATGCGCGGTATCGGCTGGGGCGCAGCGACGTTGCCGCGCTGGCTGGGCTTGCGCTGTTTGGCGTGGTCACGGTGACAGTGGCGTGGACCGCGACGACGCAGTATTCGTTTTATCCGCAGCTCTCGGTGCCGGCGCCGTGGCCGGGCTATGTCGTGTACGCTGCCTGGATGGTGCTGCCTTGCGTGTTGCACGCGATTGATGAGAAGAGGTTTGGCTGATGGCTCGGTTGGATAGGAGCTCGGCGGCGGGTGTGGCATATGGCTCGGCCGCGCCGGCGATTGAGGTGCGAGGCCTTAGCTTTGCCTATCCTGGGGCCGAGGCACCGGTGCTCGAGGGACTTGATTGGCGTGTTTCCCAAGGTGCGTTTGCGCTGCTTGTTGGCGGTACCGGGTCGGGCAAATCGACGCTGCTGTCGCTGCTCAAGCCCGAGATCGCTCCGGCGGGTACGCGCTCCGGCGAGCTGCGCGTGCTGGGCGAGCCCGTCGCCGACATGGACGTGCGGGCATCGGCGGAGCGCGTGGGTTATGTGTTCCAGGATCCCGAGAACCAGATCGTGTGCGAAACCGTGTGGCACGAGATGGCGTTTGGCCTAGAGAATCTGGGTGTGTCGCGCGACGAGATGCGCCGTCGCGTAGCTGAGACCAGCTATTTCTTTGGGCTGGAAGATTGGCTTCACCGCGATACTGACACGCTTTCGGGTGGCCGCAAACAGTTGCTGTCGTTGGCGGCCGTTCTGACGCTACGCCCGCGCGTGCTGCTGCTCGACGAGCCCACGTCTCAGCTCGATCCCGTTGCCGAGAAGAATTTTCTGCACGCGCTGTTTCGCGTGAACCGTGAGCTGGGCTGCACGGTTGTTGTGGCTACGCATCAACCGCGGCCGATGCTCGAATACGCGACGTGTGCGTACCGGATTGAGGGCGGTCGCGTGCGCGAGGTGGCCGACATTGCCTCCTTGGGGCATCGTGAAGAACTCTTTTCTGGCGAGGTGCCAGGGTGGGGTGGCTCGCGGCGTGCAAAAAACGGAATTTTCAGCACTGTCGGTGACCAGCAGGGCTCTTTGGACCCACGCGCGGACGCTCCGGGTGTGAAAAAGGGACTGAAACCGGACAAATCGGCTGAATTTGAGGAGCAACTTCTGCCGCAGGACGGCTCGGAGGTGCCATCGCGTGCCGATGGATGCAGAATATTCCCGAAAATGTATGCTGGGCCGGCTACCACCCTGGCAGGGGGCTGGTTTCGCTACGATCGCGCGGGCGGCTGGGTGCTGCGCGGGCTCGATGTGACGTTTTCAGCCGGTGCGGTGCATGCGGTCGTGGGCGGAAACGGCTGCGGCAAGTCGACGATGCTCTCGGTGCTGGCCAAAATGGCTAAGCTGCAGCGTGGCCGCATGGTGCGTGGGGCGGCTTCGGCGGCGCTGCTGCCACAGAATCCCAAGGCATTGCTGGTTGCCGAGACGGTTCGCGATGAGCTGATGGAATGGGCCTCGACCTGCGGATATGACGAGAACTTGGCGCGGGAGCGTGCGGCGCAACTGGGATTGGACGGCCTGGAGACGCGCCACCCTTACGACCTCTCGGGCGGACAGCGCCAGCTGCTTGCACTGGCAAAGCTGCTGCTGATTGGCCCCGAGCTGCTGCTGCTTGACGAGCCCACGAAGGGCTTGGACCTGGAGAGCCGCCGCATCATTGCCCGCGCCCTGCGTGACCATGCGAAGGCTGGCGGCACCGTCATCATGGCTACGCACGATTTGGACTTTGCCGAGCAGGTAGCCGACGACGTCGCCATGATGTTTGACGGCGAGATTGCCTGCATGGAGCCCCCGGCCGACTTCTTTGCCGACAACGTGTTCTATAGGGCGTGATGGGATGACGGACTGTCGTTTCTCGCGCCTGCTTGCAAAACTGGAGGTCCCGCTGTTGTTGGCGGTGCCGGCGGTGATGGCTGCGGCGTTGCTGTCGGGTGTTGGGCAGGCAGCGTTGGCCATGCTGGTTGTGGTGGCGCTGGTGCTCGCACTGTTCTTTGCTGGTTACGAGGCGTCGCGACCGGGCTTGCGCCAGATTATGCCCACGCTGGTTCTGGCGGCGTTGGCCGCGGCTGGGCGCATCTTGTTTGGCCCCATTCCCGACTTTAAACCCGTGAGCGCCATCGCCATTATCGCCGGGGCGACGCTCGGTCGTCGTAACGGCTTTATGGTCGGCGCGCTGGCGGCGCTGACCAGCAACTTCTTTTTTGGGCAGGGCATGTGGACGCCGTGGCAGATGTATGCCTGGGGTCTGGTTGGCTATGTTGGCGGCGTGCTGGCGCATGCCGGTGCGTTCGACCGTGCGGATGGAACCGTGCGCATGCCGGCGCTGATGGCGTACGGCTTTGCGTCGGGCCTGCTCTACGGAGTTGTAATCAACGCCTACGACATCATCGGCTTTGTGCAGCCGCTCACGTGGGCGGGAGCCGTGGCGCGTCTTGCCACGGCGGTGCCGTTCGATATCACACACGGCCTCGCGACCTGCGTGTTCTTGGCCGCCTTGTACAAGCCCTGGTGCCGTCGCATTAACCGTGTCGTCGTGAAATACGGGCTGTAAGGCATTTCGCGTTTCCTCACGAACTTGCGGTGGAATAGTTCTCGTTTTTGGCTATTTGCTGCCCAAACAGGAACTATTCCACCGCAACTTATAGGGGGAGAGGGGTCACATGATCTGTTTTCCTCTGTCCCCTAGAGGAATTACTTGGGGCTAGAGCTCTAGCGTGAGGGTGACGGGGCAGTGGTCGCTGCCGAAGATATCGCCGCGGATACCGGTGTCGCGCACGGTATTGGCGATTGAATCACTTACTAAGAAGTAATCGATGCGCCAGCCGGCGTTGTTCTTGCGGGCATTAAAGCGATAGCTCCACCAGCTGTAGACGCCCTCGACGTCTGGATTAGCCGTGCGCCAGGTATCGGTAAAGCCGGCGTTGAGCAGCTCGGTAAACTTGCCGCGTTCTTCGTCCGAAAAGCCCGCGTTGCCGCGGTTGGACTTGGGGTTCTTAAGGTCGATCTCCTCGTGCGCAACGTTAAAGTCGCCGCAGGTCACGACGGGTTTGCCGGTCTCGCACTCGAGCGCGTTCAAAAAGCCGCGGTAGGCATCGTCCCAGGCCATGCGCACGTCGATGCGCGCGAGCTCATTTTGCGCGTTGGGAGTGTAGACATCCACAAACCAGAACTTGTCGAACTCGAGCGCGCAGACGCGGCCCTCGGTTACGGCTTGGGCGACGAGCTCGGCCGCCTCGCCCTCGCCGGCGTAGGGTAGCAGCGCGTCGGCGTGCAGCACGCGCAGCGGTTCCTGGCGGCTAAAGACCGCAGTGCCCGAGTAGCCCTTGCGCTCGGCGTAGCTCCAGGTTTGGTGATAGCCGGGCAGGTCAATATCGACCTGGCCATCTTGCAACTTGGTCTCTTGCAGCGCCAGGATATCGACGTCGAGTTCTTGCGCGATCTGGATAAAGCTCGGGTCCTTTTTGAGCACGGCGCGCAGGCCGTTGACGTTCCACGAGGCGAAAGTGTAAGTCTGAGGCATGGTGTCCTTTCGACGGGGTTGGCAGGCTTAAGATTAGCGCAACAGGGGCGGGGTGGGCTCCGCGCATGCTGACTTAAAGGCCGCATGCTGGGACGTCGCCCAACGCTGCCCGACTAACAAGGACGGAGGACAAATATGGCGCAGGCAATATCGGACCCCAGGCAGGCCTCCGCCGCGCTGGCGGATCTGTTTGACACCCACAAGCGCGTGGTCTTCTTTGGCGGCGCTGGTGTTTCCACGGCAAGTGGCATCCCCGATTTCCGCAGCGTGGACGGCCTGTATCACCAGCAGTTTGCCTATCCGCCCGAGACCATGCTGTCGCATAGCTTTTACGAGGCGCATCCGGCCGAGTTCTTCGACTTTTACCGCACCAAGATGATCGCGCTTAACGCTAAGCCCAACCGCTGCCACACCAAGCTGGCCGAGCTGGAGCGCGCCGGCAAGCTAAATGCCGTGGTGACGCAAAATATCGACGGCCTGCATCAGATGGCCGGCTCACAGCGCGTGTTCGAGCTGCACGGATCGGTCCATCGCAACATTTGCCAGTCGTGCGGCGCGGTCTATAGCGCCGAGTGGATTTGCTCGCGCGAGCACGAGGATGCCGCGGGCGTGCCCGTGTGCCCCGCGTGCGGCGGCCGCATCAAGCCCGATGTAGTGCTCTACGAAGAGCCACTCGACGAGCATGTGTTGACCGGTGCCGTTGCCGCCATCGCCGCGGCCGATGCCCTCATTGTGGGCGGGACCTCGCTCGTGGTGTATCCGGCGGCAGGCCTTACGCGATACTTTACCGGCGATACGCTGGCCATATGCAACCTTGCTCCCACCGATCAGGATGCAAATGCCGACCTGCTGATTTCTTGCGACATCGCGGCCGCGTTTGCGTTCTAGCCCGCGCGCGCGGATACAATAGAAAGACTGAGTGCAAAGCGACCCCGCCGCCAGCTCCCCAGACTCGGCGGCGTGGGCATTTTAGGAGGATGTTCATGGCGAACGACAGCAAGACATGGCGGTGCGGAAAGTACGAGCTCAGCTTTGACCGTCCGCGCATCATGGGCGTCCTCAACGTGACGCCCGATTCGTTTAGCGACGGCGGGGAGCACTTCGACCCGGACGCCGCGATCGAGTATGGCCTGGCGATGCTCGACGCCGGCGCCGACATCATCGACGTGGGCGGCGAGTCCACGCGCCCCGGCTTTACCCCGGTCAATCCCGATGAGGAAGCGCGCCGCGTGCTGCCCGTGGTGCGCGCGCTGGCCAAGGAGGGCGCCATCGTCTCGATCGACACGCGTCATGTGGCGGTTGCCAAGGCAGCCGTGCGCTGCGGCGCCTCGATCGTCAACGACGTGACCGGCTTCACCGACCCCAAGATGGTCGAGTTTGTTAAGACGAGCACCTGCGGCGTCATCGTGATGCATGCCGGCGAGGTCGCCGCGCCCACCCGCACGCACGCAACGGTGCAGCTCGATACCTCGGCAGCGGCGTTTGTTGCCGAGAAGGCGCGCGAGGCGGCTGCCGAGGCCGCGCGTGAGGCCGAGAAGCCGGCTCGCCGCCGTCGCGGCAAGTTGCTGGGCGAGCCTAAGCCGGAGGCCAAGCTTCCGGGCGGCGTGGTGCAGCCCTCGTTGCCGTTTGGCGATCCGGAGCCCGCGCCGGAGCCTTCAAGCGAGCAGGAGACGCCGGCCGCCGAGCAGGCTACTGCCGCCGAGACCGTCGCGCCCGCGCCCGAGGCCACTCCCGCAGCCACCGAGGCCGCATCGGAGTCCAATGACCGCCTGGCCGCCATGATGCGCCGCAGCGCCCGCCGCGAGGAAGCCTACGTGCCCACCTCGCAGCTCCGCCGCTTCACCCTGCCCGATTCGGCGCCCATCATGCGCCGCGTCATGGGCTTTCTGTCCGACCAGGCCCGCACGCTCATCCATGCCGGCGTGTCACGCGACCGCATCTGCATTGATCCTGGCCCGGGCTTTGGTAAGTCGGCTAACGAGGACATCGTCATCCAGCGCGAGACTGCCAAGATGGCGTCACTGGGCTATCCGCTCATGTGCGCCGTGTCGCGCAAGCGCTTTGTGGGCGCCGTCTCGGGCGTGACCGAGGCCGCCGAGCGCGATGCCGCTACGTTTGGCGTGTGCCTGGGCGCCATCCAGGCCGGTGCCAACATCGTGCGCGTGCACGACGCCGCGGGTTTTGCGCAGTTCCTGAACGGCTACTGGGCGGTTGCCAAGCCGCAGCCGCGCCGCGCGTTTGTGGCCGTGGGCTCCAACCTGGGGCATCGCTGCGACAACATCCGCGCTGCACGCGAGATGATCGCCGAGATTCCACTCACCTGCGTGTCCAACTCCTCCAAGATTTACGAGAGCGAGCCGGCCTACGAGACGCGCCAGGACGCGTTTGCCAACGCCGTCATCGAGATTAAGACCGAGCTGGCGCCGCTGGTGCTGCTCGACGAGCTCATGAAGATCGAGGCCGAGCTGGGGCGCGACCGCTCCAAAAAGGCCAAGGCCAACGGTCCGCGCACCATCGACCTGGACCTGCTGTGGATGGACGGCGAGACCCACGGCGGCAAAAAGCTGCGCCTGCCGCATCCGCTGATCGGCGAGCGCGATTTTGTGCTGGTGCCGCTCGAGGACCTGATGCACGACCCGGCGCGGTTCTTCCGCTACAACGGCGTCGAGGTCAAGGAGCCCGAGGACCGCGTGGGCCATATCGTGGGCGAATTGGGGCGTATGTAGATGATTGAGATGAACGCTGTAGCCGCCGGTACCGAGCTTGACGCCGCGCGCGATGCGGGCCGCGAGGGTGCGTCCGCGGGCTGGTGCGCGTGGAACGCGGGCGATGCATCGCTGACGTTTTCGCTGGTCGTGCGTCCGGACGTGAACATGCACGCCTTCCACGGCCTGCCGTTTGTGGCCGCGATGGGCATGATGGACGCACTCGCGGGCACGGCTTCGACGCCGGGGTTGGGCCTTGCCGGTAAGGTGGGTATTCAGTGGCCGAGCGATATCGTGTGCGGTGCGCCCGCGTTCGAGACGTCGTTCGCGCGTGTCGCCGTCAACGGCGGTGCCGGTGCCGCGGGCATGTTCGGCGCCGTGACGGTGGATATTGAGCGTTCGGCGCTGAGCGAGCTTGGTGTGGACGTGGCTGACGAAGCGCTGGTCGAGACGCTGGCCGCCGCCGTGCTGGCCCGCGTGGACGCCTGGGCGGTTGTTGCCAACACGCCGCAAGGCGCCGCAGGGCCGCTGGCTCCCGTGCTGGGCGAGTACTTCGACATGGTGCCGCTGCTGGGCCGCCAAGTTGCGGCGGTGTCGCCCAACGGTTTGCCGCTTGCGGTCGGTGTGTTTGCGGGCCTGGACATCTGGGGCCGAGCGACCATCAAGACCGATGCCGGCGAGCAAGAGTTTCCGCCCGAGGCCGTACGGATTCGCGGTCTGTAGCGTCTCGGCTTCGCCAGAGCCTACGCTAGCTTCTGCATGCGGCGGTAGATTTCGCAGATACCCTTGATGGTGAGTTGGCCGTCGACTACGTCGAAGGCATCGGTCGAATCGGCGACGATGCCGGCGAGACCGCCCGTGGCGATAACGGTGGCATCCTCGCGGCCCAGCTCGCGCTTCATGCGCGCGACCAGGCCCTCGGCCATGGCGGCGGCGCCCATCACGGCGCCGACCTTGATGCACTCCTCGGTATCGCGGCCGATGGCGTGCTCGGGCGCCTCGAGCGGCACGCTGGCGAGCTTGGCGGCACGGGCGGCAAGCGCGTCCATGGAGATGCGAATGCCCGGCGCGATCGCTCCGCCAATGTAATAACCGTCCTCATCGATGACGTCGATATTGGTCGCGGTGCCAAAGTCCACCACGATTGCCGGCGCGCCGTAGAAAGTTTCGGCCGCAACGGCGTTAGCGACGCGGTCGGCACCTACGGCCTGGGGACGCGCCGCGCGCAGCTTGGTCACCGCGGCCGTCTGCGGTCCGATGACGATGGCGTCTGCGGCAATGCGGTCGGCTACGGCGTGCCATTCGCGCGAGAGCTGCGGCACCACGCCCGCAAAGGCGATCGCGTCGACCGCGTCGAGCGAAAGGCCGTACATCTTAAAGAAACCCATCAGGCGCACATGGATCTCGTCGGCGGTATAAGAGCGGTCGGTGGGCATGCGCCACGACTGCACCAGCTCGTCTCCGTCAAACAGGCCCATGGCCGTCTGCGTATTTCCCATATCGATAGCGAGCAGCATGTCTACTCCCGGTGTTGGCATAAAAGGACGCGCACCATTGTATACGTGCCGTCGACGGCGCTCGGCTGCGATTCGTTTACGGTGATAGGGGCTGAGGGGTTTTAAATATGAAGGAATTATGCTCTACGAGATTTTCCTTGCCGTTTACCGAACTCCCGCGTAATATTCTTTCTTGCGCACATGAGGCGCCCAGACATTGCGGGGTGGAGCAGTCTGGTAGCTCGCCGGGCTCATAACCCGGAGGTCGTAGGTTCAAATCCTGCCCCCGCGACCAAGAACTTGCAGCTCGTCGGCCTAGCCGGCGAGCTTTTTTGTTATTTCGGGACCGTGTTTTCGGTCCAATTCTCGGCCTCTCAAACAAAATCTCGATCTGTAACATCTAGACCCGATTTGGGCGGCTAGGTGTTACAGATCGAGATATACCGGTGGGTTGGGTCGTGTTTGTCTAAATCTGTAACACGAGGGACGGATTTTGCCGAGTTGTTGTTATAGATTGAGATTTTCTAGCAGGCGGGTTTGGTTTGTCTCGATCTGTAACAGTAAGACCCGGTTTTGCCGCGTAACTGTTACAGATTGAGATAAACCGACGGGCCGCCCCGCCCATCCCCATCCACCTGCCGCTACCTGCTGTCCGCCGATTTCCGTTGCGCTGTTGTATCCCCATGCCATATCCTCTAAACAACTACGCGGCATCATCGCCGCCGCGCCTACAAGAGAGGAATGTCCATGACCGCACCTGCATCCAAGCTGCTTCAGCCCATTACGGTTGGCCCCCTTGAGCTCAAAAACCGCATTATGTTTCCGCCGCTGACCACCGGCTACGAGGAGCGCGACGGTTCCATCGGCGAGCGCAGCCTGGCTTTTTACGAGCGCCTGGCCCGTGGCGGCGTGAGCTACATCGTCATCGGCGACGTCGCTCCCGTCATGACCGCAAGCCCCACGCCCAAGCTGGCAACCGACGCCCAGATCCCCACGTTTAAGGCGCTGGCCGATGCCGTCCACAAGTACGGCGCCAAGGTCGCGCTGCAGCTGTTCCACCCCGAGTACGATGTGCCCGGTGTCGGCCGCATGGTCATGGGATCCATGGCCGCCGCCAAGGCCGCGCAGGAGGCCAAGGCCGCCGGCGACGAGGAGACCTTTGCCGCCAAGATGGCCGAGTCCAACGAGATCCGCAACCAGGCCTACGCCAAGCTGCATCACGACATGCAGCACTTTGTGAACGAGGCGAGCGTAGAGCAGCTCACCCAGATCAAGGAGGCCATCGCCGCCTCGGCCGCTCGCGCGCAGCAGGCCGGCATCGACGCCATCGAGGTCCACGGCGACCGCCTGGTGGGTTCGCTGTGCTCCGCGATCCTCAACCAGCGCACCGACGAGTACGGTGGTTCGTTCGAGAACCGCGTCCGCTACGCGCTGGAGGTCGTCGCTGCCATTAAGGAGGCCGCGCCGCAGCTGATGGTGGAGTACAAGCTCCCCGTGATCATGGAGAACCCCGACGGCACGCCGCGCGGCAAGGGTGGCCTGCAGCCCGACGAGGCCTGCGAGTTTGCCAAGTTGCTCGAGGGCGCGGGCATCGATATGATCCAGGTCGCGCAGGCCAACCACACCGGCAACATGGGCGACACCATTCCGCCCATGGGCGCCATGCCCTACAACTGGACGCTGCCCGTGGCCGAGCGCGTCAAGGCCCTGGTCTCCGTGCCGGTGGCAACCGTCGGCCGTGTTGTCTCGGTCGAGGCCGGCGAGAAGATTCTGGAAGACGGCGCCGCCGACATCATCGCCTACGGCCGCTCGCTCATGTGCGACCCCGACATTGCGCTGAAGGCCGCCACGGGCGAGCCCATCCGCGAGTGCCTCAACTGCAACAAGGGCTGCGTCGACGCGATTCAAAACCGCAAGTACATCTCGTGCGTGCTCAACGCCGAGAACGGTGACGAGGCGACCATCGCCATCAAGCCGGGCGAGGGCGACAAGAAGATCGCCGTGGTGGGCGGCGGTATTGCCGGCCTGGAGGCCGCGCGCGTGGCGGCCAAGCGCGGCTACGATGTGACCGTCTACGAGGCGAGCGATCACCTGGGCGGCCAGATTGTGCTGGCGGCCGCGCCTCCGCGCAAGGACGAGATCATGCGCTCGGTCGAGTATTACGAGAAGATTCTGCCTGGCCTGGGTGTGAAGGTTGAGCTCAACCATGCCGCTACCGCTGAGGACCTCAACGCCGCCGACGCCGCGATTGTGGCCGTGGGCGCGCACGACGTGGTCATCCCCGTTCCGGGTGCCGATTCGGACAAGGTCGTCTCGAGCTGGGACGTGCTGGCCGGCAAGGTGGAGCTTACGGGCCGCGTCGCTGTCATTGGCGGTGGCCTGGTGGGCACCGAGACTGCCGAGTATCTGCTGCAGCACGGCTGCGAGGTGGCGATCGTGGAGATGCTCGACAAGATTGCCGCGGGCGAGTCCGAGACCATTCTGCCGCTGATTATGAGCGACTTTGCCGAGCACAACGTGGAGCAGCACGTGAAGACCCGCCTGACCGCCATTACCGACGAGGGCGTGGAGGCTGTTCGCACCACCGAGGACGGCGCCGAGGAGCCGGTGAAGATCGCCTGCGATTACGTGGTGATGGCCGTGGGCTCTAAGGCCAATGCGTTTGACCTGGATGGCGTGACGGTGCCCGTGACCTGCGTGGGCGACTGCTCGGGCGAGCGCACCGCCGACATTGCGAGCGCCATTCGCACGGCATATCACGCGGCCAACGAGCTGTAGTTGAACATCGCGGCCAGGCGGGGCGGTAGCACGGATCCGTCTCGCCCGGCTGTGTCCCGTCGGGTGTCAACCGGTGCGGGGCCTGCAAGCGCAGCAGGTCCCGCCCTTTTTGTTTTGCTCCGGTGGATGGCAATGCGCGGTAATCATGAGGAGTGAGGACGTCTACTGCCTCGCAGATCACTCAAAATTATTGGGGGAGGGGTTAATAACTATATCCTCTATACCAAAGGACATAAAGAGATGCCAATTTTGTTGACAAGCGAATGACGATTAGCTGCGAGTCAGCTACCAGCGTAAATAATCGATAAAGAAATGTCGTAATTTGGTGCCAAATGCCCAGATAACGCCGCGCCTATTTTAATTAACTGCTTTGAGCAAACAGTAAAATGCTACTATCTAACTTGCACGTAAGAAAGCAGATTAACGGTTAAGGCTAAGAAGTGGCAGGTATGTCGGAAGCAACTAGGACTCGCACGCATGCGCCTGAGGTTAGGCAGCGCGCCGTCGAGATCCTCCAAGAGGGGGTCGGTCATCGCGCCCTCGCCGCGGAGCTTGGCATTCCCCAGGCCACGGCTCGTCAGTGGGCCCGCGCGTATGCTGTGGGCGGTGCCGACGCCGTTCTCAACGCCGGTTCGCATCATCACACCTATTCGTACGACGTAAAGCTCGCTGTGGTTAAGGACCGTCTGGAAAACGGCTTGACGGTTCGCGAGGCCATGATCAAGCACAAGATTCCCAGCGAGTCCTCGGTCAAGGCTTGGTGCCGCCAGTACCGCGAGGGCGGTGAGTCCGCACTGGTCGATAAGCCGCGCGGTCGCAAGCCGCGCGTTAAAAAGGCGGAATAGCAAACGGGATGGTGCGCCCACGGGGGCGCATTTTTCTTGCCGCGCCAACTTTTTGGACCGGCGCGAGCCTGTCGGGACATCCTCCAAAGTGGCCAATAAACCGCGCGCAGTGGCCCGCGCGCCTGTCGCTGCGATAGGGGAGCGTCGCCTCTCTGCTCCAAAGCAGACGTGCCCTTACCCCGTACGCCTAAAACTCCCCAGTTGACCGAAAACCTGCCGCCGCTGCTCCTCAATTGAGCTATAACGTTAAACAATTGCAGCGTTTTTGCATGGGGGAGTGATGGTATGACGCTACTGTATTTCCTTACCCTGTTTCCGCTGGTACCGGCGCTGGGCATGCTGCTCGCGCGCGGCGACCGCGCCCGCGATGCGGTAGGGCTCATAGGTTCCGGCATTATTATGGCGGTGACAGTTGTAGTCGCCGTCATGTTTTTTGGCACGGGTCCGCAGAGCTTTGAGGTTGCCCCCGGCACCTCGCATGTGCTCTCGATCATCAGCTCCGCCATCGACGTCGTCCTGTGCGCCGTCATCCTGTACAACGCGTACAAATTTAGGAACGCGCTCACCACGGTGCTCGGCATAGTCCAACTGGTGGGCTCGCTCGCCTTTGCAGCCATGACGCTGCCCGCGACCGAAGCCGTCACCGCAACCCCGCTCTACCTGGACTACATGAGCGTAATCATGGTCCTCGCTGTCGGCATTGTCGGCAGCCTGATCTGCGTGTATGCCCTGGGATACATGAAGGACTTCCAGGCCCACGACGAGCACGAGGCTGCGCTGCGCGGGCAGACCGCGCCCGACCGACGCCCGCAGTTCCTGGCGCTTATGTTCCTGTTCCTCTCGGCCATGTTCGTCATCGTGACGAGCGATAACCTTGAGTGGCTGTTCTGCGGCTGGGAAATCACCACCGTGTGCTCGTTCCTTATGATTGGCTACACGCGCACGCCCGAGGCCATCAAGAACGCCTTTACCCAGATCATCCTCAACATGCTGGGCGGCATTGCGTTTTTGGCCGGACTCATGTATCTGCACGTTAACGGCATGCCGCTGACCATCTCGGGCATGATCGAGCTTTCCGGCGCCGGTACCGCGCAGTCCGCACTGCTGGTGATGCCGGTCGTTCTGCTGTCGCTCGCCGCACTCACCAAGGCCGCACAGATGCCGTTCCACACTTGGCTGCTGGGTGCCATGGTTGCCCCCACGCCCACGAGCGCCCTGCTGCACTCGTCAACCATGGTCAAAGCCGGTGTGTTCCTGATGGTCAAGCTGAGCCCGCTCTATGCCATCTATCCCGTGACTGGCTTTATGGTCACGAGTGTGGGTGCCATCACGTTTTTGCTCGCTGCCCTCATGGCCATCTCGCAGAGCAACGCCAAGCGCGTGCTTGCGTACTCCACCATCTCCAACCTGGGCCTCATCAGTGCCTGCCTGGGCGTCGGCGCGCCCGAGGCCGTGTGGGCTGCCATCTTCCTGATCTTGTTCCACACGGTGGCCAAGTCACTGCTGTTCCTGTGCGTAGGCACCGCCGAGCACCATATCGGCAGTCGCGATATCGAGGACATGGACGGTATGTTCAGCCGCATGCCGCACCTGACGCGCCTGATGATGCTGGGCATCATGGGCATGTTTGTGGCGCCGTTTGGCATGCTCGTGTCCAAGTGGGGTGCCCTGGTGGCGTTTGCGCAGACTGGCAACGTGCTCATGATCATGGTGCTGGCCTTTGGCTCGGCCGCGACGTTCTTCTTCTGGGGCAAGTGGCTTGCCAAGCTTTCGGGCGTCGACCCCACGGCTCAAAACGTTGAGGTCAATGTCCATAAGACCGAATGGATGGCCCTCAACACCATCGCCGCGCTGCTGATTCTGTGCTGCGTGGCGTTCCCGCTCATCTCGAGCGGTCTGGTGTCGCCCTATCTCGCCATGGTGTTTGGACGCGTGCCGTACGTTATCGGCAAGGACGCCATGTATCTGATGGTGGTTATCGTGGCCTTTATCGCCGTGGCGCTGCTGACTTCATTCCGCGTGAGCAACAAGCCGCACGTCAACGTGTACCTTTCGGGTGTGGGAACCGACAAATATCGCCATTTTCGCGGCTCGATGGGACACGAGGTAAAGGCCGAAAAGCGCAATTGGTACTCGGAGGACGCCCTTGGCGAGAAGCGTATTGGCCCCGCGGGTAGCGTCGTGTGCTGCAGCATTATCTTGTTTGCGCTGCTGTGTTGCGCGTGGATTGGGCCCGAGCGGCTTGCCATGAGCGCGCCCTCGGTGTTGCGCGGCAAGTATTTTGAAGGTTCGGGCGTCGTGGGCATCTTTATTGGTACCGTGGTGTTTGCCCTGTTGGCGCCTTTGGTTGGTGGCCTGATCGACGGCGTTGACCGCAAGCTTTCGGCCCGCATGCAGGGCCGTGTGGGTCCGCGCCTGCTGCAGCCCTTCTACGACGTTGCCAAGCTGCTGCGCAAGGCTCCCGCCAGCGTAAACACCATGGACGATACCTACATGGCGTGCGCGCTCATCTTTACCGTCGTGGGCGGCGGCATCTTTGTGTCGGGCTCCAACACGCTGCTGTGCGCCTTTATGGTTACGCTAGCCGCGATCTTTGTGGTGTTGGCGTCCGCCTCGACGCAAAGCCCGTTTGCCCAGGTCGGTGCCGATCGTGAGTTGCTGCAGGTTATGAGTTACGAGCCCGCCGTTCTGCTGATGAGCGTGGGCCTGTACCTTGCCACCGACAGCTTTGATTCCATCGCCGTGACGGGGCAGTCGGCCCCCATCATCGTGTACAGCGCGCCCATTTTCCTGGCGCTGCTCGCGGTGCTTACCATCAAGCTGCGCAAGTCGCCGTTTGACCTTTCGTACTCGCATCACGCGCATCAGGAGATTGTCCAGGGCGTCGCCACCGAGATGAGCGGCGGCACGCTGGCCAAGATGACCCTTATGCACTGGTGCGAGACCGTGCTGTTTTTGATGTGGGTGGGCATGTTCTTTGTTTGGGACAACCCCGTGAGCTGGGTCGTAGCCCTGGTCGTGATGGCCGCGACGTATTTTGTCGAGGTCCTGATCGACAACACCTTCGCACGTAGCACCTGGCGCAGCTGCTTTAGGCTCGGATGGGGCGTGGCGCTGGTGTTTGGCCTGCTCAACCTTATGCCCATCCTCGTCGACGTATTTATTTAGGAGGCGGCATCCATGGATCATAAAATGTCGCGCTCGCCGTGGGTTATTCATTACGACGGTTCGAGCTGCAACGGATGCGATATCGAGGTGCTGGCCTCGCTCACGCCGCTGTTCGATGCGGAGCGCTTTGGCGTGGTCAACACCGGCAACCCCAAGCATGCGGATATCTTTTTGGTGACGGGGTCGGTCAACGCGCAGAACCTGCCTGTCGTGCGCCAGATCTACAACCAGATGCTCGAGCCCAAGTGCGTGGTGGCGTGCGGCATCTGCGCGTGTTCGGGCGGCGTGTTCCGCGATGCCTATAACGTGATCGGCGGCGTGGACCGCGCGATTCCCGTGGACGTGTACGCGCCCGGGTGCGCCATTCGCCCCGAGACGGTGATCGATGCCATCGTGGAGGCGTGCGGCATCCTGGACCAGAAGGAGGCCGTGATGCGCGCCGGCGGCGATCCGCTTACCGTGGGCGGTGCCGCTACCTGGGACGGTGGCGTTGAGCTGGGCGAGGACGGGTTTGTGGCTGCTGCGGAGGCCGGCGACGCGACCGCCGCTGCAAAGGAGGCCGAGTAATGCAAAAGGCTATCTATACCACCGTCGGGATCGAGGAGCTCCTGTCGCATGTCCAGGCGCTTAAGGGCGTCGGCGCGCGCTTTGTGCAAATGCACGCTGAGCGCAACGTCGACGACGGCTCGTATCGCTTGGTCTATACGTTTATCAACGTTCGTGCTGCTCAGGAGCATATTGCGCAGGACGGCAGCTATGCGATCGAGAACCTGGTGGTTGAGGGAATTGATCAGTATCAGGAGATTCCGTCCATCAGCTCGTATTATCCGGCGGTATTCCCGTTTGAGAACGAGGCGCATGACCTGTTTGGTCTTGCCATCACCGACATGCAGATCGACTTTAAGGGCTTTTTCTACCAGGTTTCGACTGCCGAGCCCATGAGCGTTATCACGCCTGAGGTGAAGGCCGCGCGCGAGAAGGCCATGAAGGTCCGTGCCGCCGCCGAAGCCAAGGCGCGCAAGGCCGCTGCCGAAAAGGCCGCCGCTGCTGCGGCTGCTGCAGGGGAGGGTGCTGCGAGCGCCGGCGATGCCGCGGGCGCTGTTGCTCAGCCCGCTGCGGCTGCCGGCTCCGATGCTCAGCACGATGAGGCTGCTGCGAAGGCCGCGCTCAAGGCTGCCGAGATGGAGGCAAAGCTCGCCGCCATGGATCCCGAGAAAGCGGCCAAGGTTCGCGCAGCGCTTGCCGCCAAGGCCGCCCGCGACAAGCAGAAAAAGGAGGCGTAAGGCCCATGGCACATCGCTCCGTCATTCCGTTTGGCCCGCAGCACCCGGTGCTGCCCGAGCCGCTTCATCTGGACCTGGTGATTGAGGACGACCGCGTTCTCGAGGCAATTCCGCAGATCGGCTTTGTGCACCGCGGACTCGAGAAGCTCACCGAAAAGCGCGATATGCATCAGTTTGGCTACATCGCCGAGCGCATCTGCGGCATCTGCGCCGTTGGTCACAGCTGCGGCTATGCCAGCGCCTGCGAGCGTATGCTCGACATCGAAGTGCCCGGCCGCGTGCAGTATATCCGCACCATTTTGCACGAGCTTTCGCGCATCCACTCGCATCTGCTGTGGCTGGGCCTGCTCGCCGACGCCTTTGGTTTTGAGGCGCTGTTCTATCGGTCGTGGACCCTGCGCGAGCAGATTCTCAAGATCTTTGAGAGCACTTGCGGCGGGCGCGTGATTCTGTCGATTAACGAGATCGGCGGCCTTAAACACGACATTGAGGACTCCGAGCTGGCGGGCATTGTCCAGACGCTTGACGCCATGCGTCCCGACTACGAGGCCCTGGTGCATACGTTTTTGGACGACAATAGCTGCGGCGAGCGCCTGCACGGCGTAGGCGTGATCAGCAAGAAGGACGCGCTGGAGCTTTCGATGGTCGGTCCGTTCGGTCGCGCCTCGGGCGTGGACTACGACGTGCGCATGTTCGGTGACGGCGCCTATGCGGATCTGGCTGCGTTTGAGCCGATCGTGGCTACCGACGGCGACTGCTATGCCCGCTGCCAGGTGCGTTGTGCCGAGGTCACGCAGGCTATGGACATCATCAAGGAGCTTGTGGGCAAGATGCCGCACGACGGAATCGGCGGGCGCACCAAGCTTACGCCGGCCGACGGCGCGCGCGGCGAAGTTGTGATTGAGCAGCCGCGTGGCGAGGCGTATTACTATGTGCGCGGCAACGGCACCAAGAACCTGGACCGTTTTCGCGTGCGCACGCCGACGTCGCAGAACCTGGCGGGTCTGACGCATGCACTGCAGGGCGTGCTCCTTGCCAACGTGCCCATGATTATCCTGACCATCGACCCCTGCATTAGCTGCACGGAAAGGTAGGCGCGGCATGAGTTTGCTGACATTTGCCAAGACGGCCTTGGGTTCTATGGTCAAGCAGCCGGTAACGGTGTACTATCCGCAGGAGAAGCTCGCGGCGCCCGAGCGCCTGCGCGGGCATATCGTCAACGACATGGACGTGTGCATTTGCTGCGGCATGTGTGCGCGTCGCTGTCCGGCGGGCGCGCTCGCGGTCGATCGCAAGGGCGGAACGTGGTCGATCGACCCGTATGCCTGCGTGGTGTGCGGTGAGTGCATCGAGAGCTGCCCCAAGCACTGCCTGACTATGGACACCGCTCGTACTCCAGTTGCGGCGGATAAGACTCCCACGGTGGAAACCAAGCCGGAGTAACGCGGGGCTAGCGCTGGAATAGGGGCCGGTGGGGCAAAAATGCCCCACCGGCCCCGCGCTTAAACGCGCGGTTGTGCCGTCGCGAACAAAACTATGACGGATTACGGGGCTGGATAGCGAATCTCCGACCATGCAGAAAATCGCAAAAACAAAACCGCAGGTAGACAGCCTGCCGTTTTTCAAAAAATGAGGGTATGGATGAGGGTCCCGACTTTAGCCCCGTAATCCGGCATAGTTTTGAAATGGCACCATATCCGTAACAGCCTTTGATCTTCCGTGGACGGAGGAAAACGGGCCCTTTTGTCCCGTCGATCTTGAGTCGCATCCGTTTTCCTGCGAAAACCCTCGTGTCTCAACTATGGTGAGACATTTGTCTCACGCCCAAAATCGAATCTGGAACATGTGTCACCTGCTCAAATTGTGTCTCATTCCGTAACTTTAGGCTGATGCTAGGTCTGAGCCTGCGAGAAGGGAGACGCGATGGGTAAGTACACGAGGGGTCTCTTGGCGGTGATACTGGCCGTAGTGCTGGTGTTGCCAGCCGCAGCATTCGCCATGCTGCCCGAGGCCAACGCCAGGTCCAGCACCGGTATGGACGGACCGGAAGCGACAAAGATAGTCGATCACGACACCAGCAACCATTGGAAGTTCTGGGCGGGCGGCTATGACGGCAGCAAGGTCACGACGCAAAACGTCGGCCGAATTTGGACGGATAAGACGGTCCAAGCAATCGATGACGGGAAATCGGACTTTTTGACTACGCTTTCGGCGATGTCTTCGACATCCGATACGACGTCGCTGGTTTCCAAGCCGCTCGACATCGTGATGGTGCTCGATGCCTCTGGCTCAATGGATGATCCTATGGGTGGTGAAGATTCTCCCAAGCGTATCGATGCGCTCAAGAATGCTGCCAACCACTTTATCGACACCATTGCGGAGCAAAACAAGAACGTTAAGGACGCGAGCAAGCAGCACCAGGTTGCCATCGTGAAGTTCGCGGGCGAGCAGGCCGATAAGGTCGGCAACGATACGTACTACTCCGACGAGGGCTATCTCTACAACTACTCGCAGACAATGCAAAAGTTGACGGCGTGCTCGGGCGGTGGCGTAGAGGGCCTCAAGGGAACGATTAATTCCATTAAGCCCAATGGCGCCACTCGTGCCGATAACGGCATGGAGCTGGCCAAGGGGATTACTTCTGGACGTGAAGACGCCCAGAAGGTTGTTGTGTTCTTTACAGACGGCAAGCCCACGAGACGTAGCGACTTTAGCCCCACGGTCGCCAACAATGCCATTGCGGCTGCTAAGGCCATGAAGGACGAAGGCGCTACCGTCTACACCATCGGCATCTTTGACGGTGCGGATCCCAGTGCCGATCCTACGAGCTACAAGACGAGCGATGAAAATAAATTCATGCACGCCATGTCGAGCAACTATCCCAAGGCGACTTCGTATACGAGCGGAAAGCTGGGCGATCGCGTTGCCGGTGCTACTTATTACAAGTCTGCAGCCAACGCTGCAGAGCTAGATCAAGTCTTCGCAGACATCTCGAGTGCCATTACGTCGGGCAAGGGTTTCCCGACCAAGGTCGAGGGCAACAATCCCAACGGTTCCGGCTACATCACATTCGAGGACGAGCTGGGCGCCTTTATGCAGGTCGATAGCTTTACCGGTGCCGAGTACAACGGCAAGACCTATGGGGCCGCCACCAAGTCGACCGATGGCAATATCGATACCTATACGTTTGATGGCGAGCTCGCTCATCTCGTAATTACGGTTGATTGCGCGGACGAGAACAATCCGCAGCGCGGCGACATCGTGACGGTCAAGGTCCCCGCATCGCTCATTCCGCTGCGCCGTTTTACCGTTGACGAGTCTGCGGGCACGTTTGTGGTTGACTCCACGGATGCCATCTCGCCTATCCGCGTTGCGTATGCATCGAGCGTAAAGGCTATTGCACGCAAAAACCTGTTTACTCCCAATAACGTACCGGGACTGCAGGATTACATCAATGAGCACAAGGACGCCGATTCCAATACCGTTAGCTTCTGCGCCAACAAGTGGACCGGCGACGATGCGGGCGATACGGTCGCAAGCTTTGAGCCTGCTGCTACGAACAGCTACTACTACTTCCAAAAGCTAACGCCCGTCTACACAGACGCGGCTTGCACCAAGCTCGCAACGGAAAAGCCTTCGGGCTCTAAGACCTATTGGTACAAAGATGAGTTTATGGCGCAGAACTCGTCGGGCGCGCCGTACGATGATTCCGTTTCGATCCCGGTTAAGGGAAGCGAGCTCGAAAACTTTGAAGGTGCTTTGGTAAAGGATGGCGATCACTGGTCGATTAAGGCTGGCACCGCGCGCCTCGCCTTTATCAACCAGCTTCACACCACCAAGGAGCGTGTGGGCGGAAACCCGACGGACACCGCACGCGACGTGATCAATCCCCAGTGGAACAACACGAAGGTTGTTTCTGGTGCGACGAAGGTCAATGTCTACCTGGGCAATAACGGCAAGATTAGCTTTACGCTCAATACCACGCCGACAACGTTGACAACTGCCGACTTTGGCCTGACCAAGGTGCTCGAGGGCCGCGACTGGACGGATGAGGACAAGTTTGAGTTTGGCCTGACGTCCGAGGACAACGCCCCGATGCCCAGGTCCACGACTGCGTTTGCAACCAAGGGCCATGCGGACATTAGCTTTGGCGAGATTGCCTATGACAAGCCGGGCACGTATGTCTACAAGGTTAGCGAGAAGCATGCCGGGACCACGGTCGACGGCATCGCCTACAGCAAGAACGTTGCAGAGTTCACCGTAACGGTGACACCCAACGCAAAGGGAAAGCTCGAGGCTTCTGTGAAGAAGACCTCGGGCGAGGTCGAGTTCAAGAACACCTATACCGCCAATCCCGCTGAGTCGAGCGTCACCGATCAGATTACAGTTACCAAGGTCCTGACCGGCCATAAGCTCCAGGACAATGAGTTCTCCTTTGAGCTCGTTGAGGGTGAGGGCGAGGACGCGTCGGTTGTCGAAACCGTTAAGAATGATGCCAACGGCAACGTTGCGTTCAGCGCCATCAAGTACACCGAGATCGGTCAACACATCTATACGCTGCGCGAGGTCAAGGGCAATGCCGGCGGCATCGCCTATGACAAAACCGTCTATACCGTCGTGACGACCATCGCCGACAATGGCAAGGGCCAGCTTGTGGCCACGCATAAGCTGAAGGGCGCCGAGGACGTCAAGAAGATTGAGTTCAAGAACTCCTACACCGTGACGCCCAAGAGCTCCAGCGTCACCGACCAGATCACCGCGACCAAGTACCTGACCGGTCGCGACCTCAAGGAAGGCGAGTTCTCCTTCGAGCTCGTTGAGGGCAACGATGTTGTCGCCACCGGCAAGAACGATGCCCGCGGCAAGATCACGATGAGCCCCATCGAGTACACCGCTGCCGGCAAGCACGCCTACACGCTGCGCGAGGTCCCGGGCGACGCCGGCAACGGCATCACCTACGATGGCAAGACCTACACCATCGAGACCACCATCACCGACAAGGGCGACGGCACCCTCAAGGCCGAGCATGTCCTGAAGGACGCCACGGCTGCGACTTTCAAGAACACCTACAGCGTGGCCCCGCTCGATGCGGAGCTCGACTTTGACCTGAGCAAGGTCATCAGCGGCCGCGACTGGACGGATGGGGACGAGTTCAGCTTTACCATCACCGCCCCCGAAGGCGCCCCGCTGCCCGATCCCGCAACCGCAACCGTGAGCAAGAAGGACGCGGAGGACGGCATCGCCGCCATCAAGTTCGGCAAGATTCACTACGCAGCCGCTGGAACCTATAAGTACGAGATTCGCGAGAACGCGGGCAGCACGGTCGGCATGACGTATGACGCGCATGTCGCAACCGCCGAAGTGACCGTGACCGAGGACGGCGAGGGCAACCTGACCGCCAATGTCACCAAGAAGGAAAACGGACGCTTCACCAACACGTACCGCACTGAGCTTAACTACACCGCGGCCGGCGGCCTCAAGCTCAGCAAGAGCCTCTCCGGACGTCCTATGACCGAGGGTCAGTTCACGTTTACCGTGAAGCCTGCCGACGAGGCCTCGGCCAACGCGCTTGGCCTGCTGCCCGGAGTCAACAACTTCAAGTCCCCTGCGACGGCAGAGGCAACGGTCGGCCTGATCGACATCCTGGCTGGCCATGAGGTCAAGTTTACGCAGGCTGACGCAGGCGAGACCTTCACGTACACCGTAGCCGAGAAGAATGACGGCAAGCCCGGTTACACCTACGACGACGCCGTGCGTACCGTGACGATCGCCGTTGCCGATGACGGTGCCGGTACGCTTACCGCCACGACGACCGTCTCCGGCGGTCCCGAGGGTACGCATACGACGGTCCACAAGAGCGGTGAGAACAAGGTCGAGAGTGCCCTGGTCCCGTTCCACAACAGCTACAGCGCTACGACCAATACGCCTGGTGGTACCGCTGCTCAGGTTGTCGCCACCAAGACCCTGACCGGTCGTCCGATGGCCGACGGCGAGTTCTGGTTCGGCATTGCCTATCAGGGCGAGCTTGTGGGCTACGAAAACCTCAAGCCCAATATCGGCGGGCATGTGAGCTTTGATGCGCTGCACTACGATACCGAGATGCTTGCCAATCTTGAGGCGGCTGGGCTTGCCCATCGTACCGATAAGGACGGTAAGCTTGCCTGGACCATTAACTACACGGCCTACGAAGATTTATTCGGGCTGCCGAATGGCGTTTCCGCTACAACGTGGAGCTTTGGCTTTAAGGTTATCGTCGTCGACAACGGTGACGGTACCCTGACGGCAACGGTCGACTACGGCGGCGTCGAGCCCTTGTTCGAGAACGTCTACGGCGCCGAAGCCGTCGATGCCGCGCTCACCGGCACTAAGAAGCTCCAAGCTGCCGAGGGCCTGACCCCGGCTGACATCACGGGCAAGTTTACCTTTACCGTGACCGCCGACGAGGCTGGTGCCCCGATGCCCGAGCGCACGACCGCAACCAACGACGCGGCTGGCAACGTGGACTTTGGCAAGATCCACTTTACGCTCGAGGACCTCAACCGCGCTCTGGGCGTGACGGACGATGCGACCGATAAGGCCGAGGCAGACGAAGCTGACGAAGCCGAGGCCGACGAGGCAGAGGCCGAAGAGGCAGAGGCCGACGAGGCCGACACCGATGCCAACGCCGACGAGCCCAGCGACGAGCCCGAGCCCGCAGCCCCCACCGCTCCGCGCTCGCACACCTTTACTTACACGGTGACCGAGTCCGGTAGTGCCCCTGGCGTGACCAATGACACCAACGCCACGCGCAAGGTTTCCTACACCGTGTCTGACGACGGTGCCGGGCATCTGAGCGTCAAGCGCGAAGGCGACGACGGTGCTGCCTTCACGTTTACCAACACCTACGGCGTGGCACCTACCGATTCGTCCGTGACCGATCAGGTCAAGACGGTCAAGCGTCTGACCGGACGCAACCTTGCAGCTGGCGAGTTCACGTTTGAGCTGCTCGAGGACGGCGTGGTTGTCGCCACCGGCACCAACGACGCCAACGGCAACGTTACGCTGAGCCCGATCCACTACGAGGCGCCCGGCACGCACACGTACACGCTGCGCGAGGCTTGCCCCAACGCGCTCGGCCAGTACAGGGGCGTCACCTATGACGGCACGACCTACACCGTCGTGACCACCGTCTCCGACAATGGTGACGGCACGCTGACCGCGACGCACAAGCTCGAGGGAACTACCGAGTCGGCTGGCTTTACCAACAAGTATCACGCCATGCCCACGCAGGTTTCCATCGGCGCCATTAAGGTGCTCGAGGAACGTGAGCTCAAGAAGGACGAGTTTAGCTTTAAGCTCGTTGGCGAGGACATCGAGTCCACCGTCACCAACGATGCCGACGGTAAGATCAACTTCGACAAGTTTGAGTACGACGAGCCCGGTACGTACGTCTATACCATCAGCGAGGTCAAGGGCGACGAGGCCGGTATGACCTACGACAAGTCCGTCTTTACCGCGACCGTCAACGTGGTCGATGACGGCGAGGGCAACCTCAAGGCGAACGTCGCCTTTACCAAGGGTGACAAGAGCGTTGAGGGTATCGTGTTCAACAACACGTACAAGAAGCCCGAGACGCCCGTGCCGACGCCCGACCCCGGCACGCCCAAGACCGTGACGAATATCGTCAAGACGGTCAAGGGTTTCCTGCCCACCACGGGTGACCAGCAGGCCGCCGCACTGCTCATGGCATTTGTTATCGTCATGGCCGGCGTCGGAGCCCTGGTCTGGGGTATCCGTAAGCGCTAGGCACGTCGACAGCGCCCGGGGCCAAAAGGCCCCGGGCGGCCGGCGGGGAGCCAGAACATAGCCCCACCCCCAGCCCCAGCCGCCACGGAGGTATCTCCCTCCTCCGTGGCGGCGCTTTTGTGCGTAGGCAAGAAGGGTTCGCCACGAAACCGGCCCATCTACTACGTTTAGTCCCTTACCCCCAACCATGCTAAAAAACGCGAAAACAAAACCGCAGGTAGTACGCCTGCGGTTTTGTTCAAAATGAAGGTATGGTCAGGGGTACCGAGTCAAACGTAGTAGATGGGCCGGTTTCGTGGCGGGCACCGTCAAATGATCCCCCGGGGACTGAGGGAAACGGGTCATTTTGGTTCCACGAGGCTTGCGGAGGCGCTCGTACAGGGCCGTCCGAAAAAACTATGCCGGTTTACGGGGCCGGATTCCGAATCCCCAACCATGCCGATATCTGTGAAAATAAAACCGCAGGTAGACGAGCTGTCATTTTGCAGAAAACGCGGGTATGGATGGGGGTCCTGAGTTTAGCCCCGTAAACCGGCATAGTTTTGAAATGGCATTAAATCGGTTACAGTCATTTTGCTATGCCGGGGCGGTTGGCCGTTGGGAAATTACCCTCGCAGGTAGGCGATGGCGATTTGGGTGCGGTTACGTAGTCCCATTTTGGCGAGGATTGAGCTGATGTGGTTGCGCACCGTGCCTTCTCCCATATAAGCCGTGGCGGCAATCTCCTTGTTATCGAGGCCGCGGGCGATGAGCTCGGCGACTTCGAACTCGCGGTCGGTCAGGCTGGCAAAGGCGGCGGGCTGGCGAGGCGTGTCCGCCTTGTTACCCATCCCGCCAAAGTCAACATCCTCGATCGCCTTGCCTTCGAGCACGCGTTTGCCGTCCATGACCTGCGACAACGCTGGCGGAATAGCGGCGACATCGGTTTTGATCAGGTAACCGCGGGCGCCCAGCTTGAGTGCCGACACAATGTATTCGTCATCCGAGAACGTCGTCAGAAACACGACGCGTGCCGCGGGGTCGTGCTCGAGGATCTCGCGGGCCGCCGAAAGCCCGTCGCGCCCCGGCATCTGAATGTCGAGCAGCGCGATGTCGGGCGCATGCTCGGTGTAGAGTGCCACCGCGTCGTTGCCGTCGGCGCCGGTTCCCACCACTTCGATCTGTGGCTGGGCGCCCAGGATTATCTTGAGCGAATCGACCACCAAGCGGTCGTCGTCGACAACAATGAGCCTCATCGGGCCTCATCTCCTTGCTGTTTGGGAACGGTGGCAAACACGCGCCAGCCGCCGGCGCCGACACGCGGGCCGGCGGTGAAGGTGCCGCCAAGCGCCTCGATGCGCTCGCGCATGGAGGCGAGCCCCATGCCCTCCGCGGCACCGCGGCTGTTTGCTTGGACCCCGCCCGCGCCATCGTCGGTAACGATGAGCTGGTAAAATGACGGATGCTCCATGCATCGTACAGTGACGGTCTGGGCGCAAGCGTGGCGCAAGCTGTTGGAGAGCGCCTCGCGCAGGACCGCCGCAAAGCAGTTGGCGACGTTTGCGGGTGCATGCTCGGTCATAACTTCAAGCTCAATCTGCGGACTGCCGTCCGAGCACGCGCCTTCGACAATGCGTTCGAGCTGCACGGAAAGGTCGACAGCGTTGTCGTTGAGCGCGTGGACGCTGGTGCGCACAAGCTGGAGCGCCTCGTCAACCGTGCATTTAACGTCGGCGAAATCGGCGGCGACGCCAGGCTCGTCGGCGTGGACCACGCGTAGGGCTTCGGCCTGCAGTGAAGCGCGCGTGAGCTGGTGCCCGACGTTATCGTGGATCTCGCGCGCGATACGGGCGCGTTCGGCGAGCGTCGCGAGCTCGACTTCGTAGTCCTGGCGGTCGGTGAGGTCGCGGTTGCGTGCTTCGAGTGCCAGGGCGCGTTCTTGCAGCTTGTCGCAGGTGCGACGCATGCGTTCCTGTTCGCGCTCCAGCTGCGCGGTGCGCAGCGACAGTAACGTGGCGGCGACCGAAAGGATGGCGGTTAGCAGCAGCGTTCGGGTGGTGAGCGCGCCGCCGCGAAGGTCCGCGACAAGCGCGCAGACAAACACGGCGCCAATCGCCAGCGCGGGCCAGATGCGTTCACGGCGCACGCGTCGCACGATGTCATAGAAGGCAAGGGGTGCGAACGGCATAAATGACGGCACGAAGACGGCCGCGATGATGTAAGCGTAGCTCGCGGCCTCGCTCGCGCGATGGGCGCGGTTTCCCTGTGCGACCTCGGCCAGTGAGGTGGCAATAACGCCAAGGCAAAACGCCGCAACCAGACGAGCGTCCACAGCAAGGCCCGTGGCGGCTACGATACAGCACGCCAGCACGATCGATTTGTCGAATAGCCTGTTCATACGGGTATTGTACGCGATGCCGCGCACGGGGGAGCCGCCACCCGGAGCAACCGTGACATTCCTCCCGCGCGGCAAATCGGGGGCGTCGGCAGGTCGCACGACCAAGCCCCGCACTCGTGACAAAGCTCACTGGTGCGCGCCGGCGGCTCCTGCGATGATGCAATCGTACCGGGCCGCAACCAACAGAAGGGCCGCCTCATGACAGATATCGTCCACGTCGAAAACCTCGTCAAGCGCTACGACGATCTTATCGCGCTCGACCACTTTAACCTGAGCATCGCCCCCGGCGAGATCTTTGGCCTGCTGGGCCCCAACGGCTCGGGTAAGACCACGTCCATCAACTGCATCCTGCAGCTGCTTGCCTACGACAAAGGCACCATCGAGCTGTTCGGCGAGCCCATGACGCCCGCCCGCTACGACCTCAAGCGCCGCATCGGCGTGGTGCCGCAGCAGGTGGCGGTGTTCGACGAGCTCACCGTGCGCGAAAACATCGACTATTTCTGCAGCCTTTACGTTAGCGACCGCAAGCGCCGCCGCGCGCTGGTGGACGAGGCGATCGACTTTGTCGGCCTGGGCGACTTTACCAAGTTCCGCCCCGGCAAGCTCTCGGGCGGCCTGGCGCGTCGCCTCAACATCGCCTGCGGCATCGCGCACAAGCCCGAGCTGATCTTTTTTGACGAGCCCACGGTGGCGGTCGACCCGCAGAGCCGAAACGCCATCCTGGAGGGCATTTGCCGCCTGCGCGACGAAGGTGCCACGGTGGTGTATACCAGCCATTACATGGAGGAAGTCGAGCAAATCTGCAGCCGCATCATGATCATGGACGGCGGGCGCGTGCTGGCGCAGGGCACCAACGACGAGCTCAAGCGCATGATCCAGATGGGCGAGCGCGTGACCGTCGAGGTCGGCGCCGTCGAGACCGCCACGGTCGAGCGCCTGCGCGCCCTCGAGCACGTGCTCAGCGTCGAGCTGTCCGGCGGCGAGCTCGTCTGCACCTGCGAGGCGAGCCCGCACAACCTGGTGGACATCCTCGACACGCTGCGCGCTGCCGACGTGGCACTCGGCCGCGTGTGGAGCGAACCGCCGACCCTCAACGACGTGTTCCTCGAGATCACCGGCCGCGAGCTGCGCGACTAGGGGGCAGTCATGTTCAACACCATCATCACTACGGTCAAGACGCTGCTGCGCCGGCCGAGCACGTGGGTTTGGGGCGCTCTCTTTCCCATTGCACTTTCCACGATGTTCATGTTTATGTTTGCGAACCTCAGCTCCGACGGCAAGATCGACCCGGTGCCGGTTGCCGTCGTGGCGGACGAGGCTTGGGACGCTTCGACCTTTAAGGACGTGGCGACGTCGCTTGCCAAGGAAGGCAATGAACAACTGCTCGAGATCCACACGTGCGACGACGCAGCCGATGCGAGCCGTGCGCTCAAGTCCGGCGAGGTCGCGGGCATCTATACGGTCGACGACGCAGGAGTACCCAAGCTCACACTGCTATCGAGCTACGACAGCTCGCGTGCCTCATCGGTGCTCACCGATCGCAGCATTCTGGAGACGGTGGCAAGCTCGTATACACAAAATGCCGAGCTCATGTCCCAGATTGCCCAGGACAACCCGGCGGCGCTCGCCGACCCGGAGGCGGTTGCGCGCGCCCTGTCGCTCGAGGGCAGTACCCGCCGCGTAAGCCTGACACGCATCACGCCCGATGGCACGGTCATCTACTATTACGCGCTCTTTGGCCTGGTCGCGATGATGTCTGCCGAGTTTGCCGCCTTGAGCGTCGTCGATCTGCAGCCCAATCTGTCGGGCCTTGGCGCACGTCGCTGCGTGGGCAGCCTTTCCAAGACGGCGTCGCTGGCCGGCATCTTTGTCGGCTCGTGGCTGGTTTCCTTCGCCTCGATGGCGATCGCGATCGGCTACGTGCGCCTGGTCGTGGGCGTCGACTTTGGCGGGCGCGAGGGGCTGTGTCTGGTGGGCGGCGCCGCTTCCGCGCTTGCCGCCACGGGCCTGGGACTCTTTGTGGGCACACTTCCCGTTAAGGGCGGCAAGGCGTCCAAGTCCGGCATCCTCACGGGCTTTGCTACCACGTGCGCCCTGTTCGCCGGCCTCTACGGCGAGCCGGCGATGGCGCTTGCCGACGACGTCGCCCGCGCCTGCCCGGCCGAGTGCTGGTTCAACCCCGTCAAGCTCATCTGCGACATGTTCAATCGCCTGTATTTCTTTGAGGACCTGGGGCCCTTCGCTGTTCGCGCGGGCGCGCTCGTCCTGATGGCCCTGGTGTTTGTCGCCGCCGCTACGCTGATCTTTGGAAGGAGTCGCTATGAGCACCTTTAAGACTGCGCTGCGCATGGCGCTCGCGCATCCGTTCTACCTGCTCATCTATACGGTGTTCATATCGCTGATGGGTGTGTTCATCGCGGCATCGGTGAGCTGGAACTCGTCGCAGCTCACCGAGTACAAGCCCTACGACGCCAATGTGATTGTGGTCGACCGCGACGACAGCGATCTTTCGCGTGCGCTTACCAAGCATCTGGGGCTGCGCTTTGACCTGGTCACGGGTGTTGGCGACGACACGTACGACCTTGCGGACGCGCTCTCCAAGAGCAACAGCGCCAAGGGCAGCGCCGACTGCGTGTTCTTTATCCCGGAGGGGTTTGAGGACGACCTCGTTGCAGCCGCCCGCGTGGGGGAGTCCCTGCCCAAGCTCGATGTGACCTACGGTGCCGGCACCATGGCGGCGGCGCTGTCGTCTGCCGAGGCCTCGCGCTGGATCTCGCTCGCGGGCGCTGCGGCGGCGCTTGAGCCCACTGCTCCTAACGGCGACGTTGCCAAGGCCGCCGAGCATGTCGCTGCAAAGCGCGCGGAGGTCCAGATCGAGCGGGTCAAGGTCGACTCGGCTGCTGCTGCCACGCTCGAGTCGTATTTCAACTTTGGCGCGTATGCGATTATCTCGTCGGTCATCGTGTCGGTGGGACTGGTGTTCTCGGGCATGAACGAGCCCGAGCGCGTGCGCCGCATGGATGCCAGCCCGGTCTCCGAGCGTCAGCGTTCGCTTGCCGTGTTTGCGGCCGCCGCCGTGCTCACCGTCTGCATTTGGCTCGTGTCGAGCATGATGGGCGTCGTGGGCTTTGCCGGCGCGGTTGCCGAGGTCGGCGCGGGTCGTGTGTGTCTGGCGCTGGCGGTGACGTTTGCCCTGGCGTGCACGCCGCTGGCCGTTGGCTTTACGCTGTCGAGCTTGGGCGCGCGCGAGGAGCTGCTCAACGGCGTGGGCAACTTACTCGGCATGCTCATGACGTTTTTGGGCGGCGCCTGGATGCCGCTGTCGCTCATGGGCTCGGCCGTGCAGACCGCGGCGCATTTTGTGCCGACGTATTGGGTGAACGACGCGATCGGCAAGGCGCTCGCCGCGGACCTGACGTCCACCGTGCTGGGCGACATCGCCTGCGACCTGGGCGTCACGGTGCTCTTTGCCGCGGCCATCGCCGCCGTAGGCCTAGCCCTCGCACGCACCAAATCCCACGCCTAGCCACCTAGTCATTGGGTACTCATTGGGGACAGACTTAAACGACTAGTCATTGGGGACAGTCTTTGCCGAACCGCCGGCTTGCTAAGGACTGTCCCCAGCTGCCGGGCGGCGAAAGAGTGTCCCCAACAGATAGTCATTTAAGAACGTCCCCAATGACTAGTCTGAAATAAATTCCAGGCCTCGCTCCAAAATAGTTCGCCATGGTTTACTATTACGCTCATAAAGTAGTACGAGGCTAACAATGGGGGATACCATGGCAACGCGGGAAGCCTATGTCCAGGTCAAAGGGCTCAAGAAACACTACGGCGACGGTGACGCGCGTCTGACGGTACTCGATGACATCGACACGTCCATCAATCGCGGCGAGATCTGCGTCATGCTGGGGCCTTCGGGTTCGGGCAAGTCCACGTTTCTTAACCTGATCGGCGGCCTGGAGGATGCCGACGCCGGCTCCATCATGGTGGACGGCTGCGACCTAACGGTGCTCAAGCCTGCCGACCTGGGCGAGTATCGCCGCCGTGAGCTGGGTTTTGTCTTCCAGTTCTACAACCTGGTGCCCGATCTCACCATCAAGGAAAACATCGAGGTCACGGCGCACCTGTCCAAACACCCGCTCAACATCGACGACCTGCTACGCTCGCTGGGCCTCTACGAGCACCGCAACAAGTTCCCGCGCCAGGTCTCGGGTGGTCAGCAGCAGCGCTGTGCCATCGGCCGCGCGCTCGTCAAAAACCCGGGTCTGCTGCTATGCGACGAGCCCACGGGCGCGCTCGACTATAAGACGTCCAAGGAAATCTTGCAGCTCATGGAGGACGTCAACCGCACCTACGGCTGCACCATCATCATCGTCACGCACAACGCCGCCATCGCGCGCATGGCCAATCGCATGCTGCGCCTGCGCGACGGGCGCATCGTCGAGGATGAGCTCAACGAGTCGCCCGTCGCAGCCGCCGAGCTCGATTGGTAGGCGGCGCCATGACACCTCTCGCAAAACGTCTCCCGCGCGAGCTGCGCCGCAATATCGGCAAGTACCTGGGCATCTTTCTTCTTATGTGCGGAAGCATCGCCCTTACCTCGGGCTTTTTGCTCGCAGCGCATTCCATCGGCTACCTTATCGACGACATGCGCGATGCGTACACGATTGAGGACGGCCGCGTGACCACCTCCTTCGAGGCTACCGACAAGCAGCTTAAGGCCGCCGAGGATGCAGCCGGCGACGTCGGCGGCGTCACGCTCTACAAGAATTTCTCCATCGACGCCATCATCAAAAAGGCGTCCGGCGACGACGGCACCAAGCGCACGCTGCGCACCTATGCGCGCCGTACTCAGGTCGACATTGCGTCGTACAGCGAGGGCAAGCAGCCCAAGGCAGACGACGAGGTAGCCATCGACCGTGTCTTTGCCACCAACAACGACCTTGCCGTGGGCGATAAGGTCGAGCTCGAGGGTCGCACCTACACCATTTGCGGCATCATGACCCAGCCCGATAGCCAGGCGCTGTTCCTCAACAATTCGGACTTTACGGTGAACACCATCACCTATGGCGTGGCCGAGGTCAGCGACGCCGGCTTTGCCGCGCTCGAGGACGCCGGCGGCGCACCCGCCTACACCTATTCCTTTACCTTTACCGATCGCGATCTCTCCACTGCAGACCGCATCGATGCCGAGCAGGATATGGCCGAGGCGCTGACCGATGCCGATGCACGCGTGGATGACCTCATCGACGCCGATTCCAACCAGGGCATTGGCTACGCGCGCGACGACGTAGACGGCGACTCCATGATGTGGATGACGCTGCTCGACATCATCATCGTGATCATGGCGTTCGTCTTTGTGGTCCTTACCGACGCCACCATCGAGGAGGAGAGCGCCATCATCGGCACGCTGCTCGCCAGCGGCTATCGCCGTCGCGAGATCGTGCTGCACTACCTTGCGCTTCCCGCCATCGTGGGCGTGGTCGCGGCGCTTTTGGGCACTGCGCTCGGCGTCGTGTTCTTTACCGAGCCCATGCGCAGCCTCTATTACGGCTCGTACAGCCTGCCGCCCTTCCAGGTGTACTGGAGCTGGGAGATCTTTGTGAAGTGCGCCGTGGTTCCCGCCGCTGCGCTCATTCTCATCACGCTGGTGGGTCTGCTTCGCAAGATGGGCAAGACGCCGTTGCAGTTTCTTCGCCACGAGGCGAGCGGCAAGTCTGGCACCAAGCGCGGCCTGCAGCTGCCGGAGCGCATAGGTTTTGTTTCCCGCTTCCGCTTGCGCATCTTCCTGCGCAACCTGGGCAACTTTGCCACGCTCTTCGTGGGCATTGCATTTGCGTCGCTGCTGCTGCTCTTTGGCCTGGCGATTCTGCCCACGATGACGCACTATGCGGACAACCTCGAGACAGGCCTGGTCGCCGAGCACCAGTACACGCTCAAGGCGCCGCTGGAGCTCGAGGGTACTGCCGAGGAGCGCGAGCAGTGGTCGGCACTCGAGCGCTTGCAGTCGGTTGACGGCGCGCTGCTTTCCGCCGCTCAGGATGCCGATGACGAGCTTGACGACGCGGCCGATGCGGCGCAGGCGGCAGCCGATGCCGCGACCGCATCTCCGTCTGCCGAGAGCCTGACCGCAGCGCAGGATGCGCTTGCCAAGGTCCAGGACAAGAAGGATGCGCTTTATGCGCGCCTCGATGACCTTGCCGATGCCCTCGGCTGCGACCGCGATGAGGCCATCGGCCTGATCGACAAGGCCTCTAAGATCGACACTGACAACGACGATATCCACCCGGTCAATACGACCGATAACGGCGCAAGCGCAATCGCGCAGGCCGAGAAATACGCCGTCTACCAGCTGCAATACGACCGCGGCGATGGAAATGGCGAGGAGACGATTTCCGTCTACGGCATTTCATCCGATTCGCGCTATTGGAAAGGCCTCAACGTCGGCGACGGACACGTCGTCTTTGGCGGCGGCCTGCTCGACAAGTTTGGCTGGAGCGAGGGGCAGAAGGTCACGTTCCACGACAAGTATGAGGGCGAGAATTATTCCTTTGAGTACGTGGGCAAGGACTGTGCCTGGGGCTCCAAGTCGGACATGAATATCTATATGAGTATCGAAGACTTTAACGAGCTGTTCGACAACGACGCCGCCTACTTTAACGGCTATGTGAGCGACGAGAAGCTCGACCTCGACGCGCGCTACTTTGCCGGCGACACCACGCCCGACGACATGCGCGCCGTGGGCGACCAGTTCATCGGCATGATGAGCAAAATGATCGGCATGATGGTCGGGCTCGCGGTGTTTATCTTCCTGCTGTTTATGTACCTGCTGACCAAGGCTGTGATCGACCACAGCGCCCGTTCGATTAGCTACATGAAGGTCTTTGGCTATCGCGATGGCGAGATCTCGCATCTGTACATCCGCTCGATCACGCTGTGCGTGGTGGCGTCGCTCGTGCTGAGCCTGCCGGTCATTATTGGCTCGCTCACGGCCATCTTCCGCTCGATGTTGCTCGCCTACAACGGCAATATCGAGATCTACGTGCCCGCTTGGTCCATGGCGGCGTGCGCAGGAATCGGCTTTGCGACCTACCTGGTCGTGGCACTGCTGCACACGCGCTCCATCAAGCGCGTGAGCCTGGCCGAAGCCCTCAAAGTCCAAGAGTAGTCATCGGGGACGTTCTTAAATGACTAGTCGCTGGGGACGCTCTTTCGCCACCCAGCAGGAAAGGAACGTCCCTAGCTGCCAGGTGGCGAGGCACTCATTTAAGTCCGTCCCCAATGAGTGGTTTCAGTCATTTAAGTCTGTCCCCAATGAGTAGCCCCTTACGACTACTCATTTAAGAACGTCCCCAATGACTAGGTGCCGTACTTGACTTTAACTCTGCTTTAACTGGTACCATCCTCTATGTCTGTAACGCCATATAGACCGAGGGGATATATCTATGACCGCAACTACACCCGCAGCACCCGCCAAGGTGTACTTCACCAACCTGCGCACGCATGCTCGCGAGAGCCAGCTCGACAAGCTCAAGCGCCTCATCCGTCACGCCGGTATCGAGCAGATCGACTTTGAGAACAAGTTCGTCGCCATCAAGATTCACTTTGGCGAGCTGGGCAACCTGAGCTTTTTGCGCCCCAACTACGCCCGCGCCGTCGCGGATGTCGTGAAGGAGCTGGGCGGCAAGCCCTTCCTCACCGACTGCAATACGCTCTATGTGGGTAGCCGCAAAAACGCGCTCGAGCACATCGACACCGCCTACCAGAACGGCTTTACCCCGTATGCCACGGGTTGCCAGATCATCATCGCCGATGGCCTCAAGGGCACCGACGAGGCGCTCGTCCCGGTCGAGGGCGGCGAGTACGTGCACGAGGCCAAGATCGGTCAGGCGCTCATGGATGCCGATATCGTGATCAGCCTCACCCACTTTAAGGGTCATGAGCAGGCCGGCTTTGGCGGCGCCATGAAGAACCTGGGTATGGGTGGCGGCAGCCGCGCCGGCAAGATGGAGCAGCATGCCGCCGGCAAGCCGAACGTCGCGACCGAGCACTGCGTTGGCTGCCATGCCTGCGAAAAGATCTGCGCGCACGACGCTGTCTCGTTCAACGACACCCGCGAGCGCGAGCTTGCCAGCGGCGCTACTCGCACGGTGCACGTGGCCACCATCGACCACGATCGCTGCGTGGGCTGCGGACGCTGCATTGCGGCATGCAACCAGGACTGCATCAAGCCCGGCTATGACGCCGCGGCCGACGTGCTCAACTGCAAGATCGCCGAGTATACAAAGGCCGTTGTCGACGGCCGCCCGAGCTTCCACATCTCGCTTGCCATGGACATCAGTCCCAACTGCGACTGCCATCCCGAAAACGATACGCCTATCGTCAACGACATCGGCATGTTCGCGAGCTTCGACCCGGTCGCCATCGACCAGGCCTGCGCCGATGCCGTCATGGCATCCAAGCCGCTGCCCAACACCGAGCTCACCGATAGCGCGGCCAAGATGGAGCACAACCACGAGCATCTGGAGGGCGAGCAGGCGCGCGACCCCTTCTGCATCACGCATCCCGACACCGACTGGCGCGCGTGCATCGCGCATGCCGAGAAGATCGGCCTGGGCACGAGCAAGTACGAGCTCATCGAGGTCAAGTAACACCTGTCTATTGGACATATCAAGCGTTTTTGTAGCGCAACGTTAGTAAAAGCCGCCCGTGAGCACAGTGCCCACGGGCGGCTTTTTGGAAGTGATAGGGGGTCAGATAGACCAGTAAACCGTGCTATTTGCCTAAAAAAACTCGTCGAGGAAGTTGTCGACTGTGTTCCAGTAGAGCTCGGGGTCAACTTGCGCGCTCTTGGCGTGGGTGGCGCCATGGATGGTGAGCTTTTGCTTGACCTTGCTGGCGCACGCGTCGTAGTTTTGGTCGAGCATGCTGTACGGCACAAAGGTGTCTTGGTCACCGTGGATAAACAGCATGGGAACCGTCGCGCGCTTGAGCTGTTCCACGCTGCTCGCCTTATGAAAGTCGTAGCCCGCGCGCACGTTGCATACCAGGTTTGCTACATCGAGCAAGGGAAAGCTGGGCAGGCCGAACACGTCCTTGAGCTGCAGAGAAAACTCGTCCCAAACACTCGTATAACCGCAGTCCTCGATAATGCATTTCACGTTTGCGGGCAGAGATTCCCCCGCGACGTTCATGGCGGTTGCCGCACCCATCGACTCGCCAAAGACCAGGATGCGCGCCTCGGGGTCAGCCTGAACGATTCGCTCGATCCATGCGACGATGTCGAGGCGCTCGGGCCAGCCCATGCCGATATAGTCGCCGCCGGAGCGCTCGTGGGCGCGGGCGGCGGGTGCGAGTACGTTCATGCCGCGGTCGTGGAATCGCTTGACGTATCGGGCCATACCGATGGGCTCGTTGGTATATCCATGCAGGCAGACTGCGTAGTCGTGCGTGCTCTCCGACGCAGCAAAATACCAGGCGGCGAGCTCAGTCCCGTCGTCCGCGGTGAGGCTGCTGCTCTCGCGGTTCTCTTTAAACCACGCCCGCGCCTCGCCCTCCTCGGCGTCCATCTGTTCGCCCTTTTCGGCGTCCTTGCTGTCCTGCATCATCTTCATGGTGTAGGGCGCTTGGGGATTCAGGGCAAAGTCGAACAAGAAGTTGCCGGCAAACCCCAGCAGCGCGACAACGAGCACCAGCGCAACGACGCCAGCTATCTTGAGCTTTCGATGGGAACGTGCGTTTTGAGACATAAGAAGCTTTCCTATAAGATGTTAATACATCAACATTTAATGCAAGCGCATTATGGACGTTCGCCGTTGATGCGTCAACAGACAAAGAATGGGTAAACAAAGGGTCACGTATGGTGCAAATTTCGCACGTACCTAGACGCTTTGATATAGTGTTGAGAACTCTTTACGTTGGAGGATGTAACCGGCATGTCCGATTCGAGCGACAGTTCTAAGCCGCGACCCAAGACCGCGGCCGTTCCACACTACACGGTGGGCGAGGAGATCATGAACTCCGTCACCCATGGTGTCGGCTGCCTGCTGGGTATCGCGGGCCTGGTGCTCCTGATCGTATTCGCCGCCCTGCGCGGCGGAGGCCCGGCCCACATGGCCGCGGCAATTGTCTATGGCGTCAGCATTATCCTCGAATACCTGGCCTCCACGCTCTACCACGCGATTCAGCCCGCGCGCGCCAAGCGCGTGTTTCGCATCATCGACCACAGCTGCATCTACCTGCTCATAGCCGGCAGCTATACGCCGTTTTGCCTCATCACGCTCGCAAACGACGGCGGCGCTGTGCTGTTCTTTGCCGTATGGGCCATCGCCATCATCGGCATCGCCCTCGAGTGCTTCCTGCGCGAGCGCCAGCCGCATTGGATAAGCGGCGTGGTCTATCTGCTGATGGGCTGGCTCGTCGTCTTTAAGCTGCCCGAGCTCGTGTCGCTGCTCAACCCCGTGGCACTTGCCCTGCTCGCTGTCGGCGGCGTGTGCTACACCGTGGGCGTGCCGTTCTACATCGCCAAAAACGTGCGCTACCTGCACAGTGTGTTTCACCTGTGGGTGCTCGCCGGCAGTATCTTCCAGTTCATGGCGGTGATCCTCTTCGTAATCTAGCGACCACGCCTGCGCGCCCGCGTCCTTGTTTGGGCGCCGGTGCAATTGCCGTATCCGCCGTCAACGTTTTAATCCGACGTCCCGAATCTTGGAGGTTCGAGAAACTCCCGATGGACATAACCATCTCCCTTATCACCACCCTCGTTTTGACCCTCATCAACGGCTACTTCTCTATGTCCGAGATGGCGCTCACCACGGCCAAGCGCGCCGTGCTGGAGCACGAGGCCGAGGAAGGCGACAAACGCGCCGAGCGTGCCATTAAGCTAGCTGCCGACTCCGACCAGCTGCTCGCCACCATCCAGGTTGCCATTACGCTCGTGGGCTTCGCCTCGTCCGCCGTCGCCTCGACGAGTCTGTCCGACCCGCTCGCCACGTGGCTCATGAGCTTTGGCATCGCGCCGCTCTCCGCCATCGCGCGCGGCCTGGCGCCGGTCATCATCACCGTCGCAGTCGCCTTCGTGTCCATCGTGATCGGAGAGCTCGTCCCCAAGCGCATCGGCCTGGCCAATGCCGAGGGCGTGTCCAAGCAGGTCGTGGGCCCGCTTTCCGTGTTCCAAAAGATCGCCCGTCCGCTCGTGTGGCTGACCGGCGCTTGCTCCGATGGCCTGGCCCGCATCCTGCGCATCAAGAGCGCCGACGACCGCCAGAACGTCTCGGAGGAAGAGATCAAGTACATGGTCTCGGAGCAGGACGACCTGCTCGACGAGGAAAAGCGCATGATCCACGAGATCTTCGACCTGGGCGACACCGTTGCGCGCGAGGTCATGGTGCCGCGCGTGGACACCACCATGTGCGAGGACGACGAGACGGTCGCCGACGTGTTGTCTACCATGCGCCAGACCGGCTTCAGCCGCATCCCCGTCTATCACGAGGACCCCGACAACGTCGCGGGCATCGCGCACATCAAGGACCTGATCCAGCCCGCGCTCGACGGCAAGGGCGACCAGCCCATCGCCGGCTTTTTGCGCGACGCCACCTTTGTACCCGATACCAAGGACATCCTGCCGCTGCTGTCCGAGATGCAGACCTCGCACGACCAGATCGTGGTGGTCGTGGACGAGTACGGCGGCACGGCCGGCATCATCACCATCGAGGACATCGTCGAGGAGATCGTCGGCGAGATCGAGGACGAGTTCGACCCCGACAACAAGTATCTCACGCGCCTTTCGCGCCGCGAGTGGCTCGTTGATGGGCGTTTTTCGTGCGATGACGCGATTGAGCTTGGTTGGCCGCTCGAGGAAAGCGATGATTATGAGACCATCGCCGGCTGGATTTTGGAGCTTTGCGACTCGGTGCCCGACATCGGAGAGGTGTTTGAGGTTGCAGGGTACAAGTTCAAGGTGCAGTCGATGCGTGGCCAGCGCATCTCGCTCATTCGCGTGATCGCTCCGGCCGAAACCGATAAGAAGGATTCCGAGTCTTCGGCAGAGAAGCCGGCGGCGTCGGGTGCGGGCTCTGTGGATCCGCACGATGGCGACGAGTAGGGCAAGGAAGAGTAGGGGAGAGTTATGGCAGGCCTGTTCAACATCCTTAAGGTCACCGTCAGCGAGGACAAGATCTGCGCGCATGTGCTGGTGAACCCCGGAATGCCGCTCATGACCTCGGAGGATATCGAGGCCACGGCGCGCGTGTATTACCTGGTGCCGGCGATTGCCAAGCACCTGTGCCTGGGTGATTCCGGTCGCGAGTTCCAGGACTGCATGGGCCAGACCGAGCTCTGCCACCTGCTGGAGCACGTGACGGTTGAGCTCATGAACGAGACCGGTCTTGCCGGTAGCATCTCGTGCGGCCGCACGCGCGTAAGCGAGCACGACGAGCGCGTCTTTGAGGTTGAGCTTTCGTGCCCCGACGACGCGCTGGCCATTGGTGCGCTGTCGTCGGCTACCTTTATGATGGACTGGGCGTACCTGCACGCCGACCAGCCTGCCCCCGACGTGGAAGGCACGGTCGCGGGTCTGCGCAACCTGGTGTTGGGCATGCGCGCCGAGGCCGAGGGCAAGGATCCTCACGAGGCCGTCGCCGCTGCGAACGGCGAAGATGCTGCCGAGGACGAGGGCGCTGATGAGGGCGATGTGCCGGTCGACGCCGAGTCCGTTGCCGATGCGACCGCCGAGCCCGTTCCCGCCGAGCCCCAGGGCGTCCCCAACTTTGACGACGAGCCCCAGGTGGCGATTGATACCGAGGGCGCGGTTGCCGAGAACCACGAGGCCTCCGCTGCCGTCTTTGGCGGTGCTGCGACGGTTCCGGCAGGACCTGCGCATGAGGGCGGCCTGCCGCTCGTGGACGGCGCCGGCGAGGACCCGGGTGCCACGGTGGCCATGCCGGCTATGCCTCAGGAGTAGGCCTACGCGTTTATCACCATCACGTACCTGCGCCTTTGCCGTATGCAGATGAGCGGAGCGGCAAGTGATGCGCTGCGGGTATAATGGACAGCATTCAAACGGTGGGCACCGACGTGCCCGCAGGAGAGGAATGATCATGGGTAAGACTTTCAGCTTTGTCTCCGGCGCACTTTTTGGTGCCGCTGCCGGCGCTATTGTCGGCGTTGCTCTGGCCCCGCGCTCGGGCGCCGAGACCCGCGCCATGGCTGCCGATATCGCCAACGACGCCTGGGACAATATGCGCGACACCTACGAGCACAGCGCCGAGGAGGCCCGTGCTGCGGTGAATGACTTTGGCCCGATGGTCGATGCCAAGACCGACGACCTGCGCGCTAAGGTTGACCTGGCCCGCGAGCGCATGGACCAGCTGCGCGAGCAGCTCAACGACGCCATTTCGGGCGGCAACGTGACGCCTGCCGCCGACGTCGTGGTCGAGAACGCCGTCGAGGCTGATACCGAGGCTGCGGAGCCCTCGACCGAGGCATAATGCGCGCCGGGGATTTTGTCGGCGCCAAGATCTATCGCAAGCCTACCGAGGACAAGCGCATCAAAAAGGACGGCACGCCGCGCAGCCCTAAAAAGCTCGGAAAGATTCACTTTCCGGTCTTTACCCCGGGCGGTACGCGCGTGGTCGGCTTTATGGTCCGCCAGTCCGATATCGCGGGCATGATCGAGCGTCCCGACCGATTCGTAGCGCTCGACGCCATTGGTGTCTACGAGGGCGCCATTGCGGTCGATGACGTCAAGGACACGTACGATGCCGCCGCCGCCAAGCGCCTCGACATCAACCTGGACGATTGCATCATCTGGGTCGGTATGGACGTGCGCACGGAATCGGGCGACGTCATGGGCTATTGCTCGGACGTTGAGTTCAAGCCACGCTCGGGCATCGTGCAGGCGTTCTATGTGACCGCCGGTGCTGCTTCGAGTGTTTTGGTCGGTGACACGCAGGTGCCGCCGACGATGCTGCGCGGCTACGAGAACGGCGCGATGGTCGTCTCGGACGAGGTCAAGTCGCTCGGGTATTCGGGCGGTGCGGCTGCCAAGGCCGCCGAGGCCAGCGTCGTGGTGGGCGACAAGGTCAAAAAGGGCGCCAAGGTGCTCGACGACAAGGGATCGGTTGCCGTGGACAAAGGCAGTCGCGCACTGGGCAGGCAGCTCGGCAAGACGCGCGGCATGTTCAAGGCCTTTAAGGACGAATACCAAAAGGCGAGCGAAGGCTCGTCAAAAGCTACAAAATAGCGACGTACCAAATGATGGGAGGCAAGCCGGAGACCTGTTGCTCCGGCTTGCTGTGTTTATGGGGGAGGGCACATGCGCCAAAACGGATCCAACTTAAACGGGCGTTCGGGTGCGCGTCCGACGGCGCGCCGCGATCTGGGGCAGCTGCCCAGCGGTCAGCGCAAGCGTCACCGTAAGCCCGGCGCGATGTATCTCAACCATAGCCGCGGCTTTAGCGACCGCAGCGCTCGCATCGGCAACGGCCGCACGCCCCGTCGATCGTCTCGCCTGCCCTATGCGCTCATCGCCGTGGGTTGCGCGCTCGTGCTGTTTATCGCTGCCGTCGTGGGCTACGTCAACCGCAGCGTGGATGTGGAGCTCAACGGCCAGAAGACCGCGGTGCGCGTGGGCTCTACGCTGCAGAATCTCATCGACGAACAGGATTTGACTGACACCTACGACGCAGGCGACCTGCTAGCCGTCGATGACAGCGTGCTCAAGCGCCATGGGGGCGAAAAGCTGTCGGTGAAGGTCGACGGCAAGCGCGTGAAGCAGGGCAAATGGGATAGCCGCGAACTCGAGGGCGGCGAGAAGGTGACGGTCAAGGATGGCCGTAACACTTACGAGAAGCACGAGGTTCAGGCTACGGTTATCGAGCCCAAGCTCAAGGTCGAGGGCACGGGCGCTATCGAGTATGTGCAGACATGGGGTGTCCAGGGCCGATCCGAGGTGTGGGTTGGTGAGCGGTCAGGCAAGACGCAAGACCGCGGCGAGGTTGTGCCCGCCACCGATTGCGTTGTTGCGTGCGCCAGCGTGGCGCCCAAGGGCAACAAAAAGTACGTGGCGCTGACGTTTGACGAGGGTCCGAGCGGCGCCACCAAACAGATCTTGCAGGTGCTCAAGGAAAAGGGCGTCACCGCGACGTTCTTCCTTTCGGGCGATGCGGCCGAGGCCTCGCCTGCCACGGCCAAGGCGATTGTCGACGCCGGGTGCGAGATCGGATCCAACAGCTACAGCGACGATTCGCTCAAGGGTCAGGACCGTGAGGCGGTGCGCGAACAGATCACGAAAGGCACCGATGCGATTAAGTCGGCGACCGGCGTGAAGACGATGCTGCTGCGTGCTCCCTACGCTGCCTTTGACGAGCAAAACTGGATTGATGCGATGGACCTGGTCTCCGCCGTGGTCTCGTGGAATATCGACTCGGGCGACTGGCTGCTAAACGGTGCCGACGAACAGGTCTCGACGGTGCTCGATTCGGTGACGCCGGGCAATATCGTGCTGCTCACCGATAGAGACGAATGCGCCGAGCAGACACTCGAGGCGCTGCCGCAGATTATCGACGGCCTCATTGCCGACGGCTACAAGATCGTGACGCTCAGCGACCTGGTCAAGACGGACACGTCGCTGAGCAAAAAGCTCACCTCGCTGACGAAGGTCACCATGCCCAAGGACGCCGTGTTCCCCCAGCTTGCCGAGGACGAAGATACCACAGAGTAGTCATTGGGTAGTCATTTAAGAACGTCCCCAATGACTATGTCACGGATGCGTCAGCGTTTGGTATGCCTGCAATGTGCAGCGCATAAATTCGATGCCGCAGGGCGATGCTGATGCTATAGTTACTGCGGTTAATGAGGGTCAAGAGAAAGGTTACAGGTGAAATCCAAACCTCGACCATACAGTCGATGACCCCATGCAGGTGCTTTTTGCGCATGCACGGGGTGTAAGCGTCGAGCGGCGTGCCGCCCGCGCATGCGTATACATATCCAGAAGCCCCCGGACGTCGCACATGCGGCCGCGTCCGGGGGAATTATGATGGGGAGCACCATTGAATTATCTGAGTGAGATGCTCAAACTGCCGGTCTTGGACGTCGATGGCGAAAAGCTCGGCGTGGTCAACGATTTTGGCATTGCTACCGGCGAAGTTTTTCCACACGTGACGTCGCTCGCGTTCCGCGGTCCCGGCAAGACGCCGTTTATGATCAGTTGGCGCAAATGGGTCGACCGTATCGACGAGACGGGTGTACACCTTAAGACGTCGGCCACCGAAATCCGTTTTTCGTACCTGCAGCCGACCGAACTCTTGCTTGCCCGCGACGTGCTCAACAAGCAGATTGTCGACACGCAGGGCATGAAGGTCGTGCGCGTAAACGACATCAAGTTTTCCATGTCGGGCGAAAATCAGCTGCGCCTGCTGGGCGCCGAGGTCGGTGCCCGCGGTCTGCTACGCGCCATCAGCCCCGCACTTGAGCATATCGTCGAAGGCTTTATGAAGCACCTGGGCAAGCCGCTCAGTGAGGACATCATCGCTTGGTCCTACATGGACCTGCTCGACCGCTCGACCAAGAACATTCAACTCTCGGTGTCGCACAAGACGCTCGGCGAGCTGCACCCTGCCGACATCGCCGACATTATCGAGCAGCTCGACCCGCGCCTGCGTGCGCAGGTGTTTGCGCAGCTCGATACTGCCCAGGCCGCCGAGGCCATCTCGGAGTTCGATGACGACGAGCTTATGACCGAGATGCTCGAGGGCCTGTCCGATACCGACGCATCGTCGATGCTGGCCATGATGGACCCGGACGACGCTGCCGATCTGATCGACGAACTCGATTATGAGAAGGCCGAGAAGCTCCTGCGCCTGATGGGCGTCAAGGAGGAGAAGGCGATTCGTAATCTGCTGGGCTACGAGGACAACACCGCCGGCCGCATCATGACCTCGGAGTTTGTCTCGCTGCCCGCCACGGCGACGGTCGGCGACGCCATCGAGGCGATTCGCAAGCTCGACGAGGACTTTGAGAGCGTCTATTACGTCTATACCGAGGACCCGAGCGGCATGCTGACGGGCGTGCTTTCGCTGCGCACGTTGATCGTGGCCGACCGCGACGCCACGCTGGGCCAGCTCGCCTATCGCGATCTGGTCTACGTGTCACCCGACGAGGACCAGGAAGACGTGACGGACGAGATGACCAAGTACGACCTGGTTGCCATCCCTGTCTGCGACGAGAACCGTCATATCCTGGGCATCGTGACCTTCGACGACGCCATGGACGTTATTGCCGAGGAGCATCAGGAGGACCTGCAGATCGCCGGTGTCGGCTCGGGCGATAGCGCGTCGGACGACTCGACGAACGTGCTCAGCTGGTTCGTGCATCGTCAGTACTGGGTCGTCGTGTGGGGCATCGCCTCGTGCATCATGGCAACGGTGCTGGGGACGGCGCTGGGCTCCGCGCATTTGGTGGTGTTCCCCATGTGCGCCATGCCGCTCGTGTTGCTGGCTGCCTCGCGTATGGTGTCGTTCGTCAAGAACTACTTCCTGGAGTATGACGGTCACGACGACGAGCCCAAGCCGTATCTGGGGTTCTTCTTCCAGAGCACGGGCATGGGCCTGATTCTGTCACTCGTGACCTATCTGTGCGCCCAGCTGGTGCGCACCGCTGCGTTCCCCGATGCGCCCATGTTTGAGGAGCAACTCTTTACCGGGTGCTTTAATATCGCTGCCATCATTTGCCTGGTTGGCAACATGAGCGCCGTGATTTACCTGATGGTGCTGTTCTGGCGTGACGAGCATGACCTCAACACGTCGGGCACCGCCATGAACGTTATTGCCGTCATGATCTCGTGCGTAGCGTACTGCGCCGCTGCGGTGCTGCTCACCATGTCGGTCATGGGTTAGGTGGTCGCGTGCAAAATACCAAGCAAAAGTCGGGCACCAAGCAAAAGTTGACCATCGCGGCCATCTTTGGCGCTATGGGTCCCGGTCTGCTGGCGGCGCTTTCGGGCAATGACGCCGGCGGCATTGCAACGTATTCCAGCGCGGGTGCCAGCTATGGCTACAAGATGCTCTGGATGCTTCCCGTCATGACTGTGCTGCTCATCGTGACGCAGGAGACCGCGGCGCGCTGCGGCTGCGTCACGGGCAAGGGCCTGGCATCGCTCATTCGCGAGCGCTTTGGCGTGCGCAAGAGTGTACTTGCTATGGCGGCGCTGTTGATCGCCAACACGGCTGTGACCATTTCGGAGTTTGCGGGCATCGCCAGCGGCCTTGCCCTCTTTGGCGTGCCGGCGAGCATTTCGGTGCCGCTGGTGGCGCTGCTGGTGTGGATGCTTACCATGTCGGGCAGCTTCCAGCGCATCGAGAAGATTCTGCTGCTGGTGAGCTGCGTGTTCGTGACCTATATTGTCGCCGCGTTTATGGCTGGCCCCAACTGGGGTGAGGTCGCGGTCGACCTGGTCGTGCCTAACATTCAAAATGACCCCAGCTACGTGTCGCTCGTGGTCGCAACGATCGGTACCACCATCGCGCCGTGGATGATTTTCTTGGCGCAGAACAACGTGGTCGATAAGAACGCGGGCGAGGACGATATCGTGCTGCAGCGCATCGATACCGTGAGCGGCTCGCTTGCCGCCGATGTCATTGCCGGCTTTATTATCATCACGACCGGTACGGTGTTGTTCCCGGCGGGTATTCAGATTAGCGATGCTGCCGATGCCGCCCGAGCGTTGGAGCCTATTGCGGGTCAGTGGTCCACGGTACTGTTTGCCTCGGGCCTGGTCGCGGCGAGCTTCTTGGCTGCCTGCGTGCTGCCGGGCGTTACGTCGAGCGCTATCTGCGAGGCATTTGGCTGGGAGCGCGGTGCCGACCGCAGCTGGGACGAGGCCCCGGTCTATCGCGGCATCATTACGGCCATCATCGGTATCTCTGCCGTGCTGGTGCTTATGCCCGGCGTCGATCTGTTCCAGATTATGATGACCTCACAGGTCATCAATGGTGTGCTGTTGCCCGTGGTTCTGGTGTTCCAGGTGGTTATCGCAGCCGACCGTCACATTATGGGTGCCAACCGCAACGGCCGCGTATGGAACGTGCTCACTTGGGCGACTATCGGCGTGATTACGGTGCTGACGGTCGTCATGTTTGTGCTGCAAGCGATGGGCTACAGCGCTTAACGCCCACTTTTGCTTCCGAACAGGCCGCAGCGATGGGCTGCGGCCTGTTTTTTGTCTGCTATAGGGTGTTAGTTATATGGCAGTGGTCAAAAAATGCCAAATATGAGTACTGTTGCTAAGTGAATAGCATTTACATCCAAGAAGATAATGAACATAACCTATAGTATGTTCATTAAAATTGGCTCCAATATGCCTTAAACCAGTCAGGTTGGCTGTTTAGGGGGCTGTAGGGGTCGCCCGAACGTCATTTTGGGTGGTTTTGCCTGCTACTAAAATGGTAACAGTACTCATATTTGCCCTTTTTTGCCCACAGACCTTTGAGGTTGCGGCGAAAAGGGCTTGTTTTGATTGTTTGGGGCAGGCGCGAGGCACGGAAACGATGTCTGGAGGGGCGGAGCGGCTTGGAATTCATCTGTAGAGGTCTTCATTGGTTGCGCCAGGAGTGCTTCCAGGTGCTGGTACAAAGGGAGCATCCCTAACTGCCGCAGGGGGCGTCGGCCACGGCCGACGCCCCCTGCGGGTGTAAGCAGATTTGGCTGCGCGTTACTTGTCGTCACCGAGCTTGTGTGGCTTGTAGGCGAGGGCATTGACGAGTGCGTCGCCGGCGGACTTGACGGCTGCCGGCTGCGGATCGTTGACGTGGTCCTCGGGGTGCACAGGCAGGTCTTTCTTGACCGCATCGTGGATCAGGCTGAGGTACTCGGTCACGCCGGTGGCCGACAGATGCGTGCCGTCGCCGTCGAACAGGTCGTTGCGGTTGGCGCTGTGCCCGTACCAGTCGATAACGCGTACATTCTTGTAGCGCGTGGCGGCGTTGGCGATGGCCTGGTTTGTGGACCCGACCCACGGCTGCGGGCTACGCGTGTTTACAAACACGACAATGCGCTGCTCGCCGGCGTCGGCCATGATCGCGTCGACCTGGGCGTCCGTTACCAAACCGTTGGTGCCCAGGGCAAAGACCACGATCTTGCCGGCAAGGTTCTGCTGGATATAGCCCTCAAATGTCGCGCGGCCCGCATCAAACTGGCGGCCCTTTTCGGCATCGATATGGCTGTGCGGGAACACGCCGTCAAAGGAATCAACGGCGCGCAGCGACACGGAGTCGCCGATCATCAACAGGTCGTAGGAGCCATCGGGGAAGCCGTCGTTGTCCTTGTCGGTGTCGTCGGCCGCCTGCTGGTCGGTGGGCGCGGTGTTTTTGGCTTCCTTGTTCAGAACTTCGGCGCCCTCGCCGCTCAGCGCAGACGTCTCGGGCACAAAGATCAGGCCGCCCAGTGCAACGACCAACACGACAGCGCAGGCTGCGCAGACAGGGACGTGCGCGCGTGCCCAGTTGGCGGGCGTGGTGGTGCCATTGCGGAATTCGGTGACGGTGCGGCCGAAGGCGCCCTTCCTAAACGGCGTTTCGATAAAGCGATAAGAGCACTCGGCTACGGCGACTACCACAAGTACCTGCAAGATGTACTGCCACCAGGGCGTATCGTTGATGTTGGCGACCGGGTTCATGAGCAACAGCAGCGGATAGTGCCACAGGTAGATGCTGTACGAGCGCTTGCCAACCCACACGAGCGGCTTGGCGGACAGCGCGCGGGCAACCATTCCCTGGGGCTGCACGCAGGCCGCGATGACCATGAGTGTGAGGATCGAGCACAGCAGCGTGCCGCCGCGATACTGGAACGCGGTGTAGCCGTTGGTGAGCGCGACCATGGCGGCAAGGCCAACCAGACCCACGACGCCCAAGACATCGATGGATGCGGGCGAGGACCAAAAGCGCACGAGGGCGCTCGGCTGTGCCGGGGCGGTCTCGGCTGATTCGTCGGCCTTCTCGCCAGGCTTGCCCTCGGCGTTCTTGCCGTGCTTGGCGGCGCCAGCCAGGCGATTGAGCCCCAAACGATGTGCGAGACGCACCGGCGCCAGGTCGCGATCGGGGATAAAGGCCATCCAGGCACCCAGCAGCAGCGAGAACACGCGGGTGTCGGTGCCGTAGTACACGCGGCTGGGGTCGGCGGCGGGGTTATAGAGCACCATCATGGCGAGGGCAGATACCGCGGCAAGGCCCAGAACCACGCGGCGCGTGTTGGGCTTGCTCACATGCATGGATACCATGGCAAACAGCAGTGGCGGCCAAATCAGGTAGAACTGTTCCTCGATGGCAAGCGACCAAAAGTGCGTGAGCGGCGAGGGGTCGCCCAGAGCATTGAAGTACGAGACGTTTTGGGCAATCTGCCACCAGTTGTTGAAGAACAGCAGCGACGGCAGGATGTCGGGGCGCATCTTGGTGAGCATCACGTGGTTAAAGATGGTGCACAGCGCGCAGGTCACGAACACTACCGTTACCACGGCGGGGACCAGGCGACGGATGCGGCGAATCCAGAAGCTCTTAAGATCGATGCGGCCGGTCTTAGCGACCTCGTTGAGCAGCAGGCGCGTGATCAGATAGCCCGAAAGCACAAAGAAGATCGTGACGCCGAGCAGGCCGCCCTGAGCCCACGTGAGGTTAAGGTGATAGAGCACCACCGCGACGACGGCGAGCGTACGCAGGCCGTCGAGTGCAGGGATGTAGCGGGACTTGGGGCGAGCAGGCGTCTGCTCCGCGGCGGGAGTGTTGGCGCGGCCCGCGTTGTTGGCAGAAGCGCGATGGGGGCTCGTGGTGCGTCGCGGCTCGTTGGCACGGCGTTCGCTCTTCACGCGTTCGTGCGGCGCCGGCTCGTTGCCCGTGCGGCGTCGACCGCGCGAGCCCGATTGCGAGAATTGTTCCATAAAACATCATCCAATGACGAGAATAATCAGCACATATTCATTGTAGCTGCCTGTTCCTGTGAATGCTTGCTGCTGGCGCAACCTCAAGCGCGCGTTCACATCAAAGTGAACTAAAGTTATAGAGGTGCGAGAGCGCACGATCGACGGCCGACGGTGGGCATAAGGCCCGCGGATGAGGAGGTTTCCATGGCAGATCGTGGCATCGTTGCGGTGTTCGGCAGCATGAACATGGACCTTTCGGTGGCGTGCGAGCGCATGCCGCGCGCGGGCGAGACCGTCGGTGGCAGCGGTTTTATCACCAATGCCGGCGGCAAAGGCGCCAACCAGGCCGTTGCCGCCGCGCGCATGGGTGCGCGCACGTGCATGATTGGCGCGGTCGGCCGCGACGCGTTCGGTGCATCGCTCGTGGCGGGGCTCCAAGATGCTGGCGTGGACTGTGACTTTGTGGCGCGTCGCGATGACGTGGAGACGGGAACGGCGACTATCATTCGCTGCGAGGGCGACAACCGCATCGTGCTGTCACCGGGCGCCAACCATGCGCTTGCGGGCGAGGACGTTGCCTGCGCGCTGAGACGTTTGGTGGCCGATGAGCTCGACGGCGACACCAGCGAGATTGCCCCGGCTGCCGGAAGCGTCTTTATCGCCCAGGGCGAATGTGACCTTGCAGCGACTGCCGAGGCGCTTTTTTGCGCTCACGAGCTGGGGTTCTATACGGTCTTTAATCCAGCGCCTGCCTGCGAGTTGCCTGCGGAGGCCTGGCCTGCGGTCGACCTGGTCTGCCCCAACGAGACCGAGTGCCAGGTGCTGACGGGCATCTTGCCCGCGGATGATGCGAGCTGCCTCACGGCGCTCAATGCCCTGCTCGCCAAGGGTGCCGGAGCTGCGGTCATCACGTTGGGCGGCGCCGGGTCGGTTACGCTCGGCGATGACGGCGAGCCGCTGCGTATGCCGGCACTTTCGAGCACGGTAGTCGATACCACGGCCGCCGGCGATACGTTTATCGGTGCGCTTGCCGCGGCTCGTCTGGAGGGCTTGCCGCTCTTTGAGTGCATGGCGGCGGGTGCTCGCGCCTCGGCGGTGACGGTGTCGCGCCTGGGCGCTCAGCAATCGATTCCCACGCGCACCGAAGTTGAGCGCGTGTTTGATTTAGACGATTTAGTACAAGACGGAGAAGCGGAGTAGAACAATGGCAATCAAGAAGCTGATCCTTGATCTGGATATGGGCGTGGACGATGCGATGGCGCTGGCCTATGCCATCGCGAGCCCCGAGGTGGAGCTCGTGGGCATCACCACGTGCTTTGGCAACGTGCGCGTCGAGCAATCGGCGCACAACTGCCTGGCGGTGCTCGATCTGCTGGGTCGCCCCGAGGTTCCGGTGTACCTGGGCGCCGATCGTCCCGTTAAGGCGACTGAGCCCTATACACCACTGGCGTCCACCACGCTCATCCACGGCAAGAACGGCATTGGCGGGGCGAGCGTGCCCGCGTCGCCGTACGAGCCGGTGGGGGCGACGTCGGCCGACGGTAACGCGGCGGTCGATTATCTGATTGATGCCGCGCGCACCTATGGCCCCGATCTGATCTACGTGGCGACCGGCCCGCTCACCAATCTGGCACTTGCCTTGGAGCGCGATGCGGCGGCGATGATGTCTATCGGCCGCGTGGTCGTGATGGGCGGCGCCCTGACCGTGCCCGGAAACGTGAGCGCGGGCGCCGAGGCCAACATGGCAAGTGATCCTGAGGCGGCCGATGCCGTGCTGCGTTCGGGCCGCAAGCTCACTATGGTGGGTCTGGATGTGACGCATCGCGTGGTGCTCACGCGTCGCGACATTGCCGGCTGGACGGGCTCGGGCACCATGGCCGGTTGCGCGTTTGCGAGCATGGTGGAGCACTACATTGGCTCGTACGAGATGAACGCCCCCTACCTGGGTGGCTGCGCGCTGCACGATCCGCTGGCTGTGGCCGTGGCGATTGACCCCACGCTCGTGGGCGCGCTCGGCTGTAACCTGCGCGTCGACCTGCTCGGCGAGTATCGCGGCCGCACCATCTGCGATGAGCGCCGTGTGGCCGACCCCGACAAGAGCGCACTCGTGGCGCTGACCGTGGATGCTCCGCGCTTCCTGTCCGAGTTCAAGGCGCGTATGGCCCGCGTCCTGGGCTAAGTTGTCTTTTTGGGACGGGGCTTTTTTGACTGGTATGATTGGTGCGACCATTCGAACCAGCTAAAAGAGCCCCGTCCCAATTTGACTATCGAGAGGATCTGCCATGGAGCGCATCGCGAGTTTTTCCGTTGACCATCTGCTGCTCGAGCCCGGCGTGTATGTGAGCCGCATCGACCGCGATCCGGCGACCGGCGCCGCCGTCACCACCTTTGACCTGCGCCTGACCACGCCCAACAAGGAGCCGGTCATGAACACGGCCGAGTGCCACACCATCGAGCATCTGGGCGCCACGTTCCTCCGCAATCATGCCGAGTGGTCGAGCCGTATCGTCTACTTTGGGCCCATGGGCTGCCGCACGGGCTTTTACCTGGTTGTGTTTGGCGAGGTGACGAGCGAGGAGATCTTGCCGCTCGTGCGTGAGCTGTTCGAGTTTGTTGCTGGCTTTGAGGGCGATATCCCCGGTGCCGCTCCCGAGGAGTGCGGTAACTACCTGGACCAGAACCTCCCCATGGCAAACTGGCTCGCGCACCGCTACCTTGACCGCGACCTGGCCGATATCGACGAGAAACACCTTCACTATCAGCAGGCATAAGGGCTTTATCGTCCAAAACGCGCGCATTGGGCGCCTTCGCTTATGCGGGGGCGCCTTTTTGTTGAGTGGTCGGGATGAGCGTTTAAAATCGCTCATGTTTGTTCTAGAATGTTCGTACTATCACATAAACGAACAGGAGTGAACATGCATATCTACTCTGTCAACGATCCCGAGTTCAAATCCTATGGCAACGTTTGGGATAACGTTCCGTCCGAGCTCACGTCGCCCGTGCTCGAGGCGCTCTCTGCCACGCCCATCCCCGAGGGCAGCAAGTACGTAGCAAGTGCGCCGGAGCTCGAGAGCGTCAAGGATGCCGATAAACTGGGCTTTCTCATGTTTGGTGGTCGTCCCTTCCAGCTCGGCTGGTGCAACGGCCACAACACGAAGCTCAACTGTCTGGAGTATCACCGCGCCAGCGAATTCAACCTGGGCGCTCGCGACTTTATCCTGCTTGTGGCGCATCGCTGGGAGATTGAGGACGGCAAGCTCGATACCGCGTGCGTCAAGGCGTTCCGCGTGCCGGCGGGTACGGTCGTCGAAGTCTTCAACACCACGCTCCACTACACGCCCTGCATGGTCGACGACGGCGGCTTCCAGGTGATGGTCGCGCTGCCGGCGGGCACCAACGGCCCGCGCCCCGAGGCTGCAGCCGACATGCCTGCCGCCGGTGACAGCTACTGCTACTGGAAGGCCGACAAGTGGGTCCTCTGCCACGCCGACAGCCCCAAGGCAGCTGAGGGCGGCTACGTGGGCCTCGTCGGCAAAAACCTCGACATCGCCGTGGACTAGCGCATCGCCCCAAACCACCACAAAGGTGCCTGTCCCCTTTGCGGTGGTTTATGCCTGTCTCTTATA
>UQIP01000007.1:0-75442 GCA_900541005.1 uncultured Collinsella sp. | reverse complement strand
CTGCTCGCACGGAGAGCACATTAAGTGCTCTCCGGCTCGTGCGGAACTCGCGATCGACCTTATATATTTGCCCTCCCCGGGGCTCCCGCACAACGGGACCTCAGTTGGGTTCTATCCCGTATGGCAGTCGCTTCGCTCCTGCCCGCCTTGGTTGTGAGGGCGGTTTGGCGTTGGAACGGTTCTTTCTGATATATGCTGGTTGCGGCTCTTCTTTTGGGAGGAGTCGCTTTTTTGTTGCTAGGAGGTTGGCCCGTGGTTGATGGGGAGAATCGTTCTGAGCTGCTTGCTGCGGATTGGAATGGCGAATGGATGCGCCTGCAAGCTGGTCGGCGACGGGCTGATGATTCTTTTGAGTGGGATAAAAGGGCTCGGCATTTTCGGCCGTTGGAGACTGCCCCTTATGCTCGGGATTTTATAAAGCTGTTGGCGTTGAAGCCTGGTGAGTCGGTGCTTGATATGGGGTGTGGGGCTGGGTCGATTGCTATTCCGCTTGCTCAGGCTGGGCATTCCGTGATTGCTGCCGACTTCTCTCCTGCCATGTTGGGCACGCTTGATGCCGGCATTGAGTATTACGGGCTCGAAGATCTTATTACGCCGCTTGAGCTTGCTTGGGATGATGACTGGTATTTGGTTGGACCGATCGCAAAAGCGGTAGATGTTGCCTTTGCCAGTCGGTCGGTTACGACGACCAACCTAAAAGGCGCGCTTGCCAAGCTTGATCGTACGGCTCGTCGGCGTTGTGCTGCCACGATGGTCGCCAACTCCAGCCCGCGCTATGATCTGCACCTGATGAACGCCATTGGCGCCTCGGTTACCTGCAGTAATGGCTTTGTGTACGCCTTCAACATCCTCATTCAGATGGGTGCGTTGCCGCAGGTTACATACTTTGAATCGCCTCGTCGCGATACCTTCGATAACCTTGAAGCGGGCGTAGCAGATTTTTCCCGCATGCTCGAGCATGGCAACGAGGATAAGGTCGGCCGTCTGCGCGACTACATCGCTCAACACATGATTGAGAACCCCCATGCCGGTGAGCCGGGCCCCAAGGGCGTGCCGCAGGGGCGCTATATGCTCGACCATATCCGTAAGGTTCGTTGGGCGTTTATTGCATGGGAGCCGGTCTCTGCGCCCAGCTCATAGCCTGTTCGCAGCCCGCACCGCCCACTCACTCGGCATCCGCATTCTTTTTGAACTGGGCAAACGCGCTCCACACCACGCCGTTCCTGCGCTATCGTGGGACAGCTCACGTAGATTAAGGCCCCGTCGCGGGGCGCCCCATACATAGAAAGCGAGAACCCATGGCACTGACAGGAGCCCAGGTCAAGCAGCTTCGCAGCATGGCCCATCACCTCAACCCCGCCATCATCATCGGCAAGTCCGATGTCAACGAGGGCACCGTCGAGCAGACGGTCGCCTACCTGGAGAAGCACGAGCTCGTTAAGTGCTCCGTGCTCGATGGCTCCAGCCTTTCCGCCCGCGAAGCCGCCGAAGAGCTCGCTGAGCGCTGCCACGCCGAGGTCGTTCAGGTTATCGGCCGCAAGTTCTCGCTGTATCGCGAGTCCTCGCGCAAGGACATCGAGAAGATCAAGCTCGTCTAAGAGCCAATGATCCGGCGAGCCAACACATAGCAAGCTTACGGGTGCCCAAGTACTTCGGGTGCCCGTTTTTTATCGCTCGACCAGCACGCGATTGAGCCGCCCCTCCACCAAGCGCTCGTATAGGCGCCGCGTCTCGGGCTCGGGCACGCCATTGACCTGCTCCCTCAGGTGGTGCATATGCCCGCTGTACAGCTCGACGATATCGCGCCGCCGCCCCGCCGCACTGTAGACGCGCATGGCGCAGCGCACCATATCCTCACGCGCCGTTTCCTGTCGAAGCCCCGACTCCGCCAGCCAAATCGCCGACTGCAGATCGTTTTCTTCTAGAGCGGCATTTGCTCCCTTAATCATGCAATCGATGTACTTTGACTGCATAATGCGCCGCATGCGCAAAAAGTAGGTGGGATTACAGCCATTGGGAACATACAGCGGTCCGGCATAAAGCTGCTCAATTTTAAGGCACAGCTCAACTAAATGGGGCCCGCGCGCACCCGTGCGATTTCCCAAAACCTCGCGGCTTATCTGGTCAAACAGCCGTACATCGGTCTTGACGTAGTCGCCGTTGAGTCCGATGCATTCATTTTGGATGAGCACACACGACTTGCCATCCGGCGTCGGCCCCAAAGCCGACCGCAAGCGCGATATCGTCGAGTACAGGTTATTGCGGGCGCTATTGAACTCGGCATGGGGCCACAGCTCCATGGCCAGCGTCTCACGATCGACGAGCGCATCCATGCCCAGCGCAAGCCGCTCGGCAAGTGTCGCCGCCTTCTTGCGACGCCACATTTTGTCCGTGATGGGAAACCCGTCGCGCTCGGCGCGAAACGCACCAAACATGCGAATCTCGATATGGTCGATGGTATCAACGGCTTCAACCTCGCCAGCCTGGAACAGGCGCTCGCCCTCCCCTTCCAAATCGTCGCGCAGCGAGTACCGCGACAGTTCGCGCACGGGAAGCTTCTTGCGTATCCTGGCCGCCGGCTCGCCCAGACAATGCATGGCAAGGCGCGCAAAGAGCCGATACGATGGCTCTAGAATCCCCGCACGATTCATGGACATCCAGGCCGCAAGGTCGCTGTCTCGGCCCGCACAGGCCAAATGCAGCGCCACCATCCAGGCTTCTGCGCCACCAACCTGCGTCTGGCTTATATCGAGCAACTCCGCTTCCTCGCGCACCGAAACCATCGATGTATTTCGCAGATATGCCGCGCGCTCCAGCAGCAATGCGTTATCGCGCATGTACGCAATCGACTCCTCGGCAAGTTTGAGCACTTGGACCGCACGGAACTTTGCATTAACCGGCCGTCCCTCTGCCAGCGACTGCCAGCCTTCTAACAACAGGCCAAACAGCTGAATCTGGTTGTCGCGCATGCGCACGGCAAAACGATCGAGCTCGTTGAACGCCGCGTCGTCGGTTACCGGCAAGCCGGAAAGGAGCCGCCGTGCCGCCAACACCATGCGCACCCAGATAGCCATCGCCTTAAGTCCACGTACGTCGAGCGCCTCCCGCACCACCGTCATCTCGTCGTCGCGCTCGTCGGTTCCTGCAAACGACCCGTCAAAGAGCTCCACCAGCATGCTGTCGGCCCGTATAACAATCCCCGCGATGTCGAGCTCGCAGTCGTAGGCCTTGCTCGTTTTGAGCTGCTGTAGAACGTCGCCGTCATCTCCCCGTTCGGTCAGGCATCGCTTGACCTCGATATGCGCAGACAACATGTCGAGTGCGGTGTGGGACGTCTCTATTTCTGGCACGGCCAGGTTCGTAGGAAGCCCAAGCCCGTTGTCCCCATAGCAAACAGCCGTCAGTGTCTGGGCTACCCTCCATGAAACAGGGTCTATTTCACAGGCCGCCCGTTCGCCCTCGCGCTCGATGACCGATGCCATATAGCGGGCGAGCTTTGTGTTGGACACGCTGACCGCTGCCAGATATACGCCAAGCGCCTCGGCAGGCGTTGGCTCTAGAGCCGGATCGTCGGCATCGATCGTACCCAGCGCTGCTCGGCAGATATCGGCCCCGTGCCCCGTCAGAGCAAGATCGACCCCATACTGCCCAGCAAGTTCAAGGACCGCATCACGGTCCAAAAAGGCGTCCGCCAGGCCCATCGCCGCATCGCATCGGCCCGCCTTAAGCAAAATCCGGGCCGCCCTCGGAACAAGTTCGGGGCGAACCTCGGCCACCAACTTACGCAAACGCAAGCGTCCGTTATCCTCCGTGCCCAGACACGTAAAACTCCGCTCGGCGGGGTCCAAGCCAAAGATCGGGTAGTCGCGTACAAAGTAGGACTGGTCGACCATCGACAGCCTCACCCCGCAAGCCTCGAGTTCTGCTATATTGCCCTCGCCCATCAAAACCATGAGACACGCCACGCAAAACAGCGCATTATTGTCGAGTGAAGCCAGATCGGCAAGTGCCGCACCATATACGTTGACAATCTCGTTTTCGAGCAGGCCGGCCACGTCGCCTTGGCCATACAGACCTGTCTGCAATGCCGAAACGAGCTCGGGCACGCCCTGCGTGAGCTGATAAAAGTCGAGCGATGTGCTGATCGAAAACGCCGATGCCCACGCCGAATACTCATAGGCATGCACCTTGAGCATCTGCGCATTGATTTTAACCGAATCGCCCAGCCCATGAATCAGCTGACGATTTGAAGGACGGCAGGAGATAAAGACCCCTATCCCCATAGCGCGCAAGCCGCGAATCCTGTCGATGAGGTCTTCGGTATCGTGCTGATCGAGGTTTGGCACATTATCAATCGCGATAAGGGAGTGCGGTTTGTCTTTGAGTTCTTCGGTAACCACCTCGAGCTGCATAAACACCTCGCGCCCAATGGCGCGATCGGCCTCGATAATCCGCACGGGGCCTCGCGTCGGGTCGCATTTAACCTCATGGGTGTACTGCAGCAACATCGAGGTCTTCCCAAACCCGTCGGGCGCATAAAGAACCACGATGCCGGCCTTTCGGCCCTTGGCGATAAGCTCATTCATCAAGCGTTCGCGTCGCACCATATAGCCTCCGCCCAGCGGCATCAGCTCGAGGTCGTCTATACCGCTCAAATCGTTTACCATGCCCGCTCCTCAACTCGACCGTATGGACACTGTAGCCGCAAGACCATACAAGCCGCGCTATGAATAGAGCGACCTTGTGTTTTAGGTTGTCTTTTGGTACGCAAGCGGCAAGTTTTTGTACAGCAAGGGCCGATTGTTATTAATCCCCCGACTAATCGGTCTTTAAGCAGGTAAATGAGCTTGTCAGCTTGTCCCATCTAAGCGGCAGTGTAACGCAGATGAACAAGGTTCAGCCATGTCATTCAACTCGCCTAGCACCCGCTACCGTCTACGACCTTCTAGTGGCATTTTTGCATAGAATCTGATATAGAATGAATCAAGCTGTTGGGCATCCGGCATTCGTCAAGCTTGCGGCAAGATTTTGGTCAAGTGGGCGAAATGGGATAGCAAAAAGGCCCCCGCAAAGCGGAGGCCTTAGGCAAGGCTATGTCGAGCTGCAGGATTCGCGCTACTCGCAGAGCGAAAGGGCGGCCTCGTCGGCAACGACAACGCAGTTGGTGTGCAGCTGCAGGATCGAAGCCGGGCACTCGGGCGTAACCGGACCATAGCACATGTCATGCACGGCCTGAGCCTTGGCCTCGCCGTTGGCGACGACCAGGATCATGCGGGCATACATGATGGTCTGGGTACCCATGGTGTAGGCCTGACGGGGAACATCGTCGATGCTGTCGAACAGGCGGCTGTTGGCCTGAATGGTGCTCTCGGTGAGGTCGACGCAGTGCGTGCCCTTGGAGAAGTGGTCATCGGGCTCGTTGAAGCCAATGTGGCCGTTGTTGCCAATGCCGAGCAGCTGCAGATCCGGGTAACCGGCCTCGGCGACGATCTTGTCGTACTCAGAGCAGGCAGCGGCGGCGTCGGGGTTGGAACCGTCGGGCACATGCGTGTTGTTCAGGTCGATGTTGATGTGATCGAAGAAGTTCTCACGCATGAAGTAGTGATAGCTCTGGGGATCGTCGTGCGAAAGGCCGCGATACTCGTCCAGGTTGTAGGTGCTGACCTCGGCAAAGTCGACGTCGCCCTTCTTGTACCAAGCAGCGAGCTGCTTGTAGGCACCGATCGGGGTGGAGCCGGTGGCAAGACCCAGCACACAGTCGGGCTTGAGGATAACCTGGGCCGAGATGATATTAGCGGCCTTGCGGCTCATATCCTCGTAGTCTTTAGCTTTAATGATCTTCATTACGCGTCCTTTCTCGTACAAGAGAGGCAAGGCTCCCTTACAAGCACTTGCCCGCGGCCCGCGTCGGCCGCAACCAACGTGTGCGGCCACCAGGGCGAGGTCGCGTAATGTATGTGTCTCGTGTCTAGCCGCGTCGAGGCCCCTGCCCGTCCACGGTGACCCAAAGCCTTTTAGCTTCGGACAAATCCCATCTTGCCACTGAGGGCGTCCTCTTTCAAGGGCGCCCTCCGTAAACGTGTTTGAATTGTAGACTAATGGCCACGTGCACTTGCTAACGCTCGCGAGCAACGATGAGCTGGTCCATCTCTTCGACATGCACGCCAACGGAGCCCTTGATACTCGAGAACTCAACGGAGTTGCACACCAAGATGGGAACCGTCACATCGTAGCCCTCGGCAGCAATTGCCTCGCGATCGAACTCGATGAGTACATCGCCCTTATGGACGATGTCACCCACTTGCGCATGTACGGTAAAGTGCTTGCCCTCGAGCTGAACAGTGTCCAAACCAACGTGGATGAGCACGTCCAAGCCATCGACCGTGTTAAGCGCAACGGCGTGCCCCGTGGGAAAAATGGCCTCGACCTTGGCATCAGCCGGCGCGATTACGCGCGTTCCGGTGGGCTGAATGGCAACGCCCTGGCCCAAAAGGCCGGTGGCAAACGTCTGATCGTTTACCTCGGAAAGCGGAATGACGTCGCCCGAGATGGGAGCATCCAGCGTAAGGACTCGACCACGCATACCAAAAGACCTTAGGACTTTAGTGAACATGCTCCCCCTCGGACATACCAATCAATCAAAATAACCTTAACAGTTTACCACTCGGCAACGGTTTTTGACCATTAGGGAAGTTCGCGCTTGACAACCTCGACGATGTCGTCGACAACGCGCTGGGTCAGCTCGTGCGTCTCGGCCTCGGCCATCACGCGGACCAGTGGCTCGGTACCGCTCGGACGCACCAGAATGCGGCCGCGGCCGTCAAGCTCCTTCTCGGCAGCAGCGACGGCGTCCCAAATGGGCTGGCAATCGTCCAGACCGGCCTTGTTGTCGGAATGCACGTTGACGAGTACCTGCGGGTACTTCTTCATGATGCCGGCAAGATCGGTGAGGGTACGACCGGTGCGCTTGAGCACGGCCAGCAGCTGCAGGGCCGTCACCAGGCCGTCACCGGTGGTGTTGTGCTCCAGGAAGATGATGTGCCCGGACTGTTCGCCGCCGATGACGGCGCCGTCCGCGAGCATGCGCTCAAGAACATAACGGTCGCCCACAGCGGTCTGAACCATTTCGAAGCCCTGCTCCTTCATAGCGATGGAGAAGCCCAGGTTGCACATGACGGTCGAGACGATCTCGGAGTTGGCTAGCTTGCCGCGAGCGGCAAGGTCAGAACCGCAGATAGCCAGGATGTAGTCACCGTCGATCTCATTGCCCTCGCTGTCCACGAACAGTACGCGGTCGGCGTCGCCGTCGTGGGCCAGGCCGATGTCAGCATGGGTGCGCAGCACGAGCTCGCGCAGGGGCTCGAGGTGCGTAGAGCCGCATTCAACGTTAATGTCGGTGCCGCAGTAATCGGTGTTGATAGCGTGCACCGTGGCGCCCAGGCGCTGCAGCGCGGCGGGCGTAGTCTGGCAAGAAGCGCCATGGCCGCAGTCGACGGCAACGACCAGGCCGTCGAGCCTCAGGCCATCAAGCGTATCGATGGCGTGGTCGACATATGCCTTGCGGGCGTCCTTCATCTTGATAATGTGGCCCACGCCGGCGCCGGTCGGCAGCGTATCGGCAGCCATGGCTTCCTCGGACATGACCCAGGCGCTGATCTCTTCCTCGACAGCATCGGGGAGCTTCATGCCCTTGCGGCTAAAGAACTTGATGCCGTTGAACTCCGGCGGATTGTGCGAAGCGGAGATGACGATGCCGCCGTCGAGCTCGTTCTGAACGGTGAGCAGTGCCACGGCAGGCGTGGGGATGACGCCGCAGCAGTGCGGACGGCCGCCCTCGGCCATAATGCCGGCGGTCAGAGCGCTCTCGAGCATGGTGCCCGAAAGGCGCGTGTCACGGCCGATGCAGATGTCCGGACCAAGGAACTTGGTCGCCGCGCGGCCCAGGCGAAACGCGAGGTCACACGAGAGGTCGGCATTGGCGACGCCACGGACGCCGTCGGTACCGAAGATGTTCTGGGGCATAGGATCGCTCCTTCCCTAGCAGGCGATATGCAACCGCCCACCCTAGTCGAAAAAGAAAAGCGGGACCCGCCGAGGAAATCGGCAGGCCCCGCTTGTACATTGTATCTCGAAAGGAGATAAAACCTTAGCGCTTGGAGAACTGGGGAGCGCGGCGGGCCTTCTTGAGGCCGTACTTCTTGCGCTCGACCACGCGAGCATCGCGCGTAAGGAAACCGGCCTTCTTGAGGTCAGCACGGTAGTCGCCAGCGTTCAGAAGAGCGCGAGCGATGCCCAGGCGCAGAGCGCCGGACTGACCGGAGATGCCGCCGCCATCGCACAGAGCGATAACGTCGAACTGACCGGCGGTGTCGGTCACCTTGAAGGGAGCAAGGGCGTTCTCAACGAGCTGATGACGGCCGAAATACTGCTCGGCGTCACGCTTGTTGATGGTCACCTTGCCGGTGCCGGGGACGAGACGGACGCGGGCGACGGCGTTCTTACGACGGCCGGTACCCTGGTAGACAACGGTGTTCTCAGCCATCTTTAAGCCTCCAGCTCAATCTTCGTGGGGTTCTGGGCAGCGTGCGGATGCTCGGCACCAGCGTAGACCTTAAGCTTGGTCATCTGGGCACGGCCGAGGGTGGTCTTGGGCAGCATACCGCGAACGGCGCGCTCGATGACCTTCTCCGGGTGCTTCTCCATAGCCTGGCGGAAGCTCTCAGCCTTGAGGCCGCCGTTGTAGCCGCTGTGGCGATAATAGGTCTTCGTGTCGGCCTTGTTACCGGTAAGCTGGACCTTATCGGCGTTGATGACGACAACGAAGTCGCCGCAGTCGCTGTTGGGCGTGAACTGGGGCTTGTTCTTACCGCGCAGGATCATTGCGATCTGGGTGGCAAGACGGCCCAGGACAGCACCATCGGCGTCGACGAGAACCCAGTTGCGCTGGACCTCGCCCTGCTTGGCGTAGTGAGTCGATTTCGAAATCACTTAGACTCCTCCATGTACAGTACGTGTTGTTACAGAGATTCACGGGGCTCTGCAAGTAACCCGTCCATATTACCCCGCTCGTCGTACGAGTCAACAGGTATTTTGACTCCGACCAGAGTTTCTGCACATGTCGTCCATGCCCGGTGCCTTCACGAGACAGGACCCAGAGATCCCTCGGCGTGCGAATGGTCCTCTGGGCCCCTGTCTTTTGTCGCCTTTTGTGGATCGGTCGTCTTAACGCTCAACGAACTCCTGTATTTGCGCGAGCAGGCGCTTTGCCTCTTGGCGGCCCTGGATATACAAGTCGAGCAGCTTGGCCGGATCGTGTTCGACATGGCCGACCTCGACCGGCTTTTGTGGAGCCACAATCAGGGCACGGCCCTCGCGCTCGTACTTCCAAAGGTGCATGCGCTGGACGTTATAGCGGTCGTGGCGCGTCTCGATGGCCTCGAGCAGATAGGGATAGTCGCCATAGCGCGCACGCGCGGCCGGCATAAACTCGTAGGGCGCCTTTTCGTACGAGCGGTCCTGCGTAAGCACGACGACCGCGCGATCGTATCCGGCCTCTTCCAGCACGTGCTCGACAGGCACCGAATCTGCCACACCGCCGTCGACGTACTTGTGGCCATCAATCTCGACCGGCGGCGTCACCAGCGGCAACGAGGTCGAGGCACACACGCAATCGATATCGAGCATGGCGTTTTTGACGGGCAGGTAGGCAGCGGTGCCAAATAACATGTCCGTCGCGACAGCATACATTTCGATGGGGCTCGCGTCGAAGGTCTCGTTATCGAAGGGGTCTAGGCGATCCTGCACGTCGTTGAAAATAAAGTCGTAACCCACAATAGAGCCCGTGGACGCAAACGATGCGGCGCCCATGTAGCGGCTGTCGTTGCAGAAAGCCAGGTTGATGCGGTTGGCACGGCCGATCTGGTGCGACTTGTAGTTCACGCCGTTGAGGGCGCCGGCCGATACACCGTAGACAGCCGGAATCTCGACGCCAGCCTCCATGAGAACGTCGAGCACGCCCGCGGTAAACTGACCGCGGAAGCTGCCGCCCTCCAGGACGAGCGCGACCTTGCCAGCGTTCTTTGCCTTATCTTCTGCAGTCATATTGACCTCCTGCGATTGCGTTTTGGCCTTCTTCTACCCAGTTTTGGGATGGAGAGCGCATGGGTTTTTGAGGCGGTGAGCGAAGCGGAAAGTGTGTCCCGTTCTCAGAGCAAATTCCGGGACGCGCTTTCCGCTTGAGCTGCCATTGGGAAAGCATGTCCCACTCTACGGCTCGATTCCGGGTCGCAGTTTCCGCTTGAGGCGCCATCCGGAAACTACGTCCCAGTCTGAGCGCGGATTCCGGGATGGACTTTCCGCCTGGTCCGCCATTGGGAAAGCGCGTCCCACTCTGCGTTGCCGTAGCGTTTGCTTAACGCCCGCGCCCTGCATAGAGTTCGATTCTCCGCGGTACGGGGGGATCCGTTGATGCGGCGCATGGCCGGCTGAGATTCGATAAACATCGCATCCATATTGAGCTGATAGTTTGCGCGGAGAATCCGCGTATTTGCTTCGCAAATCCGCACCGGCTTCGGCCGCCTGCCGGCGTCCTCGCCCGCGGGCTAAAAACGCTTACGCGTTTTCTTTACGCCCGCGCCCTGCATAGAGTTCGATTCTCCGCGGTACGGACTAGAAATAAAAAGGCAGGTAGATATAAGTATCTACCTGCCTGTTACTTATGGTGGAGGCGCGGAGAATCGAACTCCGGTCCACGAAAGCCCCCTGATTGGCATCTCCAAGCTCAGTCGCTGGTTTTGTCTCGGACGCTTTGCGCGCAGCGACACGCTCGCGGCGTCCTAACCGGTTCGGTCTTAGCCTGCGCCATACCGATTACGTGCGCAGGAGCATTCCCCTAAAATGACGTCGCGCCGGTGTCGGGGAAATCACCGGGTTGACGCGCCGCTATAAACTAAGCAGCGAGAGCCATAGGCTCAAAAGAAGAGTTGTTGTCAATTCAATTTGACGGTACCCCTGTTTAACGAGGCGAGGAGACCTCGGCTTGCTTCCTCTCTCAGAGCTATCGTGTCGAAACCAGTCGCCCCCGAATGCTGGGAAAGTCTGGATGGCATCGGGCCTGCAAACACCCGATAACCGTCGACTTTTCAAGGAACACGCGGGGTGAGCCCCGCTCGTGGTTAGCTATCTTACCACGTTCTAAAGGCGGACAGCTGCTCTATGCACGAGCTGTGAAGACCATAATGTGCACCACACTTCACACTTTTGCCACCGAACGCGTCACGTATATTTTCACCAAGCAAAATTGACCCGTCGAAAGGACCGTTATGGATACCAAGCAGCAACTCATCAATGCCCTCGCAGGCCTGGGCTCAACCATTACCGAAGCTATGGATGTCATCGAGGGCTTTGTCCCCTGCGGACATCCCGCCCTCACGGTATCGAACGCACTCGTCGCGCTGGACGCTGACGATGATGCAGCTCTCGCCCAGCAGCTTGAGACCGTCGAGGGCTTTATCGACCACGTGAGTGAGAACCGCGGCGTGTCCGCCTACCACGGCATCGAGGTCGAGCTCGCGGGTCCCAAAGCCGATCTGCTCACAGCAATCCGCGAGGTAGGCGCCCTTATGCAGACCGCAGGCGTCAAGAACACCCAGGTCAACGAGTGGGTCTACCGCAGTCTGGCAGCACTCGACAGCTCCGAAGAAAAGGCAGCCGAGCAACTCACCGAAATCCCCGCCATCAAAGCTGCACTTGCCTAAAAAGGCCTGCACCCTGGCGGCTGCGGTACCGCCCGAATGCAGGCCATAAGCTCAATCGAAAACCCTAACGCAGGTAAGCCTTCGCGTTGCTCAGGCTGTAGGCGATCGTCGAGCCGTTGTGCAGCAGCGACGACGCCTGTGGGGTAATCGCGCCGGTAATGCCTAGCGCCAGCAGAGCCGAGTTGGTGAGCATCACCTTAGAGTAGGAGCTCGTCAGACGGTCGATGAGACCCTGGCTCATACGGCGCAGGCGCACGATCGCGGCAAGGTCCGTATCGGTCAGGATGATGTCAGCAACTTCCTTAGCGATATCGCTTCCGCCACCCATCGCCAGGCCCACGTCGGCTAAACCGAGCGCCGGTGAGTCGTTGACGCCGTCGCCCACCATGGCAACGTGGCGCCCCTCGCGCTTAATTCGCTCCACATAGGCGTACTTGTCCTCGGGCAGCAGCTCGGCCTTAAACTCGTCGACACCTGCCTCGCGAGCAATGCGCTCGGCCGTGCGCTCCGAATCGCCCGTAAGCATGACCACGTGCTTAACGCCCAGCGCATGCAGGTCGGCGATAGCCTCACGGACCCCGGGCTTGAGCGGATCTTCGATGCCGAGCACGCCCACAACGGTGCCATCGACCGCCAGATACAGCGGCGACAGGCCCTGCATCTGGAGCACGATTTGCTCCTTAATGTCGGACTCGAGCTGCGCGCCCTCATCCTCGAATACAAAGTGCGCTGAACCGATGATGGCGCGACGCCCTTCGATGGACGAAGCGATGCCGTGCGCCACGATGTACTCGACGGCAGCATGGCGCTCGCGGTGCTCGAGCCCGCGCTCACGTGCCGCATTGACCACGGCACGCGCCACCGGATGCGGAAAATGCTCCTCCAAGCAAGCGGAAAGGCGCAGGACCTCGTCCTCGCTCCAACCGTCGGTCGTGAGCACGCAAGCTAGACGCGGCTGGGCCTCGGTCAGCGTACCGGTCTTGTCAAAGACAATGGTATCGGCCTTGGCAAACGACTCAAAGTACTTCGCGCCCTTGACCATGACGCCCATCTTGGCGGCATCGCTCATAGCGGTCATGACGGCGACGGAACCCGTGAGCTTGAGTGCGCACGAGTAGTCGACCATCAGCGCCGCTGAGGTCTTGATGAGGCTGCGGGTGGTAAGCGCAACCAGGCCCGCGAGCAGGAAGTTCCACGGGACGATCTTGTTGGCAAGGTCCTCCATATGCGACTGGCCCTCGGACTTGAGCGAGTCGGCCGTCTGCACGAGCGAGACGATTGAGCGGAGCTTGGTCTGAGCCGTATTGGCGCGCACACGCACCAAGATGCTGCCATCTTCCACGACGGTGCCGGCGAACACGTCGTCGCCCACGCTGCGCTCGACGGCCAGCGGTTCGCCGGTCAGGGTCGCCTGGTTGACCACAGCGCTCCCCTGCTCGACCACGCCGTCGATGCAGATAGACATGCCGGTGCGCACGGCGACCAAATCGCCGGGTTCAAGCTCGGTGGCGGCAACGCTTACCTCGGTGTCGCCGACGACCTTTTGCGCCTTGTCGGGCACATCGAGCAGCGAGTTGATGAGCTCGTTTTCGCTCATGGCGCGGGTGTAGTCCTCGAGCAGCTCACCCACGTTGAGCAGGAACATCGTCTGGCCCGCGGTGTCGACATCACGTTTGACGAACGAAATGCCGATGGCCGAAGCGTCAAGCACAGGAACGGTTAGGCGCGGCTGCGCCAGCTCATGAAGGGCGGCGCGCAAAAATGCCATGTAACCGGCCACGACAAACACCGCACGCAGAGGTGTCGGCAAGAACCAGCGGCGCGCGTAGTGGGCGCCGATAAGTGTGGCAAGATCCATGACGAGCTTGTGCTTGCGTGGCTCAAGCTGCATCACGTAACCCGTCTTTGCGTCGGCAATGGCCTGAGCGTCGAGCGCACCCAAGGCGTCGAGCACGCTCGCGCGGCGCGGCTCGTCGTACTCCAGCGCCATCTGGCCAATGCGGCCATACACGCGCACCTTGTGCACGCCGTCGATATCGCCGCTGAGCTTAAGAAGTGCATCGAGATCGCTCTCTGGCACAGGACCCGCCAATTGAAGACGGGTCCTGCCGGGGATCTCGCTAATAATCGAGAATCTCATAGTTTGTGCCTGGGAGCGTTACTCGGCTGCCTCGTCAGCAGCGGCCTCGCTCTGGGTGATGTAGGCCGCCTCGGCAACCATGTCGTCGACATTAGCCTTGGCCTGCTCGACCATGTCCTGGTAGCCGTTCTTGATGCGCATGCCGCACGCGATACCCTGCACGCAGGCATTCTTGACCGGAGCGCTGGTAAGCAGCTTGATGCCGGCCGTGCCAAGCAGAAAACCGCCACCGACAAGCAGGGTGTTAAACGTCGACTTCTTCATGTTGCTTCTCCCTTTTGCCGCATTTGACGCGGCACGGTGCCTCAGCACCCGAGCAAATTTTAAAAAATAGTTTAGTTTATCTAACTATTAAGGTCAACAAAGGTTAACTTTTTGGAAATCTTGGGGCGCAATGTGACCAAAGGGACAGCCCCTTTGCCACCCGCACAAAATAATGAGAGCGCCAACGGTGCCCTCATCACCAAATTCCATTCAGCCCCACCTGACCCGAACGGCCAAGTCGTCACGGAACCCGGGAGCCCCGGCAGGGCGGGCGCTTGCTCAAAATGAGTTCCCCTCAAAAAACAATGGGCGTGCCAACGGCGCGCCCATTCACTCTATTCCATTCAGCCTACCTGACCCGAACGGCCGAGTCGTCACGGAACCGAGGGGCCGGGCGCAGGGCCTTGCCTCTCAATGAGTTCCGCACGAACAGGAGGCGCCAGTGGCGCCTCCGTCGTGAGTCAGGACTGTCCGAAATTGAGAGGCAAGGCCCTGCGCCCGGCCCCTCGGTTCCCGCTTACGAGAGCGACGTTCTCAGCAACTCGTTGAAGAGCTTCGGGTTGCCCTTGCCGCGGCTCGCTTTCATGCACTGGCCCACCAAAAAGCCGATGACCTTCTGGTTGCCGTCACGATACTGCTGCGCCTGATCGGCACAGTTAGCCAGCACCTCGTCCACAATCGGCTGCAGCGCGCCGGCATCGCTCACCTGACGCATGCCGCGGTCGTCAACGATCTTGTTGGGGTCGTCGCCGGTCTGGGCCATGGCCTCAAAGACCTCGTGCGCCTGGTTGGAGCTGATGGCATCGGTCGCCAGCAGCTTGGCAAGCGCTGCCACCTGAGCCGGCGCGATACCGGACTCGGCCAGCGAGACGCCCGCGCCCTTAAGATAGGCGATCATCTCGTTCACCAGCAAGTTTGCAACCGTCTGGGCCTCCTTGCCAGCCATACCGGCAGCGGCGGCCTCAAAAAACTCGGCAAACTCGGGGTCGCCGGCAATCTGCTCGGCGTCGGCCGTCTTAATGCCAAAGTCGGCCTCAAAACGGGCGCGCTTGGCATCGGGCAGCTCGGGAATCTCGCCACGGCAGCGGTCGATGAACTCGTCGTCCAGATCAAACGGCGCCAGGTCGGGGTCGGGGAACAGACGATAGTCGTCGGCCGTCTCCTTCACACGCATGACCACTGTGCGCTTGCGGCTGGGCTCCCAGTGGCGGGTCTCCTGATAGATGATTCCGCCCTCCTCGAGCACCTCGGCCTGGCGGCAGATCTCGTAGGCAAGGCCATCATGCAGGCTCTTAAACGAGTTGAGGTTCTTGAGCTCGGTCTTGGTGCCCAGCTTGGTCTCGCCGCGGCGGCGCAGCGACACGTTGCCGTCGCAGCGCATGGAACCCTTCTCCATGGAGCAGTCCGAAATGCCCAGCGTCACAAAAATGCGACGGAGCTTTTCCATAAACAGGCGCGCTTCCTCGGGCGTGCGCAGATCGGGCTCAGTCACGAGCTCAATCAAAGGCGTGCCGCAGCGGTTGTAGTCGACGAGCGACTCGGCCGCAGCGGTAATGCGGCCCTCGGCACCGCCCACGTGGACCATCTTGGCGGCGTCCTCCTCCATGTGGATGCGCAGGATGCGGATAGGCACCGTGTAGGAACCATCCTCGCGACGCTCGGGCATCTGCAGGTTGGACGCATCGTAGCTGGCCAAGTGCCCGGCACGCTGATTGCCCTCGCGCATGGTCGACGTCATGGACGTGGACAGGCCCTCGGCATTGGCCGAGGCGCTCGCCAGGCTCTGGGCCTCGGCCTCGCCAAACGCGCAGTCGGGGCGCTCGGCGGCACCGCGACCGGTCACGTCCAGATCCAGGTGACCGTACATGGCAAAGGCGACCGGACCCTGCGTGGTCTGGAAGTTCTTGGCCATATCGGGATAGAAGTAGTGCTTGCGGTAGAACATCGAGTGGCGCTGGATCTCGCAATTGGTGGCGAGACCGGCCTTGACGATGCTCTCGATGGCGCGCTTGTTGGGCACCGGTAGGGCACCGGGCAGGCCCAGGCACACCGGACACACGTTGGCGTTGGGCTCGTCATCGTGGCTGAGCTTGCAGTTGCAGAACATCTTGGTATCGAGTGCGGTGAGCTCGGTATGGATCTCCAGGCCGATCACGGCCTCCCAATCCTGCAGGACCTCGGAAAGCTCCTTCATTACAGCTCGCCTCCCTTCCCGGCAAAATCGGGCGCGACGGAAAGCGCGGGCGCACCCGTGGCGGCATCGGCAAAGCCGAGCTCCAGGGCGCGGGCAAACGTGAGCAGCTGACGGTCCTTAAAGGCCGGACCCACCAGCTGGGCAGAAACGGGCAGCTGAGTATCCTCGCCCAGGCCCAGCGGCACCGAGATGCCACCGTTGCCGCAAATGTTGAGCGAGATGGTGTACAGGTCGGAGAGATACATCTGCGTGGGGTCGCTGATCTCGCCAAACTTAAAGGCCGTGCGCGGCGAGGCGGGCATGAGGATGGTGTCCACCTTGGCATACGCGGCGTCGTAGTCCTGCGTGATGAGCGTGCGAGCCTTTTGCGCGGCGTAGTAGTACTTGTCGTACACGCCCGAGCTCAGCAGGTAGGCGCCGAGCATCTGACGGCGCTTGGCCTCGGCGCCAAAGCCGTGGGCGCGCGAAAGCGAGCTCTGGTCGGACAGGTTGGCGCAGCCCTCCTCCTGATAGCCGTAGCGAATGCCGTCGAAACGTGCCAGGTTGGAGAACGCCTCGGCAGGGCCGATGACGTAGTAGGCGGCGATGGCGGCGTCCAGGTGCGGCAGGTCGACCTCGACCAGCTCGGCGCCCTGGTTCTGCAGCTCCTGGGCGGCGCGCTGAACAGCGGCCTTGACCTCGGGCGTCAGGCCCTCGGCCTCCATAAACGCGGGGATAATGCCCACGCGCTTACCCTCGATGCCGTCGTTGAGATGCTCGGTAAAGTCGACGGCGCAATCCTGGCTGGTGCAGTCGTACGGGTCGTGGCCCGCGCCGGTAAGCGCGTTCATGGCCAGCGCGACATCCTCGACCGTGCGGCCAAAGGGGCCCACCTGGTCGAGCGACGAGCCAAAGGCAACCACGCCGTAACGGCTCACGGCGCCATACGTGGGCTTAAAGCCCACCACGCCGCACAGCGACGCCGGCTGGCGGATGGAGCCGCCGGTGTCCGAGCCCAGCGAGAGCGTGACCTCGCCCGCGGCGACGGCGGCAGCGGAGCCGCCCGAGGAGCCACCGGGCACGCGCTCGGTATCCCAGGGGTTGTTGGTGCGGTGGAACGCCGAGCTCTCGGTGGAGCTACCAAAGGCAAACTCGTCCATGTTGGCCTTGCCCATGGGCAGGCAGCCGGCGTCGAGCATGCGCTGGACGCAGGTGGCGGTATAGACGCTCTGGTAGTTCTCGAGCATGCGGGAAGCGCAGGTGGTGCGCGTGCCCACAAGGTTCATGTTGTCCTTAATGGCCAGCGGCACGCTCGCGAGCGGGGGCAGCGGCTTGCCTGCGGCACGGTCGGCATCCACGCGCGCGGCGGCCTCGAGCGCGAGCTCGGGCGCCACCTGCAGGAATGCCTGGACCCCGCCCTCGCGCGCCTCGATGGCGGCAAGGGAGGCCTGGGCCACCTCGGTAGCGGTAAAGTCGCCGGCGGCAACGCCCGCGGCGATCTGGGCGGCGGTAAGGGAATCGAAGCTCTGCGCCATTACTCGCTCTCCCCCTCTCCCAAAATGGACGGCACGCGGAAGTAACGCTCGCGCGCGCTGCCGGCGTTTTCGAGCGCGACGTCGAGCGGCAGGTCGCGCTCGGGCTCGCGCAGGTCATCGCCCATTACGTTGGACAGGCTTCCGATAGGATGGAACGTGGGCTCCACGTCGGGCAAGTCATATTGCAAGACGGGCTCGAGCATCTGGACGGCGTCGTTCATGTAGGACGTCATCTGGGTGAGCTCGTCATCGGTCAGTGCGATCTTTGCGTACTCGGCAATGCCGCGTACGTCTTTCTCGCTGAGTGCCATAGGCGCTCCCTTCCGCATAACAGTTAAACCACTCTAGTATACAGGGCAACGCCGGCTTGGAGCAGGCGCTTTACCCAAATGCAGCGAAAACGTAACGAGGGCGGCGGTTGGCAGGCGGCGGGCTGGCGGTTCTGCAGCGAAACCGCACCGTCCATAGCGAAAACCGTCCCGCCCGCAGCGAAGACTGTCGCACCCACAGCGAAAACCGTCGCGTCCACAACGAAAAGCATCACAACATTCGACGTTTTTCGCCAAAATCGCGATTTTCATCGAATGTTGTGATGGTTTAGAAGCCCCGACCACCACAAAGGTGCCTGTCCCCATTGTGGTGGTTCTGAACGATGTCTTATGCCGAGGTCTTGGCTTTGCGGCGCTTGCGGACCGCGTGGATCACGATGTCCAACAGCAACAGCACAATGGCCACGACCACAATGAGCACGGCAAACTCGCGCTTGCCCCAGTGGCGACCGGCCAGCGACTTTTGCTTGTCGACGTCCTTCTTGTTGTACTTGGTGCGCACGCAATGCACCAGCAGGCGATGGTCGTTTACGCCGTAGGGCGTGCAGGTGACGAGCGTCACCTTGTCGGCGCCGGGCTCGATGGTCAGCGACTCCATCTCCTCGGGCAGCACCACCTCGGAGTCCACCATCTTGTAGGCGAGCGTCTTGTTCATGGTGTGCAGCAGCACCAGGTCGCCGGGCTCCAGCGAATGGATGTCGTCGAACATGCTCAAGTTGCGCATGCCCGAGTGCGCGGTGAGCACGCAATGCGTCGAGGTGCCGCCCACCGGCAGGCTCGTGCCCTCCAGGTGGCCGACGCCCGCCATAAGGACTTCCTCACTCGTGCCGTGGTAGATAGGCATGCTCACGTCGATTGAGGGGATATCGACCCAGCTCATCATGGGGTCGCGGTCAAAGATAAGTTGCTGAGCGTAAGGCTCGATCTGGTCGGCGGGAAGCTCGGTGGTCTCGCCCGCCAGCTGCTCGTTATAGGAGCGAGCCTGGAGCAGGATGCGCTCGCGCTCCTCTTCGGAGAGCGCGTCCACGGTGCTGGACACGGTGCTGATCTGGTTGAACACGCCCGAGGCTTCAAGCCGGTCCAAGATCCACGGCCAGGTCATAAGGCCCACGCCAATAAGGATGATGACGATGGTGATGAGCCGGTCGGCCCAGCGCGGCAGTCGCTTGCGGCGGCGCTTAGGTTTTGGTTGAGGTTTGGGCTGAGGGCTTGAGCCACCGTTGGCCGCAGCGTTATTGCTCTTCATATGTTTGGCGCCCTGCACCATCGCCAGTCACTCCTCTACAACTCAAGTTGTCTAAACAAATAATAGCCGATTAGAGAGCTCATGCGCCGGACAACGCAGCCTGGCAGCATTGTGCAGCGCGAGTATGGTCCCGCATTTGAGTTTTCAAAATATCCCGAATCGGCGGGGCGATTCGGGATACAATAACTACAGGAAACGACGCACCCCGCGTAAGTGTTCGAAAGCGCGGGCGACCAGTTTCCGACGTTGTTAAATGCCCGGGCCTCTAACCCCGGGCATTCTTATTTGCGCTTGTTGCGGCGCAAATGCCTTCTACCGTCCGCACCGCGCGTGCGCCTACGGACCTTAAACCGAACCTCATACGAGTCAAGAAACGCGATGACGAACGTGCCCACCGCCGCGAGGGCGGCGAGCGCGTTAAGGAATTTCAGCATTTGGGGACCTCCGATCGAGTCGTCGGCCGCCCGCGCGCGGAATGCGTCGCAAGGATATTTTACTGCGAGCATTCGCACTTACAGCTGGTTAACGCAATATTTGCAAACATCTGTTCGATAATCACACGCCCGATCCTACGGGCAACGGCGCCCCGGCTGCTATGTCCAAAAAGAACGGGGCAAACTCCAGTGCGGAGTCTACCCCGAAAAGAGAATGGCAAAGCAAGAACGTAGATGGACGAGAAAAGTGTCCGCAAGTCTCATGGCCATCACATTCCACCCGCCAAAGGGATGGGTGAGCGAGCGTTACTCCTGCTCGGACTCCTCAGCCTGCTTACGGCTACGAATGAGATGCGCCACGCCAATGCACAGCACCGCGCCGCCAGCGATCCAAGTGAAGGTCACGCCATTGAGACCGGTCAGCGGGAGACCGGAGCCCTGCTTGTTTTTGACAATCAAAACAGCAGTACCGTTGTCCGTGTTGGTCGTGTCAACCTTGACCAAATTGGAACCCATGGTGCTCGTCTCGACCGTGAGCTTGTTTTCTCCCACACCCTCTGCATTGCCGAGGCCAGTGGCTTTGATGTTGAAGGTGAAATCGGGGATGGTGTTGTAGCCGGCGAGCGTATGGGTTTCCTTGACGGTGTAGGTGCCGGCATCGAGGCCCTTGACGTTAATCTCGCCGGAGTCGGTGGTCGTGAACTCATAAGGCATAGCACCGAGGGAGCCATCATCCTGGACATACTTGTCCTTGGATCCAGTATCGTCGGGAGTAGTGGCACAGATGGTGAACCTTACGCCGGTAAGTGTCTTAGTCTCATCAGTCGCGTCCTTCTTGACGAGCTTGAGCGCATAGGTGTAGTCGCGCACGGTGTCGGACACAGACTCACCCTTGGTATCGTGGCCAGGGTTGTTGGAGTAGATGAGCTTGACGGTGTTGGAGTTGCCCGTGCCACCGACAACAACATGCTGGGAGTTTTTCGGGTCGAGCTTGGCGCTGTACGTGACAACGACCCTTGTGTTCCCGTTAAGAGTGACACCGGCCTTCCCGGCGGCAGCCTTAAGATCGTCAAACTTTACGCTCAAGACCATCTTGCCATTTGAATCGGGAGACACGGTCACAGAAGTAGGCGTGATAGGAGTCTTATCAATCACGGCCTTGACAGAGGACTTATCAACAGTCAAACCGGCAGACGGCTCATCGTAAAACTCATAATAGTAGGTGCCGAACGTGTCGACATTGTTTGCAACCGTGCCGGTCAGCCTGTACTGAACGGTCTGACCCATCTGGGAGTCCGCCTTGTCAGACCAATCGACGCCCGTAGCATCGTCCTTGATCTGCTTCGTCACGGTCGGGATGCCCGTCTTCTCGGTAACCCTCACTGCGCCGCCGCCCACGACCGCAAAGATCGGCGAGGTACCGGTCTGCTTCTCTTTCGGATTGAGCGAGTCGGTATCGGTCATGAACAGGTAGTAGCCGGCGCTCTCAGTGGTGAAAGTGCAACCGGCAGCAAAGGGATTGCCCTTAGCGGGAACACGCTTCTCTACAGCCAAGGCAATCTTGTTAAGGATGCCGTCCTGCGGCAAATTCATGGTATCAGTGGTATCAGTGATCTTGGAAAGGTAGTCGGCAACATCAGAAGCTGTCGATTTTTTGGTAATTCCAGGGGCGTTATTTTTAACAAGCTCGTCCAGGACCGCATCCCTTGCGTCATCACTCGCCCACTCAACGTTGGACGTAACCTTACCGGACTTTCCGTCCATAACGTCAGCTTTAAAAATCTGATACGCCTTGAACAAAGTGGAGCCATTGTTCACGGCCTGGTTAATCGTGAGCGAATAGCTGGGGGCGGCACCCTCCTCAGCAAATGCCATGGTCACCGGGGCCATGACGCCGCCGAAGCTCAGCGCCGCCGTGAGGCCGGCGGTTACTGCCAGGCGTGCGATGTTCTTGTTCATGCTCATCTTCTTTTCCTCCGTTTTCCGTTTGATTCCCATTCGATCGGTCATCATCTGTCTGTGCCTTAGCATCTGCTTCGTTACGTCTCGCCCCGCTCTCTGTGGGGCTGCCAGCTACTCTTTATGGCTGCCACCTCCCCGCTTGACCAGGAGCGCGACCACGATGAGCGCGGCTCCGGCGACCGCTGCGGCGGCCGCGGCGTACATTGCCATATCGCCAGTCGAGGGCATAAAGCCTCCGGTGGTAATGCTAGGGGGTGTGCCGGTGGGCGTGTTGATGAGCGACGCCTCCAGGCTGCCCGTCGACCCGTCCGCGCTGTCGGCTCGCAGGGGCGACTCGGCCGTGATGGTGAGCCTGGGCTTGGCGGCGGCCACCTGGTCGACGTCCAGGCCCTCGGCCTTGACCGCCACGGAGCGCGTGCCCTCAAAGGCGGTGTAGCCCTTGGGCGCTTTGGGCTCGCGGACCTCCAGCTTGCCCGAGTCCACGCCCGAGACGGTCACGCGGCCGTCCTCGCCCGTGGTGACGGTGGCCTTGCCCTCCGCATCCCACGTGCCGTCGGCCGCTAGCGTGCGGCCGCGGTCGTCGGCGATGCTCAGGACCGCCCCGGGCAGCGGTTTGTCGCCGTCGCTGCCGCGCTTGGTGAGCGCGAGATCCCAGGTGTAGGCGCACGCATCATCGCTCGGCGTGCGGGTGAATCCGGCGTCGCCGGACTGGTCGGCAAAGGGAGAGCGCGGGTAGCGCAGGTAGACCTCGTTGGGATTGCCCTTGGCGATGCCGTGGCTGCATGCGCTGTTGAGCGGCGCATTGTACACGGCGACCACGCGGGCGCCAGCTGTGAAGGCGTCGGCCCCGCCGAGCGCGGCGATCAGGTCGCCGGTGCGCACGGTGAAGGTCTTACCGTCGACCGAGACCCTGCACTGGGCCGTGATATCGGTCCAACCCTTCGCGGGCTCGGTACCGGTGCGCCCGTCCTTGCCGGCCGAGACGGCACCGAAGCCGCCGTCCGCGCCCGCCGCCACGTACACGCGCATGCTCGCGGCGACCTTGGAGGGGTCGAGCCCCGCGCTCATGGTGTCGACGAACTGCACCGTATAGGTGTCGTAGGCGGTAAGACCCGCCGGAACCGTGGCCGAGAGGCGCCAGCACAGGTCGTCGGCGACCGTGGCGTCGGCGGCCTTTTGCCAGGCGGCGGTGCTGTCCTCCAGCACGTGCTTGGACACCTTGGGCGTCGCGGCCTTGGGCTTGACGGTGACGGCACTGCCGCCCACCAGGGCCATAATCGGCGCGGTGCCAGCCTCGCCCTCGGCGATGGCGTCGTCGTCGGCGACGATGAGCCAGTAGCCACAGGGTAGCTCGGCCGCCCTGCCCGCGTTAAGGGCCACGGACACGGCACCAGAGCTCTGGAGGGAACGAGCGAGCTGTGCGCCCAGCGCGCTCGTAAGGTGGGAATCGTTGTTGAGCCACTCAGCAGCTTCCTGCGCGGTGGTCTGGGAATTGGGCATGCCGGCGCTGTGCAGCACAGGCAGCGCGGCGTCGTGCACGGCGTCGCTTGCCCAGCCGAGGTCGGTGGCGATCTTGGCGTCGCTGTCGCCGTCGACGACGTTGGCGCTAAAGATCTGGTAGGCGTCATAGCTGCGCGCCACGGTACCGCTCACCGTGATGGAACCGGTCGAGGTCGGCGCGGCCTGCGCGGAAGCGGGGAACACAACCGCGCAGGTGCCGATCAGGAGGGCAAGCAGCGCAAACAAGATCGGGAAGGAGCAAACTTTCTTATTCACGACGCTCACCTCCCTTCGCATTCGCCTCGCGACGAATGTGCATCCAGGCCGCAGCAGCGCAAAGCACCGCCGCGCCGGCAAGGTACGTCAGAGTGACGCCCGACATACCAGAAAGGGGCAAAGAGGTGGAGTAGGTGTTGGTGAAGGTGGGGGTGGACTCGGGCTTGCTGACGTCGAAGGCGACGGGAACCTGCTTGTTGGGATCGATATCAATACCGTCAGCGTCCTTGATTTTGGTAAAGGTCACTTTCTCGGCCTCGATTGAACCGTTCTCCTTGTCCTTCATCGTGACATCAAATCGATAGACCGACTTGTCGTACGTATAGTGCGAGAACAGCGAAAACTCTGTACTCTCGCGCACGTAGTACTTGAAGTCTTTTTTAGCGCCACGACCCGAATCATCAGAATCTCCCTGCTTCAAGCTGGCAAGGTCATACTCAATATTTGGGAAATAAAGCTTCTGGGACTTTTTGCCGTTGGCCTTAGTCGTAACCCTCTCAGCGTTCTCGAACCCTTCGTTATCCGCAAACTCGAGCGTGAACTCCTTCATCTCGCCACCCTCAACGACCTTAGTCGCCGCTGGCGTCCAGGAGCCGACAGAGGCATAGGGCTCAATTTTGTTGATAAAGGTCGGGTTATTCTCGCCACCGATAACAACCGTAGTCTTCGTGTCATCCGAGGTGTTAACGGAATAGCTTCCGGAGGCAAGTGCTACGAAGTTGCTACCATCCTCGTTCTTTTTATAAACTGTTACTTTTTTTACCTTGTAATACTTAATTGGAATCGACATGAGATGGTCGATATTGTATGGATTGCTATCAACTGTTGCCACGATCTTGTAAATGGTCTTATCGAATTTGGTGTCTAATTCGTTTTCGCCGCTGATGGGTTCCTCAACTAGATAGAAAACGTATTGTCCCGAAGAATAGTCCTTGCCAGAGTCGAAGGTGATTTCGCCGCTTGTTTGGTCAACAGACGCCTCGCCCGCAACACTGCAATTGCCCATATCTAATGTGCCGTCCTCTTTCCAAGAAGGCTCAGTGGCACCATCCTTGCGGAGCAGCTTAAACTTGTACCCGTGTCCCTCAAGCTCTTGCGACTTTCCGTCTGCATCTACAAGCACCTTAGTGGCATTGAGCTTCATGCTCGGATAAAAGCTCAGATCATTGACTTCGCCGACGGTGAGGTCGCCGTTGGTCATAATGCCGCCGCCATGGGTGTACGAGTAGTTGCCGCTGATGATGGTCGTAGCTGCCAATTGCGCATTTGCTATGGCATCATCAGTCGGATGGGCCTCCAAACCGAACATGTACTTGGCCTCGGCACCGCCGTTGGCATCGATGGTTATCTTCGCATTATCGCAAGTGCCCTGCCAGCCAGCTGAGCCGCCGCCGAGCATCTTGCCGAGCACAACTGCAACCGTCTTATTGCTGTCATTCTTGCGCACCAGGAAAAAATCCTGGTGACCGGCTTCTTTGAAAGTTGAGGTAATGTACTTAGAATCGCTGTCCTCGTTCTTGCCATTACCTCCGGCAGACATGTGATCATCATAACCATGATCCGTATTGTTGTAGATTGCGGCACCATTTGAGTGCGAGACAATCGTCTCTCCCGTGGGGCAGGCACCGATGCCACCACCCCAGCCGCCGGCATCATTTTGAGTGATCAGCGTCTTTACGATATTGAGCTTGCCGCCCTTCTGGATAAAGACACCACCGCCGCCCCAGTCGCCACCACGATTCGGGGTGCTACCCGTCATCGTCTTGTTGTTCGTAATGTAAATCTTGCCAGATTCGCCAGCGTTAATTGTTGCAGTAGTGCCAACATTGTCGCCACCTTCGCCGCCTGCGACACGCAGACCGCCGCCCTCGGCGTTATCGGATTCGTTACCGGCAATCGTGCCGCCAGTCATTTCAAAGCTAATGTTCTTGCCGTTGTTCTTACTGTAGAAACCTGCGTAGACGCCACCGCCAGCCTCATGGGAATAGTTTGCCGTAATCAAGCCGTCCGCTATACTGAGCTTGCCACCATGTGTGCATGCAATGCCGCCGCCACCGAGCAGGCCATTGTTGTAAAGTTTATCCCAAGTGATGCGATCGTTGACTCGGTTGTTAGTTATACAGGCAGAACCGCTAATGGTAACGTTTGCACCCTTGGTATAAACACCGCCACCGTAGCCACCGTCGCCGGTGTCTTCACCATTGTTGATGGGATTTCCATACGTAGCGTTGCCAGAGATAATTCCGCCCGCAAGGTTCAGGGTGGCTGTAAAGTCAGCAAAGATGCCGCCGCCAGCAGCCGCCTTGTTTCCCGCGACCACACCGCCTGTCATTTCGAGTTTGGGATTCGTGCCTGCTATGCACAGGCCACCGCCCCAGCCACCGCCGTTGCCGTTGGTGACGTAACCGCCCTCGATTTTGACTGTACCCTCGGAATAAATCACATGACCGTTGTTGCCCAGATTGGCAGCCGTGGTAATCATGCCGCCCTTGAGATTGAGTATGCCACCCGCTTCAACGTTGACCACATACTTTACGGAACCGCTGTCCGATGCTGCATCGATAGCGCCAAAGCCCGTAACGAAATGCCTGTACGTAGTCTCGGTGGTGCCAAGTCCATCTGTCTTGGGCGCGCTCTTAGTCTCATAGTAAGTAAGACTCTTAGGAGTGCCGTTATTAGAGCTGCTTCCCTTTTCCCACTCCATACTCGCAAGCTGACCCGCCGGCGTATTGGCCGTATCGACCGAACTTGGTGCATCTATTGTTGTTTGGCCTAAATCCTCGATAGTGAGCGTGGCTCCGTTTTCGACCACAAAGAAGGAGTCTAAGCCGCCAGAACGGTTACAGAGCATGTTGCCGTTAAGATCGATGGTGGTGTCTTTGCTGATAGTGATCTGCTTATCCGAATAGGCATAATCCGTCAGTCGGAACTTGCCGCCATTGGTAAACACCCCAGCAACATCGCCGCTTACCTCGGTATAGCCATCGGCACTGACGGGAGCGATAGCGTTTTCATCGTTATTATCATCATCCGCGGGCTGTGCGTCGGAAGGCTGCGTGTCACCCTCGACCTTCGTGTCGTCGGACGGCAGGCCTGCGGCAGCGGCGTCTTCGCTCGCGCCATTCTCGGCATCGTCGCTATTCTGGTTTTCGGTATCACCGTTGTTGGTGTTTCCTACATCAGTAGACTCAGTTGAGGAACCACCCGCCGTTACGGTTTCCTCGGCAGAAACCGTCTGGGCATCGTTGGCAATGGCCTGCGAGATTGGAGGCATGACGAGCGACAGTACCAGGCTCAACACGGAGGCTCCGCACAAAACGCCTGCCAGCACACGGCGCGTCGCTTTATTACTCTGCTTAGATTTGTCTGAATTTGCTTTCATCGATGTCTCCTCCCCAAGAGACCGCGATCTTGCTCTTTCACTATCAAACGTATCTGCGCAATCTGTAATTGCGCACGCTTAGTAATGACTATTCTAACGATTGTTTGAACATCTGGGCAAATAAACCGATAGTTTTGTAGCGAATTGTCAATTCTCTTGACAATTGCTCAGATTTACCTTCGTTTATTCGCTATCTATTTTTTGTTTCTACTGGTAATTTAGTTGCCCATCATTTTTTAATGGCATTAGATTTATTTGCACAACATTTTGCTCAAGAGTAAACATCCTGTAAACAGTCGAAAATTGACCGTGAACGGTAGGTCATTAACCGGGATGAATATCCTACCAAATTGATGAGAATATCTTAAACCCATCGGTGGTTAGAAGCATGATGTTCAGACAACAATATTTGAATTTTCCCACAGATTTTAGGTACCAATTCGCCCAAATCGCCTGAGGCCATCACAAAGGCGCCTGTCCCCTTTGTGATGGTTCTCCCCCGGCGCTACAGCAGATGCTCCTCGACAAAGACCGCGATGCCGTCTTTGTCGTTGCTCGCGGTTACAAAATCAGCTGCGGCGCGGGTGGCGTCGCTGCCATTTGCCATGGCCACACCCACGCCGGCGTCGGCCACCATGCAGGTGTCGTTATCGGCATCACCAAACACGCAGATGTTCTGGAGCTCCATGCCGTTGAGCTCCGCCACGCGCACAAGGCCGCGCGTCTTGGACACGCGCGGATCCATGAATTCGTAGAGTCGCTGCGTGGTCTGAAGAGCCGCCGCCTTAACGGTGTCGTCGGCGAGCGACGACGCCCGCTCGATGACCTGCGGCATCGCCTCGGGCGCCATGGTAAACATCACCTTGGTCTGCGGCTCGCGCAAAAACTCGGCAAAGTCGACCACCTTGTAGGGCACGCCGTCGACACGCGACAGGTGCTCGACGCATGCATTGCTCTCGGGCACATAGAGCACGCCGTCCCGAGGGCAAACGGGCGTTGCCGGCAGGTCCGCCATGTGCTCGCAGATGTGCGCGATGGTCTCGCCCGGTAGCGGGTAGCTCAGCTCGTTGATGCCGTGCGCACGATCGATGACTTCGGCGCCGCCGCAGCCCACCAGCACGTCTACCAGGCCTTCGATACCCCAGAGCCCAAACATGGCCTCGGTCGCGTGGGCGTCGCGCCCGGTGCACAGGCCAAAGAGCACGCCGCGCTCGCGCAGGGCGCGGATCGCCGCCACGGTGCGCGGGGACACCGCGTGCTGGCTCGTGAGCAGCGTGCCGTCGATATCGCAGAGTACAGCTTTAATGTGGCTGAAGGTGGCGTCCATGGGGGGCCTTTCTAGATTGCGCGGCGGTGTGGGATGTATTCGTGAACGGCGTACATGGTATACCAAGGCGCAGGCGCGGCCTGCCAAAGCAAAAACCACCACAAAGGTGCCTGGCCCCTTTGTGGTGCCCGGACCCGAAGGGTGGCCTGGCCCGGGGCGCAAACCATCACAACATTCGACGTTTTTCGGCAAAATCGCGATTTTCGCTGAATGTTGTGATGGTTTTACTGCCTTGCAGAACAATCGAAATGCCGGCGGCCAAACAGCAGCAGCGCCGCGGGAACCGCCGTCACGACCATGCCCGCACCAACGAGCGTCTGCTGCACGCCAAACGTCGCCGCCAGCCAGGGGGCAATCGCCAGCGGGGCTACGCCGGCAAACATGTTGCCAAAGCCCATGACCGAGTTCACGCGACCGAGCTGCTCGAGCGGAGCCGTCGTTTGCACGATGGTGTTGTGGAGCGGGTTGACGACGCCCCAGGCCACGCCCAGGGCAAGCTGGCCGACAAGGGCTACGCCCACGTACGGCGTTCCCACGTAGAGCAGGCTTCCCAGACCAACGGACATGAGCGCCACAAGCAGCGTCTTAAGGTTGACCAGGTGCGGCGGCAAGCGGAGCACGGCCACAGCGCCCAGCACCGCGCCCACACCGCTGGCCGACGAGAGCCAGCCCATCCATTCGACACCGACGTGCAGAACATCGCGGTAGAAGAACGACTCTAGCGGATCGAAGGCGCCATAGCCGAAGTTCGAAAGAAAGATGATGCAGAACAGTAGGGCGAGGACGCTGTTGGTAAAGACTGTCTTGATGCTGGTCGCGAAGGTTGCGCGGGTGGATTTGCTGGGGTTGGAGCTTTGTCCCGCACGCTCCCCTTCCTCTGCCGAATCGGCATCCGCATGCCCGGCGACATGGCTGGTCTGCGGCCTAAAGCCCCAGCCGGCGAGAAGCGCCAACGCGGTAAAGAGCATCATAAGCACGAACACCGCGCGCGACGACGCAGCCGCCGCGACAAAGCCGCCCAGCGTGGGGCCAACGATGATACTCACGTTTGAAAACATGGCGATGGCGGAGTTGATGTCTTTGAGCTCGACGGGATCATCGGTGAGGTAGGCCGGATAGGATGTGGCGATGGGCTGGGCGAACCCCATCACAAAGCCCAGGAGCACCGCGCCGAGCAGGACGATGCCGGTCGCGCTGCCAAAGGCAATAATCGCCACGCCGGTTGTCAGCGTGCCCACGATGCTCAGCAAGAAATGGTGGCGCGGGCCCCAGGCGTCGAGCGCCGCGCCACCCGCAAAGGATCCCAGGATTACAAAAACATTCATAAACAGGACGGCCAACGATGTCGCCACGACCGAGGCATCGTCCGCATAGGTGAGCGTTCCGATAACGCCGATAAAGTAGCTGGTCTGAAAACCGGTGTAGATGAGAAAGCGCATCGCCACCAGGCGCTTGGCCTGCACGGACAGCGATGATTGAGGCTTTGAGAAAAGAGAGGCGAGCATGGAGACTCCTTGTTTCATACGAATACGGGCGGTGGGCATTCGCCACCGTCTATCGAATCAATCAATCCGCATGAAACATTAAGGACGCATCAGACCCCTTCTCTCCGTTTTCCGCCCGTCATGAACTACTTGGTAGATTGTAAGGCATGTCCCGCACATCTACCAAAGCAAAAACCACCACAAAGGTGCCTGGCCCCTTTGTGGTGGAAATGACGTTTGCCCAGATAAAACCTGCCAAAATAAACCTGTCCCTTTTTGGCAGGTTTTAGGCCAGATGATCTTGGATGAGGTCGCAGATGGCTCGGGCGTCGTTGATGTTGATGGCTCGGGTCGCAAAGCCGGCATCGAATGCCTGGCGTGCCAGGGCTTCGTTGCAGGCAAGGGCCAGCGTGTGACCGTCGACCAGGTCGAGCGAGCTCTTGCCGCGCAGACGGTCGACACCGGAGCGCGCGACCACGATGTTGTCGAAGCCCTCGGTCTTGTAGCCCTCGATGATCACCACGTCGACATCGTTGTAGCGCGACAACAGCTCGCGCGCGGGCATCTCGTCCTCCTCGCGCGTGTCGGCGTACTCCGCCCAGCGCGTGGCGCAGATGAGGCCTACGTGCTTGGATCCGGCTTGGTGATGGCGCCAGGTGTCCTTAGCGGGCACATCGATATCAAAGCCGTGATGCCCATGATGCTTGAGCGAGCCCACGCGCAGGCCGCGGCGGGTGAGCTCGGCAATGACCTTCTCGACGAGCGTGGTCTTGCCCGAGTTTTGGTAGCCGATAAACGCAATCGCGGGGACGGCCGGTGTCGGAGCTGCGGACGCCACGGCGACGGGTGCACTCGCGGGTGCGTCGCCCGCGGCTCCCACGGCCTCAACGGCAGCGGCCTGACGCTCGGCACGATCCCACACACCCGAGCGGCCGCCCTCCTTGTGCAACAGGCGCACGTCGACAATCTCCATGCCGCGGTCGACGGCCTTGCACATGTCATAGATCGTAAGGCACGCGGCACTCGCGCCGGTCAGGGCCTCCATCTCGATACCCGTCTTGCCCGTCACGCCGGCCGTAACCAGTACGTGAAAGCCAACCTGCCCGTCCGCGCGCGCCGGCGCCCAGCCCTCGGGCACGTCCTCGGCCGGCGTCCCCGCTGGAGCGATGGGCGCAATGTCGCACTTGCTCTTGGTAATGAGCAACGGATGACACATGGGAATGATGTCGCTCGTGCGTTTGATGGCCATGATGCCCGCCACACGCGCGCAGGCAAGCACATCGCCCTTTTTGGCGCGGTCCTGCAGCACCATGGCCTGTGTCTCGGGGTGCATGAGGATGGTGCCCTCGGCGATGGCAATGCGATGGGTCTCGGCCTTGTCGGACACGTCGACCATGCGCACCTCGCCCTTGGCGTCCACGTGCGTCAGCTCGTCGCGACGGGCGTCGCGGGCGGGCTCGGCGGCAGCACTGGCAGACGGCTGCGCGGACACGTCGGCGTTGCCAGCATTCGCCGCAGCCGTAACTTTGTGGGCAGACATCGCGGCCCTGCGAGCGGCCTTGGTGGCGTCGGCGTACCTGCTCTTGGCCATATGATCATCCTCCGATTTGGGACATAAATCGTTGCGTGCCCTCAATTATCGCGTGTTCCTGCGGTTTGTGGGCCACGGCATCGCGCCAAATCGAAAGTACCTGCATATCATCACCACGGCGCAGCGCCTCACGCACCGAATACTCGGCATCGCTGAACAGGCACGGACGCACGTTGCCATCGGCCGTCAGGCGCAGACGGTTGCAATTCGCGCAAAAATGGTTGGACATGGCGCTAATGAAGCCGACCGTTCCCGCCGCGCCCGGAAAGTGCCAATAGCGCGCGGGGCCCGCACCAGCAGGAGCGTCGTTGATGCCGAGCGGCTCGAGCTCGCCCAGTCCCGCCGCGGCGGCCTCGGCGTTGATGCGCGCCCGCAGCTCGTCGCTCGGCACGGTATCGCTCGCGTCCCACAGCTCGGGATTGAGCGCGGGCGCATGCGGGTCCACAGCGCAATGCGAGCTCGTGTGCTCGTCGCCAATGGGCATGTATTCGATAAAGCGCAGATGAATGGGGCGGTCGACGGTCAGCCGTGCGAGGGCCGCCACATCCTGGTTGAGCCGGCGCACCACAACGCAGTTGACCTTAACGGGCTCAAAGCCCCAAGCCAGCGCCGCATCGATGCCGGCCATGGTCTGCTCGAGCCGGCCCAGGCGCGTGATCTTTCCAAACAGCGTAGGGTCGAGTGTGTCGAGTGAGATGTTGACGCGGTTAAGCCCGGCATCTTTGAGCTGCGGTGCCAGCTTGGGCAGCAGGGCGCCGTTGGTGGTGAGCGAGATGTCCTCGATCTGCGGGATCGCGCGGATGTCGCGAATAAGCGGGATGATACGGCGGCTGACCAGCGGCTCGCCGCCCGTCAGGCGTACGCGGCGAATGCCCTCCCCCGCCACCAAGCGCACAAAGCGGGCGATTTCCTCGGCGCTGAGCAGCTCGTCATGCGCGCGGGGCGCCACGCCATCGGCCGGCATGCAGTAAATGCAGCGGAAATTGCACTTGTCGGTAACGGCAATGCGCAGGTAGTTGATATCGCGGCCAAAACCGTCATGTTGCACGCGCCCGTCCACGCAGCCCTCCCCTCACGCGGCGTTTTATTCTTCGGAAAACATAATACCCCACGGGGGGAATCATGCCGACACCCGTACGACAGGACAGGTTGCTTCGAGCAAAACGGACTTTCCAAGCCCATCCTCAGCATACAAACCAACACAACATTCGATGCTTTTCCCGATTTTGGCGAAAAACGTCGAATGTTGTGATGGTTTGCCTACCCACGGCACCCCGTAGAGGGACCAAAACGTCCCTAAAGGCCGCCGTCCCAGTGCCGAATCACGAATTCTCGCAGGTCGTTTTGACGTTTCTGGAACGCTTCGCTTCGGTCGCACTTGAGACCCATAGCGAGCGCGATGGCGTTCATCGCCCGGTGCAATTGCAGCTGATGGGCAAACTGAGTCCCGGTGAGGACGATCATCTTAAAGCCCAGTGCGCTCAGCACGGTCATGCGCTCCGCATCCGACGCGCTGCGCTGTTTATCAAGATGGTCCGAGCCGTTGTATTCAATCCCCGTACCGCTCGCAGGCGCATATACGTCGATCTCGAAATACCCGGCCTTTGCGAGATACTTGAACTCGTTGGGAACATCGACCCGATGGTTGAGCTCGATCTTGGCGTATCCCAGCCCTCCCTGGGAACGCTTTGCTACGACCATGATTGCGGTGGCCGTCTCCATGGGCGACCGCGCGCCATCGTGCACGCGCTTGAGCACGGCGGCCGCGCGTATAGCCCCCTGACGAGATCGGTTCTCATTGCAATAAGCAATCAAGTCGGCAACGGTATACCTCTGCCCCATCTCGATATAATCGCCTGTCGATAGATGATTCAAATGGTATCGGGCGCAGATTTCGTAGCCATATTCCAGCTGCTCGGGTTCGCTCATCCACGAACCCGCTTGGACAAAGCACATGGCCTCATCAACCACTAGAAGGCCCTCTGCCACCTCGATAAGATGGCCTGGAGGTACCGGCGCTCCAAACACGTGGCACCTGAATCCAGCCGGCGTCGAGCGCTCAAAATCGAAGTTGACGAGCGTATCGATATGATCGAGCTCTTCTCGTGGAATACCGAGCGAAACCAGATAGTCGGTAACGACCCCAACTGCCGTTGAAGCCCTCAGCCCTTTGGCATCGAGTCCCAATTTGGGCAGGTGCGCGGTCGGCTCCGCCTCGTTAGCAAGCGAGTCCTCATCGTATAGGCTGCTTGCTCGCGAGAGCGGCTCGGACGGGCGCGCCACGTTGTGGTACAGCCAGGCAGTCTTATGGGACAGGACGATCGGCAGGTCCATGAGCCCTCCAATGGAGTCGGATAACCAACCTTATTCCCCTGCCCACGGGTCCGCACACCTTCGTGCGCAAGAAAGCGATTCCGCCCGGTCGAGTGGCAGAAAAACCATCACAACATTCGATGCATTTCCCGATTTTGGCAAAAAGCGTCGAATGTTGTGATGGTTTGAGGCGAGGTGAGGGGCACGGAGGGATCAAAACATCGCGCTCGAACGGGTTAATCCAGCTCTTTTAAGCCATGCGCCAGCTGCCAGTACTCGCCGTGCTGGGCGAGCAGTTCTTCGTGCGTGCCGCGCTCGATGATGCGGCCGTGTTCGAGGACCATGATGGCGTCGGCATCGCGGACGGTGGACAGGCGGTGCGCGATCATAAACGTGGTGCGTCCGCGCATGATGCGGTCCATACCGCGCTCGATGAGCTTTTCGGTACGCGTGTCAATGGAGCTCGTGGCCTCGTCCAGAATGAGCACCGGCGGGTCGGCGACGGCCACGCGCGCGATGGCGAGCAGCTGACGCTGACCCTGCGACAGGTTGGCGCCGTCGGCCGTGACCGGTGTGTCGTAGCCCCGCGGCAGGCGGCGGATAAACGAGTCGGCGCAGGCGGCCTCGGCAGCGGCGCGCACCTCCTCGTCGGTCGCGTCGAGCTTGCCAAAGCGGATGTTCTGCGCAATGGTGCCGCTAAACAGGTGCGTGTCCTGCAGCACAATGCCGAGCGACCCGCGCAGGCTGGCCTTGGCAATGTGCTTGACGTCGATGCCGTCGTACGTGATCTCGCCGTCATCGACCTCGTAGAAGCGGTTGATGAGGTTGGTGATGGTCGTCTTGCCGGCGCCCGTGGAGCCCACAAACGCAATCTTTTGCCCCGGCTTGGCAAACAGGTTGAGGTCCGTGAGCACGCGGGCGCCCGGCACGTAGGAAAAGTCCACGGCATGGAAGCGCACGTCGCCGGCAAGCGGGACCAAGCCGCACGTGAGCTCGGTGCCGTCGGCGGCCACCGCGCGGCCCGACTCATCAACGGCTGCCACGTCATGCAGATGCCCATACGCGCCCACGCCCTGGCCCTCGGGAATCTTCCACGCCCACGCGGCGTCGCCCGTCTGCACCAGCTCCACGCAGCCCTCGTCCACCTCGGGCTCAAGGTCCATGGCGGCAAACAGGCGCTCGGCACCGGCCAACGCGTTGAGCAAGAAGTTGCCGAGCTGCGTAAACTGGTTGATGGGCATGGCGGCCTGGCGCACAAAGACCAGGTAGCTCGCGAGCGCACCTACGTCGGCGAACCCCTTGATGCAGAGCATGCCGCCCGCCACGGCGACGATGGCATAGTTGACGTAGCCAATCACGACAGTCATGGGCACCATGGAGTTGGCATAGCTCACGGCGGCGGTGCCGGTGCGGCGAAGCTCGTCGTTGCGGCAGGCAAAGCCGGCGACATTCGCCGCCTCACGGTTAAAGACCTTGATGACCTTTTGACCCGAGACCATCTCTTCGATATATCCGTCCAGGTCGCCAAGCGATGCCTGCTGGGCAGCAAAGAAACGCTTAGAGCGCGCGCCCGAGTAGCGCGCATACAGCACAATGGCCGCATCGCACACGAGTGTGATAATCGTGAGCTGCCAGTTAAGGATGATGAGCATAGCCGTGGTGCCCACAACCTGAATGGCGGCCTGAATCACGTTGGCAAAGCTGTTGTTAAGCGCCTCGGAGACGGTGTCGACGTCGTTGGTGAAAAAACTCATGATGTCGCCCGAGCGCGTGCTGTCAAAATAGCTGAGCGGCAGCGTCTGGATGTGCGCGAACAGGTCGCGGCGAATATCGGACACCACGCGTTGGGCCGCGCGCACCATGATCTGCGAGTAGCCCAGGGCCGAGAGCACGCCCGCGGCGTAGATGATCGCCGTCAGGATGACCTGCTTGGCGAGCAGTTCCTCCCCGCCCGTGGCCAAACCGTTAACGATGGGGCGCACCATGTAGGTGCCGGCGAGGCTCGCGATGGCGGCGACGGAGGCGAGCACGCCCACCGCGAGCAACGAGAACTTGGCATGCCCCATGTAGGAGAGCAAGCGGCGTACAGTGCGCTTGAGGTCGGCCGGGCGTGCTTGGGCTGCGGTCTTAGGCATGGCGCTCACCCCCTTCCAAGGGTGATCCGCATGCGACGGAGGAAAACGGATCATTCGCGCAGCCACCGTCGTTGCCATCGCCGGCGTCCGCGTTCCCCGCAAACTCCATCTGCGAGGCGTAAATCTCCTGGTATATGTTGTCGCCCGCCAGCAGTTCCTCGTGCGTGCCCACGCCGTGGACACGACCGTCGTCCAGCACCACAATGCGATCGGCATCCATGACGCTCGCGATGCGCTGGGCGATGATGAGCACGGTCGTATCGGAAATCCGGGCGATGTGCTCGCGAATCTTAGCGTCGGTCGCCATATCGACCGCGCTGGTGGAGTCGTCAAAAATGAGCACGCGCGGATGCTTGAGCAGCGTGCGCGCGATGCACAGACGTTGCTTCTGGCCACCCGAGACACCGGCGCCGCCTTGGCCCAACTCGCCGTCCAGCCCGCCGATGCGATCAAGGAACTCGTCCACGCACGCCGCGCGGCAAGCCGCGAGGAGCTCATCGTCCGACGCCTGCGGATTGCCCCACTGCAGGTTCTCGCGCACGGTACCCGTAAACAGCACATTCTTTTGCAGCACAATGCCCACGGCGTCGCGCAAGGCGGCGAGGTCGTAGTCACGCACGTCACGTCCGCCCACAAGCACGGCACCCTCGGTAGCGTCGTACAGGCGCGCAATCAGCTGCACAAGTGAGCTCTTGCCCGAGCCCGTGCCGCCGAGGATGCCCACCGTCGAGCCGCTCTCGATGCGAAGGTCGATATGCTCGAGCACATCCTCGGCTGCATCCGCGCGGTATTTAAAGGAAACGTCGCGAAACTCGATACTGCCGTCCGCTGGCGCCGCAATCGCGAGGTCTCCCGCGGGGTTGACGATAAAGGGCTCCTCATCGAGCACCTCGGCGATACGGCCCACACTCGTAAGAGCGCGCGTGAGCAGCAAAAACACGTTGGAAATCATCATGAGCGAATTCATGATCAGCAGCACGTAGCTCATAAAGCCCGTGAGCGAGCCCACGCCCAGCTTGCCGGCGAGAATCATGCGGCCGCCAATCCACAGGATGGAGAGCGCAGCCACGTACATCGACAGCTGAAACACCGGCAGGTTGAGCACCGCGCTGCCAAAGGTCTTTGTCGCAGTGCGCGCGAGCTCGGTATTGACGGTGTCGAACTTGGCCTCCTCGTGCTCGGTACGAACGTAGGCCTTGACGGCACGCACGGCGGTGAGGTCTTCCTGTACCACGCCGTTGAGGTGGTCCATCGAGGTCTGGAGTTGGCGGTAGAGCGGACTGACGCGATAGGTGATGGCGCCCAGTACGATTGCCAGCACGGGCAAGATGATCGCAAAGACGGTGGCGAGCGGGCGCGACAGCATCAGCGCGTAGATAAGGCCGACGATAAGCGTCACCGGGCCGCGCACCATAGGGCGAAAGCCGTTGCCCACAGCATTTTGGATAACGGTGATGTCCGTGGTCATGCGGGTGACGAGCGAGCTGGCGTCGTAGTTGTCCAGGTTGCCAAAGGCGAGCGTTTGAATCTTTTTGTACTCGGCCTCGCGCAGGTTAGCGCCTAGGCCCGAGGCAACGCGGGCGGACGTGCGGGCATAACCCAAGCCCAGTACCAGCGAAAGCGCAGCGCACACCAACATGTACGCGCCCTGCAGCAGCATGTAGTTGATATCACCCGCAGGCACGCCCACATCGATGATGTTGGCCATGATGACCGGGATAAACAGTTCGAGCACCGTCTCGACCGACACAAAGAACACGCCGAGGATGGCATCGCGACGGTATGCCCCTAGATAGGAAAACAGTATTTTGAGATTGCGCACGCAGGTTCAACCCCCATCAAACGTTGTTCGCAAACGCACGTATTATTGCGCGCCGAATAATGGTGTCAAGTATTCCGAAATCGTTTTCTGCAAGGTTAGCGCCGGCGGCGAGTTCTCGTGACGTGTGTCCATATTCGCTCGGAATAATGGTGCGCGAGACTTTTTCGCCCCACTGTCGACACAAACCTTGACTCTACAATCGTTGTAGGGTTTTCACTACACTGGTACGTATACAAACCAAGCTAGAAAGCCCCGCCCATGGAACACGACCTCACACGCGGCAATGTCCTCAAGACCATCGCGGTCTTTGCCCTGCCCTATATGCTCTCGTACTTTTTGCAGATGCTCTACGGCATGGCCGACCTGTACATGATGGGGCAGTTTAGCGGCGCCGCCGGCATCACCGCCGTGGGCAATGGCGCGCAGACGCTCTATATCATCACTGTGACGCTCGTGGGCCTGGCCATGGGAACGACGGTTATCGTCGGCCACGCCGTGGGCTCACGCCGCTTCGACCGCGCCGAGACCGCCATCGGCAACACCATCACGCTCTTTATGGGCGTCTCGGTGGTACTGGCTGCTGTCCTGCTTGCGCTGTGCCCGCAAATCGTGGCGCTCATTGGCACGCCGCCCGAGGCAGTCGAAGGCACCGCCGCCTACCTGCGTATCTGCTTTGTCGGCATTCCGTTTATCGCCGCATACAACATTCTTTCGGCCATCTTTCGCGGGCTGGGCGATTCGCGCTCGCCTATGTACGTGATTGGCGTGGCATGCATCATCAACATCGCACTCGACTTTCTATTTATCGGCCACATGGGGCTCGGCCCCGTGGGCGCGGCGCTCGGCACGGTGACCGCGCAGACGGCCAGCGTTGCCCTCGCACTCGTGTGGCTTAAGAGCCGCCGCACGAACATCCATGTTAAGCGCAGCGACCTGCGCCCCCAGCCCGAGGTGCTCGGCAGCATCCTTAAGATCGGCGTGCCCGTGGCCGTGCAGGACGGCTGCATTCAGGTGGCGTTTATGTTTATCACCGTCATCGCCAACCACCGCGGCCTGGTCGACGCCGCCGCCGTGGGCCTGGTCGAGAAGATGATCAGCTTTTTGTTCATTGTGCCGAGCTCCATGGGCGCCACCGTCAGCGCGCTCACGGCGCAAAATGCCGGCGCGGGCAAGGGCGACCGCGCGCGTCAGGTGCTCAAAGATGCCATGACCATCTCGGTGGTGTACGGCTGCCTGATCACGGCGCTGATGTGGCTGGTGGCGCCGGCGTTTATCGGCTTTTTTGCCAAGGACCCCGCGGTGGTCGCGGCCGGTACCGGCTATATGCACAGTTATATTTTCGACGCAATCTTTGCCGGCATCCACATTTGCTTTAGCGGCTTTTTCGCTGCGTATAGCAAGAGCTACATCGGCTTTGTGCACAACGTACTGGCCGTGGCGCTCATTCGCGTGCCCGGCGCCTGGCTGCTGTCGAATGCCTATTCCAACACGCTGTTTCCCATGGGCATCGCCTCGCCGTGCGGATCGATTTTGTCGGCAGTCATCTGTGTTGTCGCGTTTACCGTGCTCAACCGGCGCGGGGCTTTTGACAAGCTGGTGGCGTAGCGGGGCAACGCGAGATCGCCCTGATCGACGACATCATCAGCGACGACCCCACAACCTACGTGACGCAAATCACGGTGCCGGTTGCCCCGTCCAGATAAGAACTGCCTAGAAAACGTTCGGCTGAAGGCAGAATCTTGACGTTATAGGCCATATTTTGCCTCAAGGTCATCGAGAGCCTCAAAGGCATCACGCGCCGTGCCAGCAGCACGCTCCCGCTCGGCCACAGCTATACGAGCCATCAGACGAGCCTTAGCCTGTTCCTGAACCATGAGGTCGTAGTCCTCGGATCGAAGTACAACAAATTTGCTATAGCCGTTTTTTGTAACAGTCACTGAACCAGGAGCCTCCCAACAAGCTCGCTAAACGCCGGGGACAGTCCCCGATATGGCGGTTTTACTCCTCCGGAATCGGAAACGCACGGATGAACTCTGCAGGCGAGAAGGTCTTGATGGTCGAGCGCACAAAAGCGGCGCGGTCACGCGTGATAATAAAGTCCACGCCGGCACGCTCGGCCATCGCACGGATACAGCCGTCCTCAAAGTCCGGCTCATCGGAATAGGCGGAGGCAAAACAAGCCTCTTGGTCGAGAGACTCTACCGAGTAGCTCTTAAGGCAGTCGCGCACTACCTCGCGCCCGCGCGCCTCGCCGGCCTGTTTGGTGAGAATGTAATACGCGTCCTTGAGAGAGCAGGCCGAAACAACGCCTTCGATAAGCCCCACGTCGACGAGCCCCTTGATCGTTTGCGCCGCTACGTGCTCCGGCCGGCCCGGAAGCACGCAATCGAGCAGAAAATTGGTATCGAGAAATGCTCTCATAGGTAGCGCTCCCTCGCGACGCGCTTTTCATCTTCAACCGTCATCGTATCGAGCGGCGTTCCTTTTGGCATTTTGGCTACGATATCGAGATACTCCTGGTAGTCCTCATTCTCCGCGAGCATCTCACGGATCTCCTTCCAGGTGATCTTGGGATGCCACATCGTACCCACGTCGCGCTTGGGCTTGTCCGAGCCGCACGTCGGCTTTGCACCCCCGCGCTCCTGGGCAGCGTCATATTCCACTGCAACCGGGCTTTGATAGTCGAGCGGCACGATCTTGAACAACGGCTTGCTCCGCTTGAAGACCACAACCTCCTCGCCCTCATTGGCAACCTTTTCGGCCACCTGCGTAAGGTTTTGGCGCAGTTCCGAAAACGCGACGGTAACCATAACTGCTCCTCTCAACATATATCTTCACTGCTAAGTATACACGTTAATGTTAATGTTAAAGTGTATAAAACTCATCACAATGGGGCAGCCCCGTTGTGGAACCTCACTGCGGGCCCCCTTTGCTTTGTATGAATCTTCTATCGCTCCGGAACGACACCGCTCCGCAGGGTCACCCTCAGCAACCTACATGACGCAGATCATGCTGCCCGCCACCACGCCCAAATAAAAACCTCCCGGAAAGTATCAACCTTTCCGGGAGGTTTTCTAATTTGATTATCGATGTCCTAAGCCTGGGGCACCTCACCAGTAGCCAAGATCTGCTCGAGTGCGTCCTCGTCCAGCACGGGTACGCCCAGCTGCTCGGCTTTGGTGAGCTTGGAGCCCGCTTTGGGGCCAGCGACCAGATAGCTCGTCTTCTTCGACACACTACTCGAAACCTTGGCGCCGAGCACTTTGAGCGCCGCGCCTGCCTCGTCGCGCGTGCGGTTGACGAGCGTGCCGGTGAGCACGAAGGTCAGACCCGCGAGCGGTTGTGCGTCGGCGAGCTCGCCCGCCACGCCAGCGTCGGCTGCAGCTTGCGCGTGTGCGGCGCCCAAATCGACCTCGAGCGACAGGCCCGCCTGACGCAGGCGCTCCAGCACGGCAAGGTTCTCGGGCACGGCCAGGAACTGCTTGACGCTCGCCGCGATCTTGGGACCGATGCCCTCGCACTCGGCGATGTCCTCTTCGCTCGCCAAGATGAGCTTGTCAATCGACAGGAATCGCTCGGCGATGACCTCGCCCACGCTCTTGCCCACGTGGCGGATACCCAGAGCAAACAGCACGCGACCGAGCGGCTGGCTCTTGGACTTGTTGAGCTCGGCGATGATTTTCTCGGCTGTCTTGAGGCCTACCGGAATGGGATCGCCCTTCTTGACGCCCTTTTTGCTGTTGGAGCTGGCATAAGTGCGCCCTGTGTCTAGACCTGCGATATCGTCGACCGTGAGCTGGTAGAAGTCTGCGACATCGTGGATCAGGCCGGCGGCGATCATCTTGTCGACGATCTCGTCGCCCAGGCCGTCGACGTCCATGCAACCGCGGCTCACCCAGTGAAGCAGGCGCTCCTTGAGCTGCGCGGGGCAGTCGATGGAGACGCAACGGTAGGCAACCTCGCCATCCTCGTGGACCACGGGGCTGCCGCACACGGGGCAGACCTCGGGCATCTGCCAGTCGACCGAATCGGCCGGGCGCTTGTCGAGCACCGGGCCCACGACCTCGGGGATTACGTCGCCTGCCTTGTGCACGATGATGGTGTCGCCCTCGCGCACGTTTTTGCGACGGATCTCGTCGATGTTGTGCAGCGTGGCGCGCGCGATGGTGGAGCCGGCGACCGTCACCGGGTCGAACTCGGCAACCGGCGTGAGCACACCGGTGCGGCCCACCTGGATGCGAATTTCGCGCAGGACGGTCTGCTTTTCCTCGGGCGGGAACTTAAAGGCGATGGCCCAGCGCGGCGCGCGGGCGGTAAAGCCCAGATCGAGCTGCTGCTGGAAGCTATCGACCTTTACGACCACGCCGTCGATGTCGTAGTCCAGGTCACCGCGATGTTCGAGCGCCTGGGCACAGAACTCGTGAACCTCGGCCGGCGTGGCACAACGGGCCACGTTGGGGTTGACGCTAAAGCCGGCGCTACGCAGCCAGTCCAGAAACTCGCGCTGGCTGTGGACGTGCAACGGGTCGGTATCGGCGATGGCGTAGATAAAGGTGGCCAGATCGCGGCGTGCTGTGACCTTGGGATCCTTTTGGCGCAGGCTGCCGGCGGCGGCGTTGCGCGGGTTGGCGAAGGGGTCGCGGCCCTCGGCATCGGCCTCTTCATTCAGACGAACAAAGCTGCCCTTGGGCATGTAGACCTCGCCGCGTACCTCAATGGTGCGCTCGCGGTCGGCGCCCATGTGGGCGAGTGCCGGCTCGGACAGGTGCATGGGCACATCCTTGATGGTGCGCACGTTGAGCGACACGTCCTCGCCCGTGGTGCCATCGCCGCGCGTGGCCGCGCGCACGAAGGTGCCGTTTTGATAGGTAAGCGCAACGCCCAAGCCGTCAATCTTGAGCTCGCAGGTATAGGTGACGCTACCTGCGCCGAGCGCATCCTCGGTTCGTTGGAGCCACGCGTCAAGTTCGTCCAGATCCATGGCATCGTCCATGGAATACATGCGCGCCATATGCGTGACCGGCGTAAACTGCTCGCTCACGTAGCCGCCCACACGCTGGGTATAGCTGTCGGGCGTTACCAAATCGGGGTAGGCAGCCTCGATCTCCTGCAGCTCAACGAGCATTTTGTCAAAGGCAGCGTCCGTGATCTCGGGCGCATCGAGCATGTAATAGCGATAGGCGTGGTAATCGAGCTCGTGGCGCAGCTCGGCCGCGCGCGCTGCCGCCTGGGCATGGGCGTCGGTCGGTGCGGTGGCTTCCGCGGTCGTGGGCGTTTCGGTATCGATGTCCACGCCGTCACCAAACAGGCTCGATTGCTCCATAGCGGCACTCCTTCGCTCGATTTCAAACGGATACAAGAGTACCACCGGTCGCAACGGGGCCGAATAACCCTTTCGAACCGCACCGAATCGGCAGCGGCCGGACCGGGGTGGACAGTTAGTTCAGATACGTATAAATCCTAGAGCTGAATCAGGCACGAACACCCCTGTTTCAACTAATTTGGGCTCCTCGAGACCATGTAAACGTCCCGCTCTCCCTTCCAAACACCCATTCGAGCCCCATCCCAATCAAAAATTGCTCAAAACGCATCCCAAGCTGCCCCAGATTTATACGTATCTGAACTAACTGTCCAGACCATTCCGAACCAGGCCTCTTGTCAGCCCCAAGTGATCCGTTTTCCTCCGTCCCCAACGGATCAATGAGAAAAGAGGGGCTGTCCCGCGTTGATGGGACAGCCCCTCTGGCTTCGATATGTGCGATACGGCTCGTTAGAAACCCTGACCGTAGCCTTGACCCTGGCCCTGCTGGCCCAGCAGCTCCTCCAGGTACTGGCGCAGCTGCTCGTCGGTAATACCGCCGTTGCCGGTGTCGGTCGAACTGTCGTCCTGCTGCTGGTTCTGCAGCTCCTCGTCGGAGCCCAGCTCGACGGTGACCTTTTTCTCTTCCTTGCCGCGCATAAGCGTGATCTCGACCTTCTCGCCCACCTCGTGGCTGCGCAGTGCGATGATCAGACCATCGGCGCTCGTGATTTCGTCGTCGCCCAGCTTGGTGATGACGTCGCCCTCTTGGATGCCAGCCTTGGCGGCGGGACCGTCCTCGACGACGCTCGCCACATACGCGCCGCTATCGGTGCTCAGCTTGTTGGTGCGGGCGTTGAGCGCATTGACGCTCGAAAGCGTAGCGCCCATGTACGGATGCACCGGCGTCTTGCCGTCGATAATCTGGTCGGCAATGTTCTTGGCGTAGTTAACCGGAATGGCAAAGCCCACGCCCGAGCTGGAGCCCGAGTAGCTCTCGATGAGCGAGTTGATGCCCACGAGCTCGCCGTTGTCATTGACGAGCGCGCCGCCGGAGTTGCCCGGGTTGATGGCGGCGTCGGTCTGGATCATGTTGGCATAGATGGTGTTGCCGCTGGTAGAGCTCATGGCCGTGGAGCGATACAGCGCCGACACAATGCCCGTAGAGACAGACTGTTCGTTACCGAACGGCGAACCGATTGCCATGACCCACTCGCCCACGTTGAGCTTGGAGGAATCACCGATCTCGATCGGCGTGAGCCTGGAAGCGTCGGCGTCCTTGAGCTTGATGACGGCCAGGTCGCTCGAGGCGTCGTTGCCCACGAACTCCGCCTCGTAGGTGGTGCCGTCGTCCATGGTCACCACGTACTGGTCGTAACCATCGACCACGTGGTTGTTGGTGAGGATGTGGCCCTCGGTATCGAGCACCACGCCCGAACCGACGCTGCCCGAGCCATCCGACTCGTCAGCAGACTGCGAAAGCGAGCCATTCTGGCTGCCGCTCGAAGTGGCAGTGATGGAAACGACGGAGGGCAGGGCCTTGGCGGAAACGGCCTCGGCCAGCGTAGTATCCTCGGAGTCAATGGTGATCTTTTGCGTCGACGAACCCGAAGCACCCGCCGTCACGGCATTCTTTCCGCCACCGATATCGAGCGTGCCACTCATAATGAGCGCGATGACCAACAGGGCGCCGCAGGCGCAGCCGGCGAGCGCTGTAATGAAAATCGGCAGCTTTTTGGTCTTGGTCTTGACCACCGTGTGCTTGTTCACGACCTGTTGGCCGCCCAGCGGCTTGCCGGTCTGCGTGTCGTAAGCCTGCACGTAGGGAATGTTGCTACCGGCAGGCGTCGACTCCACCTGCACACGCGGCTGCTGCTGGGTCTCGCCGGCGTTGCCCGCGTCCTGGGGACGCTGGGAATCGTTCTCGCTCATAGCTGCGATCCTTTCGTCAAATAACCAAAGGCCCGCCAAACATGTGGCGGGCCATCATTGTTCACGTTGAGTTGTACCCCAATATGCGGGCGCAAGTGTATGAGAACGCAATCTTTTAGGAAGGCTTAAGTTCTGCCGCAGACCCGAAAGGACCCGGCCTGCGTCAAAACCACCACGAAGGTGCCTGTCCCCTTTGTGGTGGAAAGCTAGTCCTTAAACAGATAGCCCACGCCGCGGACGGTGGTGATGTGCGCCGCGATCTGCGGGCCCACCTTGGAGCGGATGCGTCGGATGTGCACGTCGACGGTGCGCGTGCCACCGCAGTACTCAAAGCCCCACACGCGGTGCAGCAGCACCTCGCGGCTGTAGGCACGGTTGGGATGCGTCGCCAAAAAGCTCAGCAGCGAGTACTCCATCAGCGTCAGGTCAATAGGCTCGTTATCGAGCGTCACCTGGTAGGTTGCCAGGTTAATCTCGAGGTTATCGATGTTGAGCACATCGTCGGCGGTGACGGTCTCCTCCTCGCCCATCAGGCGCTGCGCTCGAGCCTTGAGCTCGTTGGGCGTCGCCGTGGGGCATACAAAGTCGGCATGCGCGTGATTCGGCAGACGCAGGGTGCCGAGTGCCTCGTCGTCGACGATCACCAGCATGGGGACGCCGCCGCGGTCGTCGAGCCATTTGGCAATCTGATCGATGCGGTCGCTGCGGATGCCATCGGAATCGAGAATCAGCAGGTCAAAGTCGTGCGCTGCAGTCGGCGAATCGGGGGTTGCCAGGCTCACCTCGACACCCAGGGTGGTCGTCAAGCTGCGGGCAAACTCGTGGAAGCGCGTCGTGCGCGCCATGAACAGGGCACTCTTTTCGGACATATCGGCCTCCAAAGAAATGAGCTCAATCGTACTGAAACAAGCCAGCGCGATTAGGAGTTCGCCAGGTAGTGCTTGATCTCCCACTCGGTGATCGTAGACTCAAACTTATGCCACTCGTCGCGCTTCTTTTTAAGGAAGAAGCTGTGGATGTGCTCGCCGAGGGCATCCTTCATAAACTGCGAGTCCTCAAACACGTCGAGCGCCTCTTTGAGCGAACGCGGCAGCGGCGTGTAGCCGGCCTCGACCATCTGACGGTCGGAGAGCTTGAGCGTCTCGGCCGTGGCCTCGGGCGGGAGCTCCAGCTTGCGCTCGATGCCGTCGAGACCAGCCGCCAGCGTGACGGCGTTGACCAGGTACGGGTTGGCCATGGGGTCGGGGCTACGAAGCTCGATGCGCGTGGACAGCTGCTTGCCGGGCTTGTAGACCGGGATGCGGACCATACTCGCGCGGTTGCGCAGGCCCCACGTGGCGTACTGCGGCACGGAGTCGCCGCCCGTGGTGATGCGCTTGTACGAGTTGACCGTGGGGTTGGTGATGGCGCTAATCTCGCGGGCATGCGCCAGGATGCCGGCCATGTAGTGCTTGGCGACGTCGGAAAGATGGTACTTCTCGTCGTCCTCGCCCCAAAAGACGTTGTTGCCGTCGTGGTCGAATAGCGACTGATGCAAAAACATCGCGCTGCCGTCCTCGCCCGCCAACGGCTTGGGCATAAAGGAGGCGTGGCAACCGCTCTCGTAGGCCTGCTGCTTAATGATGAGTTTGGCAGTGGTGATGGCGTCGGACATGCTCAGGGCCTCGGCATGGCGCAGGCTCATGCCGTGCTGCGAGCGGCCGGCGGCGTGGAAGGTGTACTCCACGGGCACGGACATCTTCTCGAGCGTGAGGACCGTGTTGCGGCGCAGGTCGCGAGCGGCGTCGCTCACCGAAAGATCGAAGTAGCCCACGTTGTCGAGCGGCTCGGGGGTGTGCTCGTCGGGGAAGTAGTAATACTCCAGCTCGGCGCCCACGTTGAGCAGATAGCCAGCCTTCTCGGCCTTGTAGAACATGCGGCGCAGGGCGTCGCGCGGGTCGCCGGCAAACGGCTTGCGATCGGGGGTGCACACGTCGCAGAACACGCGGGCGACGCCGTTATGGCTCGGGCGCCACGGCAGAATCTGGAAGGTCGAAGCATCGGGAAACGCCAGCATGTCGGCTTCCTCGGGCGTGGCAAAGCCCTCGATGGCGGAGCCGTCAAAGCCAATACCCTCCTCAAAAGCGACCTCGAGGTCCTCGGGGCTAATGGCAAAGTTCTTGAGGCGGCCGAGAATGTCGACAAACCACAGACGCACAAAGCGGATGTCACGCTGCTCTACGGAGCGGAGTACGTAATCGATGTTCTGCTGGTTCATGTCGCTCCCCTTTCTTTCGGGCGGGTTTCGACTGGTCTATATCGCAGATACTATCGCAGAAAAATGTTTCCGCAGGGTTAAAGCGTATCAAGCGCTCAAAAAACGTGCGCGAACAGGCAGTTGCGAACGAGCGGCTAGCGAGAGGTCGATGCGCGGTGTTCGATGTGGCCGGGGATCTCGATGCGTTTGGGCGCCAGCTTTGCGGCCTCGCCCACGGTGGTGGTAACGACGTCGATGCGCTCGGAAAGGCGCTCGACTACGCGCTCGGCAATGGTGAGGGTGTCCTGCGCGGCCGTGGTGACGCCGCCAAAGAGCACATGGTTCCAGGGGTAGTCGTCAAACGTCGCGATCTTGAGCCCCGCCGGCAGCGAGGGACCAAGCTGCGCCAGCGCCTCGGTCAGACGCAGGAAAACCAGGCCGTTGACGGCGATAAGGCCGAGCCTTTTGCCCGCGTAGTCGCGGATGGTCTTGTCCAAACGGCCAACGCCCGTGGCGCCACCGTCGGCCAGAGTGACGACGTCACCCGCAAGGCCGCGTCGCGAAAGCTCGTCGGCAAAGGCCTCGGCGCGCTCGCGACGGACGGGGCTGTCGTCGCTTGCCTCGGTGAGCAGGCACAGGCGCTCGCTGCCAGCGGCGGCGAGCTCGTCTACCAAGCCAGCGACCAGCTCACGGTTGTTAGATGTCACTAGATCGACACCGCCGTCGGCAACGTCGCGGTCGAGCAGCACAACGGGCAGGCGCCCCGCCGCCGCGACGATCGCCTCGTCATTGCCTCCGCAGGTGTTGACGACCAAGCCGTCCACGCCGGCATCGATAAGTCTGGTGAGCGACTCTGCTTCCTTAGCGGGGTCGTTGCTGCTAATGGCCGTCATGAGCGAGCAGCCGCGCGCGGCGGCACTGGCGGAAAGTCCTTCGAGCATGGCGCTGGAGAACGGGTTGGCGATGTCGGCCAAGATCACGCCGATAAGGTTGGTGCGCGAGCTGCGCAGATTGCGCGCGGCGGCACGTGGGCGATAGCCGGTGCGCTCGATAACTGACGCGATGCGAGCACGGGTCTCCTCGGTCATTTGCCCGGGGCGGTTGTTGAGATAGCGCGAGACCGTGGCCGGGCTCACGCCCGCCTCGGCGGCAATGTCCTTGATTCTCATCTGCGCCATAGCGCACCCCGTTTCCCAATGTCGGCAGTCTGAGCCATTTTAGGCATTTTTTAAAAATCTCGGTTGCAAAACGCTGTAGGTGAGTATACTACAACTCGAAACGAAACCGATTTCGTAAACCGATTTCGGTGAGCGTTGGCACACAGGTGCAAAGACGCACCCTACCGTCTTGGCACCTGCGTGCCAACGCCATATCAAAGGTGTACGCACGAGTAAAAGGAGCTGCGCGACCATGGGTAAAACGGTTCTTACCTTCGGCGAGATCATGATGAGACTCTCACCCAAAGACCACCTGCGTATTGAGCAGGCAACCGAGTTTGACGTCCGCTACGGCGGCGCCGAGGCCAACACTGCGCTTTCCCTGGCCTACCAGGGCGACAAGGCCGCTTACGTCTCCGTTGTCCCGGCCAACCGTCTGGGCGAGTGCGCCCTGCGTTCGCTGAAGGCCTACGACGTCGACACCACGCGCGTCGTGCGTCAGGGCGACCGCCTTGGCTCCTATGTGTTTGAGGTCGGTGCCTCGCAGCGCGGCAACGGTTGCGTCTACGACCGCAAGTACTCTGCCATCAACATGGCCAAGCGCGACGTCTTTGACTGGGACGAGATCCTCAAGGGCATCGATGTCTTCTATTTCTCCGGCGTGTCCCCCGCCGTCTCCGATGAGATGGCTGCCGCCTGCAAGGATGCCCTCACCGCCTGCCGCGCCAAGGGCATCACCACCGTGTGCGACGTCAACTATCGCGGCAAAATGTGGTCGCCCGAGAAGTCTCAGGCCACCATGAAGGAACTCCTGCCGCTCGTCGACATCTGCATCGCCAACGACGAGGATGCGCCTGCCGGCCTTGGCATGACCTGCGTCTCTGGCTCCCTTGCCCACGGCATCGAGGAGCGCGACACCTATGTCGAGATGGCCCGTCAGATCTGCGCCGAGTACGGCTGCAAAAAGGTCGCCTCGGTCGTTCGCAACATCTCCTGCGTCGAACGCTCCATCTGGATGGGCATGCTCTTTGACGCCGAGAGCGGCGAGCACTGGTTCTCCCCCGCTCACGATGTGCACGTGCTCGAGGGCGTTGCTGCCGGTGATGCTTTCAACGCCGGACTCGTCCATGCCCTCATCAACGACTTTGACCCGCAGGCTGCCGTCAACTACGCCATTGCGGCCTCGATCCTCAAGCTCACCATCAAGGGCGATTCCAACCTGGTGACTGCTGACGAGATTGCCGCCGTGGCAAACGCCGCCGACGGTGGCACCCGCGTCGCGCGCTAGTCCGTCTCCATTCCGCGGGCCGCAGCTTTCCAATCCCATACCTCTGCGGCCCGCTCCCCGATTCCTCCGGCCGGGCAAAACCACCAGTCCCATTCCGGTTTTGCCTGGCATTCCCTACACGACTGGTCGAGCAGCCGGTTTTGGAATTGCTTGAACCCCAAGCAGTGCCTCCGATAACCAATCCAAAATCGGCTCCTGACCAGCACATTTGGCAATCACGCGCCCATGCGCGCCACACATCGAAAGGAACATCATGTTCGATCAGTTCTACACCACGCTTGAGTCCCTGGGCATCGTGCCGGTCGTCGTGCTCGATGAGGTCGAGGACGCCGCACCGCTCGCCCACGCCCTTATGGCAGCCGGCATGAAGTCCGCCGAGGTCACCTTCCGCACCGCCTGCGCCGCCGAGTGCATCGCCGCTATGGCCGAGGCCGAGCCCGAGATGTGCGTTGGTGCCGGCACCGTCCTGACCGTCGAGCAGGTTGAGCAGGCCCGCGCCGCCGGTGCCGAGTTCATCGTCTCCCCGGGTTACAACGAGGACGTCGTGAAGCACTGCATCGACATCGACCTGCCCGTCCTCCCCGGCACCGTGACCCCCTCCGAGGTTACCGCCGCCGAGAACCTGGGCCTCAAGGTCACCAAGTTCTTCCCCGCGTCCCAGTATGGCGGTCTGAACACCATCAAGGCCCTTGCCGCTCCGTTTGTCGGTCACCGCTTTATGCCTACCGGCGGCGTGAGCACCGCCAACGTCGAGGAGTACCTGAGCTCCTCTGCCATCATCGCCTGCGGTGGCACCTGGATGGTTAAGCCGGCCCTGTTTGCCGACGGCGACTTCTCCAAGGTCGAGCAGATTGCCCGCGAGGCCATGGACGTCGTCAAAAAGGTCCGCGGCTAGGTTTAGCTCTCTATCGTGAAAGGGGGCGTGCCCTAGACCTCGCCCCCTTTCTTTTAAAACGGCTCGGAAGCGCGCCGTTTCCGTCACGAGCAAGAACCAAAACCGTCTTGTATGCTGATAGAACGTGACGGAAGCGACACGCCCCCGAGCCGCTTTGCCTACTCGGCTGGCAGTCGCACTCAACTAAGACACTTCGACAAAAGCCGAACCATCAAAACAGCTGTGGCACCGTCTGGAGGAATGGACCCTTGCTTCCGGTCTTTTCCTCCAAGCGGCGCCGCAGCGTTTTCGTGCCCCGATGTGCCCCGGCACTTGCGGTGGAATACGGACTGCTTACACCATCAGAGCCGCAAAACAATCCCTATTTCACCGCAACTAATGAAGGGAACGAGTTAGATGGCCGAGTCTTTGGACAGCTCAAAATAGTCAGGATGTAAGGCGATAACCGGGCCCTGCTCCTCGGGCATTAGATGCAAATGCGTCTCTGCCAGATAGCTCGCCGTGTCGGTATCGCCCTTCTTAATGGCCTCGAGAATCCGGCGATGCTGCCCACGGATCGGCTCCCAGTCCAGATCCTGCGACACCATACGCAACCAGTTGTATCGCTCAAAGTGCGTATTGACGCTCTTCATCCAATCCCACAACATGTGACGGCCGGCAATCGCAAAACACGTCTCATGGAACAGGTTGTCCAGGTCGAAAAAGCGACGCGTTTCGCCATGGTCGAGCGACTCGGACTCGGCAAGAATCTGCTCAAGCCGCTGCTTTTGCTCGGGCGTAGCAGCCGAACAACATTTAATGAGTACGCTTCTTTCGAGCTTTTCGCGCAAGAAACAGGCATTCTCGGCGTGTTCCATGCTGATCTTAGAAACGTAGGTGCCGCTTTTGGGACGTGTTTCGACCAGCTCCTGCTCGCGCAGGCGCACAAAGGATTCGCGAATGGGCGTACGCCCGATTCCTGTCTCTTTTTCCAGACCAATCGCCGAAAGGCGCGTGCCGGGCTTGAGCTCGGCATAGATGATCTTGGAGCGCAATGCGTTGTATGCCTGATCTTGCAGGCTCTGATAATGCTGGTGTTGTTCCATAAAGCCCTCGGATGAAGCCCACGGTTTGTCGAATATCACCACGTAATACTATCGCATCCCCCATCTCCTCATTTACGGCGAAATAGGGGCCGCTGGCGACACCCGCGCCGTCAAACTATCCCCAATTCGGCGCAACTTCCAACCAGTCATTTAGGGACGAGGCTTTTAGCTAAGGTTGAACAAAAAAGCTCCGAGCTCGTGCAAGCTCGGAGCTTTTCGTGCCGCGCATCTATGAGAGGAGATATTTGATGCGCATGGGCGCTACTCCATGTAGCCACCCTGAATGGCGGAAACTGCATGCTCGGTAAAGAACTTGAGCGTGCCGGAGGTGTAACGATTAGCCTTGGGCTTCCAAGCGGCTCGGCGCTCGGCCAGGACGGCATCGATCTCGGCCGGCTCCATCTCCTTGCCGGCGATGCCCGCAATAGACAGCGAGCGCTCGGGGATGTTGATCTGGATAAGGTCGCCCTCCTCGATCAGGGCAATCGGGCCGCCCACGGCAGCCTCGGGCGAAACGTGACCGATAGCCGGGCCCTTGGAGGCGCCGGAGAAGCGGCCATCGGTGATAAGGGCAATGCTCGCACCCAGCTCGGGATCGCTGGCGATAGCCTCGGTGGTGTAGAACATCTCGGGCATACCGGAACCCTTGGGGCCCTCATAGCGAATGATAACGGCATCGCCGGGCTTGACCTCGTGCGTCAGGACGGCGTGGATGGCGTCCTCCTCGCAATCGAACGGACGGGCCTTAAGCGTGGCCTGGAACATCTCGCGCGGAACAACCGTGTGCTTGACGACGGCGCCCTCGGGGGCAAGGTTGCCGTGGAGGATGGCGATGGAGCCGTCGGTACCAAAAGCCTGGTCAAACGGACGAATGATGTCCTCGCGCTTGAGGTTCCATTTCTCCAAGTAGCGGCCGCACTTCTCGTAGTAGCCGTTGTTCTTAAGGTCCTCGAGGTTTTCGCCGAGAGTCTTGCCGGTGACGGTCATGACGTCGAGGTGGAGCATCGACTTGATCTCCTCCATGATGCGCGGCACGCCACCCGCATAGTAGAAGAACTGCGCCGGCCACTCACCTGCGGGACGAACGTTGAGCAGGTAGTGGGCACCACGGTGCAGACGGTCGAAGTCGTCGGCGGACATCTCGATGCCAAACTCGCGGGCGATCGCAGGGATATGCAGCAGCGAGTTGGTGGAGCCGGAAATGGCGCCGTGGACCATGATGAGGTTCTCGAAGGACTCCTTGGTCACGATGTCGCGCGGGCACAGGTTGTGTTCGGAGAGCCACACGGACTGACGGCCGGCCTCGCGCGCAAACTCACGCAGATCGGAGCTGGTTGCGGGCAGCAGGGCCGTGCCGGGGAGCATAAGGCCCAGGGCCTCGGCGGTAACCTGCATGGTCGACGCGGTGCCCATAAAGGAGCAGGCGCCGCAGCTGGGGCATGCGTTGTGCTTGGCAAACTCAAGTTCCCCGCGAGAGATCTCGCCGCGCTCGTAGCGGGCAGAAATCGCACCGAGCTGCTCCAGGGTCAACAGGTCGGGGCCTGCATCCATGACACCGCCGGTAACGACGATGGAGGGGATGTTGATGCGGCCCATGGCCATAAGGTTCGCAGGCAGGCCCTTATCGCAGCTGGCAACAAAGACGCCGGCGTCGAACGGGGTGGCCTTGGCATGAATCTCGATCATGTTGGCGATCATGTCGCGACTGGGCAGCGAGTAGTTGATGCCGTCGTGGCCCTGGGCCTCGCCGTCGCAGATATCGGTGCAGAAGTAACGGGCACCATGACCGCCAGCCTCGGCAACGCCGGCATCGACCTCCTCGACCAACTCAAACAGGCCGGCAGAACCCGGGTGCGAGTCGCCGAACGTCGACTCGATAATGACCTGCGGCTTGTCCAGATCCTCGATGGACCAGCCAGAGCCCAGACGCAGCGGGTCCATCTCGGGGCTGATGGTGCGAAACTTGCCGGAACGCGGCTGCAGCTTGGCAACCAGGTCGGCTGCCTCCTGCTGAATCTGTGCCTTGGTCTTCTCGTCCATGATGCTCTCCTCTTTTGATTTGAACGGTTGTACCAATCGTTGGTTAATGAATCAGGTGTAAATGGGTACCGAGCGATGCGCTCGGCAAAAGATGCTTAGCCACGCGAACTAGGCGAAGAACGAAATCACCAGGGCGCAGGCAAGACCCGAAAGGCCGATGAGCGTCTCCATAACGGTCCAGGACTTGAGGGTGGTCTTCTCGTCAATCTCCAGGAACGAGGAGCACATCCAAAAACCGGCATCGTTGACGTGCGAGAGGGCCGTGGCACCGCCGCAGATAGCACGCATGGCGGCCGAGCACGCAACCAACGACCAGGTCGTCTGTATCAAAGAGCTCTGCGACGAATCCGAGCGCCTGGCCGAGGCCGGTGAGGATTACTCCGCCGCCGACACCGCGTTCCACAATGCCATTGCCGAGAGCTCCGGAAACCTCGTTGTTCCCCGCCTGATAGGTGTGCTCAAGGCATCCGTTCCCCTCTTTATCGATGTAACAGGCAAAAAGCTCGTCGAGGAAACTATCCGCATGCACCGCGATGTGGCCGACGCCATCGCCGCGCGCAATCCCACCGCCGCGCACGACGCGATGTATCTGCACCTGGTGTATAACCGCAACATGATTGCGGAGGGAGCAGAAGCAAAAGGCATTTAGGGCCCGACAATAATCTTTCTTTGGCAAAACGCAGGCGGCGGCTGCCCAACACACAGGGCAGCCGCCGCTTTTTGCAATCGATTGGTGCAAAGGGGTTGACTAGAGCTCGCAGGCAACCTTGTAGCCGTCGCCGATGGCATCGCGGATGTTGCCGCACTTGTTGGCGTCGCCCAGCACGTGGGTGGTAACGCCGGCAGCGGCAAGGTCGTCGGCCAACTTGGTATTGGGACGATAGCCCATGGCAAGCACCAGCGTATCGGCACCGGTGATGGTGTGGACCTCGCCATCCTTTTCGTAGCTGATGGTGTCCTCGGTAATCTCGGTCACCTTAGCCTCAGTCAGCACATGGACGCCCTTGGAGAGCATGCGCGTGATGAGCACCGCGCGACCGGCACCGCCCTCGTTGGCGGCGAGCGTCTTGGTCATCTCGATAACGGTGACATCGCGATTGGCCGGCGAGAGGTCATTGACCAACGGGGCCAAGTAATCGGCCGTCTCGCAGCCAACGGTGCCGCCGCCCACGATAACGATCTTCTTGCCCGGGAACGCCTTGCCACCCAGCAGGTCGTCAGCCGTCATAACCTGCTTAAAGCCCTGCATGAAGGCCGGAGCGATGGGCTCGGCGCCATAAGCTAGGACGACCTCGTAGCCGGCGTAGTCACGCTGAATGTCCTCGGCAGTAAGCTCGGTGCCAAATACGCACTTCACGCCGGCCTCGGCCAGGCGACGATACTGATACTTGATCACGCGGGTGAGTTCCTGCTTTGCCGGCGGAACGGCTGCGATACGCATCTCGCCGCCCGGCTCGTCCTGCTTATCCACGAGCACCACGTTGTGACCGCGCTTGGTGGCAATGAACGCCGCCTCCATGCCCGCGGGACCGGCGCCCACAACCAGTACGTTCTTGGCCTCGGCGGCAGGCTCGTAGCCGGCCTCGTCGCGCTCCACGTCCGGGTTGACGGTGCAGGAGATGCGCTTGCCAAACATGATGCCGTTCAGGCAGCGCAGACAACCGATGCAGGGACGGATGTCGTCGGCGTTGCCGGCGGCGGCCTTGTTGCAGAACTCGGCATCGCACAGATTAGCGCGGCCCATCATGCAGATGTCGGCAGCACCGTCCTCGATCAGCTCCTCGGCAATCCAGGCCTCATTGATGCGGCCGACCGTGGCGACGGGAATGTTGACGTGCTTTTTAATCTCGCGCGAGCAGGCGGCGTGCGAGGCCTGCTGCGTGCCGGCAGCGGGAATCGCGGAGCCGCGCTTGATGGTGGTGCCGCCCGACACGTGAATCATGTCGACGCCGGCCTTCTCCAGGCGACGCGAGACGTAGATCATGTCGTTGAGGGTCAGGCCGCCATCGGTGTACTCATCGCCCGAGATGCGGACGTCGATGATAAAGTCCTTGCCGCAGCGCCCGCGAATCTCGGCGATGACCTCGAGCAGGAAGCGCATGCGGGCGTCGAGCGAGCCGCCGTACTCGTCGGTGCGCTTGTTGTAGAGCGGAGTCAAAAAGCCGCCGAGCATACCGTGGGCGTGCGCCGCATGGACCTCGACGCCATCGACGCCGGCCTTCTGCATACGCACGGCAGCGTCGCCAAACTGGTGCGTGAGCTCGTGGATCTCATCGACCGTGATGGGGCGCGGTGCCTCGCGGGCGTAAGACGGGCCCACAAAGGACGGAGCGATCAAGCGCGGCGTGCCCGGAACGTTAAAAGCCATGTAGGCAGGGTGGAAGAGCTGCGGCATAATCTTGCAGCCGTACTCATGCACGGCGGCGGCGAGCTTTTCCCAGCCGGGGATAAACGTGTCGTCGTAGCAGCACATGTCGCCCGGCAGATAGGTATAGGTGGGCTCGACCGTCACGACCTCGGTGATGATGAGGCCCACGCCGCCCTTGGCACGGGCACGGTAATGATCGACCAAATCGTCGGTCACATAGCCATGATCGGCCAGGTTGGTGGACACCGGCGGCATAAAGACGCGGTTCTTGACCTCGGTCGTACCGACCTTGATCGGGCTAAAGAGCATCGGATAGGCGGAGGACTCCATACAGGGTTCCTTTCGTTTGAGCCGCTCGGCGGCAGTTGCTAACGTACTTATCGTATCAGCAACCGCCGTATCCGCGGCCAAACATACCCAAACGCCGGTCGGCTAATGAATACCGCGGCCCAAGTCTTCGGCGATTTTGTCTACGCCCTTAAGTGCAGCGCACGTCTTTTTGTTGGAGCAATGCCCCGTACAAACGCCACCCTGAGCGCAGTCGGCGCAGGTGCCCTTGCGGTAGATGCGCACGCATACCGCGACAAACGCAACGCCGATAACAGCCAGTACAACAATATCGATAGGTGCCATAGCAAGCCTCCTCTAGTTAACCATCACTTACTTTACCCCATTCTCCACCTACCAAATAGGGACGGTTTATTTTGGTCGGTTTTATCTGCGGAAACGCCATATCTCCCCCACCAAAAAGCCCGAGTGTCGCTGGGACACCCGGGCTCGTGGAAAGGGGTTAATCCTTATTCGGACTTAAGCGGAAACTGCGGCGGAAGCAGTGTTGGTCTCGTCCTCGTCGGTCCATGCATGCTTGGGCATGGGACGGAAGATCTGGAAGAGCATCGCAACCAGCAGCACGATGGCCACAATCGTCCAGGTACCAAACTGTCCAAGAACAAGCAAGTTGTAGAACTGGTTGATGAACAGGCCGATCACCCAAGCGAAGGCGCACTCGTAACCGATGGCGATCGCAGTCCACTTGCCGGAATCCATCTGGTTGCGGATGGTACCCATGGCGGCAAAGCACGGAGCGCACAGCAGGTTGAAAGCGCCAAAGGCAACGCATGCACCCATAGTCGGGAACATGCCGGCAAATGCGGTCCACAGGCTCGGGTCGGTCTCGGCAGCGTCGGCCACGGACAGCAGCGAGCCGGCAGTGGCGACAACGTTCTCCTTGGCAACAAGGCCAGAGACGGTCAGTGCGGTTGCCTGCCAGGTGCTAAAGCCGAGCGGGGCGAAAATCCAAGCGACCAGGTTGCCGAGCATGGCAAGCACGGAGTAGTCCATAAACTCCTCGGGGATGCCGTCCATCGCAGGCAGGAAGCCAAAGGAACCGTTGTAGCTACCGAAGTTGGAGAGGAACCAAACCACGACAGTGGAGGCAAAGATGACCGTGCCGGCCTTCTTGATAAAGGCCCAGCAGCGCTCCCACACGTGCAGCGCCCAAGAACGGATCGCCGGGAAGTGGTAGGCAGGAAGCTCCATGACAAACGGCGTCGGACGGCCAGCGAAGAGCTTGGTCTTCTTGAGCATGAGGCCCGAGGCGATGACGGCAAAGACGCCCAGGAAGTAGAAGAGCGGGCTGATCCACGCCGCGGTGGTGGAAGAATCGCCGATGATGGAACCCATGAGCAGGGCGATGATCGGCAGCTTAGCGCCACAGGGAATGAACGTGGTGGTCATGACCGTCATGCGGCGGTCCTTCTCGTTCTCGATGGTCTTGGTGGCCATGACGCCGGGAACGCCGCAGCCCGAGGACACGAGCATGGGGATAAACGACTTACCGGACAGGCCAAACCGGCGGAACACGCGGTCCATGATGAAGGCGACGCGGGCCATATAGCCGCAGTCCTCCAAGAAGGACAGCATGACGAACAGCAGGAACATCTGCGGCACAAAGCCGAAGATGGCACCCAAACCACCGACGATACCGTCACAGACGAGCGAATCGACCAGGCCGCCGTCCTCGGTGCCACCCGCCACGAGGGCGTCGTGCACCACGGTGGTAATACCCGGGACATAGGGACCGTACTGCGCCGGGTCAACCGAATCGGCGTCGTCGCCCGCAGCCTCGACAGCTGCGTCGTAGGCGTCGCGACCCTGGCCGAGCACATACCAGCCGTCGGTGCCGAAGAGCTGATCGTTGGTGAAGTCGGTCACCGTGCCGCCCAAGGTAGAAACGGCGATGTAGTACACGCAGAACATGATGACCACAAAGATCGGCAAGCCCAGGATACGGTTGGTAACCACGCGGTCGATCTTCTCGGAGGTGCTCATCTTGGCCGGGGCCTTGGTGAGGCACTCGTCGATGATGTGCGCGATGACGCCGTAGCGCTCGCCGGTGATGATGGACTCAGCGTCATCGTCGCAATCCTGCTCGCACTGAGCGACCAGCTCTTCGACGTGAGCGGCCTTCTCCTTGGTGAGGTTGATGAGCTTGCAGGCGTCCGCATCGCGCTCGAACAGCTTGACGGCATAGTAGCGACGCTTGTTGGCGGGAACGCTTGCCGGCAGGTTGTTCTCGATGTGGCCCAGAACGTCCTCGATGGAGGAATCGAACTTATGCTCCGGCACCTGGCCCTTAGAAGCAGCGGACTTCTTGACCTGCTCGAAGAGCTCCTTGATGCCCTTGTTCTTAAGAGCGGAGATCATCATGACCGGGCAGCCGAGCTTCTTGGAAAGCTTGTCGGTGTCGATCTTGTCGCCATTCTTCTCGACCAGGTCGGCCATGTTGAGGGCAACGACCACGGGCAGGCCGGTCTCGATAACCTGAAGCGCCAGGTACAGGTTGCGCTCGAGGTTGGTGGCATCGACAACTTGGACGACAACATCGGGCTCGCCGCTCATGAGGTAATCACGCGAGCATTGCTCCTCGGGGCTGTAGGGGGAAAGCGAGTAGATGCCAGGGAGGTCCGTGATGGTAACGTTCTTGTCGCTTAGGAGCTTGGCTTCCTTTTTCTCAACCGTGACGCCGGGCCAGTTGCCAACGTAGCCGTTGGCGCCGGTGATCAGGTTGAAAAGCGTGGTCTTGCCGCAGTTGGGGTTACCCGCCAGCGCGACATGGATCTGAGAATCCGCCATTCAATCCTTCTTCCTTGTGTGCCTGCGCTGCTTTCTCCGCGCAGGCTGGATAATGTGCTTCAAAGTTGCTGCATTAAGTTAGAAAAACCTAACTTTATCTGCAGAAATATACGCCGCGAGCCCTTACTGGACCTCGACGACAGCCGCCTCCTCCTTGCGGATGGAAAGCTCGTAGCCGCGCACGTTGATCTCGACCGGATCACCGAGCGGTGCAACCTTCACGACCTTGAACGAAGTGCCCTTGATGAGCCCTAGGTCCATAAGGTGGCGGCGAAGCGCACCCTCACCGTGAAGCTTGACGATGGTAGAGCTCTCGCCCACCTTAACGTCACCCAACGTCTTCATCCTCTTGTCCCCCTTTCGGTTTTTATGAAATGCTGCAGACTAACCGACGGTCATGATGTGCATTGCAACCTTGGAATCGATGCCAAAACGTGCGCCCAGCACCGTGACGATGATATTGGCACCACTCGAGCTCACCACGTGGATTTCGTTGCCCTCGACAAAGCCGAGGTCCTTGAGGTGGTGTTTCATGTCCTCATTGCCCTTTACACGAGACACGCGCACGGTTTCGCCCGCTTTTACCATCGAAAGCGGCATGGCCGGCATCTGCGGTCCGCAAGACATGAGTTGCTCCTAACGTCAGTTCGTCCTCAACATCGACGCGATAAAAGTTAACCACGTCTATGTTCGCTTTAGTAAACTAGCACGTGGTTAACTTTTTGGAAAGGGTCCCTATTCAGATTTCGAAAAAGTTTCCTATACGAAACAAAAAGGCGCGGCAAAGAGCTGTCCTTTGCCGCGCCCCGTCATGCTTAAAGCGAGAGGTTTCTAATCGACGTAACGCACGAGGCCTCATCCACGCCCGAAACGCGGAACACGATGTCCTCGCCACATTCGCCACAGAGTGCCATGAGCCCTATAACGTCGCGGCCATCGACATGACGATTGCCAATCGAAACCGACACGTCGCTACGATGCTTGGCGATAATGTCATAGAGCAGCGCAACCGGGCGGGCATGCAATCCCAACGGATCTTTAATCGTCTTTGTAAACTCGACCATGTCCCCTCCCGCGGCATCGCACATTCGGCCGGCAAAACCCAGCCACGTGGTAGTTATTGTAGCGTTAGATGCTTGTCGAGAGTCCCTCTGAACACCTCGTGGTCAAAAAGTGGCAAATATGAGTACTGTCACCAATTTAGTAGCAGCAAAATCGAGAGCAAATTGCCTACTTTGAGCGATTCGAAGAGGTTGAAAGCCGTCAAACGCCCTTTAAAGGGGGTTAGATAAATTGATTGTGAGCCCATTTTTGCTCAGAACAGGCCGAAAAATATGACACCTCTTTTGCAGCAGTACTCATATTTGGCATTTTTTGCCCACAGGGTCCAAAACCATGCCCCAAAACACAAAAGGAGGGGCCTCGTAAGGCCCCTCCTTAGGAAAGGGAATCGATTTATTCCACAGCCGTAGATTAACCCTAGCCGCTACTCCATCATGTCGAGAACGGAGGGGCGAAGCTCGCTCTCGGCGGCCTCGGGATCGGTCTCGCGCAGGCGGTTGATGTAGCGGTTGTACCACATCACGGCAAGGCCCAGGAAGACAACCACGCCGCCAACGTTGTAGACCAGCGTCAGCCACAGAGGCTGATCAAGCGGAATGGTGCCGCAGATAAGCACGAAGCAGAAGACCACGAGCAGGAAGGCGGCAACGACCAGGCCAAAGCTGCGCGAGCCCATGCGGAAGCCACGGGGAGCAGCATCGAAGTTCTTGCGCAGCATAAAGTAGGCAAGCAGGATCAGCAGCGGCGGGAGTAGAGCGGTGGCAGCCGTCATGTTGGTGACGATCATGAGCAGGTCGTCGAGGTTACCGGAGCCCAGGGCCGGGATGATCAGGATGGGAACGACGATGGCGAACTGCAGCCAGGCAGCGCGGGCAGGAATGCCGTGCTCGTTGAGCTCGACGATCTTGCTACCAAAAACGCCCTTGGGGATCTCGGTGAAGAAGACCTTGATGGGAGCAGAGGTCCACATCATGAGGGAGCCCAGCGTGGCGGCGAGAAGGATCAAGCCGATGGCGCGCGTAGACACTTCCATGGGAATGCCAAAGTGGGCAAAGACAGCGCCGAATACGTCGAAGATACCGGTGGAGATGGCAACGCCGCCCTCGGGGATGAACAGGTTAACCAGCAGCGAAGCGCCTGCATACAGAAGGCCGATGGTCAGGCCGGCGATAACGACGGTGCGCACGAAGGCCTTGACGCCACCCTTAAGGTCGTTAAGGAACACGCCGACAGACTCAGCGCCGCCAACGCCCTGGATGATCCAGGCAAGCGTACCGAAGAAGCCCCACGCAGTTGCGAAGTTGCTCATGTCGGGAGCCATGTTAGCGGGAGTAGGAGCCGTAGCGAACTCAACGCCGCCAAAGGCAGCAGCCAGGGACAGCAGGATGAACACGGCGGTCAGGCCGAGAGCCGCGGTCGAACCGAAGGAGGAAATGGAGCCGATCCACTTAGCGCCCTTGGTCGAAACCCACGTGGCGATAGCAAAGACGACGATCTCGATAATGGTGATCCACAGCTGCGAAAGCTCGGCGTTGGCACCAAAGAACACGTAGCTCGCGTAGATGATGACGTTGGGCAGGACGGACGCAAAGAAGAACAGGTTAACGAACCAGTAGCTAAATGCCGTCAGGAACGCCCAGCGACCACCCATCGAGGTCTTAACCCATGCGTACACGCCAGACTCGGAGTCCTTGTTGAGGCCGACGAACTCGGCGGTAACCAGGGTATAGGGGACAAAGTACAAAAGCGTGGCGAAGAAGAACGACGGCGCAGCTGCCAAGCCGATGGCCGCGTTGTTGTTGATGATGTTCTTGATACCGAACACGGCGGCGACCGTCATGCCCAGCAGAGCGAACGAACCAATCGTTCCTCGTTTTTCAGAGCTCATAAGCCCTCCCAATCATCTATTAAATGTCATCTAAAACCGTCCGAGCTGCAAGTGCAAACACGGACGGTGCACCTGCTAAGGGGAATGGGGAAAAGGGAGTCAACAAAGCCATCCCCCTTAACGGCGCAAAGCAAACGTCCAGGTGGACGAATACTACTTGTTGGGGAAGGAATAACCTTCGACCGTCACGTGCAGCACCACGACGCGGGGATCCATGGCATCGGCCACGACACGGTAGGCCTCGTCGATCTCGACGACGGCAACGCCGCCGGCGGGAATCGTCACGGCCTCCCCCGCACCCTCAAAGCGCTCGCGATCATCGATATCGCTGTAGGCGCGGGTGCAGGTGAGGCCTGCCTTGGGGGCAACCTCGACGGTCAGGTCGCCGTCGAGCGGGGCGAGCACGGCATGATAGCGACGGTGACCGACCAGATCGGCGGTAGCCGCCTCGCGGGCATAGACCCACCAGTACACCAACGAGTCGCCGATGGAGTACGCCACGTCGTGCTGCAGGTCGGCAACACCATCGAGTGCCTGACCGGTACGCATCCACTTCTTGACGGACTTCATCTGAGCATCGAAGTCGGCACGCGAGTTAAAGACATGCATGGCTTATGCCTCCTTAATGGGTGCCAGCGCCTGAGCCAGATCGGCAGACGTCAGCGGTCGCAGGGACACCTCAAAGCTGAAGCTCTCAAAACGGGTGCGATAGGAATCGAGCACCTCGGAACCCCAAGAGTTCGAGCCAAGGCCGAGCAGTTGGTCGTTGATGTTGACCGTGACCGTATCGCCCTTGACAAGGTCGTAGACGTGCTTGGCGTTATCGATGACCTCGCAGCTATAGGGCCATGCCGAGAACGAGAACGGGTTGGAAGCGGCGTCGCTCGGACGCGTCACGACCAGACCGTCACCGTGGCTAGAGCGCAGGGCAACCCAGCGGGTACCCTCGCGGTTGGCGCAGTCCTGAGGCATAACGTAGGGCGTGAACATATCGTCGACCGTGGTGCGGTAATGACCGACCGGGTTGGCGCGCAGCGAGTCCGGATAGTTCTCGCCCGGGCCGTGGCCATACCACTCGACGGCGCGATCGCAACCGGGGACCTCGAAGGAGATGCCGATGCGCGGGATGATGTCCGAATAGTCACCGTAGGGCTCGCCGGAAACCTTGAGGTCAACGCGACCGCTCGGAAGCACGGTGTAGACAAGCTCGACGCGCATGCCGAACGCGCGGACGGGAGGAGCGATACGCTGGCTCACGGTAACGACGACCGCATTGCCGTCCTGCTTCCAAGAAACCTTGCGGGTAGACGTCTGCATCACATCGATGAAGTTGTCCTTCCACAGGGAGTCGTACTCCTGGGCGTGGTTGTCGACGAGCGGATGCCAAAAACCAACCTGGGGACCGGAGGCCATGACGTCGCGGCCGGATGCCTTCCACTTGCTCACGGTACCGTTTACCTTGCTGAAGGTCAGCTCGCCGTTGAGGGAGCGAATGCGGATTTCCTGCTCGGTCTCCTCGACCGTAAGCTCAGGACGAACGGGGGCGGCGATGGCCGGCGCTGGATGGTTTGCGATGGCAAACTGGCTTGCGCCCAGCTGGAACATCGGCTCGCACCAGACGTGAGCGGCCATGGTGTAGGCGTGCACGGTCAGCAGGGTCTCCCCCACTGCGGCCTCGCGAATCACCAGCGGCAGCTGGACGGACTCGCCGGGGGCAACCGCGCCGGGCATGAGCGTCTTGCGGCAGACCACGTCGCCGTCCACCAGGGTCTCGGCCGACAGGCAAACATCCTCGAGGGTGGTAAACCAACGCTTGTTGGTGACAGTCAGCTCGCCCGCCTCGGCGTCATAAGCCATGCGAACCGGGCAGATGACCTGACCATACTCAGTGAGGCCCGGGCTCGGCTGCTGCCAAGGGAACACCATGCCATCGATGCAGAAGTTGCTGTTGTTGGGGTAGTCGCCGTTGTCGCCGCCGTACATGTCGTAGGCAACGCCGTCCTCGGTCACAGCGGCCAAGCCGTGGTCGCACCATTCCCAAATGAACTGGCCCTGGATGCAATCCCAACGATCGAAGACCTCCTGGTACTCGGACAGGCCTCCGGGGCCATTGCCCATGGAGTGACCGTACTCGCAGTTGATGCGCGGCTTGGGGAACGGATGCTCACCAAAGTCGTTCATCTGCGACACACGGGAGTACATCGTGGAAATGACATCGACGGTATCGGCGTTGCGGTCCTCCTCGTAATGGACCGGACGACCATCGAGCTCGTGAGCCTTGGCATACATCGCGCGGATGTTGCAGCCATAGCCGCTCTCGTTGCCCATCGACCACATAATGATGCAGGCGTGGTTGCGCTCCTGCATCACCAGGCGCTCAATGCGGTCGACGTAGGCCGGCTCCCATGCCGGGTCGTCGGTCACCAGGGCGATATTGCCGATATTCTCGAAGCCGTGGCTCTCCATATCGGTCTCGGCGACCAGCATGATGCCATACTCATCGCACAGCTCGTAGAAGCGCGGGTCGTTGGCGTAGTGGGACGTGCGCACCGCGTTGATGTTGTGCTGCTTCATGAGCTCCAGGTCGCGGCGCATGCGATCGAGGCCCACGGCGCGGCCCTTGTAATCGTCGTGATCGTGGCGGTTGACGCCATGCATCTTAAAGTAAGTGCCGTTGAGGTAGATATGATTGCCCTCGACCGTCACCTCGGCAAGACCCTGGCGATGCGGGACGTACTCGCTGACCTGGTCACCGTCGTAGACCTCAAACGTAAGGTCATAGAGGAAGGGATCCTCGGGATTCCAGAAGTGGGCATCGGTCACGCTGCACTCGGCATGGCCGTCGACGCACTCGCCCGTAGCCACCACGTTCTCGCCATCGCTGAGCGTATACACAACGCGGGTAGCGCCCTCGGCCACCGTATCGAGCGCGATCAGAGCGGCATCGCCCTCGCGGTGCGTGCGGAACCTAAAGTCGACCAGGTGCGCGGCGGGACGCTGCATAAGGTACACATCGCGGAAGATGCCCGATGCCCACCACATGTCCTGGTCCTCGATATAGCTACCATCGCTGTACTGCAGAACCTTGACCGCAAACAGGTTGTCGCCCTCGACGAGCGCGTCGGTCACGTCGAACTCGGCAGACAGACGCGAACCCTTGGTCATGCCGATAAACTTGCCGTTGACGTACAGCTCGCCATAGCTCTCGATGCCGTCAAAGCGAATGATCTCGCGAGCGCCGGCAGGCACGGCGGGAAGGTTGACGATGCGCTGGTAGACGCCCGTGGGGTCGTCGGAGGGAACGAACGGCTGATCCACCGGGAACGGGAAGCCCTCGTCGGTGTAGGCAAGGTTGCCATAGCCGTCTACCTGCCACAGGTGCGGAACCTCCACGTGATCCCACTCGGGCTCGTACGTGGAGAGCTCCTCGTTGGAGACGGCCGCGGGGCCCTCAAAGAGACGGAACTGCCACGAGCCGGACAGCTGGACAAACCCGCGCGACAGCTCGCGGCTGTACGTTGCAGAGAGATCGGCGGTCTCGTAACCCATGAAGTACGCATGGGGTGCCAGGCGGTTCCTGTGGGTGAGCGCTTGGTTTTCCCAATCGTTAATGGTGTCCATGGTGATGCTCCTTCGTCATCGTAGTGATTCTTGTGCAACCGGTTGTCCTTATCTTACGGGCGATGCAAAATACTGTGCAACCGGTTGTCCGCTGAACGGTCGATTTGGTCGGGTTAACGGTGCAACCGGTTGTATAACCGCGACACTTATGTCACCCTGAGTATCGAAACTCAGCTCAAGACATCGTTCTTAAGCTCGTAGGCAACCGCCACGCCCGCTGATATCTCACCCATACGAGACGTATTCGATTGCGGCTTGGTTGCAAAACGACACCGGTCACCGGATATCATGAACGCTGTTCAGACGCACTATAGTAAGCTGTATCCGCACCAGCCCGTATCAGCGACAACATCGACCGCATTCTCCAGGAGACGCCATGACCCAACCAGTTCGCACCGCACCTACGCTTGCCGAGGTTGCCGCAGCTGCCGGCGTGTCGCGCTCCACGGCATCGCGCGCCCTCAACGATTCGCCCCGCATTAGCGAGGAAACCAAAAAGCGCGTCCGCGCGGCGGCCAAGAAAGTCAATTTTGTCCCCAACGCTCGTGGCCGAGCGCTCGCTGTCGGGCGCACGGAAATCATCGCCGTGCTCGTGACCGAGCCCCTGAGTGAACTCTTCAGCGACCCCACCTATAGCGAGTTTTTGAGCGGCATTACCGAGGAACTGTCGGAGTCGTCCTATCTGCCCGTTATCTTGCAGGCGTCTTCTACGCATGAGCGCAACCGCGCACGCGAGCACTTTGAGCGACGCTCGTTTGACGCCGTGATCGACGTCTCCCCCTACAAAGGCAGCGAGTTGCTCGAGGTGCTGCGCGAGCTGGGCGTACCCACCGTGTTGTGCGGCCAGCTCGAGGGCCACCCCTATCGCGACGTGTTCTCGACGGTCTACTCTGACGACGAAGAGGGCGGACGCTTTGCAGCGCTCGCTATGAAAGAACGCGGGCGTAAGGATATCGTCGCCGTGTTGGGACCGCAAGACAACCCCGCTGTTGTCGACCGCCTGCGCGGCTACCGCGCCGTCTTGGGCGAAGACCTCCCAGACGCAAACGTTATCTATACCGGCTGGAACAGCGGAGACGGCTATCAGGCCATGCACCAGATCCTCGCGCGCGAGATTGCTTTCGATGGCGTGCTCTGCGGATCGGACCGTATCGCGGCTGGCGTCATCACCGCACTCAACGAGGCAGGCCTATCCGTTCCGGCTGACGTTTCTGTCGTCGGCTTCGACGATCACGAGATTGCGACGCGCTGCGTCCCCGCGCTCACGACCGTCCGCCAGCCCCTGCGCGAAGAAGGCCACATGGCCGCCAACATTGCGCTCGATATGATCAAGGGTGCCGAGCCGACCACCTCCGTGATGCACATGCAGCTGATCCAGAGAGACTCGCTATAAGAAACTGGGGCAGGCTTTCCGCCAGACAGTTGTTGCGGAAAGCCCGGCCCGTTTTGAGCGCTCATTCTGGGGCACAGTTTCCGTTAGACAGCTCAACCGGAAACTGTGCCCCATTATTTTGCCGGATTCTGGGTCGCACTTTCCCAGAGGACCCCCTTTGGGAAAGCGCGACCCGTTCTGGACGCAGATTCCGGGACGCACTTTCCGCGACGCCCGGTCATCCCATGCCCTCACAATCTCGGCGTATAAAAAACGAGGGAAGGTACACGTCCTTCCCTCGTTGCAAGCAATATGTAGCCGCTCGCCTACATCAGGCGCAGACTGACGTCCTTGAGCTGGGCGCCGCTAACGGCACTCGGGGCGCCCGACATAAGGTCGGAGCCACTGGCCGTCTTGGGGAACGCCATGACGTCGCGGATGGAGTCGGAACCGGTGAGCAGCATGCACACGCGGTCCAGACCCAGAGCGAAACCGCCCATCGGGGGCGCACCAAACTTGAGGGCCTCCATGAGGAAGCCAAACTGAGACTCGGCGCGCTCCTCGGTAAAGCCCAGGAGCTTGAGCATGGACATCTGCATCTCGGCGTTGTGGATACGCATACCACCGCCGCCGGCCTCAAAGCCGTCCATGACAAAGTCGTAGGTGCACGAACCGGCTGCCAGCGGATCGGCCTCGATCTTGGCGATGTCGGTCTCGGTCGGCAGAGTGAAGGGCTGGTGCTCGGCAGCGTAAGCCTTGCGGTCCTCATCCCAGTGGAACAGCGGGAAGTTGACGACCCACAGGAAGTCGTGACCCTCACGCTTAATCTCGAGGGCGTTGGCCATGTGCGAGCGCATGCCGCCCAGGATCTCGTCAGAGAGCAGGCGCGGACCGGCGGCGAACATCACAAGGTCGCCGGGCTCGACGTCCATGCGCCCGCGCAGAGCGGCCATCTCCTCGTCCGAGAAGAACTTGACGATGGGGCTGTTGATGGAGCCGTCCTCGCGGAAGGCGATCCAGGCCAGGCCCTTGGCGCCAAACGTGGAGGCCACGCCGGCGAGCTTATCGATCTTGGCACGTGCCCACGCACCGGCGCCCTTGGCGTTGATGGCCTTGACGACAGAGCCCTCCTCGTTCGCAGCGGTCGCAAAGACCTTGAACTTGGAGTTGGCAAAGATGTCGGTCAGGTCGACCAGGTGCATGCCATAGCGGGTATCGGGCTTGTCGGAGCCATAGGTGTCCATGGCATCCCAGTAGTTCATGCGACGCAGCGGCGTGGGCATCTCGACACCCATGCGACCGAAGGCATCGGACAGGACTTCTTCGAGCGCGCTCATAACGTCGTTCTGGTCCACGAAGGACATCTCGATATCGACCTGGGTGAACTCGGGCTGACGGTCGGCGCGCAGATCCTCGTCGCGGAAGCACTTGGCAACCTGGTAGTAGCGCTCGACGCCACCGACCATAAGCAGCTGCTTCAGAAGCTGCGGGGACTGCGGCAGGGCGTAGAAGTTGCCCGGCTGGATGCGGCTGGGGACGATGAAGTCGCGGGCGCCCTCGGGCGTAGACTTGAACAGGGAGGGCGTCTCGACCTCCATGAACTCACGGTTGTGCAGCGCCTCGCGAATGGCAAAGGTAAAGTCGGAGCGCAGCTTGAGGTTGGCCATCATCTCGGGACGACGGAGGTCCAGATAGCGATAGCGCAGACGGGTGTCTTCGCTGGTCTCGATGCCGTCCTCGATCTGGAACGGCGGGGTGACGGAAGTGTTGAGCACCTCGGCGTGGTCGGTCAGGACCTCGATCTCGCCGGTCGCGAGCTTGGCGTTGGTGGTCTCCTCACCACGGGAACGCACGACGCCGTGGATCTTGATGGGCCACTCGGGACGCATGGTCTCGGCGATCTTAAAGGCGTCGCCGTCGGAATGCTCGGGGTCGAAGGTGAGCTGCGTGATGCCCTCGCGGTCGCGAAGGTCGCAGAAGATAAGGCCGCCGTGGTCGCGGCGACGGCTCACCCAACCGGTGAGGGTGACCTCTTCGCCCACGTTCTCGCGGCGAAGCTCGCCGCAGGTACGGGTGTGCATGGAATGCTCGTCGATGGGACGGGTCTGGCTCATACCAGTGATCCTCCTTTATGGATCTGTGCCGCCCCGTGTCGTTCCGGGCGGCGTCGTACAGATTTGCCCAGCCTGCGTAAACCGCGCAGCCAGACATGGCGTTCTATCTTATCGCACCTGTGTCGATGTGCCACGGAAAAGTGACTCCTGCCCAAAGACTTGACGGAGACGAAACAATTGACGCACCGCGGCACCCGCCCGCGCTCGTCACGTGCGACAATGTGCCCCAATACAACTGCACTCGGAAAGGCCCCTCATGACCGCACGCCTCATTGTTATGGATATCGACTCCACCCTCATCAACCAGGAGGTCATCGACCTGTTGGGCGAGGAGGCAGGCGTGGGCGAGCAAGTTGCGCAAATCACCGAGCGCGCTATGCGCGGCGAGCTGGACTTTAAGCAAGCGCTCGAGAAGCGCGTGGGACTGCTCGCCGGCCTGGACGAGAGCGTGTTCGAGCGCACCTTTGAGCGTGTGACATTTACCCCCGGCGCACTGGAGCTTGTGCGCTCGGCGCACAGCAAGGGCTGGAAGGTCGGCGTGGTGAGCGGCGGCTTCCACGAGGTCGCCGACAAGATCGTGGCCGCCGCGGGCATCGATTTTTGCCTGGCCAACCGTCTGGAAGTCGTGGACGGCAAGCTCACGGGTAAGCTGGCGGCAGACATTGTGACCAAGGAATCCAAGCTCATTCAGCTGCTGGATTGGGCGGTTGAGTGCGGTGTCGACATGGCCCACACCGTCGCGATCGGCGACGGCGCCAATGACATCCCCATGATTCAGGCCGCGGGCACGGGCATCGCGTTTTGCGCCAAGCCCAAGACGCGCGAAGCCGCCCCGTTTGCCATCGACGAACGCAACCTGACACTCGCCATGGATATCATCCTGCGCGACTAGTCGATCCTTCTAACAATAGAATCAGTCTGTCCTATAGTTTCCGAACAATTTTGTCTTAGTGTTCGGAAACATACCCTTTGAGTGCTAGACTTTGCGCCGTCGAAGGGAACATATATGGATAAGCGAGATCTAGAGCAGCTGCTGAGCGATGTTGCCGGCGGATCAGTCACCCCCGCCGACGCCCTTACGCGCATCCAGACGGCTCCGACTGCCGATTTGGGCTTTGCGCAGCTCGATCTTTCGCGCGGAGTGCGCCAGGGAGCCGGCGAGGTTGTCTACGGTGCCGGTAAAACCGCCGAGCAAATTGCCGCCATTATCGAGGCGCTGCGCGATGCCGGCCAGGAGCGCATCCTAGTCACACGCTTGGATGCCGAAAAAGCCGCGCGCACCGCTGAGTTCCTCGGCAACGACATCGACCTGGGATATGTCCCGGACGCGCAGCTCGCCCTCGTGGGCGGCAAGCCCTCCCCTACCGGCAACGGACGCATCGTCGTCGCCTGCGCCGGCACGAGCGACCTGCCCGTCGCCGAGGAGGCCGCATTGACGGCCGAGTTCTATGGCAACGAGGTCGACCGCCTCTACGACGTGGGTGTCGCCGGCCTGCACCGCCTGCTCGCGCATGCCGAGGAACTTGCTCAGGCGCAGGTGGTCATCGCCATCGCCGGCATGGAGGGCGCGCTGGCGAGCGTTATCGGCGGTCTGGTGAGCTGTCCGGTCATCGCCGTTCCCACCAGCGTGGGCTACGGCGCGAGTTTTGGTGGCGTAGCCGCACTGCTCGCCATGCTCAACTCCTGCGCCAGCGGCGTATCGGTCGTCAATATCGACAACGGCTTTGGCGCCGCTTACCAGGCAAGTCTTATCAATCATCTGAGCGCCGGCACACCCCGCGCCCGCTAAGGAGCATTCCATGTCCAATCATCAGCACACGCTTATCATCGACGGCACCTCGGGCATCAGCGGCGACATGACCGTCGCGGCCCTGCTCGACCTGGGCGCCAGCGAGGAGCACCTGCGCGAACAGCTCGCCACACTGCCGGTCGACGGCTTTTCGATCGCCGTCACGCGTGCAAACAAGCATGGCATCGACGCCTGCGACTTTGACGTCCAGCTTGCAGAGGAGCTCGAGAACCACGACCACGACATGGCCTGGCTCTACGGCAACGAAGCAGCTGCCGAGCACACACATGAGCATGAGCACCACCATCATGATCATGGTGAACACGAACACGAACACGAGCACTGCCACGAGCATGACCATGAGGCCCATGGCCATGGCCACGAGGACCACCATCACGCCCATCACCATCACCACCGTTCTTTGGCGGACGTCACCGCCATCATCGACGGCTCGCAGCTAAGCGATGGCGCCAAGCGTCGCGCCCTTGCCATTTTTTCCGTACTCGCCGCTGCCGAGGCAAAGGCTCACGGCAAAACGCCCGAGACCGTCATGTTCCACGAGGTGGGCGCCGTCGACTCCATCGTCGACGTCTGCTCTGTCGCTATCTGCCTCGATGACCTGGGCATCGAGGACATCGTGGTCGAGTCGCTTTCCGAGGGCCACGGCACCATCCGCTGCGCCCACGGCCTTATGCCCATCCCGGTGCCCGCCGTCATCAACCTATGCCAGGCGGGCAATATCGCCCTCACGCCCGCACCGGTCGCCGGCGAGCTCGTGACGCCCACGGGCGCCGCCATCGTCGCCGCACTGCGCACGTCCGAGCACCTGCCGGCCCGCTACCGCATCAAAGCCGTCGGCTACGGCGCCGGCAAACGCCCCTACGAGGGTTGCTCCGGTACGCTCCGCTGCCTGCTTGTTCACGCGGACGCATAGCCATGGACGCCCGCAAGACAAAAAGCCGCGCCGCCATCGTCGCGGCGTTCTCCGAACTCCTACGCGAAGAGGACTACGGCAAGATCACCGTCGGCGACATCATCGTGCGCGCTCACGTAGGCCGCGCGACATTCTACGGCCTCTTTAAGAGCAAAGACGACCTACTGTCCGAGCTCGTGAGCGACATCTGCACCCACGCCCTCGACGACGATGGCACACCGCTCGACGACCCACTCGTGCAAGTCGAGCATATCCTCAACAACCTCTGGGATCGTCGTCAGGGTGTACGAGCCCTCGTAGCCGGTGCCGGCTCACGCGTCTTCGCCGACTGTCTCCGCAAGACCATCATGTCGCGCGCAGCCGAAACCGTCCCTACCGACCCAAACGGCCCCGCCGCCACCATGGACCGCAGTTTCTTACTACACCACATAGCCTCAAGCTTCGTAGGAATGGTCCAATGGTGGGCCTGGCACAACTTCCAAGCAGATAAGGCCGAAGTAGCCAAAGACTACCTATCAGCCATCAAGCCCCTCTTCGGCTAAGTAACTATCCCTTCCCAAAGTGCCAACAGCAGCCCAACGCCCCTACCAGCAACAAGCCCCTCCCATCCAAATTCAGATATATATGTTGGGTTGCTTGTACGAACGCAACAAAGACCCCGCAGCCGTCCGCATGGGGTAACTTCCCAGCGCACTCCGCAGGACGCAAAAAGGCTCGCCGCACAAAGTGCGCAGCGAGCCTTTTTGCATGTCCGAGGACGCGCTGGGAAGTTATCCCATGCGGACGGCGAACAACTATGTAGTCTTGGACTAGAACATGCCCAAGAAACCGTGCACAAACAGTGCGGCCAGAGCGGCACCGACAAACGGAGCAATGCCAGGAACGAGCAGACCGTACTTCCAGTTGTTGTCAGCCTTGTTCTTGATCGGCAGCACCTGATAGGCCATGCGAGGACCAAGGTCACGAGCCTGGTTCATGGCGAAGCCGGTGATACCGCCCATGCCCATGCCAACAGCCCAAACGATCAGACCGACGCAGATGGCGAGCATCAGAACGTTCTCGCCAGCGCGGCTAGCAGCGGCAAGGATAGCGCTGATGAACACGAAGGTGCAGATGGCCTCACAGAAGAAGTTGCGGGCATAGTTCGTGCCCTCGGTGGTGGGGTTGGTCGAGAAGATGTTGCGCTGGGCAATGGGGTCGACGACGCCCTCGGAAGCCTTGAACTCATCGGCATACATAAGCCAAGCGATTACGGCGCCCACAAAGCCGCCGAGCATATCGGCAATCATGAAGGGGATGCAGCTGCTCCACGGCACCAGGCCTACGATGCACTGGGCAAGCACCATGGCGGGGTTCATGCACACGGCGCCGCCAAAGACAAACAGGCAGACCGAGATGCCAAAAGACCAGGTGGTGATGGCAAACATGTGACCGGAGCCCTGATACTTGGTGCCCTTAAGCACGGTATCGCAGTGCACGCCCACGCCAAAGATGATCATGAGGGCCGTTGCGCCGAATTCGCAGAGGAGTTTGGTAAGCATAAAACCTTATCTTTCTTGTCGGTTATAAACGATTCGTTTAGGCCGCGTACTAGTGCTGAGCGACGACAACGCCCAGGCCATCGGGAATGACGGCCACCTTGGCATCGGCACCCTTCATCTCAAAGGCGAGCCTGAGCGCCTCCTCGATAGTGTTGACCGGCGTCATGTGCATATCCTTGATCATCTGGTGATCGCACAGATCGGTAACCATGATCACAGGGTGATGCGCCAGGATGCGGGCAAAGATCTGGCTCGTCCACTGGTCGGGCAGGGTCTCGTCCTTAGGACGGTCGATGCAGGCGCGCTCAAACTCTGCCGGATCATTGTCGGCGATGTTGTGATAGAAGCCCTCGCCACCGTGACCGTCGGCACAGCCGGCGACGTCGATGATCACACCGCCCTCGGGAAGCGTAGCCTCGGCAGAGCACATGCCCTTCACGGCCTGGTAGATGTTCTGGTCGAGCGGGTAGCCTCCGTTGGTGGTGATGGCAATCTCGCACTCGACGGGCTCAACGCCGGCAAGGCTCTTCACGAACTCACAGCCGGCCTCGTGCGCCTTGTGAATGTCGCCGGCAAAGGAGCCGATGACCTCGTGCTTGCCGTTGAGCACCACGTTAAGCACAAAGGCAAGGTGAGCCATCTCGGCAGCGGCAAACATGTCCTCGCTCACGTGGTTGTGGCACAGGTTGCCGGCACGCGAGTGGGAATCATTCACAAACTGACCGTTGTGGTTGTACATGATGGTCTTGTAGCTGGCGATGCCAGGCAGGACGGACTTGCGGCTACCAGAGAAACCGGCAAAGAAGTGCGGCTCAATAAAGCCCTCGGCAAGCAGCAGATCACAATCGGCGGCAATCTTGTTGATGATGCACTCGCCACCAGAAGGCAGGGTGCCAATCTTTTTCATCATGCTGTCGTCAGTCGCGACGTGCATAACGATTTCCTCGTTGGCAACGATCTCCTCGCCGTACTTGTTGACGAGCTCCTCGTGCGTCGACGGACGGTGCATACCCGTAGCAACCAGAATGCGCAGGCGAGCCTCGGGCGCAGCGGAATGGATGTGATGCAGCAGAATAGGCATCGTCACACGCGAGGGAACGGGACGCGTATGATCGGAGCTAATGATGACGATATCCTTCTTGCCAGCACAAAGCTCCTCGAGCGAAGGCGAACCATAAGGGTTGGCAAGCGACTCCTCTACCAGCTCTTCCTGCGATTTCGTGGTCTTAAACTCGTTTTGATGACCTTCCATCGCACCCGCGAAATTCTTATCCTCGAGCTCCAGATGCAACGTCTTGTGGTCAAACGGTAGTTCACATTCAAACAATGACGAGCGCCCTCTTCCTTTCAACTGACACACTAGATTAACCGTTGGAAGGATACGCCGCTCACCGAAAAACACCACCGTCCACCGACTCATTAACACAACGTTCATATTTGACCCACAACAAAACGGCCGCGACCCCAAACGGGACCGCAGCCGCCTGTCAAAGACACTATAGACAGGATGATTTACGCAGCGCCGAGGCAAACATCTAGTCCGAGACGTACGCACGTAAGCCATTTTGCATAAATTCGTTAATTAATTGCATAAGATGGCGCATGGATTTCTGGCCATAACTGGGTAGTACCCTCCGGAGCGTGCATTTTTGCGAGTATTCAGCATCGCGGGATAAGATTTTGGTGCCAAAAATCTTTCAAAAGGTAGATAGTCCTCATGACTCGACCCATCTGGATAGCATGCGGCGAGAAACCAGCCATATATGATCGTCGCCAAAGCCCAATCGTCGTGCAAAAGCATCAACAAAGGCAGCGAAAGCCGGCTATGGCCTTATGCATCAATCTTTGGCTGCTGAAAACTCCGTTTTTTGCACGTCGCCCCAAGCACCACCCTCACCCAGCGGCTGATCCGCCAAAGACCGGACATCGCAGGGCCCGCCATTAGTCTACTTTTAGGCACACTCCGCACTGATATCTTCTGTATTGAAGACGTCGATGATGCACCCGTATACCATTG
>UQIP01000006.1:0-76026 GCA_900541005.1 uncultured Collinsella sp. | reverse complement strand
GACGCCGCCCTCTCAAGGCGGAGATCACCAGTTCGAATCTGGTACGGGCTACCACTTCTTTTCTGCTGAGGCTTATGGCCCGTTCGTCTAGCGGTTTAGGACGCCGCCCTCTCAAGGCGGAGATCACCAGTTCGAATCTGGTACGGGCTACCACGCATCTGATACCCGGACTTCCTATGGAAGGCCGGGTTTTTTATTTTTAAACAACCGTCTGCAATTCCCGTTTGAACCAGAGCTTTGCGTTCTGCCTATGGCCCTTACGGGTACAATATCCAAGATATTTTGACTGTTAGAAGGAGTCTCATGACGGAGTCCTCTCAGCATACGTCTAAGCCCCAGGTCGAGGTTGAGGCCTCGGGCGGAGATGACAATAAGAGCGCACGCCGCGGCGCCATCTTTATCGGCGTCGTGCTGGTAGGTTATATCGTCTATCTGGTGTTAACCGGGCAGATGGGGCAGTTCTGGGCCGCTATGTCGAGCGTCCAGGCGTCATGGCTCGTTGTCGCGTGTCTTTGCATGTTCATGTACCTGTTCTTTGGCATTGTGGCCTATGCGATCGCCGTCTGGCTCGATCCCAATTCGCCCGTCGGCATCCGCGACCTGATCTCGGTCGAGGCGAGTGGCATCTTCTTTGGCAACCTGACGCCCATGATGATGGGCTCCACCCCGGCTCAGATCTATCGCCTGACCAAGGCCGGCCAAAACGTGGGCGAGGCCGGCGCCACGCAATTCACGCGTTTTATCGTGTACCAGTTTGGCCTGGTCGCCTGGGGCGCTATCCTGCTGCTCGCCCGTATGCCGTTTTTTGCCGAACGCTACGGCGACATGACGCTGCTGTGCGTCTTTAGCTTTGGTGGACACTGCTGCATCTTGCTGGGCATCTTCGCCGTCGCGCTCATGCCTAAGACCGTCACGCGCGTCGCCCATTGCATCATCAATTGGCTCGAGCGCATTGGTGTCTCGGCCACTAAGATCGAGGGTTGGCGCACGTTTGTCGATGGCGAGATCTACTCCTTCTCCGAGAAGTTCAAGCTTTCGGCCGGACATTTTTCTTCCATGCTGCTCACCGTGTTTATCACCATGCTGCAGCTCGCGTTTTTCTATCTGGTTCCGTATTTCCTGATGCTTGCCTTTGGCCACCACGAGGTCGACTTTTTCTCGGTCATGGCCGCGAGCGCCTTTGTCCAGCTGTTAAGCTCTGCGGTTCCCTTGCCCGGTGGAACTGGTGGCGCTGAGGGCGGCTTTGCATTGTTCTTGGGTCATTTCTTCGGTTCGGCTTCGACCGCCGGCTATCTGCTGTGGCGTCTCATTACGTTTATTGCGCCTACCATTTTGGCTGCGCCCCTGCTGGGACTTAAGAGCGCCCACAACGAGAGCATCCATGCGCGCTGGGATCGCGTGATGCGCAAGCTCGGCCGCACGCCTCAGACGCCCTCTGCGCCCACTAAGCCGCACCCCACGAATGCTGTTACCGTTGATCCCAAGAAGCACGCTCAGAAGGCTTCTGGGACCGCAAAGCCGGCTCATAAGGCCTATGTGCGTCAGACAGGAGACGGTATTCGCGTATCTCCGTTGGCACTCAATAAGAAGAAGCACCCTAAGTCGCAGTAGGGCAGTCGTGCGTTCTTCATGATGCGAGGCATATTTGTGCTGTATGGGGGATAATCCTCTTACGTAGATTATCTCTCATCTGTTGATGAATGCTCGCATATCGAAGGGACACGCCCATGGCAACCAGCAAACCGCGTCTTGATCGTCGCATCGTTCGCAGCCGTAATGCCATCCTTTCGGCTTTCGAGCGCCTGCTCATGGAAAAGCCGCTGGCAGACATTACGGTGAGTGCCATCGCGCGCGAGGCCAATGTCGACCGCAAGACCTTTTACGTTCACTTTGGCACGGTTGACGGCCTGCTCGATGCCATTGCCGTCGATGTGGTGGAGATGATTGTCGACTCGGTCGAGAAAACGCTTGCTTCCATGGACGGCGACACCAACGAGCGCGCCCTGAGCGCGGCGGCGACCTTCTTTAAAACCGTTAACGAGGCACTGTGCAACAACTTGGTGCTCAATCGTCAGCTGATCGAGAATATTCCGCTCGATGATTTCATGGCTCGTCTTCGTGCGCCGCTCGAGCACGAGATTGCCGAGCGCGATCTGCTGCCCCAAGGTCTCAAGGACGAAATGTTCGACTACTATCTGGCGTTTTTGCTGTCGGGCATTATCGGTATCTATCGCACGTGGGCACTGTCTGACGGCTCGGTTCCTATCGAGCGCGTCTCTGAGGTCGCCAACGATCTGACTCTCAATGGTCTGTCGAGTCTGGAATCTCGCTTGGATTAGGCCTAGTTGGGCTCGTCGGCGTGGAAATACCTGTTCACGAGGTTCTCCGGCGCCTTGTAGACCTCGCCGGCGTAGGAGCTGTAGCCTGAGGATCCTTAAAAGAAAGTCCAGTTTATCCTTCCCACTCCAATTTGGAATCCTCCAATGCGCCTTCGCACGCTCGCATGACCTCGATACCATGCGAGCGTGCAAACTCGACGAGCTCTGCGTTGCGGGCGTTTATGGTGCCGAAGGCAGCGGGGCACACGATAAGGCGCGCGCAGTGGACGAGGAGCTCTTTGGCGCGGGCTATGGTTTTATCCCCGATCGGCTCGAAGGCGCGCTCGGCCACGCATTCCGTCGCCAGGTCGCGCGCGAGCTCGCAGTCGATGTCCCCTTCGTGCAGAATGCCCGCGTAGAACGCCTTGCCCTGCCGGATGAGCTGGCGAAACACAGCTGACCCCGTACCTGCGCCGGCGATGACGAACGTGTGCGCATCGCCGTGTGGGCGCCCAATTTCCACGCTGCCGAAGTGCTCGTTGAAGGTGCCATGTTGAAGGCCGTAGAGCTCGCCAATCGTCTCGCGCGTGAATATGTCCTCGGGTGCGCCGGCGCGGAAGACCCGACCGTCCTTCACGCAAATCACCTTGTCGGCGCTTTTCTGCGCGAGCTCGAGTTCGTGGATGGACATGATGACAGCCACATTCCGCGATTTCGCAAGGTGGCGAAGTATTCGCAGCAGGTCGATCTGGTAGCGGATATCGAGATACGATGTGGGTTCGTCGAGCACGAGCACACGCGGATCCTGCGCGATGGCGCGTGCGAGCATGACGCGCTGGCGTTGCCCGTCGCTTATCTGCATGAAGTCGCGCTCGGCGAGCTCTTCCACATGTGCGGTTTTCATGGCCTCGTCGACCCGACTATGGTCGTCAGGCGAAAGTGTTCCCATTCGCCCGGTGTAGGGATGCCTTCCCGCCTCTACGATATCGCGGCAGGTGAGGAGCTCGGTCCGGGGTCGATCTGTCAGCATAACGGCAAGGTTCCTTGCGAATTCCGCCGTCTTCCATCGGGAAATCTCCCGCCCGTCGAGCTCGACCGCGCCGGCAAGCGGTGCCAGATGGCGCGTGATGGTTTTCAAGATGGTCGACTTGCCCGAGCCGTTCGGCCCGATGAGCGCCACGACGTCGCCCGCGCGAACCTCCAGATCGACGCCTTCGACTACGACCTTCTTGTCGTAGCCCGCCGACAGGTCGCTTATGCGGAAAAGCGGCGCTCCGTCAGCCTGCGTTTCGACCGGGGTTTCGAGGTTCGACTCCGCTCGGAGGAGGCGTTCCGCGTGCAGTTCCGCACGAGCCGAAAGTGCCTTCTGGCGCTTTCGTGCGAGCTTAGGACTGTCTAAGCACGGAATGTCCCTTCCGAGCGTTTTGGGCTGCGGCACGAATTTCCCCATCTACCTCACCCGCTTCTTCAACATGAGTGCGATAACCACCGGCGCGCCGAAGATGGCGGTGACGGCGCTGATGGAAAGCTCGACGGGGGAGAACAGCGTGCGCGCGATCAAATCGCAGCCCGCGCAGAAGATGGCGCCTCCCAAGAAGCACGCAGGAATCACGCGGATGGGCTTCGACGACTTCAGCGCCGACTTAACGAGATGCGGAACCGCGATGCCTACGAACGACACCGGACCAGCGAACGCGGTCACGCAGGCGGAGAGCATGCTCGCTAGAAGGACGAGCACCACGCGGAAGCGTGCGACGTTCACGCCGACGCTTTTCGCGTAGGCTTCTCCCAGCTGGAAGGCGGAAAGGGGCTTCGATATCGCGAATACGCATGCGCTCACGGTGATCACCACGACCGCGATGACCGCGATGTCGTCCCAGCTCGAACCCGAGAAGCTACCCAAAGACCAGTTGTGCAGGTTCACGATGGACTGGTCGTCGGCGAAGGCGATGAGAAAGTTCGTCGCCGCCGAGCAGATGTATCCCACCATGACGCCCGCCACGATGAGCATGGCCATGGAACTTATGCGCCGTGCGATGAGGAGCACGAAGCCGATGGTGATAAGCGATCCCAGAAACGCTGCGGCCACCATGGCCGGCGAGGACATGGCCTGGTTCGCGCCCAGAAGCACGATCATCGTAAGCGCGACGACGAACTTTGCGCCCGAGGAGACGCCCAAGATGAACGGGTCGGCGATGGGGTTGTTGAAAAACGTCTGCAGCAGGAACCCGGAGAGCGAAAGTGCCCCGCCGAGAAGCACGGCTGAAAGCACGCGCGGCAGGCGAATCTCCCAGATGACTTGGCTTTCCATGGAATTGGCCGCGCCGCCCGAAAGGATGCCGGGGATGTGGTCTGCGGGCACGAGCACGCTCCCGATGCACAGGTTGGCCCCGACGAGCACGATGAGGACAACAGCGAGCAGCGCCGTCACGACGCGACACCGTGCGACGCGCCCCGATTCGTCGTATGCCATGGAAAGTCGGCTTCTCATGGTGCTAGCCGAGCTTCCTCAGATAATGGAAGTCGCTCGCGTCATCGCCGGTGAACGCCCCGTGCAGCTCGTCGATAATGTCGGCGGTAGAAGTCATCTGCTGGTACATGTCGGCGCTTGTGACCCAGACGTTGCCGTTCTTCACGGCTTTGAACTGCGACAATAGCGCGTTTTTGCTTACGAAGTCGTTTAAGGTGGCAACCGATTCGTCGATGGTGCCGTTGTAGACGATGATGTCGGCATCCTTCGCCGTCGCGTAGAAGCGCTCCATTTCGAGCGTTACTGACGAACCTGACATCGACGCCGTCTGCGCGTCATCGAGCGCGTAGTTGCCGCCTGCAAGCTCGATCATCTGCGCCACGTAGTCGCCCGCCCGCCGCGTGACGGCGGCCCCGTTCGAGTTAATGTAGAAATACGCCACGGTTTTACCTGACGACGCGAGCCTCGACGTTTGCTCGACGCGGGCCTTTTGCTCGTTGAACAGGTGCGCGGCCTCGTCTTCCTTGTCGAACAGGACGCCGAAAAGCTTAATCCACTCGAGGCGCCCGAGTGCTTCGGGCTCGCTCGACGACTGTTCGGTGAGCACGACGAGCCCGAGTTTCTGCAGCTTTTCCTTCACATCGGGTGTGTGGTTGATCATGGTGTTCTCGATGGCGAGCGTGCAGCCCGAGGCCGATATTCGCTCGTAGTCGGGCGCGCTGTACTTGCCGCCGTAGGCGATCGCCCCACTTTCGAGTGCGCTTTTGAAGCCCGCGACCGAGCAATCGTCGGCCTTCGTGCCCGACATGAAGATATTGTCGTTCGCATCGAGCGCGTCGACCAGGCACATCGTTGCCGACGACACGAGGTACACCTTGTCGGCGGGGCGCCTTATGACCGCGATGTCAGAGCTCAACCCATCAGGTACCTTCGCATCTTGCGGTACCACGAGGAAGCGCTCACCGTTCGAAACGCAGATAAGCCGCAAGCCGCCTTCGAACTCGTCGACAGTGAAGTGCTCGGCGTATTCAAGCTGAAGCGTCCCCGTCGGCTTCCAGCCGCAGCCCAAATCGGCGTTGTGGAAGTCGGCCGCGGCGCTTGAAGCCGTTCTCGCAGGGGAGCCGCCGCTTGCTTCGTCGCCCGATTTCTCCTTCATGGTGGATGAGTCGAAGTAGAGCGTGTAGTCGATGGTGTGCGGCGTCGACATGGCGACGGTCTCGGCCGACACGGCGATGTCCTCGTCGAGCGTGACGGGTATCTCGAACGTGGAGTTGCCGCCGTCGTTTACGGGCGCGTAGTCCACGCCGTCGACGGTCATCTTGTCGTAGTTCGAACTCGACCAGGTGATGGTCGCGGTGTAGGTGTCGCCATCCTTCACAATTGTGGTGGGCGAGGCGATGCTTGCACGCCCTGACCCACCGGAAAGCGAGACGCTCACAGTGTATTCCTGAGAGCCCGCCGTGCCACCGGTCGCGTTCGGGCTCGCACTGCACCCCGCGAAAGGAAGCGCGAGCAGGGCGACGAGAACGCAGACAATCGCGCGCGCCGCGATGCTGTGGCGCTTCCTGTTTTCCCCCTTGGGAAGAATCGACCGCATGGCGTTACTTCAGTGCGTCGGCGCGCAGATCGACGCCGGCGGATTCGAACACGAGCGTGCGGTCGTACCACTGCTCTTTTCTAATACTCCACGCGGCGCAGGCGGTGTCCTCGTCGAGCGCTTCAACGGGCACGTCGTAGGTGTACTTGCCTTCCGCGTTTTCCACATAGGGGATGAAGTCGGCCTCGCTCGCGGTGGCAGCCTCGTCACCCGTGCCCATGAAGAGCTTGCCGTAGCCTGTGCCGGAAAGTGTCATCACGCAGTGCATGGAGCCGTTTTCCACGATGAGCTGGGCGTCCACAATCCTGAACATGTTCGAGCTGGAATCTACGGTGATCGGATAGGTGCCGTCGGCCACCTTGTCGGCGGTGATGGGGGCAGCGCTTGCGCCCTCGGGCGCATCGGCCGCCTGTTCGGTCTTTTCCTGGGAATCGGCATCGCTTGCCTTTGCACTGTCGATTGAATTTCCGCCGCAGCCGGCGAGCGAGAACGCGAAAAGCGCCGCCGACAGGGCGAAGGCGAGGGTTTTCTTCAACATGGAGGGGTTCCTTTCAATCGCTTCGACCGCCCGCGCCGTGCGGTGGGCGGGCGGGATGCGAATGCAACGGGCATGCACCGTCAGTTGGGGAAGGCGCATGCCCGTTGCACGGGGACGCGACCGGCGCCCCCGTGCGCGGCGAGTTTACAGCTTGGCGATGGCGTCGTCCACGTGCGAGACGTAGATGTCGTCGACCGCGACGTTCTGTCCCAGACCCTGGAGCAGGCACGTCACTTCGAAGCCGGCGGCCACGAACTTCGCAGCCCAGCTGTCGGGGTCGGTCTCGTCTGCCATGTCGTTGTTCGCGTGGTCGCCCGCGACCACCATGAACGGCGCGAGCACGGCCTTCTTGTAGCCTGCGGCGCTCGCGGCGGCGATAACATCCTCGCAGGTCGGTTCAGCCTCGACGGTGCCGACGAAGAACTGCGTCAAGCCCTCGTTCTTAAACACTTCCTGCATCTTGGCATAGTCGGCGTTGGAATCGGCTTCGGTGCCGTGGCCCATGAGGCACAGCGCCGTCTTGCCGTCGTCGAAGGACGCCATGTTCTCCTTAATGGCCGCGGCCACCTTCTTGTAGTCGTCGTCGGAGGTGAGCAGCGGGTCGCCGAGCGAGATTTTGTCGAACTTGTCGGCGTACTTGTCGAGCTCGTCTTTCACGTCGGTGTATTCCAGGCCACCCATGAGATGCGTCGGCTGCACGACGATTTCCTTCACGCCGTCTTCCACGCAGCGGTCGAGCGCCTCGGTCATGTTGTCGATCGTGATGCCGTCGCGCTTCTTCAGCTTGTCGATGATGATCTGCGCGGTGAAGGCGCGGCGGATGTCGTAGTCCTGCCAGTACTTCTCGCGGATAGCGTCTTCGATGGCGCCGATGGTGATGTGGCGCGAGTCGTTGTAGCTCGTGCCGAAGCTCGTGACGAGGATGACCGGCTTCACGGCCTTCTCCTTTTCACTCGATTTCTCGGAACTCGCGGAGGTGTTGGAGCAGCCCGCGAGCGCGACTCCGGCGAGCGCGACGGCTCCGGTTGCTGCGGCGCCCATGAAGCCGCGGCGTGACATCTGGTCGGACATGGTTTTTCCTTTCCTCGGTTTGCCGGTCCCCCGGCGACAGTTGCTTGTCGGCACAAGCGAAAGAAAAGCGCACCCCTCGGGGTTCACAAGGACCTAACGCCACGGCGATGCCGTGAGGAAAAGGCGAAGCAGTCTGGCTTGGGGCGCGAGGCGGTTCGCCCGCGCGTCCTATACAGTAATGTCCCTTGCCCAGGATTCCCACCTGGTTCCCTCCGCAAGCCAGCGCGGGCTGTGCGGGCGCCGCGCCGGTCATTTCCTTTTATCCGATTGTCATATGCTCGTTGCCGAAACTTTTACTATGATAGTGGGCACTTGTGAACGTGTCAAAGCCAGGGCGGGCGGCATTGCGGCTCCTGCCTGCGTATTTGCGCCGATTGTCGCCGCAGGCGCCGTGTTTTGCCCGCTGCGCGAATGGCGGCGTAAACAGTTGCGATGAGAAACGGGAAGGGAAGGCTCGGATGATTCATATCGTTGGCGCAGGCTCGGGCGCCGCCGACCTTATCACGCTGCGCGGGGCGCGCCTTCTGCGCGCGGCCGACGTGGTCGTTTGGGCGGGAAGCCTTGTGAACCCCGAGCTGCTCGCTGAGTGCAAGGAATCCTGCATCGTCTACGACAGCGCGCACATGACCTTGGAGGAAGTGCTCGACGTGATGTGCGCGGCAGATGCGCGGGGCGAGGAAGTGGTGCGCCTGCACACGGGCGACCCGTGCCTGTACGGCGCCATCCAGGAGCAGATAGACGCGCTCGACGCGCGCGGCGTGGACTACGAGGTGGTGCCCGGCGTATCGAGCTTTTGCGGTGCCGCGGCGGCGCTTCGCCAGGAATACACGCTGCCGGGAATCAGCCAGTCGGTCGTGATCACGCGGCTTTCCGGACGTACCCCCATGCCCGCGGGCGAGGACATGCGCACCATGGCGGAAAGCGGCTCGACTATGGTCATCTTCCTGAGCTCTGGTATGCTCGCCGAGCTTTCCGCCGAGCTTTTGGCCGCGGGCCGCAGCTCCGACGAGCCGGCGGCGCTCGTGTACAAGGCGACCTGGCCTGAGGAGCGCGTGGTGCGATGCACAGTGGGCACGCTCGCCGATGCGGGCGCGCGAGAGGGCATCGACCGCACGGCGCTCGTGGTGGTGGGCCGCGTGCTCGGAGCTCGCGGCAGGCTTGCACACAACGGCGCGCAAGCGGAGTCGTACGAGCGCAGCAAGCTTTACGACCCTTCGTTTTCCACGGGGTATCGGAAGGCGAGCAGCTAGCGTGGCCTTCGAGCACTACATATATACCGGGACGACCCGCCTGCGCTGCGGCTACACCACGGGGAGCTGCGCCGCGCTCGCGGCGAAGGCGGCCTGCGAGATGCTCTTGTCACGAAAGCCCGTCGGCCTCGTGTCGATCGTCACCCCCGGCGGGCTGCCCGTCGAGGCGAACGTGGTCGACGCATGCATCGGCGAGGGGTGCGCCCAGTGTGCCGTGCGAAAGGACGCAGGCGACGATGCCGATGTGACCGACGGCGTGCTCGTGTACGCGCGCGTGGAACATGCGGGGTCGGGCACGGGCGCTGCGGGCAGCAAGGACGTACCCGCGCACGAATCGGAAGTTTCCGTCGACGGCGGCGTGGGCGTGGGGCGCGTGACGTTGCCCGGGCTCGAGCAGCCGGTGGGGGCGGCCGCCATCAACGCGACGCCGCGCGCGATGATCACTTCGGCGGTGCGCGAGGTGTGCGCCGTGCACGGCTTTTCTGGAGATATTGCTGTGACAATTTCGGTACCCGAGGGTGTTGCCCTTGCCGAAAAGACCTTCAACCCGCACCTGGGGATAAAGGACGGCATCTCCATCCTGGGCACGACGGGCATCGTCGAGCCGCGCAGCCTCGCTGCCTTGCGCGACAGTATCGAGCTCGAGATCCGGCAGCATGCGGCTATGGGGCGGCGCGGAGTCGTGCTCACGCCCGGCAACTACGGCGCGCAGTTCATCTCAGGGCATTTCCACCTAAACGGTGCGCCGGTGGTCTTCATCTCCAACTTCGTGGGCGATGCGATTGATTGCTGCATTCGCGAGGGATTTACCAATGTCCTTCTTGTGGGACACATCGGCAAGTTGGTGAAGGTCGCGGGCGGTATCATGGACACCCATTCGCGTACCGCCGACTGCCGCGCGGAGATTCTGGCCGCCCACGCGGCCATGGCCGGCGCGGGCGCGAAGACCGTGCGCGAGATCATGACGTCCGTCACGACCACGGCGGCGCTCGAGGTAATCGAGGCCGCCGGCGTGGGGGACGCTGCGCGCGCCTCGCTCGCTGAGGCAATCGAGGACAGGTTGCGCCGCCGCGCGGCGGGCGCATGCGACATCGCCGCGGTCGTGTTCGACGCCGAGCGCCGCGAGCTTTTCCGCACGTCGGGCGCCGATGCAGTCATCGGGGAATTGGGGGCGACGTATGAGTAAAGGCGTGCTGTACGGGGTGCGCCGCGCAATCGGCTGGCCGGGGACGAAGGTGGTCATGAAGGCGCGCCGCTCGCTTGCGGACACGAAGCGCATCCTTCGCGAGGAGGGCGCCTTCGACGGTGCCGAGCTCGTAGAGGACTGTGGGCTTCCGGGCGAGCGCGTGTACCGCTCGCTTGACGATGTGCCCGATCGGGGCAGCTACTTCTCGACGATGGTGGTGCGCTAGATGAGGGTTTCCTGCATAGCGTTCACTGAGAGGGGGTATGCGTTGGCGGAGCGCACCGCACGCGCGCTTTCCGATTGCGCGCAGACAGGTGAAGATGACCCTGGCTGGGACGTTTCCGTTTCGCGCGGGTTCGGTGAGGGGAAGGCCGACCTGCGCGCATGGACGGCGCTTGCGTGGGAAGCGTCGGACGCGCTTCTGTTCGTGGGTGCGGCGGGCATCGCCGTGCGGGCGATCGCGCCGCATGTCGCCTCGAAGGCAACCGATTCCGCGGTTGTGGCGATCGACGAGGCGGGGCGCTTTGCCGTCCCGCTTTTGTCGGGGCATTTGGGCGGTGCGAACGAGCTTGCGCTAACTGTGGCACGCGCGGCAGGGGCCATCCCCGTCATTACCACGGCGACCGACGTCCGCGGCGTGTGGGCGGTGGATACGTGGGCGCGCTGTGCGGGGCTCGACGTTTCGAATCCCGAGGCCATCAAGCGAGTGTCGGCGCGGCTGCTTTCGGGCGGGCGCGTGGCGCTCTATTCCGACATGCCGATTTCGGGACAGCCGCCTGAGGGGGTTGACATTGCGTCCGACCGCGCTCGGGCCGATATCGTCGTGTCGCCGTTCGCTGGCGCGAATGCAGGTGCGTCCGTTCGCGCGTTGGAGACAACGGGAGAGGTCGTGCCCGCCGGTGAGACGTGGAAGCCGGCGGGCGTGCGGGCGCAGGCGCCTGCGCCCGAGCCGCTTCGCCTTGTCGTGCCCTGCATCGTTGCGGGCATAGGGTGCCGTCGCGGTGCGTGCGCCGAAGCGATCGAGGAGGCGTTTCTTCTCGCGTGCGGGCAGGCGGGTATCTCGCCTTCGGCCGTGCGCAAGGCGGCGACGATCGACGTGAAGGCGCACGAGGAGGGTCTGCTCGCCTTCTGCCGCGCGCGTAATATTCCGCTTGCGACGTATTCCGCAGATGAGTTGTCGCAAGTCGAAGGCAGCGTTTCGCCATCTGATTTCGTGCGCGCGACGGTGGGGGTCGACAACGTGTGCGAGCGCGCGGCGCTCGCGGACGGGGGCAAACTTATCTTCCCGAAGCTCGCTCATGGCGGCGTGACCGTCGCGTTTTCCAAGGTAACTATCGAACTTTCGTTTAAGGAGCGGTGATGGGAAAGCTCTTCGTGGTGGGGATCGGCCCGGGCGGCCCCGACGGCATGACGATTGCGGCCCGGCGCGCGCTCGAGGCGGCCGACATCGTTGTTGGGTACACGAAATACGTGGAGCTCGCGCTCGCCGCCGTGCCCGACGCGGCGCATCTCGCGACGCCGATGATGCACGAGGTCGAACGATGCCGCCTGGCGCTTTCGCGCGCGCAGAGCGGAGAAGCCGTGGCGCTCGTGTGCAGCGGTGACGCGGGCGTGTACGGCATGGCGAGCCCCGTGCTGGAGCTTGCGGAGGACTACCCCGATGTAGACGTGGAAGTTATCGCCGGGGCCACCGCGGCTCAGAGCGGGTCGGCGGTGCTCGGCGCCCCGCTTGCCCACGACTTCGCGGTCGTGTCGCTCTCCGACCTGCTCACGCCATGGGAGGTCATCGAGCGCAGGCTCGCCGCCGTGGCGAGCGCCGACTTCTGCATCTGTTTGTACAACCCGCGCAGCAGAAAGCGCGCCGACAGGCTCTCACGCGCGGCGAAGATTATGCTCGAATGGAAGGCCCCCGACACGCTCTGCGGCTGGGTACGCAACATCGGGCGCGAGGGGCAGCAGTCGGGCATGTGCAGGCTCTCCGAGCTGGGGGAGTTCGACGCCGACATGTTCACCACCGTGTTCGTCGGCAACGCGAACACGAAGCTCGTAGGCGGCCGTATGGTCACGCCGCGCGGGTATCGGGAGATTCCATGCGAAAGGTAACGATCATCGGGGCGGGGCCCGGAAACCCCGACTTGCTCTCGCGCGCGGCGCTCGACGCTATCGACTTCGCCGACGTGGTCATCGGCGCTCATCGCGCGCTTGCCGGCATCGACGTGCCGCCCGACGTGGTGAGATGCGAGCTCGTGAAGACGGCGGACATCGTCGCCGCGCTCACCGATGCGGCGTCGTGGCGGCGCGCCGTGGTCGTGATGACGGGCGATGTGGGGCTGTTCAGCGGCGCGCGCCGCCTGGTGGAGGCGCTCTCCGGCGACGCGCAGGTGGACGTGCGCGTCGTTCCCGGCATAAGCTCAGCGTCTTATCTCGCCGCGCGCCTCGCGCGTCCATGGCAGGATTGGCGCTTCGCGAGCGCTCACGGCGTGGCGTGCGACATCGTGGCCGAGGCCGAGCGCGCAGGTGAGCTCTTTCTCGTCACGTCGGGCGGGGAAGACCCCTCGCGGCTTTCGGGCGAGCTTGTGCAGGCGGGCTTCGGGGATGCGCGCGTGACGGTGGCCGAGCGCCTGTCGTACCCCGACGAGCGCATCACCTGCGCGACCGCAAGTGAAATCGCAGGTCAGACGTTCGACGACTTGAACGTGATGCTTATCGAGTTCGCATCCCGCGCCGCGAGTTCCCGCTGGCCGTACGCTTCCTCGGGCATTCCCGACGAGCTCTTCATCCGCGGCGACGTTCCCATGACCAAGCAGGAGGTGCGCGCAGTCGCGCTCGCGAAGCTGCGCCTTACCGCTACCGACACCGTGTGGGACGTCGGAGCCGGCACGGGGAGCGTGTCGATCGAGGCGGCGCTCGTCGCGCGAGCGGGGTCGGTATGGGCGGTCGAGCGCAACGCGGCCGGCGTGCGGCTCATCCGAGAGAACGCGGATGCATTCGGGTGCGGCAACGTGCATGCGGTCCCCGGTGTCGCCCCCGAAGCGCTCGCGAAACTGCCCGTTCCCGACGCTGTGTTCGTCGGCGGGAGCGCGGGCGAGCTTCCCTCCATCGTGGAGGCAGCGCTCGAGAAGAACTCGCAGGTTCGCCTGTGCGTGCCATGCGTCACTGTTGAGACGCTCACCGAGGCGTGCGCGCTCCTCTCGGGTTCGCGCTTTAAGGGGTTCGAGGCGTGCCAGGTGTCGGCCGCCCGCGCCGAGGCTGTAGGCTCGCACCATCTTATGAAGGCGCAAAACCCCGTGTTCCTCGTCAGCGCGCGTGGTGCAGGTGGGGAAGGCGGCGCCCGGTGAGCACGTCCATCCCGCGCTTCATGGTCGCTGCGCCCTCGAGTGGGAGCGGCAAGACGGTCGTAACGTGCGCGCTCCTGCGCGCGTTCGCGCGCCGCGGCCTTGCATGCGCGGCCTTCAAATGCGGCCCCGACTACATTGACCCGCTCTTTCATCGCCGCGTCGTGGGTGCGCGCTCGGGCAACTTAGACGGCTTCTTCACCGACGCCCCGACGCTGCGCGCCCTGCTCGCACGCGGCGCCGCGGGCGCGGATGTCGCGGTGCTCGAGGGGGTCATGGGCTTCTACGACGGCATGGCGCCCGGCGTGGCCGACGCGAGCAGCTACCAGGTTGCGCGCGACACGGAAACGCCGGTCGTTTTAGTGGTGAACGGGCGCGGGGCGTCTTTATCGCTCGCCGCCGTAATCCGCGGCATCGCCGAGTTCCTGCCTTGTGCGAACGTGCGCGGCGTCGTGCTGAACAAGACGAGCGCCGCTGCCTGCGCCTACGCGGCGCCAGCGATCGAGAAGCACACGGGCGTCGCGGTTTTGGGTAATATTCCCGCCGACGAGGCGTTCTCGCTCGAAAGCCGGCATCTGGGGCTTGTGACCGCCGACGAAGTCAAGCAGCTCTCCGCGCGCATCGACAAGATGGCCGAGCTGGTGGAAAAGAGCGTCAACGTCGACCGCTTGCTTGAAATAGCGGCGACGGCACCCGATATCTGCGAGGAACCTTATCGGTTGGAGCCGATCGCGGGAGCGCGGCCCATCGTCGCCGTCGCGCGTGACGAGGCGTTCTCGTTTTACTACGAGGAGAACCTGCGCGCGCTCGAGGACCTGGGTTGCGAGCTGGCCTTTTTCAGCCCCCTGTGTGATAGCGAGTTGCCCCGGGGGACAAGCGCCCTCTATCTGGGGGGCGGCTACCCGGAGCTCCATGTGCGGCAGCTCTCCGAGAACGCGCCGATGCGCGAGGCGGTGCGGCGCGCGGTGGAATCTGGCATGCCGACGGTCGCCGAATGCGGTGGGTTTCTGTATCTGCAGCGCGAAATCGCCGATAGCGAGGGGCGGCGCTGGCCTGTTGCGGGCGCCCTTGAGGGCGTAAGCGAGAACGGGGGAAGGCTGTCCCATTTCGGGTACGTGGAGCTCACTTCTCAACGCGACGGGCTCTACGGGCCGCGCGGCACACGCATCCGCGCGCACGAGTTCCACTACTGGCAGTCCACCTGCCCGGGCGGCGACTTCTGGGCGCAGAAGCCCCGGCGCGACAAGGGCTGGCCGTGCATGACGACCACCCCGTCCCTGGTTGCGGGCTTCCCGCATGTGTACTATCCTGCGAACCCCGACGTTGCGCGCGCGTTCGCGTCTGCCGCAGCGTCGTTCGCAGAGAGGAGACGGCATGGCTGAAGCAACCGAAACCGCGCTTGCCTGCATCCGCGAGGAAGTCGAGCGCGCGTTCTCGTCGGCGCCGGGCGCCGTGCTCGAAGCCGCGCTCTCCCGGATTGCGCCCGCAGACGAGTGCGCCCGCGCCGCCGCGTACGCCGCGTGGGACTCCATCGCGCACCCCTTGGGGGGATTGGGCGACTTTGAAGACGCCGTCGCGTGTATCGCCGCAGCTCAGGGGAGCGCCGAGGTGGTCGAGTTTCCCCGTGCGCTCGCGGTATTCTTCTCCGACAACGGGGTCGTTGCCGAAGGCGTGTCGCAAAGCGGGCAAGACGTGACGCGAGTCGTCGCGCGCAACATGTGCGAGGGGGCCACGAGCGCCTGCCGCATGGCGGCGTTCGCGGGTGCCGAGGTCGTGCCCGTCGACGTGGGTATGGCCTGGGGCATAGAAGACGCGCGCATGGTGCGCGCGAACGTGCGGCGGGGGAGCGGCAACATCGCGTACGGCCCCGCTATGTCTCGCGATGGGGCCGTGCGCGCGATCGAGGTCGGAATCGCCGTCGCGTGCGGGCTTGCCCGCGCCGGCGTGCGCCTTCTCGCCGCGGGCGAGATGGGCATCGGCAACACGACCACCTCGGCGGCGGTGGCCGCAGTGCTCCTCCGGACGGACGCGCGGAGTCTCGTCGGGCGCGGCGCGGGGCTCTCGGACGCCTCGCTCGCGCGCAAGCGCGACGTGGTCGAGCGCGCTATCGATGCGAACTCGCCCGATCCCGCCGACCCGATCGACGTGCTCTCGAAGGTGGGCGGCTTCGACATCGCGGCGATGTGCGGTTTCTACCTGGGGGCCGCGGCCTCGAAGGCGCCGGCGCTCCTCGACGGGGTCATATCCTGCACGGCGGCCCTGTGCGCGGCGCGCCTGTGCCCCAACGCCTTGGGTTACCTCGTGGGCACCCACACATCAAGCGAACCCGCAAGCCAGGAGCTCCTTCGCGAGCTCGGCATAAAGGCACCCCTCGACGCAGGCATGCACTTGGGCGAGGGCGCGGGCGCCATGGCGTATCTGCCCCTTCTGGATTCGGCGCTGCGCGTGTACCGGGATGGGAAGACGTTCACGGCGACTGGCATGGCTGCTTACGAGCATTTCGAGGCCGGGAAATGACGGTAACGCTCGTCATCGGCGCCGCCGCGAGCGGCAAGAGCGCCTACGCCGAGTCCCTGTGCCTCGGGCACGACGGACCCCGCGTGTACCTGGCAACGATGGAGCCCTTCGGGGAAGAGGGCGCCCGCCGCATCGCGCGCCATCGGGCGCTGCGCGAGGGCAAGGGGTTTTCCACCCTCGAGCGCACGCGTGACGTGGGCGCCGCAGTGTCCGGGCTTCCGCGCGGCTGCACGCTTCTTTTGGAGGACGTGGGCAACCTGGTTGCGAACGAGCTTTTCGCGGAAGGCGGCTTGTCCCCACGTGACCCCGACGCTGCGGCGCGCGAGGTGCTCGGAGGCATCGAACGGCTCGCTCAGGCCGCTGCGTATACGGTGGTGGTCTCCGTCGACGTGTTCGCCGATGGGATGCGCTACGATGAGGGGACCGAGGCATGGAGGCGCGCGCTTGCGCGCGTGAACGCGGGCGTGGCGGCGCTGGCCGACCGCGCAGTCGAAGTGGTGTGCGGGATTCCCGTGTGGATGAAAGGCGAAGGGCCTACAAGGTGAAGATAGCAGAGGCAATCGGCGCGGCGTTCGGAACGTTCTCGCGCATCCCCGTCCCGAAATCGACCTGGACCGATTTCGGATCAACCCATGCGCTTGCCGCGTTTCCCCTGGTGGGCGTTGCGGAAGGCTTCCTCATGACGGCGTGGGGGTACATGGCGAACCTGTTCGGCGTGCCCGCGACCATCGTCGCGGCTGTGCTCGTGGCGCTGCCTGTGGCGGTGACGGGAGGCATCCACCTAGACGGGCTCTGCGACACCTCCGATGCGCTTGCAAGTTGGGCCCCACGCGAGCGAAAGCTCGAGATCATGCACGACCCGCGGGCGGGCGCCTTCGGGGTCATCGGTGTTGTCGTGTACCTTATTCTGCAGTTTTCCCTGTTCACCGCGCTGCCGCTTACGGCGGGGACGTTCCTTGCGCTTCTGTGCTCGCTCGTGTTCTCCCGCGCGCTTTCGGGGCTCGCCGTTGAATGTTGGCCTGCCGCGCGGGCGGACGGCATGGCCGCGGGACTCTCGCCTTCGAAGAAGCGCGCGGCGATCGTCGTGCCGCTTTGCGCTTTCGCTGCGGCTTCGGCTGCAGGGATGGTCGCGTGCGCTCGGGCCGTCGGCGCCCTTATGGCGGTGGCGGGGCTTTTGGCGCTCGCGTGGTATCGCCATGTTGCCCTGTCCCGCTTCGGCGGGGTGACGGGGGATTTGGCCGGATGGTTTCTGCAATGGGCCGAGCTCGCGATGCTTGCCATGCTGGTGGCGGGGGGCATGCTCCTATGATGCTCGTGGTAGGTGGCGCGCTTTCGGGGAAGAGGACCTTCGTGCGCGAAAAGCTCGGGTTCGCGGCGGACGATTTCGTCGACGCGGCGCAGCTTGCGGAGGGCGGCGTGCCCACGGCTTTTGCCGGCCGTGTCGCGTACCGTGCTGAGGAACTCGTACGCGCGCTCGACGCTGACCGGGCGCTCGAGCGGCTGACCGGCTTCGACGCAGTGATTCTGCCCTTGGTCGGCTCGGGGGTCGTCCCCATGCGTGCGGAAGACGCCCAATGGCGCGAGCGCGCGGGGCGTCTGGGATGCGCGCTCGCTGCGCGCGCCGACGTCGTCGTGCGCATGACGTGCGGGATTCCCCAGGTCATCAAAGGAAACCTTACCGATGCGCCTCGAGGGACGCAGGGCGCGGGCGCGCCTTTGGAAGTCGTCTTCGTGCGCCATGGTGCCACGGCGGGCACGGAAGACCATCGCTACAGCGGGGCGGGCACCGACGAGCCCCTGTCGAGTGCGGGCGAGCGCGCTTTGCGCGAGCTCGCGTGCGATCGTGACGTGTTCCGTGTTATCACGAGTGGCATGGCCCGCACCGACCAGACGGCACGCATCCTCTTCCCGAATGCGGAGCTTATGGCATGCCTCGGTCTGCGCGAGATGGATTTCGGTGACTTCGAGGGGCGAAGCGCCGCCGAGCTTAAAGAGGATGCGCGCTACCGCGCCTGGGTAGACTCCTGGTGCGAGACGCGCTGCCCGCATGGCGAGGGCAAGAGCGATTTCACCCGCCGCGTCGTCGCGGCGTTTCGGGAGGCGTGCGAATCGGAGCGCGCCCAGGGGAGTGGGCGCGCCGTCTTCGTCGTTCACGCGGGTACCGTGAAAGCGCTGCTTTCCGAGCTTGCTGTCCCGAAAATGGAATACTTCGACGTGCATACCGAGCCGGGCGGCGCATGGGCCGCCACCTGGGATGGGCGCTGCCTTCGCGACGTTCGCCCCGCTTCGGGGGGCGATGCCCGGTGATGACGATTCTTGCCGTCGCCGCCGGGTTCGCGGCCGACCTTGCCTTCGGCGACCCGCGCTGGCTTCCCCATCCCGTCGTCGCCATGGGGCGCGCAATCACGTGGGCCGAAGGCCGCCTGCGGGGCGCATTCCCGCAAACGTCCGCGGGCACGCGCGCCGCAGGGCTTGTGCTCGCCGTGGCGCTTCCGCTTGCGTGTGGGCTTTTGACCTGGGGAATCCTGCATCTTTGCGGCATGGTTCACCCCGGCTTGCGCTTCGTGGCCGAGGCATGGGCGAGCTATCAGATTCTTGCGGCATGCGAGCTGCGCCGCCAGAGCCTGGCCGTGGCCCGCGCGTTCTCGAAGGGCGGCCTTGTCGCGGCTCGCGAAACAGTCGGGCTCATCGTGGGACGCGACACGTCTGTTCTCGACGAGCAGGGCGTTGCGCGCGCCGCCGTGGAAACGGTGGCGGAGAACGCGAGCGACGGCGTCATCGCGCCGCTTTTCTACCTTATGATCGGGGGTGCGCCCTTGGGCATGGCGTACAAGGCTGTGAACACGCTCGACAGCATGGTGGGCTACAAAAACGAGCGCTACATCGACTTCGGCTGCGCCTCGGCGCGCCTCGACGATGCGGTGAACTGGATTCCCTCGCGCTTATCGGCCCTGCTCATGATCGCCGTGTGCCCGATCGTCGGGCTCGACGCGCGCGGGGCGGCGCGTATCTGGCGCCGCGACAGGCGTCGCCATGCGAGTCCGAACGCGGCGCAGACCGAGTCAGCGTGCGCGGGCGCGCTCGGGCTGCGCTTGGCAGGACCCGCGGTGTATTTCGGCAAGCTCGTTGAGAAACCGACGATAGGCGACGCGTCCCGCGAAATCGAGTGGGGCGACATCGCCCGGGCGACAAGGCTCATGCTCGCCGCGTCCGTATGCGCGCTCGCCGTCTTCGGCGCCGCGCGCGCGGCGGTCGTGCTCGCCGTGGGGGCGATGGCATGAGGGAAGACCACGCCGCGCCCCGGGCTGCTGGGGGAATCCTGCGCGCCCGTACGCATGGGGGCAGCTCGCAATCGCTCGGCATCGCTTGCGAAGGGGGCGCCTCCGACCTCATTGACTTCTCGGTGAACGTGAATCCGGCAGGCCCCTCGCCGCGCGCCGTCGCCGCAGCTTGCAAGGCGCTTTCTCGAATCGACGCCTACCCCGATAGGGAAAGTCTCGCCCTCGTTCGCGCCCTAGCGCGCGCCCAGGGCATTCCCGAAGATACTATCGTCTGCGGCGCGGGCGCGTCCGACATCATCTGGCGGCTCGCCGCGGCGGTGCGCCCGAAACGCATCGTCGTGTGCGCGCCGACGTTCTCTGAATATGCGGAGGCGGCATCGTACTATGGCGCATGCGTGCAGGAGTTCCCGCTCTCCGAAGCGGACGACTTCGACGTGCCCGCCTCCTTCGCCCGCGCGATCGAGGGGCCGGGAGACGTGGCGTACCTCTGCAATCCGAACAACCCGACGGGGCGCCTCGTCGACCCCAGCGTGATCGATGCCGCGGCTTGCCGCTGCGAGCAGGTGAGCGCACTGCTCGTCGTGGACGAGTGCTTCCTCGGATTTGCGCCCGACGCCCGCGAAAGGAGCGTGGCCGCACGCGCCGCGTGTTCGCGCCATGTGGCCGTGCTCTCCGCGTTCACCAAGCTCTACGGAATGGCAGGGTTGCGGTTGGGGTATCTGATCAGCGGAAACGCCCAACTCATCGAGGGGATTCGTCGGGCGGGGCAGGCGTGGCCCGTCTCCTCGGTCGCCGAGGCCGCGGGCATCGCCGCCCTGGAAGACGTCGAATACGTTTCGCGCACGCGCGATGTATTGGCGGGCGAGCGAGCGTGGCTTTCCCACGAGCTCTCCTCGCTCGGGCTTTCCGTCGTGCCGTCGGATGCGAACTTCCTTTTAGTCCGCACGCCGGCGAAAGACATCCCCGAGCGCCTGTATAAACAGGGGGTTTTGGTCCGCACGTGCGACTCGTTTTCGGTACTGTCCCGTTTCTGGTGCCGCGTCGCGGTGCGCACGCGCAAGGAGAATGCCCGGCTTGCGATGGCGTTCAGCCGCGCGCTTCGGGCGGAAGGCGCATCGGGCGAAGGCGAACCCGACGAACGGGGCGGCGCTTCTTGCAGCGGCGCTATGGCGGGCGCGGATGGCCGAGGCTCGGCGAAGGAGGTCGATACCCGTGGGTAGGGCGAAGCCCATCATGATCCAGGGCACCATGTCGAATGCGGGGAAGAGCCTGCTTGCGGCGGGGCTGTGCCGTGTGCTTTCGCAGGACGGCCTGCGCGTGGCTCCCTTCAAGAGCCAGAACATGGCGCTCAACAGCGGTGTCACGGCCGACGGTCTCGAGATGGGGCGCGCCCAGATCATGCAGGCCGAGGCGTGCGGCATCGCGCCCGACGTGCGCATGAACCCCATCCTGCTCAAGCCCGAAAGCGACCACCGAAGCCAGCTCATCGTGGCCGGCAAGGCGCAGGGAGCCTTCGCTGCGAGGGACTACTTCGCGCGAAAGAAGGCGCTCATGCCGCAGATTTTGGAGGCGTTCGATTCGCTCGCGGAGGAAAACGACGTCATCGTCATCGAGGGCGCCGGCAGCCCCGTCGAAATCAACCTTGCCGAAAACGACATCGTCAACATGGGGCTCGCGCGCGCCGTGTCCTCCCCCGTGCTGCTCGCGGGCGACATCGACCCAGGCGGGGTGTTTGCCCAGCTCTACGGCACGGTCGCGCTCTTTGCGCCCGAGGATCGCGCTCTTTTGCGGGGGCTTGTGGTGAACAAGTTCCGCGGCGATGTGGAAATCCTGCGTCCGGGTTTGGCTCCGCTCGAGAAAATGTGCGGGGTTCCCGTCGTGGGGGTCGTGCCGTATCTTACGCTCGACCTGGACGACGAGGACTCGCTCGCGCCGCGCCTAACTGCCCGCGAGGCGCGCGGCGTCATCGACGTCGCCGTCGTGCGCCTTCCGCATCTGTCGAACTTCACCGACTTCGACCCGCTTTCGCGCGTGCCCGGCATGGGCGTGCGCTACGTTTCCTCGACGACCGATCTGGGCCGACCCGACCTGGTGGTGCTTCCCGGCTCGAAGTCCACGGTCGACGACGCGCGCTGGCTTGCGGCTAGCGGCATCGGAGCCTGTGTACGCGCGCTTTCGGGCGCGGGCACGCCGGTGCTCGGCATATGCGGAGGCTACCAGCTTTTGGGAGACGAGCTTTCGGACCCGCACGGCAGGGAAGGCGCTGGCACCGCGCGCGGGCTCGGGCTCATCCCTGCAAGTACGGTGTTCAAGGAGGAAAAGCGCCTCGCCCAGTCGGAGCTGCGCATCACGGGCGCCCAAGGCGCGTTCTCGGTGTGGAACGGCATGACGGCGCGTGGGTACGAGATTCACGACGGCGAAACGACCGTCTCCTGCGCCCCTGCGGGCACGATTGGCGGCAAACCAGAAGGCGCGGCCTGCGGAAACGTGTTCGGAACCTATCTCCACGGCCTGTTCGACGAACCGGGGGTGGCGCTCGCCCTCGCGCGCTCGCTCGCGCGCATGCGCGGCCTGCCCGAGAGCGTCGTGGGTGCTGCGGGCGCGGCGTCCGCGGCCGATCACCGTGCGCGCGAGTTCGACCGCCTGGCCGACGTCGTGCGCGGAGCGCTCGACATGGAGTATGTCTACCGCATTATCGAGGAGGGCGTATGATTCACGTGTATCATGGCGACGGCAAAGGCAAGACCACGGCGGCGATGGGCCTCGCCCTTCGCATGCTCGCCGCAGGCCGCCGCGTCGTCGTCGTGCAGTTCCTGAAAGACGGCGAAAGCGGGGAGGCGCGCCTGCTCGCCGAGCATTTCGGCGTGCCCGTGTTCGCGGGGAAGGTGTCGGACAAGTTTACCTGGTCGATGTCGTCGGAAGAACTTGCCGCTACGTGCGAGCTGCACGATGGGAACCTCGCTTCCGCGCTTGCCGAGCTCGAGGGCGCGCAGGAGGGGCTGCTCGTGCTCGACGAGGCGCTCGATGCGCTTTCGAAGGGGCTTGTCGACGAGGCGCTCGTGGACCGCGCGCTCGATATGTCCGCGCGCGGCGTCGAAGTAGCGCTCACCGGGCGCGCGCCTTCCCGCAAGATCGTGGAGAAGGCCGACTACATAACCGAGATGCGGTGCGAGAAACACCCCTACGAGCAGGGGATATGTGCAAGGGAAGGAGTGGAGTACTAGATGGATTCCAAGGAGATGGCGCCCGGCGACATCGAGCGGCGCAGCTTCGAGATCATCACCGAAGAGCTCGGCGGCCGCACGTTCCCGCCGCTCGAAGAACCCGTCGTGAAGCGCGTCATCCATACCACTGCCGACTTCTCGTACGCCGATTCCCTCGTTTTCACTCATGACGCCGCGCACTGTGCGCTCGACGCACTGCGCGCAGGGGCCACGGTGCTCACCGATACGAACATGGCGCTCGCAGGCATAAGCAAGCCTGCGCTCGCGAAGCTCGGCTGCAAGGCCGTGTGCTACATGGCCGACCCTGATGTCGCCGTGGCTGCGCGCGCCGCGGGCACGACTCGCGCCGTTGCGAGCATGGACAAAGCTTGCGGCATCGAGGGTCCGCTCATCGTGGCCGTCGGCAACGCTCCCACAGCACTTCTGCGCCTCGCCGAGCTCATGGACGAGGGGAAGATCGCGCCCGCGCTCGTCGTTGGGGTGCCGGTCGGGTTTGTGAACGTGGTCGAGGCGAAAGAGGAGCTACTCGCGCGACGCGCGCCGGCCATCGTCGCGAGGGGTCGCAAGGGTGGTTCGACCGTGGCGGCCGCCATTATGAACGCGCTGCTCTACCAGATCACGCGCCCAGGCGGCCCGAAGTGACGGCGCCCGCATCTGCGCCGGCGCTGCGCATCTTCGCCGGCACCACCGAGGGCCGCCTTCTGTGCGAATGGGCGAGCGGGGCGGGCATCCCCGCCCGTGCCTACGCGGCAACCGAGTACGGAGGCGAGCTTTTGGGCGAGCTTCCGGGCATCGAGGTGCATGCGAGCAGGCTCGACGAGGCCGACATGGAGCGCGAGCTTTCCGGCGCGCGCATCGTCGTCGACGCCACGCACCCCTTCGCTACGCTCGCCAGCGGCAACATCCGGGCCGCTTCGCTTGCCGTGGGTGTACGATGTCTGCGCCTTGGGCGTGCGGCCGAGGCGCTGCCCAAAGGCGTCGTGTCGGTCGCGTCGATCGCCTGCGCGGCGCGCTTTCTCTCCGAGAACCCGGGTCGCGCGCTTCTCACGACGGGGAGCAAGGAGCTTGCTCCCTATACGCGCGTCGCCGATTTCTCGGAGCGCTTCTTCGTGCGTGTGCTCCCGCTGCCCGGTGCTATAACGAAGTGCATCGACGCGGGGTTTTCGCCGTCGCACGTCATCGGCATGCAGGGGCCCTTCACCCGCGAGCTCAACGAGGCGATGCTTCGGCAGGTGGGAGCCCAGTGGCTTGTGACCAAGGACTCGGGAACCGTAGGCGGCACGGCCGAGAAGCTTGCCGCCGCGCGCGACGTGGGAGCGCGCTGCATCGTGGTCACCCGTCCCGCCGAGGGAGACGGGGGCCTTTCGCTTCGGGAAGTGGAAGACGCACTCTTACGGGAGTTCGCGCGCTAGGCGCTCGCCGCGCCTGCGCGTCCTCCCGCCCGCGAGGAGGAGCGCCCCGAGCAAGCTCGAGCCGTACAAGACCGTCATCCGCCAATAGCTCGAGGAGGACGCCCGGAACTGGCGCAAGCAGCCCTTAAATAAGTTGCGGTGAAATAGTGTCTGTTTTGCTACTAGATAGCATATTCAGTCCCTAATTCACCGCAACTTGTTGGTGGTGGCTTACTGGTAGCGTAGGCACTCCACCGGGTCGAGCTTTGCCGCGCGGCGAGCGGGGTAGAAGCCAAAGATTACGCCGATGCCGACGGAGACGGCGAAGGCCAGCAATACCGTGGCGATTGAAAAGCTCGGTGTGATTTGCCCGCTGGCACCTAGCTCGCCAAGAATCCCGGATCCGGAGGCAAACATCGCAAGAGCCCAGGCCAGCAGATAGCCAATCAGGACACCCAACAGTCCGCCGGTGACGCACAGCGCCGAAGACTCGGCCAAAAACTGCGCGGTGATATCGCGACGACTGGCGCCCAGAGCACGGCGGATGCCGATCTCGCGGATGCGCTCCGTTACGTTGGTGAGCATCATATTCATAATGCCGATACCGCCGACAAGCAGCGAGATGCTGGCGACAGAGCCCATGATGAGCGAGAACGCGCCCATAAAGGAGTTGAGTGTATCGATGGCGCTTTTCATGGATGTTGCTGATACACTGTCGTACTCATCCTTCTCCTCGATGCCCTTCATCGCGCGCACCTTGGACTCGATGGTCTTACAAAGCTCATCCATGTCCGTGCCCTCGGCGGCAAGTGCCGTCACGCTGGGGAATGAAGGATTCTCGTCGCCAAACAGTCCGGAGATAGTTTCGCGTGGCATATACAGCGTGAGCGAGCCCATGGAGTCGCTGCCGCCATCAATCACGCCTACAATCTGCACCTCGCCGTTGGACACCTTGATGGTTTTCCCCAGCGCATCCTGTTCGTTGCCGTAAAGCTGATCGGCGCCGTTGCGGCTGATGAGCGCCACGCGCGAGCCTGATTGGGACTCGGCCTGGGAATAGGTGCGCCCCGCAACGAGCTTGCTGGCCCCCACGGCGCCGAGCATGTCGCTATCGACACCCTGTGCCATGACGGTATAGCTTTTATCGCCGGTCTTATACTCGGTATACGCGCTGTCGACAATGCCGATCTGCTCTATCTGCGGCACCAGTTTTTGAAGCTTCTCGATGTCCGACTCGGTGAGTTCTTGCGACGAATAGATTTGCACCATGCGTGCCGCATTGAGGCCCAGACTGTTGACCAGGCTGTTTTGGATACCGCCGATGAGCGAAGTCATGGCGATAACCGAGGCGATGCCGATGACAATGCCCAGGATGGTGAGCAGGCTGCGCCCCTTGTTGGCTTCGAGCGAGTGAAGGGCTTCCTGGATGAGATCGCGGGCGCTCATGCCACCACTCCTTTCGGCGGGTTGGTGGAGGCGGAAATCATGGGCAGGCTATCTACGGCGCTGCGCAGGGTCCGCGGTGCATGTGGAATATACGCGCCGTCGTGAATGCGACCGTCGCGGATGGTCACGGCACGGTCGGCCTCGGCGGCGATGCTGGGGTCGTGTGTGATAAGCACGATGGTTTTGCCGCGCTTCTGGAGCTTATGGAAGGTCTCCATCACAAGCGCTCCGGTAGCGGAGTCCAGGTTTCCCGTCGGCTCATCGGCCAGGATGATGGGCGGGTCATTGACGAGGGCGCGCGCGATTGCGACACGCTGCATCTGGCCGCCCGAGAGCTCGGATATGCGGTGGTCCCAGTGGTCGACCGGTAGCGTGACGGCCTGCAGCGCGTGCACGGCGCGCATCTCGCGCTGGCTACGGGGCACATTGGTGTAGGCCAGCGGCAGCATCACGTTTTCGATAACCGACAGGCGCGGCAGCAGGTTGAAGCTCTGAAAGACAAAGCCAATGCTCAGGGCGCGGACTTCGGTGAGCTCGTCATCGTCGAGCTCGGCCACGTTGAGCCCTTGCAGGTAGTAGTCGCCCGCCGTCGGTTTGTCCAGGCAGCCTAGGATGTTCATGAGCGTTGACTTGCCCGAGCCCGAGGGGCCGGTAATGGCGACGAATTCGCCGGGTTCTACCGCCAGGCTCACGTTGTGCAGGATGTGGGCGCAACCCGCCTCGCTCTCAAAGATGCGGTGTACGTTGCGGATGTCGATAACGGGACGCATTACATGCCCTCATCGTCAGACATACTGCCCGAATCCGCGCTGTAGCCGCCGTCAGCCGTTGCGTTCGCTCCGGTGTCCATGACGAGGGTGTCGCCATCGCGCAGCTTGGTAACCGGCACGTTGGGGTTGATCTCGTTGCCCTGGTCGTCGAGCTTGACCTGTGTCTTGCCGACTACGGCTTCGTTGTCGTTTTGCGTCACGACGGTCACCTTCACGCGACGGATTTGCTTGCCCCCGTCATCAGTCGCCACGTTGACGTAATAGTGTTCGCCGTCTTCGGTCATGAGCGCCATCGTCGGCACCATCACCACGTCGTCGAGCTGCTCTGTCACCACCGATACCTCGGCCGTCATGCCCGGCTTCAGGCACGCGTCGGGCGCCTCTATGAGAATGTCGACGTTAAAGGTTACGCTGCCGCCGCCACCGTTGGCGGCGCCGGAGTTTGCCACCGACGCGATAGCCGTGACGGTGCCCTGGCTCACGATATCGGGAAACGCGGGATACGTGACGTTGGCGCTCTGCCCAACGGCGATCTTGGCGATGTCCTTTTCGCCCACCTGCACGGTCACCTTCATCTTAGATAGGTCGGCGATCTGCATGCACTGCTTGCCGCCGCTCGTATCGCTTTCGCCCATGATCATGCCGCCTGTAACCGTGGCGCCCACTTTGGCATTGAGCTCCACGATGCTACCCGAGCTCGGGGCCGTGACCGTGCGACTGGAGGCCTTGGCGTTCGCCTGGTCGAGGTTTGCCTGGGCTGATGCGAGGCTGCGCTGCGCGGCCGATACGGCGTTCGTGTCCACTGATGCGGCGGAGACGCCCAGCCGCTCGGAAGCTCCCTCGACGTCCGTCGTTGGGGTGGCCTGCGCAGCAGCTGCGGCTTTCTGCGCGTTGGCGAGGTCTTCTTGAGCGGCAGCAACTGCACGCTGCGCCTCGGCAACGTTGCGATCGAGCTCGTCGTTTTTAATGGTCATAAGCACGTCGCCCTCGTTGACGGATTGGCCTGCCTGCACGTTGATAGAATCGACCGTGCCGTCGACAGAAGGGGAGACCACTGAGGACGAAATGGGTTTGAGCTGGCCTTTCGCCTCGACCGTTGTGGTAAACGTGCCCTCGGTCACCATGTCGGTCACAGGACCGCTAGCGCCCTGTGGCTGCACATTGATAACAAGGGTTGCAACAATGGCAATGAGCGCGACGGCACCCACGACGCCGGCGGCAATACCGCGACGAATCAGCTTTTTGCGTCGGCGTTCGGCACGCTTTGCCTTGAGCTTGGCATATGCCTCTTCATCGGAAATCTCGGCCGTATCGTTCGCGCGTCCGCTCTGCTTGTCGGCATGTACGTTTGTAATCAGAGGAAACGTTTCGGTGGCACCTTCGGGCGTGCGCTCGGTATCATCTGGGCCCGGGGTGATCGTGGGGACATTCGGCATAGCGTCTCCTTTATAGAAAGAACCTCGATAATTATATGCGCCCACCGGTTGGGGCGGGCGCATAGGACGGTTTCTTTCGGAACTGTTAGATTGGTCGCAGCGGTTCCACGTTGTAGGAATGCGCGCGTTGCACTACGAGTGGACAACCACGCACAGGCCGACTTTGATGCAACCGTGCAGTGCCTTGGCGTCGGCCAGGCGCAGGTTGATGCAACCGTGGCTGCCGCACCACTTGTACGACTCGGCGTTATCGAAGCTCTTGTCGTTTTGCCAGGTGGCGTCGTGGAAGCCGATCATGTTGCCCTCAAACGGCATCCAGTAGCTCACCGGGCTCTCATATTTGGGTTTACCGGTCTCGGGGTCCTTGGCTCCGATCAGGGTGCTGCCGCCGTCGTTGCTGTTGATTTGCCACACACCCTCGGGGGTGGCGTCTTCGCCCGGTTTGCCGGAAATAAAGTTGGCCTCCCACACGATATTGCCACTCTCGTCATAGTAGCGCGCGTGCTGCTCGGACAGGTCGACGTCGATATACGCCTTCCAGTCGGGCTCTCCCTTTGCGGTAAAGGTGTCGGCCTTCTGGGAGTACTTGATCTCGATCTCGCCGGTCTGCTTGTTGTTAATGGCGTCCTCGACCTGCTTGGCGAGCGAGCTGCTGTCGATGGACCAACCAAAGTCGCCGCCTTCGACGGCGCACTGCTTGCCATCGGCGCGCGTCCACCAGCGAGTGGAGCCCACGGTATTAAAGCCGTTGGCGAGCTCGGCTGCCCAGCTACTGATCTGCGACGTATCGAGCGTGGGGTTGGCGGGATCGGCAAAGCTGATCCACTGCAACACGGAGCTGCCATCAACCTTGCCGGCATCCTCGCCGTTGAGCTTGAGGGTCACGTTGACGCCCAGGAAGTTGTTGGCGGCATCGCATGCGGCCTGAATCTGATCATCGGTCAGCGTTCCATTGAGTGGCTCATAGGCATCGTTGCCGAGCTTGGAAAGATCTACGGTCTCGGCCAGCGAGGCAAGCTCGAGCTCGGCATACTTAATGACATGCTCGCGGTTGAGCTTTTCGTTGGAGCGCGCCTTCTCGACGGTAAACTTGCCGGCCTGCTCGTCATAGGAGCTATTGGCCTCGAACGTGCCCGAACGGCCCTCGTTAAACTCGTCGATGGCGGCGCCCAGATCCTCCTCAAACTGCTTTTGGTCAAAGGTGTCGGAGAGCATGGACAGGTCGACGTCTTGATCAAGATCGACTTCGTTGGAGGTAGCGGTTGTTTTGGTCTTGCCGCTTAAGGATTCCACAAGACGGACCGGCCATATAAAGGCTTCGTTGTGGCTGATGATTTCTTTTGCGGCAGCTTCGCCGTCGACGATGGGCTCATCGGACTCGGGCTGATAGGTCCAGCTAAAGTCATCGCCTGTCACGGCGAGCTTATAGTGCTTCCATGCCGAGTTGACCTTGGTGGCGGCAGACGAAGCGTTGGAGAACGAGACGTCGACGCCGGCGATGGTGGTGTTGGGGTAGGCTACCTGCGAAAACGCTACGATGCCTACGATATAGACAATGACGATAAGACCCAGGACGACAAAGAGCGTCGTCTTTTTGCCCGACTTATTGTTGCCGGCGGACTTGCGCGCGGGACCGCGATCGCCTCGGGCGTGCGTGGGGGGCTGCTTGGGCGCATTGCCGTTTGCCTGGCGCTGCTGACGTTGTTGACGCTGCTGTCGCTGCTGGTTCGGGCGTTGGGAAGCGTTTGCCGCACCACGCTGCTGACCGTGGCTCGGCGCGATAGGACGCGGTGACTGAACGCCGCCGGCGTGCCTGCTCGGCTGCTGCGGATCGGGAATCAGTTGAGTTCGATCGTTTTGCGACATCGTATGCATATCCTTCGAATTTCGCCTTATGGCTCATCGTGTTTTTACTGGGCTTGCATTATAGCGATTGCCCTGCTGTTTGTGGTACGGAAACGGTGGCATTCAAAAGAGGTGGGACATTTGTCCCACCTTTGAGTCATTCTTTGCCGCTATCCGCACACACCGCATTTTGCACAGGCCGAAAGTGCGGCCGGAGCCTGCGCGATGCCGCCCTTTGCCGTCTCGCGCAGCGTGGCCGGCAACGCGTGACCCACCGAGAGCATGACATGTGCCATCTGGTCAAACGGCACCAAGCTCTTAATGCCTGCGAGGGCGAGTTGTGCCGAACTAAAGGCCGCTGCCACGCCGATGGCGTTGCGGTTTTGGCAGGGCACCTCCACGAGGCCACCGACGGGGTCACAAACGAGGCCCAGCAGGTTACTCAGCGCGATGGAACTGGCGTCGAGCGCCTGCTCGGGCGTGCCGCCGAGCATCTGCACCAGCGCGGCGGCTGCCATGGCGGCGGCGCTTCCCACCTCGGCCTGGCAGCCGCCCTCGGCGCCGGCGACGCAGGCGCTCGTGGTGAGGTTGAGGCCGATGGCGGCTGCGCAGTAGAGCGCGTCCATGACCTGCTCGTCGTCGAGCTGAAGGTGATCGGCGAGCGCCAGCACGCAGCCGGGCACGACACCCGCGGAGCCTGCCGTGGGGGCGGCGACGATCACTCCCATCGTGGCGGAGCGCTCGAGCACGGCCATCGCGCGGGCCACGGCGTCGGTTTGAACGGTGCCCATTAAGTTGGAGCCAAGGTCGTTGCGGCCGGTGGCATCGACAAGCTTTGCTTCGCCGCCGATAAGCCCGCCGAGCGAGCGCTGCGGATTGACGATGGGGGCCGTGGTCTCCTCGCGCATAACGTCGAGCACGCGGCGCATGGCGGCGACGGCGTGGGCCTCGCCGGTCAGACGCGCCTCGCGCATGGCCATGATGGCGCCGATGCTGAGCCCCAGTTCCTTGCACGCATCGAGCAGCTGCTCGCCGTCGTCGAAGATCTCCTTGGCCGAGACGCCGGGGGAGAGCGACGAGGCAGAACCGGGGAGCTCGATAAAGGTCGCGTAATCGACATTGTCGAGCTTGCGCAGCATGGGGACGACGGTGTCGTCGGGCGCGCCGTCGGTCTCAAAGACGGAGTAGGCCTGGCCGCCCACTTCGGTGCGGTAGGTGCGGCAGAAGGCGATATTCACGTGTGCGTAGGCGAGAAGGTTCGTGAGCGCGGCGAGCACACCGGGGACGTCCTTGTGCGCCACGAAGAGCGTGGAATACATGCCCGAGATGTCGACGCCGACGCCGTTAATGCGGCTGATGCGCATCTTGCCGCCGCCCAGGCTCTCGCCGCGGACCTGTGCCGTGGCGCCCGTGTCGTCGACCATTTCGATGTCGACGGTGTTGGGGTGGATGGAGGCGTCGTCGCCCTTGATGTCAAAGTGATATTCGAGGCCCTGCTCGCGCGCGAGGTCGAAGGCCTGCTTGATGTTCTCGTCATCGGTGTCGAGGCCCAGTATGCCCGCGACGAGCGCACGGTCTGTGCCGTGGCCGCGGTAGGTGTGGGCGAAGGAGTTCCACAGGCCAAAGGTAACTTTGGTGATGCGGCCTTCCAGCAGGCTGGCGGCAACTTGGGCGCAGCGCAGGGCGCCGGCGGTGTGCGATGAGCTGGGGCCGACCATGACGGGGCCCAAGATTTCGAATGCCGAGGTCGTAGCTAGTGTTTGCGGCTTGCCTGCCATGGGTGCTCCTTTAATCTGTCCCGTCGTCCCGAGGGGCGGGGCATAAGGTCGCCTGCTCGGACAGTCCTGCTCGCACGGAGAGCACATTAAGTGCTCTCCGGCTCGTGCGGAACTCGCGATCGACCTTATGCCCCGCCCCTCGGGACTAAGGATACATGGTAGAAGGGCGCGTGCTGCAAAATTCATTAGCTGGTGACGCAGCGTAGGCTCATATCGAAATATCTTCACCACCGGATTAATAAAAAAGAAGTACCGGTTCGGACCGGTACTTCTTTTGAAAGCGTGTGTGTGTTGTGACCTTGGCGGTTCTTAATTACAGGCCGCAGGCTGATTTGAGTTCTTCGACTCGGTCGGTTTTCTCCCAGGTGAAGTCGGCGTCTTCGCGGCCGAAGTGACCGTAGGCTGCTGTCTTTTCGTAGATGGGGCGACGCAGGTCTAGGTCGCGGATGATGGCGCCCGGGCGCAGGTCGAAGGTCTTCTCTACGGCCTCGACGATCTTGTCCTCGGCAACATGTGCGGTACCGAAGGTGTCGACCATGATTGAGAGGGGCTTGGAAACGCCGATGGCGTAGGCAAGTTCGACCTCGCAGCGGTCGGCCAGACCGGCGGCGACCACGTTCTTGGCGACCCAGCGCGCGGCATACGCTGCGGAGCGGTCGACCTTGGTGCAGTCCTTGCCGCTAAAGGCACCGCCGCCGTGACGGCCGTAGCCACCGTAGGTGTCGACGATGATCTTGCGGCCGGTGAGGCCCGTGTCGCCCATGGGGCCGCCCACGACAAAGCGACCGGTGGGGTTCACGTAGATGTCCGCGTTGTCCCACGGCATGTTCTCAGCGGCCATGACCGGGGTGATGACGTGCTCGATGATGTCGGCCTTGATCTTGCCCATGTCCTCGATCTCGGCTGCGTGCTGCGTGGAGATGACGATGGTCGTGACCTCGACGGGCTTGCCTTCCTCGTAGCGCACGGTGACCTGGGTCTTGCCGTCGGGACGCAGATAGGCGAGGGTACCGTCGTGACGCACGGCGGCCAGGCGCTCGGCCAGGCGGCTTGCCAGGTAGTGTGGCATGGGCATGAGGGTCTTGGTCTCGTTGGAGGCATAACCGAACATCATGCCCTGGTCGCCGGCGCCGATCAGGTCGATTGGGTCGGTGGTAGCGCCGGTCTGGGTCTCGAAGGATTCGTCGACGCCCTGGGCGATATCGGGGGACTGCTCGTGGATAAGGCTCATGACGCCGCAGGTATCGCAGTCAAAACCGAACTTGGCGCGGTTGTAGCCGATGCGGCGGATGACGCCGCGGGCGATTTCCTGCACGTCGACGTAGGCCTGGGTGCGGATCTCGCCGGCAACGATGACGGTGCCGGTGGTCACGAGGGTCTCGCAGGCGCAGCGGACGTTCTCCACGTTGGCAGGCACGCCGTTGGGCGCAATATAGCCCTGCTCCTGGAGCTCTATTTCTTTGGCGAGGATTGCGTCGAGTACGGCGTCGCTGATCTGGTCAGCGATCTTATCGGGATGACCTTCGGTCACCGACTCCGACGTAAAAACAAAGGACCCGTGTTGGGGCGGGATGGAACGAAGTTCTTCTGACATGATTGTCCTTTCAAAAACGTGTCCCGGCGACCGTTACCATTCCGCCGGGCTCTCTATGCAAGGGCTCATCATAGCGCGTAAATCAAACATTCACACCCTTTCCGCACCTACTCATTGGGGACAGACTTAAATGACCACCCTTACCTAAGTGCCGACAGGTTGTCCAATGACTGGTCATTTAAGTCTGTCCCCAATGAGTAGGTCGGTGCCCTTTGTGCGGAGGTTGCTTTGATGCTTTATACTGGTGCGGTTAGACATCCATCCTGCAATCGAGGAGATTTCCATGGCATCAGACGTTCGCGTCCGCTTTGCACCCTCACCGACGGGCAAGCTGCACATTGGCGGCGCCCGCACCGCTATCTATAACTGGGCTTTCGCCCGTGCAAACGGCGGCACGTTCATCCTGCGCATCGACGACACCGACCCCACCCGCTCTACCGACGAGAACACGCAGATCATCCTGCGCGCCATGCGTTGGCTGGGCCTGGACTGGGACGAGGGTCCCGAGGTGGGCGGCGATTTTGGCCCCTACGCCCAGACCGAGCGCCTGGACCTGTACAAGCAGGCCGCCCAGAAGCTTTGGGACGAGGGCAAGGCCTATCCCTGCTTCTGCACCAAGGAGCAGCTCGACGCCGACCGCAAGGCCGCGCAGGAGCGCAAGGACCCCTTCCAGGGCTATCAGCGCCGTTGCCGCAATCTTGATCCCGAGGAGGCCCGCCGTCGCATCGAGGCCGGCGAGTCCTACGTCCTTCGCATCAAGGTGCCCGAGGACCGCGGCGACGTCGTTATCCACGATGCCGTCCACGGCGAGGTGACCTTCGATGCCAAGGAGCTCGACGACTTTGTCATCTTCCGCTCCGATGGCACGCCCACGTACAACTTCGCGACTGTCGTCGACGACGCCATGATGAAGATCACCCATGTCATCCGCGGCGACGACCACCTGTCCAACACCCCGCGTCAGGTCATGGTCTACGAGGCCCTCGGCGCGCCCGTGCCCACGTTCGCCCACATCTCCATGATCTTGGGTGCCGACGGCAAAAAGCTCTCCAAGCGCCACGGCGCCACCTCGGTGGAGGAGTACCGCGACGCCGGTTACCTGTCCGACGCCTTCGTCAACTATCTGGCGCTGCTCGGCTGGTCGCTCGACGGCGAGACCACGATCATCCCGCGCGATGTCCTGGCCAGCAAGTTCTCGCTCGACCGCATCTCCAAGAACCCGGCGACCTTCGACCCCAAGAAGCTTGATTGGGTTAATGCCGAGTACATCAATGGCATGTCCGATGCTCAGTTTGCCGATGAGATCATGGTCCCCGAGCTGCACGAGGCGGGTCTTATCGAGGGTAATGTCGAGTACGGCGAGGATTGGATCGATGCGCTTGCTGCCATCGTTAAGCCGCGCACCAAGATGCCGGCCGACGCCGTGACCGTCGCCGCTCCCATCTTTGCTACGGCCGAGACGCTTGAGTATGACGAGAAGTCCGTCAACAAGGGCCTGGCCAAGGAAGGCATGGGTGCCATTCTGGATGCCGCCAAGGCCGCGCTCGAGGGCGTGGACGAGTGGACGGCTGTCAACATTGACGCCGCGCTTGAGCCGCTTCCCGAGCAGATGGACCTTAAGAAGCGCGTGGTGTTCCAGGCCGTGCGCGTCGCCGTCTGCGGCAACATGGTGAGTCCTCCGCTGGGCGAGACCATGGCGCTCGTCGGCCGCGACGACTGCCTGGCGCGCATCGACCGCGCCCGCACGATGGCGCTGTAATCGCTGCGCAAATGTATGTATCCGAGCCCCGTTCACTCAGAGCGGGGCTCTTGTTTCTGTAGACGTATGGGATAGGAGGTGCTGGGGCCATGGCCGAGCAACTTTCGCTGTTTGGTTCGCCGGAACCAAAACAGGCCCTCGAAAAGCCCGACCGCTCGGCCGAGCAGGCCAAGCCCGAGTCCGCGCCCGAGCCCGTTGCCGCCTACGCGAGCGTGGTCCTCGACATCCCGACCCGTGCGCTGTCCGAGCCATTCGCCTACGGTATCCCCCGGTCCCTTGCCAACGAGGCGCAGATCGGATCCACGGTCCTGGTCCACTTTGGTAACCGTGCTGCCGCAGGCTATATCGTCGATATTGCGCCCGAACTGGGCGACTTGCAAGGCAACATTACCCTCGACACCGCGCGCATCAAGCCCATCGAGACCATCCTCAGCAAACCGCTCTTTGGCGCCGAGTCCGCCCGTATTGCACGTTGGATGAGCCGCGAGTATGTTGCGACGCTTTCCGAGTGCCTGCGCCTGTTCTTGCCTCCGGGCGGAAGCCCGCGCGTGGTCAAGGGCGATGACGGCGTGTGGACCGTTGAGCGCCCTGCCGTTAAACCCATCCAAAACCGCTGGGTCATGCTCACGCCCGAGGGTTTCGACTACACGCCGCCAAAGACCGCGGTCCGTCAGCGTCAGCTCATCGAGGCGCTCCAGTGCGGCCCGGTCACGACGCGCGACCTCAACCTGCTCTATAACAGTATGTCGGCGACCATCAAGGCGCTCGAAAAACGCGGCGTCGTGGTGGTGGAGGAGCGCCGTGCCTGGCGCGGTTGCAGCGAGCAGACCACGCTGTCCTCGGCAAGCGGCAAGGCGCCGGTCTCTCTTACCAACGGCCAGCAACAGGCACTCGCGCAGATTGAGCGCGCCCGTCTGGACGCTCATGGCGACGTGGTGCTGGTCGACGGCGTCACCGGCTCCGGCAAAACCGAGGTCTACCTCTCGGCGATTGAGCGCGTGCTGGCGACCGGCCGTTCGGCCTGCGTGCTCGTGCCCGAGATCTCGCTGACGGCCCAGACCGTCGGCCGCTTCCGTTCGCGCTTTGGCGAGACGGTCGCCGTGTTCCATTCGCGCCTTTCGGCCGGCGAGCGTCTGGACCAGTGGGATATGGTCGCCAGCGGTGCGGCCCGCGTGGTAGTCGGCGCCCGCTCGGCGCTCTTTTGCCCGCTCAGCGACTTGGGTCTCATCATCATCGACGAGGAGCACGAGACCAGCTACAAGCAGGGCTCTAGTCCGCGCTACCATGCGCGCGAGGTGGCGGCCGAGATGGCGCGGCGCTACCGCTGCCCGCTCGTGTTGGGCTCCGCCACGCCCTCGGCCGAGGCCCTCGACCGCTGCCGCCGTGGCACGTATAACGGTGCCACCTGGACGCGCGTCGAGATGCCCGAGCGCCCGGGACACGCCGTGCTGCCGACAGTCCGCATTGCCGACCTGCGCCGCGAGTTCTCGCACGGCAGCCGCTCTATGTTCTCAAAACCCTTGATGGAAGGTCTGGAGCGTGTGGTCGAGCGCCGCGAGAAGGCAGTGCTACTACATAACCGCCGTGGCTTTGCGCCGTTCCTGATGTGCCGCGAGTGCGGCTGCGTCCCAACCTGCAACCACTGCTCCACCGCGCTTACGTATCACGAGCGCACGCACACGCTGCAGTGTCACACCTGCGGATCGTCTTGGCGCGTGCAGCCGTATCCCGCGCCCACGAGTCGTTGCCCCAAATGCGGTAGCCGCTATCTGGCAAAAATGGGCCTGGGCACTCAGCAGATCGAGGACGCGCTGCACCAGATGCTGCCCGAGGATGTCGCCATCATTCGCATGGATGCCGATTCCACGCGCGGCAAGGATGCGCACAAAAAACTGCTCGAGCAGTTCGATGCCGCCGATTGTGCGGTGCTGCTGGGCACGCAGATGATCGCCAAGGGCCTTGACTTTCCCGAGGTCACGCTTGTGGGCGTGGTCAATGCCGACTTTGCCCTCAAGCTGCCGGACTTCCGCGCAGGGGAGCGCGCCTACGACCTGCTGGAACAGGTGGCGGGCCGTGCCGGTCGCGGCGATCGTCCCGGTGAGGTGATCATCCAGACCTACCTGCCCGAGGATCCGGTCATTCGCGCCGTCGCTGAGCACGACCGTTCGATCTTTACCGACTACGACCTGGATCAGCGCCGCGACGCGCTGTACCCGCCGTTTATTCGCCTGGTCAACATTTTGGTGTGGTCGGCGAACCGAGACGACGCGCACGACTACATCGGGCGCATTGCAAAGCTTCTTAAGCGCCGCTGGCATGCCGCCGCGCCAGACTTTTTGCGGGCGGGCAGCGCGGTGCCGCAGGTGCTGGGCCCGGCTTCGTGTGTAATCGAGAGAGCCAAGGACCGTTACCGCTTCCATCTGCTTGTGAAGTCGCCCGTGGGGTACCATGTCTCTGATGATATCGACGCCTGCCTCAAAGAGGCGGGCTCCATGCGCGGCGTGAGCGTGAGCGTTGACGTCGATGCCTATGATTTGATGTAACAACCCGAAAGGATGGCCATGGAAGCCAACGGAATCGTACTGTCGCCCGACCCTCGTCTGCGCCAGGAGTGCGCCGTCATCGAGGAGATCACCCCGGCGATTGAGGCGCTTGCCGAGAAGATGAAGAAGATGATGTTCGACAACGGCGGTTGCGGCCTGGCCGCCCCGCAGATCGGTGAGCTCATTCAGCTCGTCACCATCGACTGCGACTACAGCGACAAGAACGATTACGACCCGTACGTGCTCATCAACCCCGTCATTGTCGAGCAGAGTGACCATTTGGTGCCGTTTAGCGAGGGCTGCCTTTCCATCCCCGGCATTAGCTGCGAGATCGAGCGTCCCGATCACGTTGTCGTCGAGGCGTATGACCTGGATGCCAACCTGATTCGCTATGAGGCCACAGGCGACCTGTTCTGCGTGTGCCTGCAGCACGAGATCGATCACCTGCACGGCAATACCATGTTCGAGCGACTCAAGCCGATGCAGAGGATCAAGGCAGTCAAGGAGTACCAGGACGCCCTAGCCCGCGGCGCTCGACCGGGCGAGACGGAGTAGGTTTGTCCGTCCCCGGGGCGCCCGCCTATATCATCCCGTGCTCAAACATTCTCGCTGCGCTGCGAAACTGCGCGCGGGACGATATAGGCGGGCGCCCCGGGGACTACGTTGACGCTGCTTGTCTCGCCCGGGTGCCGTGGGCCAGGGAGGGGCGTCTTCGCTGATAATTGCTTTGTTGGAAGAGCTGCTTTTATTGCGGCTCTTTCTTTGGTTTTGGGTATATTTGTTCTTGTTGAATTGTTATTGCGGATGGGCTGGGTACTTGGCTTTCCGCTGTTGTTTGTAGCCGTCTCGGCTTTGGTTGAGGGGAGACGTTCTTTATGCGTATTGTGTTTATGGGTACGCCTGATTTTGCTGTGCCTTCGCTGACTTCGCTTGTTGAGGCTGGGAACGAGATTGCGCTTGTTATTACGCGTCCCGATGCTGTTCGTGGGCGTGGTAAGAAGCTGGAGCCGTCTCCTGTTAAGGCCAAGGCGCTTGAGCTTGGCCTGCCGGTTGTTGAGGCTAATCGTATGACGCCTGAGGTTGTTGAGGCGCTCCAGGCTGTGCAGGCTGATATTTTCTGTGTGGCTGCTTATGGCTGCATTTTGCCTGATGAGGTGCTGCATATGGCGCCGCTCGGTATCGTGAACGTTCATGCGTCCTTGCTGCCTCGTTGGCGTGGCGCTGCTCCCATTCAGCGTGCCATTCTTGCTGGTGATGAGGTTGCTGGCGTTTCCATTATGCGCATTGGACATGGCGTGGATACGGGCGCTTATTGTGCCCAGGCCTCTACGTCGGTTGCCGGTAAGCATGCCGATGCGCTCACGATGGAGCTTGGTGAGCTTGGCGGTAAGTTGCTTGCCGATACGCTTCCCTCGCTTGCCGATGGCTCGGCTGTTTGGACTGAGCAGGATGAGTCGCTCGTCACTCATGCTGCCAAGATTTCCAAGCAGGAGATGCGTCTGGATCCGCAGATGGCGGCTCTCGATTGCGTGCGTCATGTGCTCGCTTCGTCCGACACCGCGCCCGCTCGTTGTGTGATCGCTGGCAAGACGGTTCGCGTGCTCGATGCCGCGCCGGCTGATGTGTCGCTTGGCGAGGGTACTGTTGCCGTCAAGAGCAAGCGTGTTTACCTGGGCCTTTCCGATGGCGCGGTTGAACTGCTTGAGGTTAAGCCCGATGGCAAGCGTGCCATGACTGCTTCTGCCTGGGCTGCCGGCCTGCAGGGTGCCGATCTGACGTGGGGTGTTTTGTCATGAGCAAGCTTTCTCCCGCGCGCAAGCTTGCGCTCGATGTGTTGATGGAGGCCGATCGCCGCGGTATGTATGCGCGCGACGTGCTCTCGTCCCGCGCTTCCGCCAAGGCCATTGACCAGCGCGATTCCGCTTTTGCCGCTCGTTTGGCGCTCGGTGTTGCCGCCACGCAGGGTATTTTGGATGAGTTGCTCGATCAGTTTTTGGATAAGCCCAAAAAGGTCGCGCCGCGCGTTCGCATGGCGCTTCGCATCTCGGCCTTCGAGATGCTCTATCTGCATACGCCGGGCCGCGTTGCCGTGAGCCAGGGTGTTGAGCTGGTGCGCAGCGGTGCTAAGTCTGCCGCGGGCCTGGCTAACGCGGTGCTGCACAAGGTTGCGGACAACGTGGAGGATTTTGCCACGGCATCTGACGTGGATGAGTCCGAGCGCCGTTTGGTTCGCCTTTCGCGTTTGATGGGTCTTCCTCGTTGGCTGTGCGCTCGTATTATGGCCTCGTTCGATACGCCCGAGGGCGCGCTCAACTTTGCCGGTAATCTGGCCCCCGCGCCGCTTGCACTGCACGAGAATGCGTTTGCGACCAAGGCCGACCCGTATATCTCGCAGCTCGTTGCGCCTGTCTTCCCGGGCTGCCATGCTCCGGTCGATGCGCAGGTCACGGTTGCATCGGGCGTGTTTGAGCGTGCTGCCGCGGTTGCCTCGGACCTCAACGCTCAGCTTATCGCTACTGCCGCTACACGTCCCGGTCGTTGCCTGGAGATTGGAGCCGGTCGCGGCACCAAGACCTATGTGATGATGTGCCAGGCCAAGCGTGCCGGGTACGAGCGTCAGCATACCGCGCTCGATCTGCACGATCGCAAGTGCGATCAGAATCTCGCACGCCTGCATAAGGCGGGTATAACGGGTGTTCGTACGGTGTCGGGCGATGCCTGCGAGCTCAATGAGGTGCTCACGTCCTTTGACGCGATGCTCGGCGAGCCCGCCCTGTTCGACACGGTGTTTATCGATGCGCCGTGCTCTGGCACCGGCACCATGCGCCGTCATCCCGAGATACCGTGGCGTCTGACCGAAAAGGATGTGACGGTTGAGCTGCCCAAACTGCAGCTGACGATGCTCAAAGAGGCCGCCGCGCGCGTTGCAGAGGATGGCGAGCTCATCTATGCGACGTGCTCGGTCTTTGATGAGGAGAACGCGCAGGTTGTGGATGCGTTTTTGGCTTCGCCAGAGGGCGCGGGCTTTAGCCTGGCACCCCTCTCCGAGGCGCAGATTCTGCAGCTCCCCGAGTTTGAACAAGGCAAGAAGCTCGTCTCCGTACGTCAAAACGACCGCGGGCTTTTCCAAAGCGTCCCCGTAAACGCCGACTCCTACGATGGCCACTTCTGCGCCAGACTAGTCCGCAAATAACTTCAAAGTTGCGGTGAAATAGGGATTGAAAAGCGCCTTCTGCCCATCAAACAGTCCTTATTTCACCGCAACTCAGAAGGTCGTGCGAGTGGAGATCGCAATATCGGTAAAGAGTGGGAAAAATGGCCCTGTTTCATACTTGCTGTTATCAAAAGTAGGGCGGATTACGGGGCTAGATTGGTGATGCCCGACCACAGCAAATATGGCCTAAATAAAACCGCAGGTAGATGGCTTGTTGAAATTTGTTATTTACCGGAATGGATAGAGGTTGCCAACTCAGCCCCGTAATCCGGCAGAGTTTTGAAATGATACAAACTTTGCATCAGCCCGAAATCCGATCTAAAGAAAAGTTGCGGTGAAATAGTTCCTGCTTGGCCTTTGGATGGGCTGATTCAGGAACTATTTCACCGCAACTCATCAGGAAACCTGGGTGTCTGGATCGCTTGCCGCTAGTGGTTATGCGGGCAGTTGGCGCAGCAGCCGCTGGTGGCGTTGGTGCTGGAACCACCGCTTCGCTGGTCGGTGTTGTAGAAACCGCTGCCTTCGAACTTAATGCCGCTGGCCGAGAACGTCTTGGATGCCGGGGCACCGCAGGTAGGGCATACGACCTCGGGCGTCTCGGACATGGGGTGCTCAACCTCAAACACGTTGCCGCAGCTCGTGCACTTGTAATCGTAGCGCGCCATAATACTTCCTTTTCAGCACAAAGCGGGCAGATCGCTCTGCCCGCAAAAATTCAAACAGCTGTAACTGTACCCTATATCGGGGGTTTTATCACGCTTCGCCCCAGAATCTATGAGTGTTGCGCAGGAGCTTCGCAGTTTTCTCCTCGGCTGCAGCAACGTCGGCCTCGTCAGCCTGCCATGTCCAGTTGCCTGTGGCTACACCCGGCACGTTCATACGTGCATCGTCGCCCAGTCCCAGCACGTCCTGCAGCGGCATCATCACGAGCGGTGCACCGCTTGCCAGGGCATTGCCCATGAGCTCGCTTGCCAATGTAATGCCGCTCGGCTCATCGCCGCCTGCAAAGGAGCGCGTGCACCAGCCGGCAAGTGTCGAGGTGTCGTGCGTCGAGGTGTACAGGATCTTTCCCGGTGTGGGGTGAATTCCGCAACGAACGTCGTAGTCGCTAAACTCCAGCACGTCCATGCCGGGGAAGCCGCAGGTCGAAGCCATGGCGCGAACGCCGGGCGTCAGGTAACCCAGGTCCTCGGCGATAAAGTTGAGCGGACCCAGCTCTTCATAGGCGGTCTGGAACAGGTCCTTGCCCGGGCCTGCCAGCCAGCGGCCGTCGGCACAGGCCTTACCGGCGGGAATGCTAAAGTAGCTGTGGAAGCCCAGGAAGTGGTCCAGGCGCACGCGGTCGTAGAGCGAAAACGCACGGCGCAGGCGGTCGAGCCACCAGCGATAGCCGTTCTCCTTCATGCGATCCCATCGGAAGGTGGGGTTGCCCCACACCTGGCCCTCGGGCGCAAAGTTGTCGGGCGGCGCGCCCGAAATCTCAATCGCCTTGCCGGTATCGGACAGCCAGAAGTTCTCGGGCTCGCTCCACGCGTCGGCCGAATCGTCCGAGACATACATCGGGATATCGCCGATGACCTCGATGCCCTTCTTGTGCGCATAGTTCATGAGCTCGCACCAGGCAAGGTCAAAGCGATACTGCATGTACGCCTGCAGCTCGGCCTCGTCGTGGAAGCGCTTGTCATCGATCAGATACTCGTTGTAGCGCGCGACATCTGCCGGCCAATCGTGGCGCGACTCGCCCTCAAAGTACTTCTTAACGGCCATGTAGACGCAGTACTTCTCGAGCCAGTCGGCGTTGCGATGTTTAAACGCCGTGTACAGCGGGTCGGCATCCTCGCCGCCGTGAGCCTTCCATGCAGCAAAGTCGGCGGCCAGCTCCTCGTGACTCTCGGGTAGCAGATCAATATTGCCTGCAAAGGCCGAGGGGCCGGCGTAGGGGGAGCGGAAGAAGTCCGTGGGGTTGACGGGCAGGACTTGCCAGTAGCGCATGCCCATAGCGGCCAGATGGTCGATAAAGCGACGCGTGGGCGCACCGATTGTGCCGGGCTTGCCGTCATCGGTCGGCACCGAGGTGATGTGGCACACAACGCCCGCGCCATGATCGAGCGGCTCCTGCAGGCGCTTCTCGGCATGGTGATAGATGATCGAAGAGCCCAGCGGGTACAGGTCGAGCGTGACGGTACCGTTGTGGATCTCGCACTCGTGACCGCTGATCACGTCGCTCGCGCATTCGCCGAGCGCCGGAATCGTCACGCGGTGCGAATTGCGCAGACTGCGGTTGATGATAACCGTCGCGGCCTCGCCGTCTTTGCCCGTGCGGGTGTAAGCCAAGACTTCGTCGTTGAGCGCAAAGGCCTTGATCTCGCCATCGACCATAAAGGGCAGCGCACGGCGCACGGCAGACGCGTTCTTAACGATGGCCAGTGTGTCGAAGTCGTGGAGTTGGTCCTTGGTCGGCAGGGTACGGCGGTTGCCCGGATCGGTGAGGCCCTCCAAGCCGTATTCATCGCCGTAATAGATTGAGGGTACGCCCGGGAAGGTCATCTGCATGAGCGTCGCCAGCCAAAAACGGCTCTTGGCCAGACCCATCGAGTTCTCGTCCAGGCGCCATTTGCTGCGCTCGCTCTCGGGCAGCTGCGACTCGTCGGGGCCACCGCCGAGCACCGAGATGATGCGCGGACGGTCGTGGCTCGAAAGCAGATTGAGCGCGCAGGCCAGTGCCTCGCGCGGGTAGTTCTCGCGCAGGGTTTCGATATCCTCGGCTGCCTGGTAAGCGTTCTTGTAGCCCATCAAAAAGCCGATGACCATGTCGCGGAAGGGGTAGTCCATGGCGGAGTCGAGCTCCGAGCCCTGCAGATAGCGACGCAGGTGGCCATAGCTGATCTTGTTGGAAGCGTCCTCCCAGACTTCGCCGAGCAGCAGTGCGTCGGGCTTCTCGGCGAGCACGGCCTTTTTGATTTCGGCCAGGAAGTCGTCGGAAAGCTCGTCGGCCACATCGAGTCGCCAGCCATGGGCACCGGCGCGCAGCCATTTACGGATCACGCCGTCCTTGCCCAGGAGCCGCTCGCGCACCAGTTCGGAGCTCTCATTGATGGCGGGCATGTTGCCCACGCCCCACCAGCAGTCATACGAACCGTCCTCATGGAAGTAAAATGCATCGCGCCACGGCGAGTCCTCGCTCTGCCAAGCACCGACGCCGGGATAATTGCCGTAGCGGTTAAAGTAGATCGAGTCGTCGCCCGTATGGTTGAACACACCGTCTAGAATGATGGAAATGCCAAGCTTCTCGGCCGCCTCGCACAGCTCGGTAAAGTCCTGCTCGGTGCCCAGAATCGGGTCGATCTTGGTGTAGTCGGCCGTGTCGTAGCGGTGGTTGCTCGCGGCCTCAAAGATGGGGTTGAGGTAGATGGCCGTAAAGCCCAGCTCGGCAATGCGGGGCAGGTCATTTTGGATACCCTTGAGCGAGCCGCCGTAAAAATCCCAGGTCTTGATGGAGCCGTCTTCGGCACGCTCGTACTCGGGCGGTTCGTTCCAGTCCTCGACCATGCGGCGCTGGATTCCTTTGCGTGGTTTTTCAACTTCGGCAAGCGTGCGCTCGCGCCAGTTTTCATCGCGGGCATAGCGGTCGGGGAAGATCTGGTAGACCATGCCACGCTCGTACCACTCGGGACGAACTTTGCGGTGCTTGTAGACGGTGATCTGGAAGGACGGGACCTCGGCGTAGTTGTAAGTTACGCCCTCGCCACCGGTGCGACCCTGCGGTGCGCCCAGACGGACCTCGGGCTGGCCCTCGATGTTGCAGATAAAGCTGTACCAGATAAGACAGGGCTCGGCGCACTCAAGCTCTACGGTAAATATGCCGTCGCCCTCGTGCGTCATGGGATACAGAGATTCACCGATCTCATCGACCCAGGTGCGCAGCGTAAGCGTTGCCTGGTTGGGGTCGGCATCCTCCAAAATCACCGAGAGCGAAACGGAAGTTCCAGTGGTCACAGCGCCAAACGGAGTGCGAAACTGCGGCAGACGGCTGTTGTGAATCAATCTCATAATTCGGTCCAGTTCAATAGAATCACGGCCTGCGGGCCATGGGCTTTACGCACAGGATATAAGTATATATGTTGCACACAGGCTGTATAAACAACATCCGTTTACCATCGGCGAACGGTTGTCCTAGAAAATCGTTTTACCAACTATCAACAGAGAAGGGGCGCCCGGTTGGAGCGCCCCTTACATAGGGTTTGATTAGGTTTTGGATCGTCTGTGGGCTAGCGGCGCTTGCGGGTGGCCGTGGCCTTGCGGACGGACGTCTTCTTGGACGGAGCCTTTTTCTCTGCCGGAGCGGCGGGGGAGACCGGGCTCTCCTTGGCGGGCTCGGGCTTAGTCTCTGCCTTCGGTGCGGCCTTGACCTCAGCGGCCTTCGGCGCCGGCTTAATCTTTACCTCGGCCTTGGGCTCCTCTTTGGCAGCAGCTGGCTTAGTCTCTGCCTTGGGAGTCGTGGTCTTTGCCGTGGTCTTCTTGGCCGTCGTCGTGCGCTTTCGCGTGGTGGTCTTGGCGGCGGGCTTGGTCTCGACGGTTACCTCCGCCTTGGACTCTGCAGGCGTCTCCTCGACCTTGGCTGCCGGCTTTGCGGCTGACTTGGTCGTGGCGGCCTTCGTGGTCGTCAACTTCGTTGCCGTGGTCTTCTTGGCTGCCGTTGTCTTCTTGGCAGCAGTCTTTGCCGGAGCCTTGGTGGCCGGCTTGGCCTTAGCGACCTCGGCCTTTACCTCGGGAGCAGCCTCAGCTTCGGCGGCCTTCTTGGCAGCGGCGGTCGTGCGCTTGCGCGTGGTCGTTGCCTTGGTAGCGGTGGTTTTGGTTGCCGCCGCCTTGGTCGCAGTAGCCTTCTTGGCTGTCGTCTTGCGAGTCGTGGTCTTCTTTGCCGCAGGCTTCGCAGCAGGCTCGGGCTCAGGAGCAACCTCAGCCTTCACCTCAGGCTCGGCCTTTGCGGGCTCAGCTTCATCCGGCTTCTCCTCGGCCTTGGGTTCCTCAGCGGCCACCGGCTCAGCAACAGCCTCTGGCTCGTCGACAACCGCCGCCGGTCTCTCAATCTCCGGATGCATAAAGAAGTACAGGTCCAGATACTTGTCGGCCGAGCGCGTCCAGCTAAAGTCCTGACTCATGGCCTGCGTGACCAGCTGGTTCCACGCCTCGCGGTTATCCCAGAAGAGGCGCGCCGCGCGGAAGACCGCGTCGCCCATCTCGTCGCCGTTAAAGTTGGTAAACGAGAAGCCTGTACCCTCGCCAGTAAACTCGTTATACGGGATCACGGTGTCCTTCAGGCCACCGGTCTCGCGTACGATAGGCAGGGTGCCGTAGCGCATGGCGATGATCTGCGACAGGCCGCAGGGCTCAAACTTCGAAGGCATCAGGAACATATCGGCGGCGGCATACATACGCTGCGACAGCGCCGGGTCAAACTCGATGCGTGCGGCCATGGTGCCGGGGTACTTGTCCTGGAAGTAGCGCAGGCCGTCCTCGTAGTCGCGGTCGCCGGTGCCCAGCACCGCCACCTGCACGCCGCCGGACAGGATGCGGTCGAGCGCGTACATGACCAGATCCATGCCCTTCTGGCGCGTCAGGCGCGTGACCATCACCATAAGCGGACGGTCGTCGCGAACCTCGAGCCCCAGCTCTTCCTGCAGCTTGGCCTTGCACACAGCCTTGCCGGAACGGTCGTCGACCGTGTAGTTTGCGGCAATGCGCTTGTCGGTTGCCGGGTCAAAGCCCGCAACGTCAATGCCGTTGAGGATGCCCTGCAGCGCATAGGAGCGCTCGCGTAGCACGCCGTCCAGGCCCTCGCCAAACTCGGGCGTCTGGATCTCACTCGCGTAGGTGGGGCTCACCGTGGTGATGGCATCGGCATAGTGCAGCGCGCCCAGCATGTAGTTGATGCTGCAGGCGTCGCAGCGCAGCTGCGTAGCTGCCGCCGGAATATGCGCCAAACCCAGGATGTCCTCCATCACGGTGTCGCTAAACTGGCCCTGGAACGCCACATTGTGGATCGAGAACACGGTCTTGACGCGGTCGTACAGCGGCAGGCCCTGGTAAAACTCGCGCAGGAACACGGGTGCCAGTGCCGTCTGCCAGTCATTGCAGTGCAGGATGTCGCACTCAAAGCCGACCGGCAGGTGCTGCAGGCTCTCGGTGATGGCCTTGGAGAAAAACGCGAAGCGCTCGCCGTCATCAAAGAAGCCGTACGGATAGTCGCGCGCAAAGTAGCGCTCGTTGTCGATGAACATATAGGTGACGCCGTCGTGCTCGAGCTTCTCGAGCCCGCAGTACTCGTTGCGCCAGCCCAGGCTCACGTAAAAGTCGGAGAAGTGCTCCATCTGCGCCTTGTACTCGTCCTTGATGGTGGCGTATTTGGGCACCATCACGATGACTTCGGCGCCGGCGCGCACAAGCGCCGCAGGCAGCGAGCCCGCCACGTCGCCCAGGCCACCGGTCTTTACAAACGGTGCGCACTCGGCCGAGGCAAACACGATCTGCATCTTTTTGCTGGAATCTGCCATATTGTCTCCCATGTTGCAATTCGAGAATAGCCGCCTGGCGCTAACCGGGCGGCTATTCTACATGTTACGAGCGATGTTGCGGTGCCTACGTTAATGCACGATGGTGGTATCGGGAGTTAACGGGGCCTTGCCCAGCACCAGAATGTTCTCGGGCGTGCCGCGAAGCTCGGTGTTGGTGGGAACTACGTTGTTCTTGTCCAGGATGGCATTCTCAACGCGGGCGCCGCTCTTGATGATGCAGCTCTGGTTGATGATCGAGTTGGTCACCGAAGCGCCTTCCTCAACCACAACGCCGCGCGACAGGATCGAGTTGCGTACGGTGCCCTTGATGATGCAGCCGGCCGAGATAATCGAGTTGCACGCGTGGCTGCCGGTCGCATAGCGCGAAGGCGGCACGTCGTGAGCCTTGGTCAGAATCGGGCGCTCGGGGTCAAAGAGCTGGTCGGCCACGGTCTGGTCGAGCAGGTCCATGCTGCGGCGATAGAGCGACTTCTCGCTAAACACGCCCACGACCTCGCCCTTGTACTCGTAGCTGCACACGTCGATGTTGCCAAAGTCGCCCTGGAGTGCCTCGAGCAGGTCCAGATAGTCGGCGGCCTGGTAGTGGTCGATAATCTCGAGCAGCGTCTCGCGGTTGACGATGCAGCAGTCCATAGAGGCGTTGTCGCCGTACACGACGCCGGCGCTCACGCCCGTCAGGCGGCCGTTCTCGTTAATCTCGAGCTTGGTCTCGTCATCGACGTTGCGCGTGGCCTTGCAGTACACCACGGTCATCTGGGCGCCGGAGTTCTCGTGCGCGTCGATGATGGTGTTGAGGTCCATATTAAAGATGATGTTGGTGCCCATCATCACAACATAGGGCTTGTCCGAGCGTTGGAACAGCGTCTTGTTGGAGATGATGTCGCGCAGCAAGAAGCGCATGCCGCCCTTGGTGGTGCCATACGCGTTGCCGGGCACCATGAACAGGCCGCCCTTCTTGCGGTCCAGGCCCCAATCCTTGCCCGAGCCCACGTGGTCGATCAGCGAGCGGTAGTTGCCCGGCATGACGACGCCGACGGTCTTGATGCCGGCGTTCATCATGTTGGACAGCGGGAAGTCGATCAGGCGGTAGCGGCCCAAAAACGGAACGGACGCGATGGGGCGGTCCTTGAGCAGCACGCTGCCGTAGGTCGAAGAGTAGTTAGCGGTGATATAACCGATGGCCTTGCGATTGATCATCGGATCATTCCCCCTTCCCGATAACGACGTCATTTCCAACGACGGCCGTATCCTTGGTGGTATCGACAGAGCCGAGCTTCACGCCCTCTTCGACCGTGGAGTTCTCGCCCAAAATAGCGCGGCAGATGTGCGCGCCGCTCTTAACGTGCGCACCCGGCAGCAGTACGGAGTCCTCGACCACGGCGCGCTCCTCGATGATGACGTCGGTCGAAAGAATCGAGTGGCGAGCGGTACCGTAGATCTTGCAGCCGTTGGAGACCAGGCAGTCGTCCAGGCGGCCGTCCGGGCCAATGTAGTGCGGCGGACGCGTGGTGATGTTGGACATGATGGGGAAGTTCTTGTCAAACAGATCGAACTCGGGGTTGTTGCCCAGCAGGTCCATCGAAGTCTCGTGGAAGCTGGCGATGGTGCCAACATCCTTCCAAAAGCCGTGGAACTCGTAGCTGTACAGGCGCTTGCCCTCGCCGAGCAGCTTGGGGATGATGTCCTTGCCAAAGTCGTGGCTCGAGCGCTGGTCAAGGGCGTCCGCCTCGAGCGCCTCGATCAGCACGTCGGCCGAGAAGATGTAGATGCCCATGGACGCAAGGTTCGAATCGGGCTTATCGGGCTTCTCGGTAAACTTGGTGATGCGGCCGTCCTCGGGGTCGGTGGTCAGGATGCCAAAGCGGCTGGCCTCCTCCCACGGCACGGGCATAACGCTCACCGTGAGGTCGGCGTTGTTCTCAATGTGCGTCTTGAGCATCTTGCGGTAATCCATGCGATACAGATGGTCACCCGAAAGAATCAGGACGTACTTGGGGTCGTTGGCCTTGATGTAGTCGAGGTTCTGCGTAATGGCGTCGGCCGTGCCCGCATACCAGGCGCCACCGGTCTGCGTCTCGTACGGCGGCAAGATCGACACGCCGCCGTCGCGGCTGTCCAGATCCCAGGCCTCGCCGGAGCCCACATAGGCATGCAGCAGGTAGGGGCGGTACTGCGTCAGAACGCCCACCGTGTCGATGCCCGAGTTGGAGCAGTTGGACAGCGAAAAGTCGATAATGCGGAACTTGCCACCAAAGCTAACCGCCGGCTTGGCGATCTTTTGGGTGAGTGCCCCCAATCGGCTGCCCTGTCCTCCTGCGAGGAGCATCGCGATGCATTCTTTCTTACTCATCGATTTCTCCTTCTGTCATCGATGTTCTTAAACCCATTAGCGACGGGCGCGGCGCAACGTCGCGCCCGTCGAGTAATGCCGTGCCGGCATAAGGGAGCTCGCGCGCCTTTACGCGTGCCAGATCTCGTCGCGGTATTCGCGAATGGTGCGGTCGCTCGAGAACCAGCCGGAGGAGGCGGTGTTGAGCAGTGCCTTGCGGTTCCATGTCTCGTGGTCGCCATAGCTGCCGGTAAGCTTCTCCCACGCATCCACGTAGCTGCGGAAATCGGCCATAACCAGGTCGGGGTCGTTGTTGTTCATGAGCTCGTTGTAGATGCTCTCGAAGTTGCCCGAAAGACCCGCAAAGGTGTTGTCCTTGAGCTCGTCCATCACGCGGCCCAGACGCTCGCGATCGTTGTTGAGCGTATCCCACGCAAAGTAGCTGTTGGATGCCCAGAGCTGCTCGACCTCGGGAGCGGTCAGGCCAAAGATGGCCTCGTTCTCGCGGCCGGCCAGGTCGGCGATCTCGATGTTGGCGCCGTCGAGGGTGCCCAGCGTAATGGCGCCGTTCATCATGAGCTTCATGTTGGACGTGCCCGAGGCCTCCTTGCCGGCCGTGGAGATCTGTTCCGAGATCTCGGCGGCAGGGTAGATGAGCTGGGCGTTGCTCACACGGAAGTTGGGGATAAAGCAGACCTTCATGACCTCGTTGACGCGCGGGTCGTTGTTGATGACGTCTGCCACGGAGTTAATGAGGCGGATGGTCTCCTTGGCAAAGGTGTAGCTCGAGGCCGCCTTGCCGCTAAAGATGAAGGTCGTCGGCGTCACGTGGAAGTTGGGATCGGCGATGCGACGGTTGTAGATGTCCATCACCTTCATGATGTTCATGAGCTGGCGCTTGTAGGCGTGGAAGCGCTTAACCTGAACATCGAAGACGGTGTTGGGATCGATGACCAGACCGGTCTCGGCCTTGACGTAGGCGGCCAAACGCTCCTTGTTGGCGCGCTTGGAGGCGCCCACGGCCTTCAGGAACTCGGTGTCGTTCTGGAAACTTTTAAGCTTCTCCAGCTCAAAGGCGTCCTTGAGCCAGCCATCGCCAATGGCCTCGGTCACGAGCTTGGCATAGGTGGGGTTGGCCTCGGCAAAGAAGCGACGGTGCGAGATGCCGTTGGTCTTGTTGTTGAACTTCTCGGGCGTTAAGGCATAGAAGTCCTTGAGCACGATGTTCTTGATGATGTCGGAGTGGATCTTTGCCACGCCGTTGACGCTGTGGCTGCAGATCACGGACAGGTTGGCCATGCGAATCTCGCCGTCCCACAGGATGGCGGTCTGGCGCAGACGCTCCTGCCAGCCCTCCTGCGTGGTGTCGAACGACTCGTGCCAACGACGGCTGATCTCGTCGATAATCTGGTACACGCGGGGGAGGAGCTTGGAGAACGTGCCGATGGGCCACTTCTCCAGAGCCTCGGGCAGGATGGTGTGGTTGGTGTAGCTCACGACCTGCGTCACGATGTTCCAGGCGTCGTCCCACTCGAGCTTCTTCTCGTCGATGAGGATACGCATGAGCTCGGGGCCGCACATGGCGGGGTGCGTATCGTTGGTGTGGATGGCCACAAACTGCGGCAGCAGCTCCCAGTTCTCGCCGTGCTCCTTCTCAAAGGTGTCGAGCAGGCTGTAGATGCCGGCCGAAACAAACAGGTACTCCTGCTTCAGGCGCAGCAGACGGCCGTGCTCGCCGGCGTCGTTGGGGTAGAGGATGGCGCTGATGGCCTCGGCCTCGGCGCGCTCGGCATCGGCCAGGGCATAGTCGCCGCGGTTGAAGGCCTCGAGGTCAAAGTGCTCCTCGACCGGCTCGGCGGCCCAAACGCGCAGCTTGTTCACGGTCTCGCCGGCATAGCCCACGACGGGGATGTCGTAGGGGACGGCCAGGATGTCCTGCGTGTCCACCGTGCGGTAGAACGTGCGGCCGTTCTCCTCAAAGCCCTCAACATGGCCACCAAACTTAATGGTCACGGCCTTGTCCTGACGACGGACCTCCCAGGGATAGCCGTGGGTGAGCCACTCGTCGGTGGCCTCGACCTGGCTGCCGTTGACGATCTCCTGCTTAAACAGGCCGTAGCGGTAGCGCATGCCGTTGCCGTAGCCGGCAATGCCCTCGGCTGCCATGGAATCCAGGAAGCATGCGGCCAGACGGCCCAGGCCACCGTTGCCCAGAGCCGGATCGGGCTCCTGGTTCTCGATGACGGACAGATCGAAGCCCATGTCGTCGAGCGCCTCGGCGACCATGTCGCGCACGCCAAAGTTGAGCAGGTAGTTGTCGAGCAGGCGGCCGATCAAAAACTCGATCGAGAAGTAGTACACGCGCTTCTTGCCCTCGGCGGTGGCACGGGCGTCGCTCTTGGTGGCAACGGTGCGTGCCTTCTCGGCCACGAGCTTGGCCAGGGCGTTAAAGCGGTCGAGGTCGCTGGCGGCCTCGACGCTCTTGCCGCTGATGCTCATGACGGCATCGCGATAGAGCTCGGTAAACTCCTGCTTGTTGTCGAAGATCTTATTCATACGTTCCTTTCCCCCGGGGATGCTTCTCCCGGAACGGTTATGACTTGTATCCTACGCCCCTGCAGGGCGGCTAATTTCAGTTGTAACGCTTTTGTTACGCATCCTTGGCAGACGGCTTAACAGAAGCAGGCTTTGCCTTGGTAGCGGCTTTTTTGGCAGTCGGTTTCTTGGCTGCGGCCTTAGCAGCGGGCTTTGCGGCAGCCTTAGCCTTGGCCTTGGTCGTCGTAGCCTTCGACTTAACCGGAGCCTTCTTAGCAGCCGCGGTCTTGGGCTTCACCGAGGACGTGCGCTTCTTGGGCGCAGCCTTGGGCTTCTCAACCACGGGCGGCTTATAGCTGCTGGGACCGCGGCGCTTAAGCACCACGCCAGCTAGGCCGGGCACCTTAATCTCGATGGAGTCCATCTGCCCGTTCCAGGGATAGGGCTCGCTCGAGCAGGTGTAGGGTTCCTCTCCGGCATAGCCGCTGCCGCCAAACTCGGGACGGTCGGAGTCAAAGATGACCTCCCAGTCACCCTCGCGCGGCACGCCCACACGGAAGCTCTCGTAGCTCGCCGGATCAAAGTTGATCAGGATTACCAGGTCGTCGTCGATGTCCTCGCCCTGGCGCACAAAGCTCACGATGGACTGCTTGGAGTTGTCCGCATCGATCCAGGTAAAGCCGTCGTCGGTGTAGCCGCGCTCGTACAGGGCGGGCTCGGCGGTGTACAGGTGATTGAGCGCCTTGATAAACGCCTGATGATGCTTGTGGGTCTCGTACTCCTCTGTCAAGAACCACTGAATTGACTCGTAGTAGCGCCACTCGATAAATTGGCCGATCTCGTTGCCCATAAAGTTGAGCTTGGCACCGGGGTGCGTCATCTGGTAGAAGGCCAGTGTGCGCAGGCCGGCAAACTGGCGCCACCAGTCGCCCGGCATACGGCCGATGAGCGAGCACTTGCCGTGCACGACCTCGTCGTGGCTCAGCGGGCAGATAAAGTTCTCGGTAAAGGCGTACATGATGGAGAACGTGAGCAGGCCGTGGTTGCCGGGGCGCCAAGGAAAATCGGTCTGCATGTAGTGCAGGGTGTCGTTCATCCAGCCCATGTCCCACTTGTAGTGGAAGCCCAGGCCGCCGTCCTGCGGCGGATAGGTCACGAGCGGCCACGCGGTGGACTCCTCGGCCATCATCATCACGTCGGGGTAGTGCGCCTCAACAGCGCAGTTGACCTGACGGATAAACGCGCTGGCGTCCAGGTCCTCCTCGGTACCGTACTTGTTGAACTTCTTTTGGTCGGGATCGTCGATGCCAAAGTTGAGGTACAGCATGCTGGACACGCCGTCCATGCGAATGCCGTCCACGTGGAAGTTCTCGAGCCAGTACAGCACGTTGGAGACCAGGAAGGAGCGGACCTCGCCGCGGGCGAAGTCAAACTTGTGCGTGCCCCAGTTGGGGTGAATCTCGTGCTCAAACAGCATGTGGCCGTTAAAGGTGGCAAGGCCGTGGGAGTCGGCGCAAAAACCGCCGGGCACCCAGTCCATGATCACGCCAATGCCTGCCTCGTGGCAAGCGTCGATAAAGTGCATGAGCTGCTGCGGGTTGCCGTAGCGCGACGTGGCGGCGTAGTAGCCGGTCGTCTGGTAGCCCCAGGAGCCATCGAAGGGATGCTCCATAAGCGGCATGACCTCGATATGCGTATAGCCCATGTCGCGCACGTAGTCCACGAGCTCCACCGACAGGTCGTCGTAGGTGTAGAACTCGCCGCGCTGTGCGGGGAAGGGATCCATCGGGCCGGGGTAGTTGCCGTACTCGTCGGGCTCGCCCTGCGGCGCGTCGCCGTGGCGCTTCCACGAGCCAATATGCACCTCGTAGATGTTAAGGGGCTGCGACATGTGGTTATGGCTGGCGCGGCGCTTGAGCCATGCGGCGTCGTTCCACTTATAGCCATCGAGGGTCCACAGCACGCTCGCGGTACCCGGAGGGCACTCGGCCTTAAAGGCGTACGGATCGGCCTTGTAGAGCTTTTCGCCCTCGTTGGTCTCGATGAGATACTTATAGAGCTGGCCCTGCTCGGCGCCAGGAATAAAGCCTTCCCAAATAGCGCTCGTATGCACGGGCACCAGCGGGTTGGCCTGCTCATCCCAGTCGTTAAATTCGCCAATGACATGGACGCTCTTTACATCGGGCGCCCAAACGCAAAAACGCCAGCCGCGCGTACGGTTCTGCGTGTCGGGGTGCGCGCCCATCTTTTCCCAGCTGCGCTCCCACGTACCGATGCCAAACAGGTAGACATCGTCTTTGGTGAGCTCCGGCGCATGCGGGGCGGCTTTACGGGTAGCAGGCTTTTTGGTTGCTGGCTTTAGCTTTGTATCGCTCACGTTTGATCCCATCATGACGCGGCAGCGTGTTGCCTTGGTGACTAGATGCGAAAGGTCCAAGGCTGCACGAATCGAAGGGACGGCGATAGTTCTATGATTCGTTCCACCTCGCGTGCTCGGTGGAACTTTCGGCACAAAATAAGATAGCACCTGTACGTTACTTTTATGAACGAAAGAGGATTTGCAGGGGCGTTTAATCGGTAAGCGCCATGTTTATACCACTTGCAGAATTGCCGTGGTAAAACTCTTGACAGTTTTACCAATTAGCGTTTCTAGATTGTTAGGTTGACGTTTGGTAAAACGTTTTTAGCAGGTTGTTTACCATTTGACATCGAAAGGCTTGTTTATGGACCACATCGCTGCCCCAAGTGTTGCTTTTATTTTCGATTGCGACGGCACGCTGGTTAATAGCACCCCCGTTTGGGCCTATGCCCAGCCCGAGTTATTGCACCGCCACGGAGTTGACGTGACGGTCGACGATTTTGCCCAGTTTGAGCACCTGTCGCTCGAGGACGAGTGCCAGGCCTACCACGACACCTGGGGCATTGGCGCAAATGGCGAGGAGCTGTATCGCGAGCTGAGCGACATCCTGATCGATGGCTACTCCAAGGTGCCGCCCCGTGAGGGTCTGCTGACGTTTTTAGAGCAGGCGAAGGCCGCCGGTATTGCCATGTGCGTCGCCACGTCCACGCCGGACGAGTTGGTTACGTCTGCGCTTGCGGGCGCCGGTCTCGATGCCCACATGGAGTTTATTACCACCACGGGCGAGGCGGGTCGCTCCAAGCGGTTCCCCGATGTGTACGAGCTGGCGCTGCGCCGCCTGGAGGAGCGCCACGGGCATAAGATTGAGCGCGCCTGGGTGTTTGAGGACGCCGTCTTTGGCCTTAAGAGCTCTGGCACCGCAGGCTTTAAGCGCGTGGGCATCTATGACCCGCACGGCCGCATGGAGCGCGACGAGGTTCGCGGCAACTGCGAGATCTTTATCGATAGCTATGAGGACCTGGATCTGGCCCGCGTGCTTTCGTTTGAGGGATAGGCGAGAGCTGTGGCTTGTAAGGTGTTAGTGGTCTGTGGCTCGCCCGTGGTGGCGAGCGCGGATTTGCTGCGTCAGCTGGCGGGGGAGTGCGACCACGTTGTCGCCGTGGACCGCGGGCTCGACGCGCTGCTGGTCGCAGGGCTGGGCTGCGACGTATATGTGGGAGATGCCGACACAGTGAGCGACGCCGGCTGCGCGTCGGTCGATGCTGCCGAGGCCTTTGAGGTAGAGCGCCACGACCCGTACAAGGACTATACCGATCTGGCACTGGCGCTCGATTCCGTTCGTCGTCGCTGGCCGGGTGCCGAAGTAGTTGCGACCTGCGCTACCGGCGGTCGTCCGGATATGTCGCTTTCTGTACTGGGGTTGCTCGCAGGCTACGAGGATGCTCCCATCTGGATCGCCGAGGACAAGGTGGTCGCCCGCATCCTCCACGCTGGCGAGTCGTGGACCATCGAGGGTGCCGAGGGTAAGACGTTCTCCATTATCGCTATAGCCCCCAATACCGAGGTAAGCGAACACGGCCTAGAGTGGGAGCTAGACCACAGCCCCCTGGGCCTGCTAGCCGACACGGGCATCTCTAATGTCGTCAGGAAAACGGCCAAGATCCAAGTCCACCAAGGCGTCGCGATCGGTTATTTATTCCGTGAGGGTTTTATCGGGACGGTGGGTTAATTGACTGATTTTGCCGAAGTCAAAATCAGTCAATTCAGCCCCGTCCCAGGAAAACCCGTAAATGAAAGCAACAAGTCAAAATTCCCTCTTGCATCCCCGCAAACATTCCCCTATAGTATCTCCTCGTCACGGGGGCGTAGCTCAGCTGGGAGAGCGCTTGACTGGCAGTCAAGAGGTCAGGGGTTCGATCCCCCTCGTCTCCACCTTCGTGAATGTAAAGCCTCCGGGAATCCGGAGGCTTTTTTCATATGCAATCACCGCGCAAATCAAAGTGACGCCACACCAACACCCATACCCAAAAAAGTTGCGCAATTTATTTCCCAGTTCTGTACATAGTTTGTTAACCCAACATAATTCCTTTTTGCATTTCACGCCGTCAGCGTTGCAGCTCGGGCGGTGCGTGCCAACAACTACACCCGCATAAACCTGCGTCAATGTGAACAAGTTTGCAAAATAACCCCCTTAAGCAATGCAAATGAACGATATGTTGCCGCGCGCGGCCTAAATCGATTTCTAGCCGGCTTGTGCTAGCATATCTATCGTTACATGGGTTCAACTGCGATCACGGTTTAACCGGTCGCGAAGCGCAGGGTCGATCAGCATCCGGCCGTAACGGCGGTGCCAGAAAAACCACGAGCCCCAATAGCGTCGTCATGCATATCGCATCGAATGACTTGTTCTTGTCTATGTGCAAGCTGTTTTATCGAATTGATATCTCATGACAAATCGCAGCAGTCCTACAGCTGTTTGCGTGCGGTCCAGTTTTGTACCCGCTTGACTGGGCCGCACGCAGCTAGCTGGAGTCGCGGTCATTTTGCGATACACGTCCGCGACTCTAGCAACTGCACGTATACATACCGTTCACGGTGGGGCAGAGCCACGTGCTTGTCTAACTGGGCTCAGGGTTTGAATATGGAGCGCCTTCGCGCACAAGCGCCCTGGCGAAGCCATACCCAAACCCCGTGAGCCACACGTAAGACAGCAAGGGGGTGGTGCTCGTGTGGTATGTGATCCAGGTCATTAACGGTCGCGAAGACGTAATGCGCGAGCGCATCGAGCGCATGGTGCCAGCTGGCGCCATGCAGGAGCTCTTTTACCCCCAATTTCAAACCGAGATTAAAGTACACGGCGAATGGGTCAATACGACCAAGCCGCTCTTTCCCGGATATCTTATCTGCGATACGGAAGATCCTCGCACCGTGCAAAAGTACTTGCTGCGCATGGACGACTTTGCCCGGGTGCTTTCCCAGGACGGTCAGTTTGTGCCGCTGGCAAAAGAAGAGGTCCAGCTTATTGGCGGCTTTACGCATGCGGGAGACCGCGTAGTGCCTATGAGCAAGGCCCTAAAAGACGGTGATCAGGTCGTAGTGACGGCAGGTCCGCTGCTGGGCCACGAAGGCCTTATCAAAACCATTAACAGACGCAAGAGCACTGCTTATTTGGAGCTCGACCTGTGCGGCCGACGCGTAACTACGCGCGTTGGCCTCGCCGTGCTTTCGGCTGAGCAACGCGCAAAGCGAAACCTTAAAAAGGCGATCGCCTAACTATGGGCGACTGTTTAACGGAATAGGGAGGATCCCCGGGGCGGGGACGTAGGTTTGAAGGAAATAGTGTCAGATAAAACTGAATATTCAGCAGGAGCGCCGGCGGGGGCCGCGCTTGTTGCCCAGGCCATGAACGGCGGTGACGCAAGCATGCGCTACAAGGCCATGCAGGCCGTGAAGGACTGGGACCGCACGCGCCTGGCCTACCGCAGCGTCAAGCGCATCTTCGACATCTTGTTCAGCGGCTGCGTGCTGGCCGTCATCGCCATACCCAGCCTGGTGCTGGCCGCCGCCATCCGCCTGGAGAGCGAGGGCAACCCGTTCTACAGCCAGATCCGCGTTGGCCAGACCCACCGCGACGGCAGCCTGTCCACCTTCCGCATGTGGAAGTTCCGCAGCATGTACAAGGACGCCGACGAGCGCCTCGCCGAGCTCAAGGGGCAGAACGAGATTGCCGGCGCCATGTTCAAGATGAAGGACGACCCGCGCGTCACCAAGATCGGCAGGTTCATCCGTAAGCACTCCATCGACGAGTTCCCGCAGTTCCTCAACGTGTTCCTGGGCCAGATGTCCGTCGTCGGCCCGCGCCCGCCACTGCCCAACGAGGTGGCGGAGTACACCGAGTACGACCTGCAGCGCCTGGCCGTGAAGCCCGGGATCACCGGCTGGTGGCAGGTGACCGATCGAAATTCAACGGGTTTCGACGGAATGGTCCAGCGCGACCTGGAGTACATCGCCAAGCGCGGCGTCATCACAGATATCAAGATCGTTCTACTCACTATCGTCGAGGTAATCACGGGAAGCGGGGCGTGCTAGGTGGAAATTGAAAATACTAAGATCTGTATTCCTACGTCAAGCGGCGGCCATCTAACTCACATGCTGCTTCTTAAACCTATATGGGAAAAATCTAATGATCGTTTTTGGGTGACCTTTGACAAAGAGGACGCGAACAGCGCTCTGCTTGGAGAGCATGTATACCATTGCTACTTCCCAACAAATAGAAACATCCAGAATCTAATTCGGAATTCTCTATTAGCCTTAAAAGTACTTCATAAAGAACGCCCCGATCTCATAATTTCTTCTGGTGCAGCAATTGCATTTCCTTTTTTTGTATTTGGAAAGTTGTTTGGCGCGAAAACAGTTTATATCGAGGTTTTCGATCGCGTTGATAAACCCACACTTACTGGGAAATTGGTTAGGCATTTTTCGGATTTATTTATTGTTCAATGGGCGGAAATGGAATCCGTTTATCCCGGGTCAATTAATCTTGGTTCAATTTTTTAATTGTGAGGCAATTTTGATTTTTGCAACTGTCGGAACACATGAACAGCCTTTTAATAGGCTGCTCATTGCATTAGATGGGCTTGTATCGACTGGCGCTATTCGTGAAGAGGTATTTGTTCAGTCAGGGTACTGTACGTACATTCCTAAGTTCTGTAAACATCAGAAGTTTTTATCTCCTGACTTAATGAAATTCTATATGAACACTGCTGATGTAATTATCACGCATGGCGGTCCTTCTTCCTTCATGGAGGCAATGGCGGCCGGGAAAGTTCCGGTTGTAATTCCTCGTTATGCCAAGTTTGGCGAACATATTAATGACCACCAAGGTGACTTTGTTCATCTTGTGGCAGCTCGCCTTGGGGGCATTGTTCCAGTTTACGACATAGCCAATCTATCGTCTGCTGTCGAGGAATCAAGATCGCTTAATAAAAATAAAGATGGACTCATTAGTCATACCTCTGATTTCTGTAATGAGCTGTCTTTATTAATAAAGAGGTTGTAACCACTTTAGAAAGGAAAAGTAATGAGCTTGTATGAAGAGTTACGTAGTGGAGATGCGAAGCTATCCCTTGTCGGTCTTGGGTATGTGGGTATGCCCATTGCAGTCGAATTCTCCAAACATGTGAAAGTGATTGGCTATGATTGCAATGAGGAGAAAATAGCTAAATACAAGGATGGCCTTGATCCTACAAATGAAGTTGGTGATGAGGCCGTCTTGTCTTCAAATGTAGAGTTTACATCTGATTCGTCTAGACTCGAAGAAGCAAAATTTCATATTGTAGCTGTACCAACTCCCGTCAATCAGGATAAGACCCCGGATCTTACTCCTGTGGAGGGAGCTTCTCGTACGCTTGGACGCCATTTGAAATCGGGATCTATCGTTGTTTACGAATCTACTGTTTACCCTGGTGTTACAGAGGATGTTTGTGTTCCCATTCTTGAACAGGAATCTGGCCTTAAATGCGGCGTAGATTTTAAAGTCGGCTATTCGCCAGAGCGTATAAATCCTGGTGATCGCGTGCACACTCTTACAACTATTCGTAAAGTAGTTTCTGGTATGGACGAAGAGTGTCTAAATGAGATTAAGAATGTATATGACATTGTGATAGAAGCGGGGACCTACCCAGTCTCCACAATCAAGACAGCAGAGGCAATAAAAGTTGTTGAGAACTCGCAGCGCGACATCAACATTGCTTTTATGAACGAGCTCGCTATGGTATTCGATCGAATGGGGATTGATACTTCCGAGGTAGTTGACGGCATGAACACTAAGTGGAATGCACTTGGTTTTCGACCTGGGCTCGTTGGAGGCCACTGCATAGGTGTTGATCCTTACTATTTCACCTATGAGGCGGAGAAACTTGGTTATCACAGCCAGATTATCTTGGCAGGTCGCAAAGTCAACGACGGCATGGGTGAGTTCGTTGCCGACGCTGCGATTCGTGAGATGGTGCAGGCGGGTTTGGCTCCAGCTAAGGCAAAGGTCGGCGTGCTCGGCATTACTTTCAAGGAGGACTGCCCCGATGTCCGAAATTCAAAGGTTGAGGATATTTTAAAGCGCTTTCGAGAGTACGGTATCACGCCTCTCGTCTCTGATCCTTGGGCGGATTCCGCCGATGCCAGCCGCGCTTATGGTGTAAACCTGGTTGGGATGGACGAGATGAGGAATCTTGACTGCCTGGTTGTTGCCGTTGCTCACAAACAGTTTAAAGAAATGACTGTTGATGGGTATAAGGCATTGTTTGCTGCTGGGCCCAATAATCGCAAGGTTCTGGTTGATGTCAAAAGCATCCTTGAAAAGGCTGAGTTCTCTGATTATCGATATTGGAGACTATAAAGAGACGCGAACGGCGTTATTCCGGAGTCAGAATATGAATGAGCAAATTAGTGTAATTATGCCGGTGTACAACAAAGGAAAGTACATCCATAAAGCTATCAATAGCGTTCTCGCTCAAAAGCAAGTCTCTGTGGAATTAATATGCGTCGACGACGGGTCGACCGATGATAGTGTTGAAGTTATCGAGCGTTTTAGATCAAAGGATGCCCGCATACAGCTTATCCGTCAGGCAAATGCTGGTGCCGGAGCTGCCAGAAATGTTGGAATAGAGCACTCTTCAGCCGAATATGTGTCGTTCCTTGACCCTGACGACTGGTATCCCGACGACAATGTTTTGTCGAGGTTATATGAAGGGGCATCAAAGTCCGGATGCAAAATTTCCATGGGCAAGAGACTTTTCTATGTCCGACCGTTTGTCTTTAAGAGGACGGATAACTTATTTTCTGAGGGTATTCACAATTGCTCTGAGCTTTCATCTGCCTTCCTGTACCAAAGCTGTATTTTCAAGCGCTCTTTCATCGTGGAGAATCATATACAATTCCCGTCCTACAGGAGATTTCAAGATCCTCCTTTCTTTCTTAGAGCCATGATTGCCGCCGGTTCATTCTATTTTTCGGGTAGCTACGCGCATTGCTATCGTAGAGGGATCCAGAAGATTGCGTGGAACGATAAGAAGCTACTGGATTATATTTGCGGAACGTTTGATTCTCTGAGCTTGGCTGAGTCTGTCGATAATTATTCGATTTTTCTTCAGGTGCTTGGCAGCTTGAATAATGCTTCTTTTACCGAAGGTGTAATGAATGCAAACTCGGAGCTTGCTTTCAAACAGCTTGGGAAAATTGAGCTTTATGCAAGGAGGGTTCTCGGGGATGAATCTTATGAAATTAGAGCTATGCGGCTAAAAAGAAGTACCAATCCCATTCGGAGATCTCTTGCCCTGTGCTCCCTACGCATCGAAAACGGTGTGAAAAGTGTCTTTTAGAGCGTCAGTTTATGGCGGACAAACGGGGGCAGTCGCTTCAGAGAAGGTTCTCTACTGCGCTTTCCTCCTATTTTTCTTATATCCATTCTTTAGGGACATCCTTCCTTTTGATGATTTATTTTGGGCACTTTCAATGATGTCCGGCTTATTTGTTTGTGTTTACAAATTCAATCTACGAATGGTGATTCCCCTTTCCTCTATTTTCTGGTTAGTTCTTGCAGTCCTAGCGCTTGGCGCCGTTGTTCTACTCGGCCCCGATAAGACTGTACTCCCAAAGCGCATGGGTCTGTTTTTGATTTCTATGCTCATGATGGTCGCGTTGAGCAAAAACTTGGATTGGATACAACCGGCTGTTTTGTCCTGTTTGATCTTGCTTTCCATTCACGCTCTTTCGACTGTTTTGCTAAATGTATTTCCAGCCCTATACGATAATGTGATTGCTCCGCGAGTCCAAGGATCTTCGGTCACCGTGATTGGCCCGAAAGCTGGATTGACCTCTCATTACAGTTATAACGGGCAGCTTGTCGCAACGGGCCTTTTGATCTCTTATGCCCTCTCTAAGGTAAATACCTTTAAGAACGGGAAGAAGGGTCGAGCAAAGTTTGGCGCGCTTACGCTACTCTTTGTTGTGGCCCTGCTCCTCACCACCAAAAGGACTCCATTACTGATATGCATCTCGGCAATGGCAATCATCGAATGCTTAACGTCTCCTCGGGGAAGGGTGGGCGCTGTATATAAAATCTTGTGCGTTTCATTTGCCGTGTGTGTTATTGTGGTCTTATTTGGCAACCAAATAACTATCATTTCGAATGTTATGAATCGCCTTTCGGCACTCTTTACCGCCAGCACTTTAGAGGAGAGTACAACAGGTCGCACGCTTCTTTGGGATAGAGCGATTCAGCTATGGAATGACAGCCCAGTTTTTGGGTCTGGCTGGGGAACGTATCGATATTATTGGGTTGGCGGTTATCAAGGTGTTTCTAGCGCAGCTCATAATGTCTTTCTGCAGTTGCTCGCCGAGGTCGGAATATTTGGTCTCTTAGTATTTTTGATTCCCGCATCACTTGTGTTTATTGGATTGACAAGAACCGTTTTGCTGCGCGTTAAACAGGGGCGTTCGTCCGGAGTTGGATTTCACGGCTTCGTCGATGCCGCACTCGTTTTTGCCTTCGTTTATCAAATTTATTTTCTTGTCTATTGTTTTGTCGGGGCCCCACTTTACGATTTCGAGTCGTTCCCCGTCTACTTTGTGCTTTCTTGCGGGGTTTGGTATTCGCTGTATGAATCGAACGCATACAAGGATAGAGTAAATTTACAAAGTATACCGAGGTAAAATGAATAATTGTGAAACGCCGCTAGTATCGGTGATAATGCCAGTGTATAACACGGAGCTTTATGTTGCCGACGCAATTAAGAGCATCTTGGATCAAACGCTGGGCGCATTGGAGCTTATTTGTATTGATGATGGCTCCACAGATCACTCCCGAATTATTTGCGAAGCTTTTGAGGCGCAGGATGAGCGAATATCGGTGGTCTGCCAGGCAAATAGCGGACAGGGCTGCGCGCGAAATTGGGCTCTAGAAATGGCCAAGGGCGAATTCATTTATTTTATGGATAGCGATGATATCCTTGCGCCAACTGCTTTGGAAGAGATTTGCTGCGAGATGACTTCCCGGGGGCTGGACCTTCTGTTCTTCGAAGCGCACTGCTTCGGCGATGTTAAGGATGAGGGCCAATATAAGAGGAAAAGCTCATATAAAGGGGATTTTTCGGGCCCTGATTTAGCGAAATTGCTCCTTGACAATGACGATTTCATAGTTTCCCCGTGCCTATATGTTGCGGCAAAAAAGTTGTTCTGGGACAACAACATCAAGTTTCTCGAGAGGGTAAAGCACGAAGATGATATTGCCACCATCTTGGTGCTCTTAAACTCAAAGCGAGCATCCTGTGTTCGTCGTGATTATTATGCGAGAAGATATCGATCAGGGTCAACGATGACCTCTTTTGATCCTGAGGCTAGCACCAAGGGAGCTTTTAAGACGTATTGCGAGCTGTCAAAGCGCCGTGCTGCCGCGCCTAGCGACAGCGCTTTGCTGACATCGGCAGCCGATGCTTTTTTAGAACGATGCAAGCGAGAAACAATACGTGTTTTTTCGCATTGCAGAGCTCCAATCAATGGATTTTTCGATGTTGTTGACTGTGAAGACGATATAGAACTTCGCCTTGCGGGCGAGATCGTCGGTTCGATTTCAGAGATGAGGATGAGGTTCTATCTATATAGATGGTTACGTCATCTAAAACGGAATCTCTTACAAGTTTTTGAAGCTTAATGATATTCGCGAGGGTGACAAAATGGAGAAAATAGGCGTCATTTCCTTATATGGTCGATTTAATTACGGTAATAGACTTCAGAACTATGCGACTTGTCGCATTTGTGAAATGGAGGGCATGACCGCTGAATCTCTCGTTCTAGATAAGCGTTTTAATCTAGAACGAGAGATAAAAAATAAGGTGAAGAAATTAATGGGGAGACCGGACCCTCCTCCGATAGAGAAATCGATGAATCCGCTTAGACTCGCAGCTTTCGATAGGTTCAATACGCATATTCCTATTCGCCATATCCACAATATTGATAATTCGCTTAAAAATGAATACTCGCATTTCATCGTCGGAAGCGACCAAGTTTGGAATCCTAGATTTTATAAATGAAGACTGGTATTTCCTTCGTTTTGCTGATAAGAGTCAGCGAATTGCTCTAGCAGCAAGTATTGGCCTGAATGAATTAACGTTTCAGCAGAAGTTATCTCTATCTCACGGTGTTAAAGGTTTTTCGAATCTGTCGGTTAGAGAAAGACGAGGGTCCGAGCTTATTAGCCAACAAACAAATATCGATGTGCGGATTGTCTGTGATCCAACCTTAGTTATACCTGCAGAAGAATGGCTTAAGTTATCCGATGATCGGTTAACTCCGAAATCGCCATATGTGTTTACATATTTATTGGGCGGTGATCTAGCGTCCCGTGACTTAATAAATAAGGTTTCCAAATATGGCCAGTTGCCTGTAATCGCTCTCACTGATAGGGATTGTGAGGGGGAGTTTCCTGCTGGGCCTTCAGAGTTTATTTCGCTCATTAAGAATGCGACTCATGTTGTGACTGATTCGTTTCATGCTGCCGTTTTCAGCTGTATATTTCAAACTCCGCTCACTATATTTCAACGTGAGGGTGGTGCCAGTATGTTCAGCCGACTCGAACAATTGTCCAGTTCGCTCGGTATCGAACATAAGGTATATGGATCTTCCGATTTTGATTTATCGCGCGCGGGAGATTATTCAAATGTTTCTGAGGCGATTGAAGACGAGAAGAAAAATTATCTTGATTTTTTCTTAGGTTGCTTTGAGGTCTCCCATCAAATTGGGCATGGCGATATTAGTGGCTAACCAACGTAGGGTGGGGGCTTTTCTCGGCTACTTGAACATTATCGTTAAGAATCTGGTTAACCTCGTCTATACGCCCATGCTACTGGCATTCGTGGGCCAGGCTGACTACGGCGTATACCAGACGTCCAACTCGTTCGTATTCTCGCTTACACTTCTAACCTTCGGCTTTTCCGAGGCCTACATCCGCTTTTATACGCAGGAACGGGCGAAGGGTAGCGAGGGCGACATTCGCAGGCTCAACGGCATGTATCTCATGCTTTACATTGCGGTCTGTGTCGTGGCCCTTGCGCTGGGCCTACTCTTTTCTGCTAATGTTGGGACATTTTTCTCAGATAGTTTCACGGACAACCAGGTGGGACTCGCGGGTAAGCTCATGGTGATAATGTCGTTCAACGTCGCCGTGACTCTGTTTTCAACCGTCTTTGATGCGTACATTCTTGCCCATGAACAGTTCAAGTTTCAACAGTCGAGGCAGATGTTCACATCTTTGGCGACTCCTGGCGTGGCTTTCGTGCTGCTCAATCTTGGGATGGGGGCGGTAGGCGTTGCGACGGCGCAGCTTGCAGTTGCATTGACACTGTTGGTTCTGAACGCCAGGTTCGCAGTCTTAAAGCTTGGCATGAGATTTGATGTTTTCCACTTTGACGGGTCTCTCTTCCTCTCGATTGCCGCGTTCAGCGCGTGGATATTTGGTAACCAGATTTGTGAACTGGTTAACCAGAGTGTTCCAAATATGTTACTTGGTGCTCTTACGAGTGCGGTTACCGTATCAGTGTTTGCAATTTCAATTCAAGTTCGTAGCGTCTTCGTTTCCCTTTCAACAGTGATGTCGAATGTCTTTGTTCCAATGATCAATCGCATCGTGGCCACAAGCGATGACAACACTAAACTTACCCGACTCATGACGCGCGTGGGACGCTACCAGATGTTCCTATTCTGCTGGGTGTACTGTGGATTCGTCCTTCTCGGGCGCTTCTTCATTGCCAAGTGGGCGGGTGAGGGCTTTATGGACGCATACTGGCTTATCTGCGCCATGGCGCTGCCGCTGGGAATCCCCCTGTGTCAGAACACAGGAATCGAGATTCAGCGCGCCAAGAACAAGCACAAGGCTCGCTCCGTTGTTTATCTCTGCATGGCAGGCATCAACGTTGTGTTCACTTGGGCTATGTCACCTATTCTGGGTTACTGGGCTCCGGCCATCGCCTACATTCTGAGCATTTCGTTGGGTAACGGCCTCTTTATGAACTGGTATTACCAGAAGAGGATTGGGCTCGATATGGTTTTCTACTGGCGCCGCAACCTGCCTGTGCTGCTGGTCTCCGCTTGCGTCCTCGCATCATGCCTGCTGGGATCAGCCTTTATGCCCGTCACTGGATGGGCGTTGTTCCTTTGCTGGGGTGCTGTCTACACCGTCCTGTTCATGGCTGCCATGTGGGCGTTCGTACTCGATGCCGACGAGAAGAACATGCTCGCTGCTCGCCTGCCGTTCCTTCGTTAGGAGTTCGTTGTGTCTTATGACGAGATGAAGATATCCAAGCTCGGCGATGCCTGTTGTGGCTGTGGCGCATGTGCCGCGAAGTGCCCCAAGTCGTGCATCTCCATGCGGGAGGATAAGTTTGGCTTCCTACATCCCGTTATAGATGCAGGCGCCTGCGTGGGGTGCCATGCGTGCGAATCGGTGTGTCCCGCGCTTGGCGGGGGTAAGTGCGACGAAGCTCTTGGGATCCGCTGGGCCAAGGGCAAGTCCAGTGAGCTGTTGGAGGCTTCCTCCAGCGGCGGCATCTTTGGCCTCCTGGCCGAAAGTGTGATTGCGGACGGTGGTGTCGTCTGCGGAGCCGCCTGGGCCGACGGTTGTCGCCGCGTCGAGCATGTGCTGGTCGAGGATGCTGCCTCTCTCGATTGCGTCATGCGATCCAAGTACGTCCAGAGCCGCATCGGCAGGGGGGTCTACGTTGGGATTCGCGATGCAATCCGCTCGGGTCGCCGTGTCCTCTTCGCCGGCACGGCATGTCAGATCGCGGGCCTCAAGCGCTATCTGGGAAAGATGGGGGAGAGCAGCCTGCTCCTGACCGTCGACGTCATCTGCCACGGTGTCCCGGCGCCGCGCCTCTGGTCGGAGTGGATTGACTACAAGAATTCGCTCCGCGGATCGAACGTGTGTGACGTTAATATGCGGAGTAAGACAACCGGATGGTTGTCTTACTCCGCTATGTACGAGTACATAGCGGAGAAAGACCCATCTCCTAATTGTGAATCCACCATTTTCAATCAGGACTGGTACATGAAAGCGTTTCTGGCCAATGCGTCGCTGAGGCCCTCTTGTTTCATGTGCCCTGCCAAGAGAAGTTGCGGCTCCGATATTACCCTCGGCGACTTCTGGGGTTTCCAGGGTATCCATCCTGAGGTCGACTACTCTAAGGGTGTCTCTGCGGTTATCTGTAATACCGATAAGGGTATCGCAGCTTTTCAAGGAATTGCGAACTCCATTGACTGTGGCGATGCGACCATCGAGCAGGTTCTTGCTGGCAATCCTAGCCTGGTCAAATCGGTTGCCCCGTATGCGAAGTGCGATGAGTTTATGGCAGATCTTGCTTCAAGGATGGGTATCGAGGGACTGATGGCTAAGTACGACTTCAAGTCGTCTCTTAAGCAGCGCGTCCGCGGCAAACTGGGAGCGATCAAACGCAAGGTGCTCAAGGTTGCTCGCGAGGGCATTCGCTAGCGGCATGCGACGGGCAGCTGCAAGCGGTGCGAGAGCCCGCCGTTGCGTGCGAGGTTTGTATATGTCGTACCACGTAGATCTACTCGGCAGCCGGCGCGTTGTTCGTGACGCTAGTCGCAATTTTTTTGAACTGACAGGGTGGCGTTGTGGCTATAAGAAAGGTAAATGATGAATCGACGCTCGTCCGGAGATCGCTCTATAGATTATTTAAATTCGGTAAGTTTTACCTTATTTGGAATAAATCTGCCTAGATGAATAACTGAATTCTGGTGACAATTCTGATTGAACAAGTTGATTAGCAGTATTATTAATAAAGTGAACGGCTTTCGGCAAAGCCATCAGTTTATTTTTGAATTTAGCATTGCCTTCATCTGGAATCTTGTCGGAATTCTACTTCCCACTATTGCCTGCGGTATATTACTTGCAATTTCCGGATTACAGTCTTTCTACGAGTATTTTATGAGCGATCTGAGTAAAGCGGCCTTTAGTTTTTCTTCTGCGTCACTTCTCTGTGTTGAGTTGATTCATGGCAATTGTTCAAAAATTCATTCAGGTATTAAATGGGGCGTTGGAATTATCCTCCTCATGCTTTCGCTTTTGTTGTCTTGTGGTCTGGCGGTCAATCAGATGCTGTTTGAGTCGCACTTCTTTGATGTACAGACAAGCTTGTCTCCTTATATTAATTCATCGGTTGCATTAGCCGTTTCAGCTTATTTAGCAGCCATGTCTTTCACTAGCAGTAACGCGAGCTCTGGGCCTGATGAATATAGGGAAAATGAAACAAGCGATGATGGGTACATAATTACTGCTGATGATTTGGAAATGATAATACGAGATGCATTGAGTCTCGGCCGTAGCGAGAATGGCGATGAAGAGTGAGCGCCCTAGAGTTCTTAATTTCATTACTGTCGACTCTGTGTGCGCTGTTGTCAGTGTTTGCGGCCTATAAGGTTATGCATCCGGCGCCTAAACTCTGGTCAAATGGAAAGGCTCTTCCACATTCAAAAGACTGCTATCTTTCCAGCGAGGATTGTGATATCTCTTCCGATCCAGATGTCGTTAAAACGGTTGGTATTATCCGTGATTCTGTTTCGTTGCTGAACAAGGGTCTTACCAACTCTAGTGAATCCGTCAAGTGGTATTTGCCATTATTAGACAACGAGTTCAAAACCGCTCTAATCAGTACGCTTTCCAAGTGCTTAAACATGCCTGGAAACGAACTATCGAAGCGGATTATCGAAACACTTTATGCAAGCACCTCTGTTTTTTTACGCGCAGCAAAACAGCTCGATCTAACAAATGACGTACAGATCACCATCGCTGAATACGCCAAAATCTGCTCCATTGCTAAATGCAGAATCGAACTTTGCGAGGCATGCGAAAAATCCGGTACTACAGTAAGCAATGTAAACACATATAAAGACGATAGCGATTTAGCTAATAAACAAATCAGCAACAAGAGTATTTTAGTGGGGTAAATATGAATGAAAATGCGATGCAGGACACAGCATTAAGGAACCTGCTGACACATAATTTGGAATCTGACGATATGAAGAAGTTTATCGACTCTTTGAATGTGTCCAAAGACGATGACTCCGCTATACAAGAGCTAAAAAAATCCTATGAGGCGTATATTTCTAACGAATCGCTATCGGCAGGGGATGTTGTTTCTTGGAAGGCTGGTATGCGAAATCGGACGCTTCCAAATTATAGACAGGCTGCCATTATAATTGAAAAATTGCAGTACCCGATATTCGATGAATCTCAGAATGCTGGTAGCCAGTACTTTCATGAGCCCCTTGATTTACGGGTGGGTTTTTTGGACGACAACAATCAGTTCGTTACCTATTTCTATGATTCGCGCCGATTCGAAAAATATCGTGGTTCTCTTTCTGACTTCGAACGTTATTTAGCGTTGCTGAAAAACAAGGAAGCACACGAAGAGCAAGAGAAATCTGACGACTAAACCCCGTATCAGCTGTCATGAATTATTATCTTGCGACCGATTTCCTTAGTGACTTGTTGGTTAAATCCTTTGGAATGAAAACCTTGTCGGGCGAGGTTTTGGAGATTGCTAAAGAACATGATATCCCGCGCGGATATCTGAACGACAGGTGTTCTCATAAGCCGCCTATCAACAAACTTACCGCAGATCGATTAATTGTATTGTTCGGCGCTGTTTTCTCCGAAGCATCTAGTTCTACTAAGGCCCAGGCTGTTACTGGGCTTTGCGCAGTTCTAGCCAATTGCTTTGCATTTTCTAAGGAGCAAATTAGCGAGGTTGTCGACACCCTAGACGAGGATTCCGGTAATGAGCTTCTTGTCGATCTTCTACAGACTGCCTTAGATAATTTTATGGGTAAGCTTAGCGTGCTGCTTCCGCTTGCTGTCTCCACAGGGATTCAAACAATTCGTTATTACAATTTGCCTGCTACCGTCCCTATCCCTACCGATTGCTCTGGAAATGCGTTAATTCTAATAACCGACATTCCAGAGAGCGCTAGGGTCTCCATGCTTAGACTGGACCGGGGGTAATTCTCCGCCTGCGTCCGTCTGGGCACCATCCGCCGTTAAGCACTGCCGACAACCTTTCTTCTCTTCTAGGATAACGTCAAACGAATAGATGAGAGGTTCGAGAGGAGGAGCTATGAAAGCACGAGGTCCTTAAGCTGCCCAATCGGAAAGCAGGCGGGTTAACAACAATTTAATATAGCATACTCGGATGATATACATCTTGATGGGGGACCACAAGGCGGGTATGACGGCTAACGTTATAGGGTGGTTGAGATGGATACTTCATGGTTTATGGAATTCGTAGGCTTCGTCAGAGAGAACTGGTCGTGGTGTGTCGCTGCTGTTGGAATCCTGTATTGCTTGTATCATTTTATGGGCAACTCTGATGACAGTCAAATTGAGAATAGCCAGTCGAGCTCTCGGTCTTGCACAACTGGCAATAACTGCGTGACAACGGTTAGCCCGGTAATCAACGTTCCCTGCTACAGCGTATCGGACCAAAAACTCAGGTCTGAGCTCAATCCTTCCGATAGGCTCTACTTCGATAGAGTCGTTTCCAATAGCCAACAATTTGTTGATTTTGGCGCTCATTATTCTTTTGATAATCCGGGTTCCGAAAAGGAACTTAAAACCAAAGCCTCTGCTTTGCAGAAGTCTGTTGCGATCAATGACCCCTCCTGTTTGAGGGACAAATCTTTCGAACAGTGCCTGGCTGCGTATCGTATGTCAGTCGAAATTGGAGACGCCCTCCACGAAGCACGTGTCAATTTGCAAAATACTTGCGCTTCAGTTTCAAAGGCTAATAGGTCAAAGCCTGGCTACAAAACACTTGTTGACCTCGAAAAAGATCTATACAGACGTGAACAGGCCCAGAATCACATGAGTGCGATTGCTCGGAATTACATCGGCTCATCTTTTGGGGATCGAGGCAAGCGGTGGTATCAAGAAAACCGCAGGCGCGCAATCGATAAAAAGGCAAATGCTAGTTAATCTTAACGGATATTCTGACTCATTTGGCATAATGTAACAGCTTGTATGAATTCATGCGGCGTCGAGTTCAGCGAGAGCCCGGCGCCGTTAGCGCGCTTAAATGTCAGCGAGGGATTAAATAATCGCTTGCTAGCGTCATGAGTCTAAAATCTATAGCACTGCATTATGGGAGGACATCCGGATTGATGAGTAGCATAGAGCAAGGATGGCGTATTGGTGCAGAATCTAATACCGGTAGCTGCCTCTTAATTATAGGAAACGGATTCGATCTTCATCATGGTCTAGCAACCGGGTATTCGGATTATCACGACTGGCTGGTAGACCATGATGAGCAAGTGGCTACTGACTTCAAAACGTTTTGCTTTGCAGCGGAATGCTCAGATCTTGAGGGCAGCCTTGACTACATACGAAGTTCCGCCAAAGGTGTCGACCCCCGATGGTGCTCTCTTGAAGAATCACTCGGCATTGAATGGGACGACCTTTGTTATGAAACGCTCGATCACACGTATCCAGATGTAACCGAAGACAATCCAGGATGGGACGATTTCTGGATCGAGTTGCACATGCGTCTTGAATACCTGAAGAAGCTCACCAGGGATCACTTTCAGGAATGGGTAGAGTCTATCGGTGTGTCTAAAATTAAGCCTGCACTTGATTTACCAGACACTGCTTCGTTCGTTACCTTTAATTACACTCCAACGCTGGAGTATGTCTACGGTGTTCGTCCAGACAGGATCCTCCATATCCATGGTTGCGTCTTGGATAAAAACGAGCTTCTTCAATTTGGTTCTCCCGACAATAATCCTTTCGAGCTTCAGAAGATGCTTGAAGACAAATATGGAATGGATGATTTTTACGGTGCGACTATTCAGCAGGGTGTAACTGTCGCATGCGATCGCTGCGCAGATACATGGAAGAACATTGAGGGCAACTACGACGCCCTAAACCATTTCTTGGACACCCTTGCTAATGTCAATACAGTTATTATCATGGGCAACTCGTTCGACAAAGTCGATAAGCCGTACTACCGCGACGTTCTGGCTCTACGCTACCGCGATGCCAAATGGGTCTTTTGCGAGTACAAGTCCAACGAGGATAAAGAATACGCTATTGACAAATTTTGCCACGAGCTTGCTATATCAAACTATCGCATGACGAGGTACGAGGAGTTTAAATAGATAAGTCCGCTTAGCAAAAGGATACGGATTTAAACATAACTGATAACTGCTTATTTCACTCTACTTTGAGTAAGTAAAATTGTTATGAGCATATAATAATCGTTAGGTTAAGACAGCTCTCAGAAGTGTTATTGCGTTGGGAAGGTGGACAATCTTGTCATCCTATTTGTTAGACCCAGCGTGGAAATCTTGGTATAAAGCAAAACATGACTCCCGCTATACACGCTATTCAGGAGAAAAGTTTGAGGAATACATAACTTCAGTCCTACGCCACGAATATGATGATTTCCTAAATCCTTCACCGATGGGGCAAAGCGGCGACGGAGGCTGCGATGGTCTTGCGAACTCAGGTCGAATTCTATTCGCCTGTTACGGGCAAAGAGCTCAATCTGGGCAAGACCAAAAAACAAAGGATAAACTAATACATGACTTTGAACGCGCTCTTGACGTGTGGCCTTCATTTGAAGAATGGCAATTTATCACCAACGCGTCTTTTGGTCCTCAACCTACCCAAGTTCTTTTGGACTTCCAACGAGATCACGAGGTCGGTTCCGATAGACCGATTCGCGTGAGGGCCATCAGCGACTCAGACATGTTCTGGCACGAACACGTTTCGCGCTTGGACCAGGGATCTCTCGATACATTGTTTCCAGGAGTTCCTCATGCCCAATCAGCCGAATTGGAGGAAATTGTTGACCTAATCAACGAGCTCCATGATTTTCCAATTCTGGACTGTACGCCTGCGGAACTTAAACCCGTCTCTGATGAGAAAATGTCGTATAACCAGCTTTCATGGGCAAATATATGCGAGCTTAACGAGGGGCGTATTTCGTCGCCGAGAATTGACAACTGGTTCAATAGTCAACCTAACCCTGAGCTGCGAGACGAGATAGCCAATACCTTTAATCGAATATATTTAAATGCAAAGACTGAAACTGATAGGCCTTCGGAAATAATGAGCAGAATATACATTGCAATCGCAGGCTCTGATTTCAGTTTGGACAGTGGGAGAGCCAATGCCGCTTACGCTCTCGCGGCTTACTTTTTCGACACTTGCGACATATTCGAAAGCGTTCCAGAGGAGGAGTCTTGATTCTCCCAACAAAGGGTATCACGCCAGACAGGAGTATTCTTGCCGTCGGCAGTGATCTTTTGGATTTATTGGATAGTCCTCTAAGTGTTTCCAACTTATGGTCTCGCTATTTAAATCTTAGAAAACAGTTGGGGCTTGAAAGGCCCGTCAACTTTGACTGGTTTGTTCTGACTCTCGATTTTCTATTTACAATCGGAGCAATTAATCTTGACGACAGGGGAAGACTGGTGAAGCACCGTGCATCTTGATTGCCTAGGGTCTGATGACCCCCGATTCAAGAGACTGGAATTTCATAGCGGGTTCAATCTAATACTTGCAGATAAAACTGAAGGCTCTGGCGCTACCGATAGTCGAAATGGCGCCGGTAAGACAAGTATTATTAGGCTGCTAAGATATCTACTGGGCGGCAAATCTACGCCATGGATTAATACTTTAAAAGAATATACTGAAGGCGAATTTTATGCCAAGTTCCTCGTTGGCAATAAGTCCATTGAGGTTAAACGTGCACTAGGAAGCAATGAGATAATTTGCAACAACTCCACTTACGACACCAAGTCGTATCAAAACCAGATCGGAATAGAACTATTTGGGTTCAACAACAAACATGTTAAGCCAACCGTTGCTCAAGTCTACAGTCATTTAATCAGGGAAGACTTTTCTGACCCCATTAAGATACACCCCTCTGAAAGTCTTCAGGTATCTGGCGCGCGCATTGGTTATTATTTAGGCATATCCGAGGATGCGCTAGAAAAAGCCGCTGCTGCATCTTCCTTCGAGTCTAATAAAAAGGCTTTAAATAAAGCAGTGAAAGACGGCATCATCGGAGGCCTTGGCCCTAATAAGGCAGAATGCAAATCCGATCTGGCCTCACTTGAGCAACGTCGTGATAGGCTCGCAAATAGGCTAGCTTCTTTTCAAATCGATGAACACTACTTAGAGCATCAATCACGGGCAGATAAACTTAGTCAAGAGATTGCCCAGCTCAACGATACCGGCATTTCACTAAGATCACGCCTAAACGCTCTGGAAGTCGCCACCAAACAGGACCTTACGACATTAGACAACGCTCTCCTATCATCGCGAATTGAGCGCCTATATAAAGAGACCGGTGCAGTATTACCGAATTGCGTTTTGAAATCATTTCAGGATGTAATGGAGTTTCATAAATCGGTTACTAGAAATCGCAAGCTTTTCCTTGAAGAAGAGTTGCATAACGTGCAAGAGGAACTTCGTGAAAACGATAAACATGTTCAGAAGCTTGACGAGAAAAGAGCGGAGATACTCGAATTATTGAGTAGTTCTATGGCTCTTGAAGCTTACACAAAGGCGCAGGAAGACCTAACTGATCTGGATGCACAGATTGCCAAGCTTGAATTAAGAATAGAAGATTATGAACGCCTAGAAGATATGGATTCATCTTTGAAGCGCATGAGGCTTGATGCGATTGAATCGGTTAAAACTGAGCTTAAAGATAATGATGATGTTATTAACGAAGTCACCGGTCTGTTCGTTTCCATCTGCGAAGAAATATATTCCGATCGAAAGGCTCGACTGCTTTTTGAGGTAACCAATAAAGGCGTATTGAAGGTTGAGCCGAAGATTGATGGTGACGACTCAAAAGGAATTAAAGAGGTTTCTATCTTTGCTTTTGATCTAGCGTGCGTCATCATCGGTAGCGAAGGGGGATATATACCAAGTTTTCTAATTCACGATAGCCATTTATTCGATGCCATGGACGATAGGCAATTGTGCTCGTGCTTGAATATAGGCGCTAGGCTTTCTGATGTGTATGGGGTTCAGTACATCGTGTTGTTGAATACAGACAGACTTGAGGCGGCCGAGCGAATCGGATTTGATAGGGCAGATTATCCCATTTCAACCATTTTGACTGATAAAGGCGATGATAGCGGTCTATTTGGGTTCAGATTCAACTAGAGCGGCAAGTCTCATTTTTGAAACAGCCCAATCGCACCCGCAAGGACTTCGTGGCCGACGGGTGCTGCAGATGGTGTGGGACCGCGTCTACGAGGGCAAGGAGAAGCCGGTCGTGGGCGTTTACCGCCTGACGATGAAGTCCAACTCCGACAACTTCCGCGCGAGCTCCATCCAGGGCGTCATGAAGCGCGTGAAGGCCAAGGGCGTGCCCGTGATGGTCTACGAGCCCACGCTGGACGCGCCGGAGTTCTTCGGCTCCGAGGTGACCCACGACCTGGAGGCCTTCAAGGCCGGCTGCGACGTGATCGTCGCCAACCGCTGGCGCGACGAGCTCGCGGACGTGGCGGACAAGGTGTACACGAGGGATCTGTTTAAGCGCTGTCTCTTATACACATCTCCGAGCCCACGAGACCCTAAGACA
>UQIP01000005.1:0-81616 GCA_900541005.1 uncultured Collinsella sp. | reverse complement strand
GTATAAGAGACAGCTGTACGAGCTGTGTGCGCAGTGGTAACTGCAACCTGCAGACCATCGCCAACGACCTGGGCATCTTCTATTTGCCGTACGAGCAGCACCTGGCGCGCGAGGGCTGGGACTTCGATTTTCCCATCATCCGCGATAACGACAAGTGCATTAAATGCATGCGCTGCATCAAGGTGTGCGAGAGCGTGCAGGGCTTAGGGATTTGGGACCTGACCAACCGCGCCACGCATACCGCCGTGGGCACCCGCGGGCGTGCGCCGATCGGCAAGACCGATTGCGTCGCGTGCGGTCAGTGCATCACGCATTGCCCGACGGGCGCCCTGCGCGAGCGTGACGATACCGAGACCGTGTTCGATGCTCTCGCCGATCCCGACAAGATCGTGCTGGTGCAGATCGCGCCGGCCGTGCGCAGCGCCTGGGGCGAGGAGCTCGGCATTCCGCGCGAGGAGGCTACCGTCGAGCGCCTGGCTTGCGCGCTGCGCCGCGTGGGCTTTGAGTATGTGTTCGACACCGACTTTTCGGCCGACCTCACCATTATGGAGGAGGGCTCCGAGCTGCTCGAGCGCGTGGGTAAGGCCGCCGAGGGCGACGGCCGCGGCTGGCCCATGTTTACGAGCTGCTGCCCGGGCTGGGTACGCTTTGTGAAGGCGCGTTACCTCGAGTTTGTCGACAGCCTGTCCACGTCAAAGTCGCCGCAGCAGATGTTCGGCGCCATCGCCAAGACCTACTACGCCAAGGTACTGGGCGTGGAGCCCGAGCGTCTGTTTGTGGTGTCCGTGATGCCGTGCACGGCCAAGAAGGCCGAGTGCGCGCTGCCGAGCATGGTGGGCGAGGACGGCACGCCCGATGTGGACGTTGCGCTGACGGTGCGCGAGATGGTGCGCATGATCCGCGCGAACCACGTGAGCGTGGACACGTTGGTCGAGGAGCCGCTCGACACGCCGCTGGGCTTTGGCACGGGCGCAGGTGTGATCTTTGGTGCCACGGGCGGCGTGATGGAGGCCGCCGTGCGCTCGGCCTATTACCTGGTGACGGGTAAGAACCCCGATGCCGACTTCTTTACCGATGTGCGCGGACTTGACGGCTGGAAGGAAGCCGTGGCCGATATCGATGGCACCAAGGTGCGCGTCGCCGTGGCACACGGGCTGGGCAACGCCGCCCGTCTGCTCGACGCGATTCGCGACGGTCGCGTGAGCTATGACTTTGTCGAGGTCATGGCATGCCCGGGCGGCTGCGTCGGTGGCGGCGGTCAGCCCATCCACGACGGCTGCGAGCTGGCGGCCGAGCGTGGCCAGGTGCTGTGGGGCCTGGATGCCGCTGCGGAGATTCGCTTCTCGCACGAGAATCCCGATGTCCAGGCGTGCTACCGCGAGTTCTTGGGCGAGCCGCTCTCGCCGCTGGCCGAGGAGCTGCTGCATACCGACCATCACGCATGGACGATGCCTAACGAGGAGGCGTGCTAGCGATGCGCGCGTTTGATGTTGAGATGTCGCGCCGGGGGTTTGCCTCGGCGCTCGCCGCGGGCGCCCTGTCGCTTGCGCTCGCGGGCTGTGGCGGCGGGGCTGCCGGGGCCGGGTCCGCCGCGGGCTCGGCTGCCACGGACGGTGCCGGTGCTGCTGCAGAGCCGGTCGAGGTGCACGTCGCCTCGCTCAAGGGGCCGACCTCGATCGGTCTGGTGCAGTTTATGGACCAGGCTGCCGATGGCGAGACGGACAATGAGTTCGACTTTGCGATCAATACTGCCGCCGACGAGATTGTGCCCAAGGTCATTCAGGGCGATATCGATATCGCCCTGGTGCCCGCCAACGTGGCGAGCGTGCTCTACAACAAGACCGAGGGCGCGGTGCAGGTCATCGACATCAACACGCTAGGCGTGCTGAACGTTGTGACGGGCGACGCGAGTGTGGCCTCGTTTGGCGATCTGGCGGGCCATACTGTCTATATGACGGGCAAGGGCACCACGCCGGAGTACGTCATGAACTACCTGCTGGAGCGCGCGGGCTTGGCCGGTCAGGTGACGCTCGAGTTTAAGAGCGAGCCTACCGAGGTGCTCTCGGCTCTGCTTGCCGACCCGACTGCCGTGGGCGTGCTGCCCGAGCCCTTCAAGACCGCTGCCATCGCAAAGAGCGAAGGCAAGCTGTCGGCGCCGGTGAGTCTGACCGATGCGTGGGATGAGCTGGCGGGTGACACGGGTTCGCGCTTGCTGACGGGCGTGACCGTGGTGCGCCGGGCCTTTGCCGAGGAGCATCCCGGGGCCGTGGCGGAATTCTTGAGCTGCCATTCTGCGAGCGTTGAGGCCGTGAACGCGGCGCCGGCGGACTGGGCTCAGGCCGTGGTCGATGCGGGCATCGTGGATAACGCCACGATTGCCGAAAAGGCGATTCCTGGGTGCATGCTTGTCTGCCAGACGGGGAAGGATATGAAGGCGGCGCTCGGCGGGTACCTGCAGGTGCTGGCTGATGCGGACGCGAGTGCCGTGGGCGGCAAGCTCCCGGCCGATGATTTCTACTACATGGAGTAGCCCGTGCGTGCGTTTGCTCGACAAATGACAGAGCGTATGAAGGCGGTGGCGGCAGCAGGTGCCGTTGCCGCCTTTTGGCTTGCCGTGTGGGTCTTCGCGGCGGCGCTGGTGGCACAGCCGCTGATTTTGCCGGGGCCGGGTGCTGTTGCCTTGGCGCTGCTGCGCCTGGTGTGCGATGGCGGTACCTGGGCGATTTTGGTGGGCTCGGGCGCGCGGATACTGGGCGGTCTGGCGCTTGCCGCGGTGTGTGGTGGCGTGCTTGCCGGGATTTCGTCACGGTTGCGGGCGTTTGCCCGCCTGGTGGCGCCGGCGCTTTCGTTTGTTAAGGCGACGCCGGCTGCCTGCATAGTGGTCTTGCTGATCATTTGGTTGGGGTCGGCGCGCGTGAGCATTGTGGCGGTCTTTTTGATGGCGCTGCCGGGCGTGTATTTTTCGCTGGTCGAGGGTTTGACGCAAGCGGATAAACCGCTGAAGCAGATGTTCCGCCTGCATGGCGTGCGGGGCTGGCGACTGTTTTGCGCCCACACCTGGCGCGAAGTCCTGCCGTTTGTGCTTTCGTGCGCCCGCGCCGTGATTGGCATGAGCTGGAAGGCCGGTGTGGCGGCGGAGCTGATCGGCATGGCGGTGGGCACCGTGGGTGAGCGCATCTATCAGGCGAAGCTGCTCATCGAGACAGCGGACCTGCTGGCATGGACCGTGCTGGTCGTTGCCGCCTCGTGGGCGTGTGAGCGCGTGCTGGTGTGGTTGCTGCGGGCTTCGGGTTCCGTGGCATGGCGTGTTGCCGTGCGGGCGCATGGGCGTGGACTGCGCGGACGCGCGGGGGCTGCGAGCGATGACGCTGCAGCGGAGCTTGTGCTTGCCGTGGGTGATCGCGCGCCTTGGGCGCCGGCGCTCGACGGGCTAGTGCTCAACGTGCCCGCGGGCGGGCGCGCTTGCGTGATGGGCGCCTCGGGCGTGGGCAAGTCGACGCTGCTTTCGTTGGCAGCGGGGGAGTGCGCGCCGTGCTCGATGGTGTTTCAGGATGCACGCCTGGTAGAGGGCGCCTCGGCTTTGGATAACGTGCTGGTGTGCGCCGATGCACGCGTGAATGCCTCGAGTGCCGCTGCCTTGTTGCGCCTGCTGGTACCGGGGATCGATGTGCATGCCCGCGTGGCCGAGCTCTCGGGCGGGCAGCGCCGTCGCGTCGAGATTGCCCGAGCCCTGCTGTGTCCGGGCGGCGCAGTGATTCTGGACGAGCCCTTTACCGGTCTAGACATCGCTGCGCGCGACGCATGCACCGAGGTCGTGCTCGACTTGCTCGACGGCCGTATGCTGTTGCTTGCCACGCACGATTCCGCTGACGCTCGGGCCCTCAATATCTCGGACATCATCACGCTCTAAAGACTTACTCAGCAACAAATCGATCTGTTTTTCTCCGTCCCCATGGGGTCGGGTATGGTATTCTATCTGCGGGGTAATACTTAGGAATACCAAGTAATACCAACGCCGTAGAACAAACTCCAGATGCGGGCCAATCGGGTTGCCTTCACAGCCCGTCGCCCAGCCGCGTGGCCCGCATCTATCCGCACCACCGTCGTTTCAAAAAGGAAGCGCCATGGCAGAACACATGACCCCGGTTGTCGCGAAGGTCTTGCCCGAGGAAAAGGCGGCCTTCGCGGCGGCAACCCAACTCGTAGGCACCACGCCGTCCAACGCCATCCGCATGTTCATCGCCGCCTTCAATCGCTGCGGCACCTTTCCGTTCGACATTTCGCCCAGCGGGGCCTTTGGCACTGCGCCCGATTCTCATCAATAAGTGATCCGTTTTCCTCCGTCCCCATGGGATCAGCTCTCTGCCGAGTTGTGGTAGAACTAGGGAACGGTTTTGAGGAGGTTGGCATGCTCAATGCGATAGCGTGGGCGCTTGCCTGTTTTGGCGTTGTCGCTGCCGATATAGCCCTGAGCGTGGTTCTGCTTTCTGTTCTCGATGCCGTGTCGGCGCTGACGGGCTATCCGATCGACAATCTCGATATCCAATGGTTCCAGGCTGCCGCTCAGACGGCGTCGTTTTTGATGGCGCTGCTGTGGTGGCGTTATCTGTGGCCGCGCTCGTTTATGGCGCGCCGGCAAGGCGAGCACCCGCTCGGTGGGGGAGCAGGCGCGGCATGGAAGCGCATCGTCTGCGTTGTCGTGATCGGCCTGTCCATGCAGGTGGTCATTAGCTACCTATGCGACGGCGTGCTGTCGCTGCTGCCCGAGGTCGCGGCAGACTATAGCGAGCTCGTCGAGGAAACAGGCATGGGCGACACGAGCTATCTGGCCGTTCTGACCACGGTGATTGGCGCGCCATTTTGCGAAGAGCTCCTGGTGCGCGGCATCATCTTTGAGTTCTCACTGCGTGCGTTTAATCCACAGTGCCATCCGCTCTGGAAACGTCGGCGCCGCGTGAACGCGCAAGACGGCGCCATAGTGCCCTGGGCGGTCCCGAGTGCCTGGGGCGTCGCCGCGGCAATCGTACTGCAGGCGGCGGTCTTCGGCTTTATGCACATGAACTGGGTGCAGGGCTGCTATGCGGGCGCTGCCGGCCTCATTTTTGGCTGGGTGCTCGTGACGACCGGAAAGCTCCGCTACACGATCCTGCTGCACTTTGCCTTTAATGCCGGGTCGTATCTCATGACGTTGCTCTGGTTTGTGAACACGCCGTTCGACGTGGTGGTCACGGTTGCTATCGCCGGTTTCGTACTGGTGGAGGCGATGCGGTCGCTCAAGCTAACGTGCCAGTTGGCTCGCTCCCGTCAGTAAATGTGATTCCCCTAAGGAAAACACGGCTAGGTGCGTCTGAGCGTGTTCCCCCTAGGGAAAACACACCTGGGCCGATGAGGGGGCGCCGGCTGGCCAAGAGACGCCGGCTGGCCCTCGCCACGCTAGTTGCGCCTGCCGCCGCCGTTGGCGCCCTGTCGTCCCTGCGCCGCACGGTTGCGGCCGGCGGTGTTCTGTGCGCGCGACATGCCGCCGTGGCCCTTGCTACCCTTGGGTCCCTTGCCGGCGGCGCCAGCGCCACCGTGCGGCTTGCCGCCTTTCTTGCCGGTGCCATGCCCGCCGCTGGCCGATGTCTCGCCCGGGCGTGGCGGCACGGGACGGATCAGGCAATGCTTGGTGTAGCCGATCAGGTCACGACGCCCGGCCTTTTCCAGCGCCTCGCGCACGAGCTTGTAGTTCTCGGGCTTGCGATACTGGATGAGCGCACGCTGCATGGCCTTCTCGTGCGGGTCGCGCGCTACATAGATCGGCTTCATGGTGCGCGGGTCCACGCCGGTGTAGTACATGCACGTCGACATGGTGGACGGCGTGGGGTAGAAGTCCTGCACCTGCTCGGGCATGTAGCCCATGTCGCGCACGGCTTCGGCAAGGTCCACGGCTTCCTTCATGGTCGAGCCGGGGTGGCTCGAGATCAGATACGGCACCACGTACTGCTTGAGTCCGTATTCGCGGTTCAAACGTTCAAATTTACGGCAGAACGCGTCGTAGACGGCGCGGCTCGGCTTGCCCATCACGGACAGCACCGCGTCGCTCACGTGCTCGGGCGCTACGCGCAGCTGGCCCGAGACATGGTGCTCCAGCAGCTCGCGCAAAAACTCGTCCGAGGCATCGGCCATGGTGTAGTCAAAGCGGATGCCGCTGCGGACGAAAACCTTTTTGACGCCCGGCAGCTGGCGCAGGTCGCGCAACAGCTGCGTGTAGCCGCTCTCGTCGACCACCATGTTCTTGCACACGCTCGGCCACAGGCAGCGCTTGTTCTTGCACACGCCGTGCTTGAGCTGCTTGTCGCAGGCCGGGCGGCTAAAGTTGGCCGTCGGTCCGCCTACGTCGTTGATGTAGCCTTTAAACTCGGGATCGCGCGTGAGCAGCTCGGCCTCGCGTATGATCGAGTCGTGGCTGCGCATCTGCAGCACGCGGCCCTGGTGGAAGGTGAGGGCGCAAAACGAGCACTCGCCAAAGCATCCGCGGTTGGAGCTAATGGAAAACTTGATCTCGGCAAAGGCCGGCACGCCGCCCGCTGCGTCGTAGTCGGGATGCCAATCGCGTGCGTAGGGGAGTTCGGCCACCTCGTCCATCTCGTCGGTAGTGAGTGTCGCCGACGGTGGGTTCTGCACCACATAGACGCTGTTGGGATAGGGCTCTACCAGGCGATGTCCGGTGATGGGGTCCATATTCTGCTGCTGCACGTTAAAACTGCGCGCGTAGTTGAGCTTGTCGGCGGTAAGGTCGTTCCAACTGGGCAGCAGGTCGTAGTCGTAGACCTCGTCGAGCGAGCCTGTGCGGTAGACGGTGCCGTTGATATAGGTGATCTGATCGACGGGCAGTCCCGCGTCGAGCGCGTCGGCGATCTCGACGATCGCGTGCTCGCCCATGCCGTAGATGAGGATGTCGGCGCCCGAGTCGAGCAGTACCGAGCGCTTGAGCTTGTCCTGCCAGTAGTCGTAGTGGGCCAGGCGGCGCAGGCTCGCCTCGATGCCGCCGATGATGATGGGGGCGTCCTTGAACGTCTGGCGGATGAGGTTGCCGTAGACCGTGACGGCTCGGTTGGGGCGGTGCCCTTCCTCGCCACCGGGAGTGTAGGCGTCGGTGTGGCGGCGGTGCTTGGTCACCGAATAGTGGTTGACCATGGAGTCCATGTTTCCGGCACTGACGAGAAAGCCCAGGCGCGGCTCGCCGAGCACCGTGATGCTGGCGGGGTCGGTCCAGTCGGGCTGGCAGATAATACCCACTTTGTAGCCGTGTGCGTCGAGCACACGGCTGATGATGGCCATGCCAAAGCTGGGATGGTCCACATAGGCGTCGCCGCAGATGTAGACAAAGTCGCACTGGTCCCAGCCGCGCGCATCCATGTCGGCGCGACTGACGGGGAGGAACTTATCGCGGCCCGGGCGCCAGGGACGGGCGGACGCAGCCGGGGTATGAGTGGCGTGGCCGCCCTGGGCCTTGCCGCCACGCTTTTGCTGCTGGCCGCGCTGGGCATGCTTGCCGTGCTGGTTGTGCTGAGCGTCCTGGGGCTTTTTTGCCACGATTCCTCCCGTTGTTAGTATGCTGCACGTAATTGTAACCAGTCTTTTTGGGACGGCGCTAAAAAGACTGGTGGAGTACACGGGGCGTCGGGTGTCGGCGCCGCGCCCGCTGTTTGTTTCCAGACTGTGTATCCCCGTGTCGAAGGGGCCGTCTCGCGCGCACGCCATGTTGTCAATGGGTTACAGTATGAACGGCGGCTATATGTCCGCCAACGCACGAGAGAGTCGTCAACAAGGAGGATGCACGACGATGCAGCGTGCCAAACAGATATCGGAGTCTATTGAGCTGGGCATCATCTTGGCGCTCGCCGGTGGCTTTATGGATGTGTATTCGTACATTGGGCGCGATCATGTTTTCGCCAACGCGCAGACGGGCAACATCCTGCTCGTGGGCGTGAGCATCTCGGAGGGCAACTGGGCACTTGCGGGGCGCTACTTCTTCCCTGTGGTGTCGTTTGCTGTGGGCATTATGCTTGCCGACCTGGTGCACGAGCGTTTTGGCAGCGTGATTCACTGGCGCCAGGTGACGGTGTTTTTTGAAGCCGTCATCTTGCTGGGCGTGAGCTTTATCCCGGGCGGCAATTTCAACCTGCTCGCCAACTGCTTCACCTCGTTTGCCTGCGGCATGCAGGTCGAGAGCTTCCGCAAGATCCATGGTCACGGCATCGCTACGACCATGTGCATCGGTAACCTGCGCAACGCGCTGCAAAACATGGACGACTACATCATCACCCATAGGCGTGGCTTTTTGGAAAACGGCCTGCTGTACTTTGGCGTGATCTTCACCTTTGTGTTTGGCGCCGTGCTGGGCAATTGGTGCATTGAGCGTATGGGCCTGCACGCCATTGCGGTGGCGAGCGTGCTGCTGTTTATCGCGTTTGGCATTATGTTTATCGACCGCGAGCGCGATTTGCGCTTTCGCTGGAAGCGCGCCTGCGAAGATTGGAAAGACGCCTGCCAAAAATAGCGGCAGGATGTGGCAAGGGGGCGGCCCCTTGTCAGATAGATCGATAATGGGGAGGGGACGGCCATCTCGGCCGCCCCTTTTTGTTTAGTGGTCAGGTGGTGACGATACCAGCTGTTGAAACGCTTTAAACTATTTGACGTTCTCACGTGTTTTTTGTTTCAAAAGCGTTAGGATGGGACTTATAGTGCGGGGCGTAATGGGTGCCCCGCGCACGATAGGAGGCTATCAATGGCTAATCGTTTCGTTCTCAACACCATTTCTTACCATGGTTCCGGCGCCATCAAGGAGATCCCCGGCGAGCTCCAGCGTCGTGGCTACAAGAAGATCTTCGTCTGCTCCGACCCCGATCTGGTCAAGTTTGGCGTTACCGCTAAGGTGACCGACGAGCTCGACGCCGCCGGCATCGCTTGGAGCCTCTACTCCGAGATTAAGCCCAACCCCACGATTCAGAACGTCAAGGACGGCGTCGAGGCCTTCAAGGCCGCCGAGGCTGACGCTATCGTGACCATCGGTGGCGGCTCCTCCATGGACACTGCCAAGGCCATTGGCATCATCATCAACAACCCCGAGTTCGCCGATGTCCGCAGCCTCGAGGGCGTTGCTCCCACTAAGAACCACGCCGTGTTCACCATCGCTGTGCCGACGACCGCCGGTACCGCTGCCGAGGTGACCATCAACTACGTCATCACCGACCCCGAGAAGGTCCGCAAGTTCGTGTGCGTCGACACCAACGACGCCCCCGAGGTCGCCGTCGTCGATCCCGACATGATGGCCTCCATGCCCGCCGGCCTGACCGCCTCCACCGGCATGGACGCTCTGACCCACGCCATCGAGGGCTACACCACCAAGGGCGCTTGGGAGCTCTCCGACATGTTCCACTTTGAGGCTATTAAGCTGATCAGCGAGAACCTGCGCGACTCCGTTGCCGAGGCCAAGTCCGGCCAGCCCGGCTCCGGCCGCGAGGGCATGGCTCTTGGCCAGTATGTCGCCGGCATGGGCTTCTCCAACGTTGGCCTGGGCATCGACCACGCCATGGCTCACACCCTGTCCGCTCACTACGACACCCCGCACGGCGTCGCTTGCGCCATGCTGCTGCCGATTGCCATGGAGTTCAACAAGCCGGTTTGCGCTGAGCGCCTGGCCAAGGTTGCCGTTGCCATGGGTGTTGACACCACGGGCATGAGCACCGACGAGGCTGCCGACGCCGCTATCGCCGCCGTCAAGCAGCTTTCCGCTGACGTGAACATCCCGCACGTCTGCGAGGCCATGAAGGCCGACGAGATCGAGGTCCTGGCCAAGGACGCCATGGCCGACGCCTGCTTCCCGGGTAACCCGCGCGAGGCAACGCTCGACGACGTCATCGAGCTCTTCAAGAAGATTTGCCCGGCTGCCTAGCTCAGTTTGGTGGTCCTTCGCCCGTAAGTGTATGGTCTTTTGACTTGCCGCTGGCCCCGCCGTGCTACGCACGGCGGGGCTTTTTGTGCTGCGTCGATGCCCTGAGACGGACGAAACCAAGGCGTACTGCCCGCTGCGGATAGGTGGTGCACTTCCCTGCGTGCATTTTTGGGAGTATTCAGCAAGCTCTTAAAAATGCATAACGTTGTGAATGGGCGGTAGTGACCCGCAGGCGCCCATCGACAGCCATTGTGGGCGGGCTATCGATGAGCGGGGGGGGTTGTTACTGAGTTTCTGCTTTGCGACGACCTGCAACACTGCTGTAATCGCGTCGTTTTGTCGTTTGTGATGGGGCCGTTGGGGCCCACGGTGCTGAATACTCCGTTTTTTGCACGGTCCAAGGTGGGGCACCCTGAGACGAAGCAAAAAGATGCCTCATTTCTATGCAAATACCGTTAGGATTTATGCAAGATTGAGATTGTAAACCGTGCACGTGCACAAAACCGGTGCGGGGACGTCTGGAGACGGCTCGGCTCCTGGGGCATTGCACGTGCAGAACGGCTAAAATCGGGACTCGGTCTTAGTTTTACTTGGAAGGATGCATATGACTTCTAATATTGATGCTTCTCTAGAGGAGACGCTCTCCTATATCGCAGGACAGCTTAAGACGCTGACTTCTATTGCTTCGCCTACCGGCTATACCCGTGCGGCGACTGATTATCTGATGGAGACCCTGCGCGATATGGGGTTTGGGCCTGAGCGTTCTAATAAAGGCAACGTGCTGGTTGAGCTTGGCGGCGAGGGCGAGCCGCTCGTACTGGCGAGCCATGTCGATACCCTGGGCGCCATGGTGCGCTCCATTAAGGACAATGGTCGCCTGCGTCCCACGACGCTCGGCGGGCATCAGTGGTCTACGGCCGATGGCGAGAACTGCACCGTTTACACGCGCGATGGCAATGTCTACACGGGTGTGGTTCTTAACACCGAGCCTTCGGCGCACGTTGCCGACGAGCCGGTCAAGACCGTCGAGAAGAACATGGAGATCCTGCTCGACGAGAACGTCGACAGCAAGGACGATGTGCTCGAGCTGGGTATTCAGACCGGCGACATCATCGCTATGGATCCGCGTACCACGGTGACGGAGAGCGGCTACATTAAGAGCCGCTTCCTGGATGACAAGCTGTCGGCGTCGATTCTGCTGGGTCTGGCCCGTGCCGTTGCTGACGGCGAAGTGACGCTTTCGCGCAAGGTGTCGCTGCTCTTTACCGTGTACGAGGAGGTCGGCCACGGCGGCGCCTTCGTGCCGGCCGACACGCGCGAGATGATTAGCGTTGACATGGGCTGCGTGGGCGACGACCTGGGCTGCACCGAGCGCATGGTGTCGATCTGCGCCAAGGATTCGGGTGGCCCCTATAACTACGATCTGGTGACCACGCTGTCCAATATCGCGCGCGAGCTCGAGCTTGATTACGCCATCGACGTGTACCCGCATTACGGCTCGGACGTTGAGGCCACGCTTTCTGCCGGCTACGACATCCGTCACGGCCTGATCGGCCCCGGTGTGTACGCGAGCCACAACTACGAGCGCAGCCACATGGACGGCGTGCGCAACACCTACGAGCTCGTCCGCGCCTACGTACAGCGCTAGGCGCATTTATAGCGCGTGGCAAGTTAAGAGCGCCCCAGCCGGTATAACGTTGCCGACAGGGGCGCTCTTGTGCGTTGCGGTGAAATAGGGGCTGTTTTTGCATTTGAAACGCATAAGCAGTCCCTATTTCACCGCAACTTATGAAGGGGATGGGGCTACTTGATGGCGCCGGTTACCGTGCCGCCGCCGAGGACGATGTCGCCGTGGTAGACTACAACGGCCTGGCCGGGGGCGATGGCGCGCTGCGGCTCGTCAAAAGTCAGCAGCATTTGCCCGTCTTCGCCGCGCGTAAGGGTCGCTGCCTGGTCTTTCTGACGGTAGCGGTACTTGGCGCCCACGCGAATGCCGCCGGCATCGAGCTCTGCCTCCATGCGGTCGGCAGGGGCGCTCCAGATCCAGTCGTCGGCCGTGAGTGCTGTGGCCGTCAGGTCCTCGGCCTCGCCCAGATGCACGGTGTTGTTGGCGGCGTCGACGCCCGTTACATACACGGGATGCGCCATCGCGACGCCTAGGCCCTTGCGCTGGCCGATGGTGTAGCGCAGCGCGCCGTTGTGGCGCCCGACCACGCTGCCGTCGCGCCACACAATGTCGCCCGGTGCAGCGGGATGTCCGCAGCGGCGCTCGATATAGCCCGCGTAGTCACCGTCTGGAATAAAGCAGATATCCTCGCTTTCGGCCTTCTTGGCGTTGACAAAGCCCTGTTCGGCGGCAATGCGGCGTACGTCGCGCTCCTTGTCCAGGCCCGCCAGCGGAAAGATTGTGCGCGACAGCCGCTCTTGCGTGAGCGAATACAAAAAGTAACTCTGGTCCTTCTTGGGGTCTTCGCCGCGATGCAGCTGCCAGGTGCCGTCGGGCGCCTGGCTCGTTTTGGCATAGTGGCCCGTGGCGATGTAGTCGCAGCCCATATCGAGTGCCGCATCGAGCAACGCGCCAAACTTAATATGGCGGTTGCAGATGATGCACGGGTTGGGCGTCAGCCCCTCCTGATAGGTGGTCACGAAGCGCTCGATAACATTGCGGTCGAAGGTCTGCTGCAGGTCGAGCACATGGTGGGGTATCCCCAGGCGCTCGGCGACGGCCTTTGCATCGGCGATATCGCGGTCGACCTTACTCATGCCTGTTGCGGGATCGGGTGCGGGACAGGTGAGGCGCATGGTGGCACCGACACATTCGTAACCCTGACTTTTGAGCAGATACGCGGTCACGCTGGAATCGACGCCGCCGCTCATGGCGACGAGCACGCGCTTGTTGTGCATGGGGAGGTTCTCCTTGGTGGCATGTGGCCAAAAAAGAAAAGCGGCGCGGGAGGCTGGTTCCGCGCCGCAGACATTGTAGCAAGTTCGGACGTCTCGTGGGACACCCTGTTGGGATGAGCCCAGGCTGCCAGAAGAGAGGGGAGACCGGCGTGCCTTGGACTCGTTCTAAGAACGAGAAGCTCTAGTCCTGGAAGAGCGCCGTGGACAGGTAGCGCTCGCCGGTGTCGGCGAGCAGCGCCACGATGGTCTTGCCCTCGTTCTCGGGGCGCTTGGCCAGCTGCAGTGCGGCCCACACGGCGGCGCCGGACGAAATGCCCACGAGCACGCCCTCCTTGTGGCCCACGGCGCGGCCGGTGGCAAAGGCGTCGTCGTTCTCGACGGGGATGATCTCGTCATAGACCTGGGTGTCGAGGACGTCGGGCACAAAACCGGCGCCGATACCCTGGATCTTGTGCGGGCCGGCCTGACCCTTAGAGAACACCGGGGAAGTGGCGGGCTCGACGGCGACAACCTGAATCTCGGGGTTCTGCTCCTTGAGGAACTCGCCCACGCCGGTCACGGTACCACCGGTGCCGACGCCGGCGACGAAGATGTCGACCTTGCCGTCGGTGTCATCCCAGATCTCGGGGCCGGTCGTGGCCTTGTGGATGGCGGGGTTGGCGGGGTTCACAAACTGGCCGGCGATAATGCTGTTGGGGGTCTCCTTCTGCAGCTCCTCGGCCTTGGCGATGGCGCCCTTCATGCCCTTGGAGCCGTCGGTGAGCACGAGCTGTGCGCCGTATGCCTGCATAAGCTTGCGGCGCTCGACGGACATGGTCTCGGGCATGGTGATGATCACCTTGTAGCCGCGGGCAGCCGCCACCGAGGCGATGCCGACGCCGGTGTTGCCGCTCGTGGGCTCGATGATGGTGTAGTCGCCACCGCGCACGAGCTTGCCGGCCTTCTCGGCCTCGTCGATCATGTTCTTGGCGACGCGGTCTTTGACGGAGCCGGCGGGGTTGAAGTATTCCAGCTTGACGAGCACGCGGGCCTTGAGGTCCTCATCGGCCTCAAAGTGAGTGAGCTCCAGAAGCGGAGTGTGGCCGATAAGCTGATCGATGGACGTGTAAACATTGCTCATGATGAACCTCCAAAGTGTTCAAATGACTGGATACCGTGTGGTTTTACGGTGTGTGTAGCAGCGAAACCCACAAACCTTATAGGTTGTTCGTTTTGCTGTTGGCAAGCATAGTAGACACTAAAGCCTAGTAACGCAATAGGAAATAGAAGATTATTACGAGTCGATTAACCATCTTGACGGGAATGGGTATTTTCAAAACCAATTTTTCGGCTAGAATTTCTACGGACTAAATGACCGAAAGGCAGCACTATACATGTTGGTTTCTACTAAGGGCAGATATGCCCTGCGCGTTATGGTCGATCTGGCCGAACACCAGGCGGCCGGTCGCATCCCGCTCAAAGAGATCGCGGCGCGACAGGGGATTTCCGAGAAATATCTCGAGAACATCTTGGCTACGCTCGTACGTGCCAACATGCTCTCGGGCATGCGTGGCAAGGGCGGCGGCTACGTGCTCACGCGCCCGCCCGAGCAGTACACGGTGGGCGAGATCTTGCGCCTGACCGAGGGCAGCCTGGCGCCGGTCGCCTGCCTGGATGGCGACTGCAAGGGCTGCTCACGTTCGGATGAGTGCCCCACGCTCGACGTGTGGAAGAACCTGGACAAGCTCATCAACGACTATCTCGACGGCGTGACGCTCGATCAACTTGTCGCTCCCAACCATGGCTACGACTATGTCATCTAACCCACACCTGCATTTGGGGACGGGGTAGAAATGGTAGATTCTCTCGTCCTTTGAGACTTGGCAAATAAGAAGGCCGCCCATTTTTGCGATGGGCGGCCTTTGTTTTGGGTCGATATGACGGTTCGTATTGAACAATTCTAGCCCTCGGCGATGCTGTCCAGGATGCTGCGCATGATGGATACCAGGATGCTGCCCATAAAGGCCGATCCAAAGCTGGCGATGGAGATACCCGCGCCCAGCAGATTGACCGACAGGTAGCTGGCCAGCTCGAGCATAAAGCTGTTGACTACGAGCTGAAAAAAACCAAGCGTAATAATAGTGAGCGGCAGTGAGATGACCGTCAGGAACGGTTTGACGAGCGAATCGACGATGTTCAGGAACAGTCCCACGAAGGCGAAACAGACCCAGGCCTCGGCAAAACCGAAGGGGTGGATGCCGGGAACGAGGAACGTGGCGATCGCGATGGCGATCGAGGTGAAGAGCCAGTTAAGCATAAAGCGCATGGCGTGAATCCTTTCTTGCGCCGGGTTGCTGGCGTCGCGTGAAGCGGCTTGCGGCGGCGACTTGGATGGTTGCGCGGGCGCGCCGCGGTGTTTGGGCGCCCATTGTCTCAAATATTCATGGAGCTTACGTGCGCATTCGGTTTCTAAACGGCGTTCGTCCTGAAAAACGCGCCGCTGGCAGAGAGTCTTGTCGCTTTAGTTTGGTGGTGTGCTAAACTGCTACGGGCAAAAGCCACAGGCGTTGCCCTATTGCATAGAACGGGCGAACGATGCCCGATGTCAGTATCAACTTCGATGCCTTTTGGCGGGTTTGGCGGTGATCGATGAATATCGAGAACATGTTTGACAAGCCTGATGTCAAGCAGCTGGTCCACGCATTTAGCCTTTTGGACGACGAGAAAGATATCCAAGCGTTTTTGACCGATATCTGCACGCCGCGCGAGATTTGCGATCTATCGCAGCGTCTGCAGGTTGCGCGTTACCTAGACGAGGGCGAGCCCTATGTCGAGGTTCAGGCGCGCACCGGCGCTTCGTCCACCACGGTGAGCCGTGTGTCCAAGGCGCTCAACGGCGAGTACGGTGGCTACCGCAAAATCCTCATTAAGCTGGAGGATGGCGAGTAGGCCGCGGCAAAACCAATTGTTCAAAACCGCTCCTCCGGGGGCGGTTTTTATATGCCCGCAATCGGCTGGTGCGTTGGGGCCAGGTTGCTTTGCGCCAAAACATGGAGCTGAGGTAGCAATGTGTCCGCGTGGGCGGGTAGGATGGATGCATTGATTATTGCGAACAGTTTGAGCGGAGGACCATGCCTGTTCGAATCTATACCACCAATGCCGGCACGGATTTGAGCGATGCCGAGTCAGCGTTGCTTGCCGACCTTATCGCCCGCCACGGGCGCGCCGTGCTGCTGGCACCAACGTTTGCCGAGCTCGACCTGTGCCGTCATGATGCGGCGGAAGCCGGGATTTCGCTGGGTATTGACTACAAGACGCCTACATCGTGGCTTCGCTCGCTTTGGGAGCTTTTGGGCGACGGGCGCGGTTTCGTCGACAACCTTCAGCGCCAGATGCTGTTCTCGGACATGGTCACGCGTCTCGACGATGCCGACCTGCGGCCGCTTTCGCGCAGCCAGGGCACAGTGCGCATGCTCGCACGCATGGCCCGCGACGTGTTGCCGGGCGTTGCGGGGACGGGTGCCGAACGATGCCGTGGCGACAACTGCCAGCCTGAGCCAAAAAGCGATGCCGAGGCTCGTGTGTTCGAGCTTTTGCGCGCCTACGCGGGTGGTTTGGACCGTCGAGATATGGTTGAGCCCTGCGAGGCAGCTGACATTATGACCAGTGTCCTGGCCGATAGCCTGCCGGCGTGCACTCGCGCCGTATGCGTGCGCGGTATCACGTCGTTTACGCACGGTCTGCTCGAGCTGCTGTCTGCCGTGGCGAACAATGGGGGAGAGGTCGTCGTGCTGCTTGCCCGCGAGCAGGCGGCGATGCGCGAGGAGCTTGCCGCGGCATTTGATGCCCGCGATGTGTTGTTTGAGATCGCGCCGCTAGGGGAGGGTGTCGGCGCGTCTGATGCCGCTTGCGGGACCGCCGCTCAGCCTGCCTTTATTGAGGTCGCTGGCCCCCATGCCCGTGCTCATGCTTATGCGGACGCAATTGATGATCTGGTAAAAACGTGCCGGGGTTCCGAGGTCGACGGCACCTCTGCTGACCCCGTGCGTGTGCTTGCCGTTTCTGCCCGGGCACCCCAGCTGTTCGGTGAGCTCGCCTCTCGTCTGGCGGCTCGTCATATCGCTGCCGAGACGGCTGAGTTCACGGCGTTTTCCCAGTCCATCGCGGGCAGGCAGTTTACGGCGCTCGCCAGCCTGATCGAGCGTATGAAAGCCGCGGACGAGGGCACCGCTTCCAAGACCGAGTGGTGGCCCGCTCCAGAGCTTACCGACTGGATTTATAGCCCGCTTTCGGGTGCCGACGCCGCGAGCGCCCGCGGCTTCGACAAGAACATGCGCCTGTCGCGCGGCAAGACCACTGCGGGCGTCAAGAGCCTACTGCAGAGCGTGCAGGGCCAGGTGAGGGGCGCCCGCAAGGCCGCCAGCGAAGATAACTGGTTTAAGAACGTACCATGCGTGGTCTCGGACGTGTTTCAGGCGCTGTGGCGCGACAAACCCGTGACGGCGCTCAAGGCCATGCTCGCCGTTGCCGAGGCACTGCCCGATCGCGCTCTAGGCGGCCTTGACGGCCTGGCCCGTCGCCAGGCAGAGACGGCTTTGCTGCGCCATGCCATCGACATCCTTATGAACGATGCTCGCACACTCGACGTGTCGCAGGCCGCGACCGTGCCGGTTCTCGACGGCGTTCGAACCAAGGTGGACAAGCGCAGTACCGCTTACGATTACGCGACCTACGAGGTCGATCGCACGCCACGGGCACAAGTGCGCTTCGTGTCGCTTGCCGATGCGTCGGTTTTGCGTCCTGGCGGCTACGATGCCGTGCTGTTTGCCGATGTCGACCTGGACAGCTATCCGCTTTCGCACGAAGAGGGCCCGCTTGCCACATTGACGGCCGAGCTGCGCCGCGACGGCGTGTCTTTGGAGCCCGCCGCCCTGCTGCGCGTGCGCTTTGGCCGTGCGATGCAGGCGGCGAGCGGTCCGGTCGCGCTCGCCCACGTGACGCACGATCGCCAGGCGCGCGAGTGCTACCCGGCAGCCGTATGGACCGAGCTGCGGGCACATGCCGAGGCCGCTGGCGCTGCCAAGCCCACGCGCGTGGGCGAGGGCGATATCATCGCCGACTTTGATTCCGCTGCAGGCGAAGGTCTTAGGCGCGAGCGCGTGACCTGCGAAGCTCCTCAGCATCTGAGCGATGAAGCCATTCCGTATCTGGTCCTGCGCCGTCGCGATGGCGAGGGCGAGGACGCGCCGCTCGTGCCGCGTCTGACGTCCGCCTCGCAGATCGAGGCCTATTCTACCTGCCCACTGTGCTGGTTCGTGTCGTATCGCGTCAAGCCCCAGTCTATCGACGCGGGCTTTGGCAACATGGAGAAGGGAAACTTTGTCCACGACGTGCTGGAGCATCTGCATGCCCGTCTGCCCCAAGAGGGCATGGAGCGCGTGACGCCCGAGAATCTGCCGCGTGCACAGGAGCTGCTGCACGAGGTCTTTGACGAGACCTTGGCCGAGCATGCCTCCAAGCGTGGCAACGAGGGTCCGCTTGTGCCGCTTTCTCCGGTAGAGGAGCGCCAGGTGGCCGAGATTCTGCCGCAGCTGGAGGGCGTGCTTGCCTATGAAGCCGAGGCGCTGACTCCTTTTGCTCCGCGCTACCTGGAGTTTGCTTTCAACGACCTCAAGGTCGAGTATGCCGGCTGGCCGCTCGGCGGACGCATCGACCGTGTGGACGTGGATGCCGAAAACCGCGCCGTCGTGATCGACTACAAGCACCGCACGGGCGTTGAGGAGTTTAAACTCGCCGACCCCACGGAGCGCGACAAGGAATCGGGCGAGGCCGCCATCGATGACCCGCGGTGGCTGCCGCCCCATACCCAGACGCTTATCTATGCGCAGGCCATGCGCCGGGCGCTGGATCTGGATACCCGTGCGGCACTCTATTTTTCGACCAAGGGCGGCAAACCGGCGCTGCGAGGCGCCGCGAGTGCCGAGCTGCTCGAGGAGGAGCGTGGTGACGGCCGCATCCCGGGGCTTAAGAAGGGCTTTCCCGGTGAGGGCGGCAACATGGACTTCGATGCGCTGCTCGATCGCGTGGAGGCCGGCATCGCCGAGCGCTTGCGCGAGCTCGAGGCAGGCAACGTTGCCGCCGTCGACCCGACGTCGGCCCAGGCCGCGCATGCGCGCTGCTCGTATAACCACGAAGGAACGTTTGTAAGGAGGGACGTGTAGACCATGGATCTTTCGACTTTGATGCCGCAACAGCTGCAGATTGTCAAAACGCTCGACCGTCCGCTGTTTGTCTCGGCGGGCGCCGGTTCGGGCAAGACCTTTACCCTAACGCGCCGCATCGTCTACGCGCTCTCGCCCGAATCAGGTCCGTTCGTTGAGCATCTGGACCAGGTGCTCGCCATTACCTTTACCAAAGATGCCGCGGCCGAGATTCGCGACCGCGTGCGCCGTGCGCTTATCGACGAGGGCATGGACGAGGAAGCACTGACCGTCGACGACGCGTGGATTTCGACCATTCACGGCATGTGCTCGCGTATCCTGCGCGCGCACGCGCTGGAGCTGGGCATCGATCCCGAGTTCACGGTGCTCACCGATACCGACGAGCTCATGGATCAGGCTGTTGAGCATGTGCTGGGTCGCGCGACGGCACCCGATGCCGCCCCCGAGCTGGCGGCATCGCTCAAGGCCCTCTACGCCTGGTATCCCATGGCGGGCGAGGGCGGTTCCTTTGGCGGCGGTACGACCATCAAGGGTCTGGTGCGTGACCTGCTGGAGCTGTCGAGCCAGTTGTCGGGCGGTATGGACGACGTGCGCGTGGCGCGCGGCCAGGCCGATACCTCGGCGCTCGCCGATGCCTACCGCGCGGCGCTGGGCGCAAGCAAGGCCTCGACCGAGAAGGCGCAGGCGGCGCTCGATGCCATCGACGCGTTCGAGGCGAGCGGCAAGACCATGGCCGATGCGGCGCGACTCATGATGTCGTGCGGCATGCCGCGGGCGAGCAAGGCATTCCCCAAGGAGCAGGTCGAGCTGCTCAAGGCTGAGGCCGCCGATGCGTTTATCAATATCGTGCTTGCCTGCGGTGGCCCGGCGCTCGATGCGCTGGTGGGCCTGGCCCGTTCCGTGGAGGCTGAGTATCGCGCGCTGAAGGCTGCCCAGTCCGCGCTCGACAATAACGACCTGCTGCGTATGGCTTACGAAGCGTTGCGCGATTACCCTGCCATCCGTGCTGCGTACGAGGGCCGCTTTAAGATGGTCATGATCGATGAGTTCCAGGATACCGACCAGATGCAGGTCGATCTGATCCGTTACCTGACGGGTGCGGGGGAGCGCGCGCTGTGCACCGTGGGCGATGCACAGCAGTCGATCTATCGCTTCCGCGGCGCCGAGGTCGAGGTCTTCCGCCGCCAGGAGCGCAAAGTGGGATCGACGGCGGCGTCCGAGACGGTCGCCACGCCGGATGTCCCCGCCGGCGAGCTCGTCAAGCTCGTGCGCAACTTCCGCAGCCACGACGAGGTGCTGCGTTACGTGGCACGCGTCTTCGACGGCGATGACGGCGGCCTGATGCAGGGCTTTTTGGACCTTGAGGCGAGCGATGGGCGCAAAGACACGCTGGTGGCGGATGCCTCGCGCCGTCAGGCGATCTTTGTTGCCGGCGGCAGCACGCAGGAGCGAACGCGGGCGAAAGCTCGTGCGCTTGCCGAGCGTTTCCGCGCGCTTGCCGATAAAAAACAGCCCCTGGGCAGCATGGTCCTGCTGCTGGGCCGCATGACCAACGCAGACGTTTACGCCCAGGCCTTCCGTGACCAGGGGCTCGACTGCGTCATCGCGGGCGGCTCGGTCTTTGCCCAAGCAGCCGAGGTGCAGACGGTGCGCGCCCTGGTTTGTGCGCTCGCCAATCCGGCCGATACGGCGCAGGGCCTTATGCCGCTGCTCGCCTCGCCGATGTTTGCGCTCGGCGCCCAGGAGTTCCTGGCGCTGGCGACCAAGCTCGATAGCGAGACAGGGGAGACCTCGCGCCGGAATATCGACATGGGCATCATGAGCGATTTCGACGTGCCGGGTTTGCAAGACTTGCCGCTTGTGACGCGCGCCCGCGAGGTGCTGCGGTATGCGCTTCGTCGCGTGGGGCGCGATTCGTTCGCCGCCATCGCGCGCGACGTGGTCAACGCCTCCGGCTGGTTTGTGCGTCTTGCGCAGCGCGGCCCCGAGGGCAAGGCCATTGCCGCCAACGTGCTCAAGGCGCTCGACGCCGTGGCTGAGGCTGAGGCCGAGCTCGGCAATTCTCCGCGTTCCATCGCGCTGGCCTTCGACCGCTTCTTGGCGGGCAAGGAAGCCCCGGGTGCCCTCAACGAGGAAGGCGACGGCGCGGTGCGCATCATGACGGTGCATGCCTCCAAGGGTCTGGAATATCCGGTCGTGGCGGTCGCCGAGTGCTTTGGCGTGCGTAAGTCCTCGGGTGCGGCACAGATGGGTCGCGTCGAGGGCGGAGCGCAGGTCGTGGCACTGCCGGCACGCTTCGACGGCGTTAAGCTTGCCGACGGTACCTTTGTGAAGGGCGACGACGTCAAAAAGCAGTTTGAGCACGCGTTTAAGGGCAAGGGCACGTCGCTGTGGCTGCCGCCGGAGCTCATGGAGGACGTCTGTGCGACGGGTTCTCCCGCCGAGGCATTCGTTCGCCTGCGCAACGACGACCTGCAGCTTTCGCTCGAGGAGCGGGCTCGTCTGCTCTATGTCGCCATGACGCGTGCGCGCGAGCTGGTGATCTTGGCGATGGATGCCGGCGTGAGCCGCGGCAAGGTGACGGCGCCGACCTTCGACGTCGAGACCGATCTGACTTACGACGTTCTGCGCCGTATTTTGCCGACCGACGCTCTGGACATGCCGCAGCTCGATGCCGACCGCCTGGTGTTCGACAACTCCCAACCGGGCGACTACGAGCTCATTTCGCTTTCGGACTTTACCTTTGGCGAGCAGGCGTTTGAGGCCAACGCTTCGCTAGATGCCGAGGGCAGGCTCGTTCGTGGCGATGTCGATACAGATGCTGCCGACGATTCGGCCAGTACAATCGTCCCCGGTCCTGCCGACCCCAAGCCCGATTCGTTTGAGCTTGTGTATCCCCAGGCAGTGGGCGTGCGCATGGGCATCTGTCCGTTCCCGGCGCGTGACTCGTATAGCTACTCGTCAATCGCCGCGGCACTCCATGCCGAGACGGAAGACCGTGCCGCCGAGGCTCGTGTTCCCATGGATGAGTCCGGCGATGATGCAGAGTCGGATGGCTCGGAGATGGCCGATGCAGACGTGGCTGCTGTCGAGCCCGTCGGCAATCCCATGGCCTTGGGTTCGGCCTTCCACGCCGCCTGCCAGTGGCTGATCGAGATGGGTGCCGATGCGCTGCCCGCTGAGCGTGCCGACGCCCTGGCTCGCCTGTGGCACCTGACGCCAGAACAGCGCGAGCGCTTCGATGTCGCTCTGGAGCGCTGGCTCAAGTCGTCGGTTCGTGCCGAGCTGTTCGCGTGGCCGTGCGTTCGTGCCGAGGTGCCGTTCTTTTCGCTGGGCTGCGAGGACGAGGACATCGCTCGCTACGGTGCATATGCCGAGGGCGCCATCGACGCTTTGGCGACGAACCCGGCGGATTCGTCATGCGCGCTGGTCATCGACTACAAGACGGGCGGCACGCCGGACGAGACGCCGGAACAGCTGCAGGAGAAGCATGCCCTGCAGGCGCGCGTCTACGCTGATGTTCTGCACAAGGCGGGCTTTGAGGCCGTGACGGTCAAGTTCGTCCGCATGGAGCAGCCGGATCCAACCATCTTCGTCGAACCCGCCGAACCTCAAGTAGTCACCTACAATCTCTAGCCCTCAGATAACTTGCGGTGGAATAGTTCCTGTATTGCGGCCCAGGTGGCCCAAGCGGGAACTATTCCACCGCAACTCAAGAGGAGCCGTGTTGGTTTGGCTAGGTTCGGGTGCTGTCCGTGCCGTGCGGTAAAATCGTTCAGTCAGAACACGAACCCGCATCGGAGCTCATCACATGGCATTCGTCCATCTGCACAATCACACTGTTTTCTCCATGCTCGACGGCGCAACCCGTATCCAGGATATGGTCAATCGCGCTGTTGAGCTGGGCATGCCCGCCGTGGCCATTACCGACCACGGCTACATGTACGGCGTGCCCGACCTGGCGCTGGCCTGCGACGCCGTCAATCACAACACGCCCGAGTACAAAACCTGGAGCCACGACAAGGCCTTCTTGGAAAAGGATCGCCGCGACGAGCTGGTGGAGCCCGACCCCGAGGCAAACCCGCGCGAGCATGCCCAGTACGTCAAAGACATGGCCATGTGGGACGAGAAGGGCAACATCGACGAGCTCAAGCCGCCCCTGGTCATCAAGCCCATCTTTGGCTGCGAGGTCTACTTTACGCCGGACGAGACCCTTGCCCGCGACCACAAGCCCGAGCTCTACCATATGATCCTCCTGGCCAAAGACCAGGAAGGCTACGTCAACCTGATGCAGACGGTCTCCGAGGCCGCCGTGCAGGGCTTTTACTACAAGCCGCGCGTGACGCTCGACAACCTGCGCCGCCATGCCAAGGGCATGATCTGCACGAGCGCCTGTATCGCGGGCATCATCCCCAAATACATCGACCGCGGCGACATGGAAGGCGCCATCAAGTGGGCCGAGACCTTCCGTGATACCTTCGAGCCCGGCGACTTCTATATCGAGATTCAGGAACACGGCATCACCACCGACAACGGCCTGACTGACGAGCAGATGGACCGCACGCTCATCGATATCGCCAAGCAGGTGGGCGTCAAGGTCATCGCCACCAACGACTTCCACTACCTGCGCCGCGAGGATGCGCCCGTGCAGGACGTCATCATGTGCATCGGCATGAACGCCAAGGTCGACGACCCCAACCGCATGCGCATGACCGGCTCGGAGTTCTACATGAAGACCGAGGAGGAGATGCGGGCGATGTTCCCGTATTGCCCCGAGGCCTGCGACAACACGCTCGAGATCGCCGACAAGTGCTACGTGGAGCTGGACTGGGACTCCATCATCCTGCCACGCTTCCCGCTGCTCGATCCCGGCGAGACGCACGAGAGCCAGTTCCGCCGCGAGTGCGAGAAGGGCCTGCGTCAGCACTACGGCGACGACTGGGCCACACGCGAGATCGGTGGCGTCAACATCAAAGAGCGCTTTGAGTACGAATACAAGGTCATCTGCGACAAGGGCTTTGCCGCCTACTTTTTGATCGTCGCCGAGTACGTGCAATGGGCCAAGGACAACGGCATCGGCGTCGGCCCCGGCCGTGGCTCGGCCGCCGGCGCTATCGTCGCCTACGCCATGAACATCACCGCGTTCGACCCGCTCGAAAACGGCCTGATGTTCGAGAGGTTCCTGTCTCCGCAGCGTACCGAGATGCCCGATATCGATATGGACTTCGACGATGAGCGGCGCCTCGAGGTCGTGGAGCACGTTCGCCAGCTCTACGGCCCCGAGAAGGTCACCCACGTCATCACCTACTCGACCATTAAGGCCAAGCAGGCCATCAACGACGCCGCGCGCGTTCTGGACTACCCGGTCTACATGGGCCAGCGCCTGTCCAAGATGGTTTCGAGCGACCCCAAGGTCAAACTCAAGCAGGTGCTCGACAAACAGCCCGGCAAAGAGGATCTGTTTAACCCCGACTTTGCCGAGGCCTATAAAAAGGACGACGACGCCCGCCGCATCATCGACACGGCGCTCTCGATCGAGGGCCTCACCCGCGGCGAGGGCGTGCACGCGTGCGCCGTTCTGATCTGCCGTGACCCCGTCAACGAGCACGTGCCCACCAAGCTCGATACCAAGGGCGGCGTCGAGATTACCCAGTACGAGGGTCATACCGTTGCCGACATGGGCCTGCTCAAGATGGACTTCTTGGGCCTGCGTACGCTGACGGTTATCTCCAAGGCAAAGGCAAACATCAAAAAGAACTTCGGCATCGACATCAAAGAGGAAGAGATTCCCTTTGACGACCCCGAGATCTTTAAGCTCATGGGTTCCGGCCACACCGCCGGCGTCTTCCAGGTCGAGTCCGCCGGCATGACGGCCACGATCAAGAACATGAAGCCCACCGAGTACAAGCACGTCGTGGCATTGATCGCCCTGTACCGCCCGGGCCCGCTGGGCGCCGGCATGGTCTCGTCCTACATCAACCGTATGAACGGCAAGGAGCCGGCCGTCTCCTACGATGACCGTCTGGACGACATCCTGGGCGAAACCTACGGCACCATGGTCTACCAGGAGCAGGTTATGCTCATCTCCGTCGAGATGTGCGGCTTCTCCAAGGGCGAATCGGACTCGCGTATCCGTAAGCCCGTGGCTAAGAAGAAAATCAAGCTGCTCACGTCGACGGTGCTCCACTGGGAGGATGGCTCGGACGAGACCACCTACGACCACTGGATGAACGGCGCCATCAAGAACAACTACACGCGCGAGGTCGCCCAGAAGATTTGGGACGATGTTCTCGAGTTCGCATCCTACGCCTTCAACAAGTCACACTCCGCCGGCTACGCCATCCTGGTTATGCAGACGGCGTGGCTCAAGGCGCACTATCCGCACGAGTACATGGCGGCCGTTCTGACGTCCTACACGGGCAAGACCGACAAGATCGTGCATTACGTCTCGGCGTGCCGTCACGACGGCATCCCCGTGCTGTCGCCAGATGTCAACGAGTCCGGTACCGAGTTCACGGCTACCAAGGAGGGCGTGCGCTTTGGCCTGGCCGGCATCCGCGGCGTGGGCACCGGCGTGGCGCAGGCGATTATCGCCGAGCGCGAGGCGGGCGGTCCGTTTAAGACGCTGCACGACTTTGTCGAGCGCGTGGACTCGAGCCAGGCCAACCGTCGCGTGATCGAATCGCTGATCAAGGCAGGCGCCTTCGACTCCACGGGGTATCCGCGTCGCCAGATGATGCACTTTGTGGACAAGAACAACCCCGAGAACATCATCGATGCCGCGGTAAAGCGCCAGAAGGACCGCGCGAGCGGCCAGACGTCGTTCTTCGATATGTTTGGCGACGTTGAGGGCTCGGGCTTTGAGGTGAGCGTGCCCGATCCGGATGGCCAGGAATGGGACCGCCACCTTAAGCTGAGCCAGGAGAAGGAGGTTCTGGGCATCTATGTCTCGGACCACCCGCTGCGCCCGTTTGAGTATGCACTTAGCAAAGCGCGCGACTTCTCGTTCTCGCAGATCGACACCGGCTACGAGGTACAAAACCCCACGGGCGGCACCATCAACCAGGAGATTCCCGAGGGCAAGGCGCTGTGGTGGGCCGGCATGGTCTCGAGCGTATCCAAGCGCGTGACCAAAAACGGCGACCCCATGGGCATCGTGCAGCTCGAGGACATGGAAGGCGAGGCCACGGTCGTGGTGTTCCCCAAGACCTACAAAGAGGCCGAGGGGTATCTGTACGGCGAGGTCGATCCCGAGACCGGCGCGCAGCTGTCCGACGCGTTTGTGCGCATTAAGGGTAAGCTCGAGCGCTCGGACCGCGGCGACCAGATCATCGCGCAGGAGATTGTGCCTCTGGAGCTTAGCGAGGAGAAAAACAAGCCCAAGGTCTTTGAGGTCATGGTGCCCAACAGCCGCTTTAGCCAGGGCAATATGGCGCGCCTGGCCACGGTGCTCACCACCAACCCGGGCGGCGACCGCGTGGAGATCTTTATTGAGCAAGTCGACGGGCGCGTGCTACGTGCCGAGGTGCCGGCCAAGGTCAACGCACGCTCGATTCCGCTGCTGGCAGAGGCAAAGGCCATTGTGGGTAACCAGGGCCGCGTGACGGTTATCTAAGCTACCCCGGGTGAGATTGGAGGAAGTGATGGCGCAGGGGACGTTTGTGCAGGCGCTCCGGAAAGAGGCGGCGCTGAGCGGCACCTTTATGAAGGGTCGCTCGCTCATGCTCAACGGCGCCGTGCTGTCGATTGAGGACAGCGGCTCACGCTTCTCCAAAAACGTGACGGTTGAGGGCTCGGTGCGCGGTTCGCGCGGCGACCTGTACAAGACGCACGTGGCGCTCGACATGGACGAGCACGAGGTGATCGACTACGACTGCGATTGCCCCGCCGCCTATCGCTACCCCGGCATGTGCAAGCACGCTATTGCCACGGCTCTGGCGTATTTGGATGCCAGCGGCGCCGAGCCCGTCGAAGGTTTGCGCACGCCGGTCCGCACGTTTACGACGCAGCCGAAACAGCCCGCGCGCACCGCGCCCAAAGCGCCGGCCGTCAATCCCAACTTTCCCTTTCCGGCGCCCGTCCCCACGAGTCCCAGCCTCATGGCGGCGCTTTCTGATCTTTCGGACGCGCGCATGGATGAGCTGGCGAGCATGCGCCGCAAGCTTGCCGGTGCCGTTGATCCCGACGCTCCCAAAGCGGCGTTGGAGCCTTCGTTGGTGCCGTACTACAATCCGCTGTTCGCCGACCGCTTTAGCTGGGCGCTCGAGTTCCGCATTCGCTGCGGTTCGGTGTCCTACGTGGTCAAGGATATCGACGGCATGGCCGACGCCTATGTCCGAGGCGGCACCTTCTCGTACGGCAAGAAGCTCACGTTTGTCCATACGCCCGAAGCCTTCGAAGACGTGTCGACAAAGCTGCTCAACCTTGTTGTGACGACAGTTGCCTATCTCGATGACATCACAAGCTCGCGTTCGGCGTCGTACGACTTTGCCCGCAGCGGTTTTGTTGCCGAGCGTCAGTTGCCGCTGTCCGAGCATAGCATCGTATATGTGCTGGACCTGCTGCGCGGCCAGACCATCTCTTTTGAGCCCGCCTGGTCGCGGGGGACGGCGGCGCATCGCACCTATGACGTGGCGGTTGAGCTGTCTCCGCAAGGGGAGGACGAGGCGTCCGCTAAGCGCCCACCGCTCCTTGCTGCCAAAATCGCGCCGGCGGCTGGTGGCAGCTACGATCTGCGCCTGCCGGCCGATGCATACTGCTTTGCTTCGGGCGACGTTGCCTATCTGGTCGACACCCGCCGTGCGCGCCGCACCGATGTGGCGTTTGCCCAGCATGCGGCGCCGTTCCTATCGCGCTTACTGCCCTGTCGCACGCCAGTCCATATCGCTGCCGACCAGGTGGGGGAGTTCTGTCGTATGGCTCTACCCATTTTGCGCGACTACACCGACCTCACCGCGCCCGCCGCGCTCGATACCGTGGCACCCGAGCCGAGCTTTGCTATGGCAATCGGCGTCGACGATGGGCTCGTGACCTGCAAAATTACGGTTACCTACGGCGACTGGTCGGCGGATCTCTTTAGCCTGGGCGCTCCGGGCAGTCCCTTCGAAGAGCAACGCCCCGGCGTGCCGCCCCGCGACGAGGTGGCGGAGTTTCGCGTTATGGACACGGCGGCCCTGTACTTCGATTTCTACGAGGGCGGCCTGGCGTTTGAGGAACGCGATGACGCCCGCTTGTTCTGCCTGCTGACCGAGGGCCTGTCTGCCCTGTCCGAGCTGGGTGAGGTCATGCTCAGCGACCGTCTGCGCCAGATTTCGGTGCGCCCCGCGCCCAAGCTTTCGGTGCGTGCGACCGTCAAGAGCAACCTGCTCGACGTCGAGTTGGGTGCGAGTGGGCTTTCGGCTGCGGACCTTGCCGTCTATCTCGATTCGTACAAGCGTCATCAAACGTTTGCGCGCCTTACGTCGGGCGACATCATTCGCCTGGACGAGGGGGCGCGCGCCGCGTTTGGCCTTGCCGAGGATCTGGGGGTCGATGCTGTCGACCTGCTCGACGGCGTGTCGCTTCCCGCGTCGAGTACCCTGTTCGTCGACAGCATGCTTGCGCGCACGCCGGCGCTTGAGGCCGATCGCGACGCTGCGTTCCGCCGTACCGTCGAGCGCCTGGACACGCTCGGCAAGATGGACTTTACGGTACCGGCATCGCTCAGGGCAACGATGCGCGGCTACCAGGTCGACGGATACCAGTGGCTCGGCTCGCTCGAACACCTGGGCCTTGGCGGCATCTTGGCCGACGACATGGGCCTGGGCAAAACGCTCCAGATGATCGCGCATATCTTGGCGCGCGTGGAGGCGGGGGACGCCAAGCCCACGCTTGTGGTGTGCCCCGCGTCGCTTGTGTACAACTGGACTGCCGAGCTGGAGCGCTTTGCGCCCTCGCTCGATGTTTGCGCAATCGTGGGCGCCAAGGCGCAGCGCCGCGTGCAGATTGCCGGCGTGGCTGAGCATAACGTGGTCGTGACGTCGTATGACCTTATGCGCCGCGATATCGATGAGTACGCCGGGCAGGATTTTGCCCGCGTGGTGCTCGACGAGGCCCAGTACATTAAAAACCCGCTCACCCAGGTGGCACGTGCCACCAAGCGCCTGCCGGCCGGCGTGCGCTTTGCTCTGACGGGCACGCCCATCGAAAACCGCCTATCCGAGCTCTGGAGCATCTTCGACTTTTTGATGCCGGGCCTGCTGGGCACGCGTGAATCGTTTGCAAAGCGCTTCGAAAGTCCGGTCGAGCACTCCGAGGGCGACAGCGCCGCTCGCCTGCAGGCACTCGTGTCGCCGTTTGTGCTGCGCCGTGTCAAGGAAGACGTGGTGGCCGATCTGCCCGAAAAGATCGAGGACACTGTCGTGGCTCAGCTCGCCGGTGAGCAGCGCAAGCTTTACCTGGCAAATCAGGACCGCATCGCCCAGCAGGTGCAGCACCGCGAGGCCGGGGAGTTTAAGAAGGACAAGCTCAAGGTGCTCGCCGAGCTCACCAAGCTGCGCCAGATCTGCTGCGACCCGCGTCTGCACTACGAGGATTACAAGGCGGGGAGCGCCAAACTCGATACGTGCATGGAGCTCGTGCACGGCGCACTCGACGGCGGACATCGCATCCTGTTGTTCAGCCAGTTTACGGGTATGCTCGATATTATCGGTAAGCGCCTGGCCAAGGAGGACATCGCCTTTCTTAAGCTCACGGGCGCTTCGTCTAAGGAGAGCCGCGCCAAGATGGTCGTGCAGTTCCAAGCGGGCGAGGTTCCGGTCTTTTTGATCTCGCTCAAGGCGGGCGGCGTGGGCCTTAACCTGACGGCGGCCGACGTGGTCATCCACTACGACCCGTGGTGGAACGTGGCGGCGCAGGACCAAGCGACTGACCGCGCGCATCGTATTGGCCAGCAACATACCGTGACCGTGTACAAGCTCATCGCCAAGGATACGATCGAGGAGCGCATTATGCAGATGCAGGAGTCCAAGCGCGATCTGGTCAACAGTGTGCTCGGCGGCGACGGCATCTCGTCGGCACTGTTCACGCGCGAGGATGTTCTGGCACTGCTCGGCGGCGACGGGCGCTAACCAGCTCGGGTGGGGCCGTCAGGGCGGATGGCACACGCTGTCCCATCGTCCCCGCCCGTTATGTGTTCATTTGCAATGCCGTGGATGGTTTGTCTGCCTTTGGGCATAAGAACAATCAAGAACATTGGCACATCAGCAAAGGAGAACATCATGGCGAAATTCTTTAAGGACCCCGACGGTAAGCTCATCGCTGCCCTTGGCGACGACGTTGCGACCCCTGCCGGTTGCACGGAGCTGACCGCAAACACTGAGGACGCGGCGCACGAGAAGCACGTGCCTGTTGTCGAGACCGAGCGTGACGGTCACGTGATTCGCGCACGCGTGGGCTCGGTTGAGCATCCCAGCCTGCCCGAGCACTACATTGAGTGGATCGCGCTTGAGGCCGAGGGCCGTCTGGAGGTCCATTACCTTGAGCCCGGCATGAAGCCCGCGACGTTTTTCGCGGGCGGCTCCAAGACCGGTACCGTCTATGCCTACTGCAACCTGCACGGGCTGTGGTCCGCTACATTCTAGGAGCGCGCCCCCGCTCGGGGTATCATAGCTAGCATATGCACATGCAAGCGCCGACTGCATTATGCGGCCGGCGCTTTTACTACGATTTCGATGGTTTACGACGGAAAGGGCTGAGCCATGAAGCTCGCGCTTGCACAGATCGATATGCGCCTGGGTGATATTGAGGGCATTTGCGGCCGCATCGAGGACCAGGCTCGTCTGGCCCGCGAGCGCGGGGCGCGCGTGCTGTGCGTTCCGGCTCCGCTCTTTATGGGCGCCATGCCCGGTGGCCTGGTGGGCGCTGCCGACTTTGAGCACGACATGCTTGCCGGCTTGACTGGTGTCGCCGAGCGTATCCAGGAGCTTGACATGATCTGCATTGTGCCCGCGGCGGTTTCGTTTGAGGGCCAGCCGCTGCTCGACTACATGATGCTCAAGGACGGTCATGTGGTGCCGGCGCGTTCGAGCATTGCCCTGCAGCGTGGCGAGAACAACGACACGCGTTGGGCGCCGCCGGTGTTCGACGTGGACGGCGTGCGCATCGCCGTGATTTTTGACTTGGACCGCGAACTCGAGATGCTGCCGACCGGTGTTGACCTCATTGCGTATTTCCAATTCAACGCGTTTGACATGACCGACCGCGAGACTGCCGCCATTGCCGCCGTTCGCAGCGGCGCCTACCGCAAGATCGCATCCAAGCGCAGCGTGTGGTTCGCCTGCATGGCGCCGGTCGGTGCCTATGACGAGTCGGTGTATACCGGCGGTTCGTTTGTACTCGACGACTGCGGTCGCGTGGTGGCCCAGGCGCCGTGTTTTGAGGAGAGCCTCCTGGTTCAGGAGATTCAGCGCGGCGTGATGCTCGATGCCCTGGAAGATCACGAACTGCCCGAGTTTCGTTCCGAGGAGTGGCTGTGGCAGGCGCTGGTGCTCGCCGTGCGCGACAACGCCCGAGCCCACGGTGCGTCGCGTGCTGTGGTGGCACTCGAGGGTGACTTGCCGTCGTCCCTGCTGGCGGCGCTGGCCGTCGACGCTCTGGGCCCGCGCAATGTGATTGGCCTGGTGCTGGGGCGCAACCGTATCTTTACGCCGGCGCAGGAAGAGGCCGAGGCTGCCCGCTGTGCCGCCGTCCGCGCCATCGCCGAGTGTCTGCACATTCGCACTGTCGAGCGCGATGCACCGGATGCGGCGCGTGTGCTCGATCGCGACGTGTCGGCGGGCGATGCCGAGCGTCTGCGCTCGCGCACACTGGGCCTCATGCTGGAGGACACGGCGCTCGAGCTGGGTGCGATGGCGCTGAGCCCGCTGTCCAAAACCGAGTACGCGCTGACGGCGCCGGCGCTTTGCGGCGGCTATCAGGGCGACTACGCGCCCTTTGGCGATGTGTACCTGTCGACGCTTGAGTTTGTGGCGCGTGTGCGCAACCGCACGTCTTCCGTGGTGCCCCAAGAGCTCGTGACGCTCAACGCGGTGGAAGACTGCATGGAGCGAGTGCTGGCGCAGGCGCTCTCGACGCTCGACGGTCCGGTCGATATGCTCGATCGCGCGGCACAGCTGCTCGGCGGGCTTGAGCCGGGTGAGGTCGATGGCGCGCTCGAGGCGCACGTGGACCGCAATCGATCTTTCGACGATATCCCGATGGCCGCTGGCAAGCCTGAGGCCTGCTCGCTGCTGCTGATGCTCGTTCGACAGGGTGAGGCTGCCCGCCGCATGTTGCCGACGGCACCGATCGTCTCGTCCCGCTCGTTTGCCGAGCGCTCTTGGCCGTACATGCTCGCGTGGTCCGACCTGGGGCTTAATGGCAAGGAGCGTATGTCGGTCGATTCGCTGGCACGTGCTGAGGTGCGCCGTTTTGCTGACGAGGATACGACCGAGCGCATGCGAAACGAGATGATGGGCGTGCTGGGCGAGCTACTGGGTATTTCGCCCGAGCAAATGGAGGAGCTGCGCTCTGAGGACGGTCAGCGTCGTTTGCACGAGGGAATGAAAAAGTTCGAGGGCGAGGTTCAGGACGCCATCGATAAGATGATGGGCGGCCAGGGTGGCCCGCAGGGTGGGCCCCAGGGTGGCCCGATGCCGCATCCGCCGGTTGATCCCCGACAATTTCCGTTCTTCTCTCAGAACTAGGTCGCTGCGCGCCCGCCAGAGCGGCAATCTGCCTTTCAATCGTCGGACATGACCGCCAGGTCAATGCCCTCCTCTTTCAAGGCACCTTGCTCGCTCTGGCGGGCGCTCGCTTGCGTATACTCAACCTACAATTCGATCTCGGCTGACTTATAGGGCTAGCGTTGTGTTATTCTAGAACAGACGTTCGTGAATGATGCGCGGGGCCTTGTCTTGCGCTGTGCTTGTGGCGAGGGGAGGTTGGCTTGGTTATCTTGGGCATCGACCCCGGTTTGGCTCATACGGGTTGGGGGATTATCGAGGAGCGGCGTGGTGAGGTTCGCTGCCGTGCCTACGGCTGCATCGAGACCAGTGCCGGAAGTCCGCTCGCGGTGCGCCTGTCGCATATCGCCCATGACCTTAAGGATGTCGTCGAGCGTTATCGACCCGACACGGCTGCTGTCGAGAGCATCTACTTTGGCGCCAACGTTCGTTCGGCCATCCCCACGGCGCATGCCCGCGGTGCTGCGCTCGTGGCGCTTTCGGAGTGCGCGCTCGAGATTGGCGAGTACACGCCCATGCAGATCAAACAGGCTGTGGTGGGCACCGGCGCCGCGGACAAGCGGCAGGTCGCCTACATGGTACGCACGCTCACGCAGCTCGACCACGACCCGCATCCCGACCATGCCGCCGATGCCCTGGCTTGCGCCATATGCCACGTAAACCTCAGCCGCACCCGCGCCCTCACCGGTGGCGAGTTCTATCAACAGAGAGGAACCGGATACTGATGATTTCCCAGCTCCACGGAACGCTTGTCGAGTCCACGATGAGTTCTGCTGTCGTCGATGTGTCGGGCGTTGGCTTTGAGCTCGGCATCTCGGGCAGCACTGCGGCCACGTTGCCGACGCCCGGCGGCGAGGTCCGCCTCTACACGCGTATGCAGGTGCGCGAGGACGCCATGACACTTTTCGGTTTTTCCTCAAAGGATGAGCGCACGATGTTCGACCGGCTCGTGTCCGTCTCGGGCGTTGGCCCGCGCTTGGCGCTCGCCGTGCTTTCCACCTATACCGTGGGGCAGCTGTATTCGCTGGTGATGGCCGAGGACGACAAGGGCATGGCCAAGGTACCCGGTGTGGGCAAAAAGACAGCTCAGCGCCTGATCCTGGAACTCAAGAGCACCTTTGCCAAGGATAAGGGCTTTGTGCCGGTCGACGTGATTCCCGGCCAGGTTGCGATGCCCGTGCCCGCTGCTGCTCCTTCGGCGATTGATGATGCCCGTGCGGCACTCCTTTCCATGGGCTTTAGCCCGCAGGAGACCGATGTTGCCCTGAGCGGGTATGATGGTCAGAATATGCGTGTCGAGGATCTGCTCGGCGCGGCGCTTAAGCGACTCGGAATGGATGCGTGATGTGGGAAGCCGATGACTCTCAGGACCTGTGGGCGACGCCCGGCAACTCGCCGGCGGCATCCATGGCGCACGGCGAGCGCATGGTGGGCTCGGAGCTGACGGCCGAGGACCTCGATGTCGACCGCACTTTGCGCCCCCAGCGCCTGGACGACTACTGCGGCCAGGAGCACATCAAGCAGAGCCTGCGCGTGTTGATCGAGGCAGCGCAGAGCCGTGGCGAGACGCTCGACCACGTGATTTTCTCGGGTCCTCCGGGCCTGGGCAAGACCACGCTGGCCACCGTTATCGCCAACGAGCTGGGCGCTCAGATCAAGACCACGAGTGGCCCTGCCATCGCGCGCACGGGCGACCTGGCAGCCATCCTTACTAACTTGCAGCCGGGTGATGTGCTGTTTATCGACGAGATCCACCGCCTCAACCGTTCGGTCGAGGAGGTCCTGTACCCCGCGATGGAGGACTTTGCCCTCGATATCGTGATTGGCAAGGGTCCGGCGGCTCGCTCGATTCGCCTGGATATTCCCAAGTTTACGCTGGTAGCGGCAACGACCCGCTCAGGCATGTTGACCGGCCCGTTGCGCGACCGCTTTGGCATTTCATATCGCTTGGATTACTACACGGTCGAGGAGCTCGCGCAGATTGTGACGCGCTCGGCGACTATCCTGGGCGTGACGATCGACCATCCCAGTGCACTCGAGATCGGCTCGCGTTCGCGCGGCACGCCACGTCTTGCCAACCGCCTGCTCAAGCGCGTGCGCGATTACGCACAGGTGCGCGGCAACGGCCCCATCGAGCTCGATATCTGTCGCCAGGCGCTTGAGTTTTTCGAGATCGATGAGCTCGGTCTGGACTGGATGGATATTCGCATTTTGGAGACGCTCGCTAAGACGTTCTCCGGTCGTGCCGTGGGACTTACGACCCTTGCCAGCGCGGTGGGCGAGGACCCGGGCACGCTCGAGGATGTCTATGAGCCCTATCTGCTGCAGTGCGGGTTGATGATTCGTACGCCGCAGGGCCGTCAGGCAACCCTTCGCACCTTTGAGCACCTGGGGATTGAACCTACCGTTTAGGGCGCTTTGTTTTGGCTAGTCTGTAGGCTATCGCTGAGCATTGGATAAACATATCGCCATTCATCGGTTACGGGTGTTTTACTATTGCGCGCCCGTGCTATGCTGAATTGGTCTTTTTCTCATTCGGTAACGAAAGGACCGCCCATGCCTACTGACATCGAAATCGCACGTTCCGTCACGCCGCTGCCCATTACCGAGGTGGCTAAGAACGCCGGCGTCGACGTAAAGCACCTGATTCCGTACGGCTTCGACAAGGCTAAGGTTGACTATTCACTGCTCAACGAGCCGACCGATCACCAGGCCAAGCTCGTCCTCGTGACCGCTATCAACCCAACGCCTGCGGGCGAGGGCAAGACCACCACGACCATCGGTCTGGCCGATGGCCTGCGTCGTCGCGGCGTCAAGAGTGCCGTGGCCCTGCGCGAGCCTTCGCTCGGCCCCGTCTTTGGCGTTAAAGGCGGTGCTGCCGGCGGCGGCTGGGCTCAGGTCATCCCCATGGAGGATATCAACCTGCACTTTACCGGCGACTTCCACGCTATCGGTGCCGCCAATAACCTGCTGGCCGCCATGCTCGACAACCATATTCAGCAGGGCAACCAGCTCGGTATTGACGTTAAGCGCATCACTTGGAAGCGCGTCGTCGATATGAACGACCGTCAGCTGCGCCACGTCATCGACGGCATTGGCGGTAAGGCTCAGGGCGTGCCGCGCGAGGACGGCTTCGATATCACCGTCGCCTCTGAGGTCATGGCAATCCTGTGCCTGTCTACGAGCATCAGCGACCTCAAGGAACGCTTGGGTGAGATCGTCGTCGGCTATAGCTTTGCCGGCGAGCCCGTCCGTGCCCGCGACCTTAAGGCCCAGGGTGCCATGGCCGCGTTGCTTAAGGACGCGCTCAAGCCCAACCTGGTGCAGACGCTCGAGGGCACGCCCGCGTTTGTCCACGGCGGTCCCTTCGCCAACATTGCCCACGGCTGCAACTCTATCATGGCTACGCGCATGGCCATGCATTTTGGCGATGTCGCCATTACCGAGGCCGGCTTCGGCGCCGATCTGGGCGCCGAGAAATTCCTCGACATCAAGTGCCGCATGACGGGCGTTCGCCCCAGCGCTGTCGTGATCGTCGCGACCGCTCGTGCGCTGAAGTACAACGGCGGTGTTGCCAAGGCCGACCTCAACGAGGAGAACCTCGAGGCACTCAAGGCAGGCATGCCCAACCTGCTGCGTCACGTCGACAACATCCAGAATGTCTACGGTCTGCCCTGCGTGGTCGCCATCAACCGATTCCCGACGGACACCGAGGCCGAGCTTGCGCTCATCGAGTCCGAGTGCCAGAAGCTCGGCGTCAACGTTAAGCTTTCCGAGGTCTGGGCCAAGGGCGGCGAGGGCGCGCTCGAGCTTGCCGATGAGGTCATGCGTCTGATTGAGCAGCCGAGCGAGCTCAAGTTTGCCTATGAGGACGGCGCTGATGTCGCTGATGCCCTCGAGGCCGTTGCCACCAAGGTCTACCGCGCCGACGGCGTTGACTTTACGCCGGCCGCCAAGCGCCAGCTCGCCGAGCTGCGCGAGAATGGCTTTGGCAACCTGCCGGTGTGCGTAGCCAAGACGCAGTACAGCTTTAGCGACAACGCCAAGGCCCTGGGCGCTCCCGAGAACTTCCGCATCACCGTGCGTGAGCTCAAGGTTTCTGCCGGCGCCCACTTTGTGGTCGCGCTGACCGGCAGCGTTCTGACCATGCCGGGTCTGCCCAAGGTGCCCGCGGCCGAAAACATCGACGTCGACAACGACGGCAACATCACCGGCCTGTTCTAAGTCTACTGTCCATAGCTGCTTGTCCGCCCCGCCATGCTCACAAGGCACGGCGGGGCTTTTTGATCCTTAGGACCGCGCATGTCTTGTAGATACCGACGGACTCTGCCCATCATGGGCTTTTGCGCGGGTAGAATGCATGGATAACTTGAGGCTCACGCGCGACGGAAAGGAATCGTTGCATGGATCAGGACAAGACAACCGTGATGGGCGGCTACGGTTCCGCGCAGGCTGGCGATAGCGCCGATGCGACCCGCGTTGTTCCCAACCCCGGTTATGCCGACCCCGCCGCGACGCAGCCTTCTGCCGAGCCCACCCGGGTTATGGGCTATGGCGACACGGCGCAGGATTCTTGCGCTACATCTTCGCAAGGCCCCTATGGCAACGCAGCTCCGGATCCGTTTGATTACGCGCCGCAGGATTCTTATGCTGCCTCGACGCCGAATCCCTATGACAACCTGCCGCAGAATCCCATTCCGCAGCCTCAGCAGACGACGTATATGCCTCGCACGGCGCAGCCTCGCTACGAGTCGCGCGAGCCGTATCGCGAGTACCCCAAGTCGATTCCGCAATATGGCGAGGACGAGGAGAAGAAGCCGTCGCGTTCGTCGAGCGTGATCAAGAAGATCCTCATCGTGCTGGCGATCTTCTTTGCGCTGTCGGTTGTGTTTGCCATCGTGTCGGGCATGCTCAACAAGCGAGGGAGTTCAACGGCCGATGCCACTGCCGAGCAAACCGAGTCCGCCTCGTCTAGCACCGTCGATCTGAGCGATATCCCGGGGCAGTACTGGTCCAACGCCAAGAAGATCCTCAAGTCGCGCGGCGCCGATCTTTCGAATGCCGTGGTCCTGACTGATGATGGCTCAACGCCCGTCGTCGATGCCAACTGGGTCGTTACTTCTGCCTACTATAACGACAACGGCAACCTCGAAATTCAACTCACGCACAAGAACAGCTCGGGCAACTCGTCCGACGGCCAAAGCGGTACCGACAGTTCGAGCTCCAATACGCTGGAGGACTTGAGCAACAAGGCACAGGAGTTGGGAGACAAGGCGCAAGAGCTGGGCGACACGGCACAAAACCTGGGCGATACCGCGCAGAACTTGGGCGGCATGGCGACGGATGCCTGGAACGCCCTGCAAAACGGCATCTCGGGCGCGCAGGGAAACTAGCGGACGAGCGGAGCGGGGCTACAGCTGCTCTGCTGGACGGTCGGGCGAGCTAAAGCCCGAATCAAACGTGACGACGCATGAGACGTCGGGCCGGCGCTCGTGCACGATGCGCGTGACGAGCTCCAGCAGCTCCTCGTCGGATATGTCAAAGCCGTCGGGACGCACAAGGTCAAACGAAACGAACCCGTCGTGCTCGTGCAGGTCGTGGATGGAGAGCGCGGGATCGATCTGCATGACGCCGCGCTTGACCCAGCCGCGCAGGTCGTCGCCGGTTGTCGCGATGGGGTCGCAGTGCAGCGTGATATCGATGCCCATCTGGCGTTTGATGTCGTGCTCGATGGTGTCCAGAATCTCGTGGTGCTCAAATGCGTCGCCCTCGCCAGGCATCTCCACGTGGGCGCTGGCAAACTGACGACCGGGGCCGTAGTCGTGCACCATCAGGTCGTGTGTGCCCAAGACCTGTGGATAGGACATGATCTTGTCGCGGATTGCCTGGACGAGCTTGGGGTCGGGCGCTTGCCCCAGCAACGGGCTAATGGCGTCGCGCACTAGGCCCATGCCGCTGATGCAGATGAAGATGCCCACACCCAGGCCTGCCCAGCCATCGAGGTCAAAGCCGGTCGTCTGCGAAATAAGCGCCGCCACCAAGACCGAGCCCGAGGTGATGACGTCGTTTTTGGAGTCCTGTGCTGTGGCGATGAGCGTCTCCGAGTCGATGCGATCGCCCAGCGTGCGGTTGAACGCTGCCATCCAGAGCTTAACGAGCATGGACAAGACGAGGGCGGCTAAGGAGAGCACCGAATATGCAGTGGGGGAAGGCTTGATGATCTTAGTGACCGACTCGAGGATCAGATTGATGCCGACGGCGCAAACCAGGACGGCGACGAACAGGCCGGCGAGGTACTCATAGCGACCGTGGCCATAGGGGTGGCCTTCGTCTGCCGGGCGGCTGGCAAGGCGGAACCCGAGCAGGCTCACGATGTTGCTCGAGGCATCGGAGAGGTTGTTGAAAGCGTCGGCGATGAGGGAGACGGAGCCGGCGAGCAGGCCCGCGATGCCCTTGGCCAGGCACAGGGTGATGTTGAGGCCAATGCAGACGAGGCCTGCGGAAAAGCCCGCGTTGGTGCGGCAAGATGCATCGACCGGCTCGCTCTCGCTGCCGGGAACAAGCGTATGTACCAGCCGATTTACAAATAGCATAGCGGTCGTCCTCACAATCATGTTTAAGGGGATAGTGTAGCTCGCGCGGGGGCGCCGTGCACCGACGCTCAGAAAATGCAGCAATAGTCTGCCGGTGCTAACGAGCGAGCCTTCTCGTCTGCCTGGGTGGTCCATTTTGGGCCACATGGGTATGGGCATGTGCCTGCTTGCTCGACATACTTAATGTCGACAGCCCCTGTGCAAAGGAGGACGTTTCCATGGACGAGATGTTTGCCATTAAATGTCAAAACTGCGGCGGCCCTATGTACTCGCACCAGGCTAAGCGCAGCTTTGAGTGCGCCTATTGCGGCACGGTCGTTCCGTGGCAGGCTGATGCGGGGGAGCCCAAGAGCGCCCTGGGCATTCGCCATACGCCGTTGACGGTGGTGGATGGACTGCTCAAGCTCACGCATGTGTCGCAACTCGAGCGCCCGGAGGACCCGGACTGGTATTTCTTCAATGCGCACTGGCGCAATCAGTCGGTTCTGGAACATCTGCTGTGGGAGGATCGCGGCACGGCGCAGGAGTTCCAAGAGGCCACGCATGTGAGCATTCCTTGCCCCTTCTGCGGAGCGTCCTTTGAGGGCGAGTCGACCCAGCGCGTGTTTGAGTGCCCGTTCTGCGGCAACAAGATCGGCATTGCCGACCTGCTCAAGCCCGGTGCGTTTAGCAAGCGTCTGACCATGGGCGTGGGTGCGGAATATGTGCCGGAGCAGGGCATTCCCTGCGAGATTTCGCCGCAGCAGGCACGTGCCAACGCGCTGCAGCTGGTGCGCCAGTATGCGGAAGCCTTTGCCGGGCACGACGTGGAAGACGCGATCCAAAACGACATGATGCTCTTCTACTTCCCCATGGCGCTCGCGGACCTGCGCATGATGGCGTCCTTCCCGGGCAAGGGCCTGAGCAAGGAAACCCTGGTGTACTACGAGGTGCTCGACTGGGCATACCCCAGGGCAAACTACCTGGATGTTCGCCTCATGGGCATTTTGGAGCCGTGGGACTTTGCCAAGGTCGGTCCGTTCGATCCCGCCATGCAGGAAGGCGATTTCCGTGTCGTCTCGGTCGATGCGTCTACCAAGGACCAGGTGGTCATTGATAAGCTGGCGCTCGACATTGCCGGCAACGATGCCGAGGCGGTACTGGGGCTCAATAAAAAGAGCATCCGAACCTGGGCACGCAAGGCCCGAAAGCATAAGGACGGCCTGGTGATGGTGCCGGTCTACTTTGTCGATCGCCCGGCGACGGATGGCCGCGATGGCGAGCAGGTGCGTATCGCTGTGAACGGCCAGACGGGTCGTGCAGCTGCGGTGGTGTTTAGTGACAAGCGCGAGACGCATGTGGTGGCGCCGCTCAACCCGAGCCTGCATCTGTCCGGCGAAAGTACCGTGCACGCCACGCCCATCGAGGTCAAATACGTTAAATCGCCCTTCCTGTACCAGATCGTGCGCCGTGGAGGCGGCGAGCAACCGCGACAGGTGGCAGCGGCGGCCGAGGGTTCCTACCGAGAGGAGAAGCCCAAACGTCGCGGCCTGCTGGGTGCGCTATTTGGGAAGTAAGGAGTAGTGCTGGGGCGTCGGGCTGCATCACAAGATCATTAGATGAATTTAAAAGTGCTGGGAACGTGCTAACATTGCCAATAGCCTTAATCTTGCAAAAGCGGAGGTCGGATTATGGGTTTTGCCGATCAGCAGCTTCAGATTCAGATACCGTATTCTCCTGACGACACGTTTAATGCCTTGAAGGCAGCTATGGAAAAGCTACCTAAAGTAAAAGTTGATAGCGCATCGCCCACAACAAGAACAGTTGCAGCCGAGATTGGTATGAGCCTTTGGTCTTGGGGCGAAAATATCAGTATTTCGGTTGTTCCAGTTGAAGGCGGATCTGGCGTTACTGTCAAGTCGTCATCTAAGGTCAGGGCAAACGTATTAAACGGCGGCAAAAATGCAAAGAATATTGCCGAGATAGTCGATGCCCTATCGAAGGAGCTCGAGCGGTATCCGCAGGTTTCACAGACTATTGAGACGCTGGCGGATAGTGGTTGATGTAGTTGCAAGGCTTGAGAGGCTTGCAGCACTGCGTGAGAGTGGAGTACTTACCGAGGAAGAGTTTGCTGCAGAAAAGGCAAAAATCCTTTCGTAATCAGACATGATGGTTGGATTTGCATTCTATTATTAAACTTGTTTATACCAGGCTGAAAACATCGTGTGTAATAAAGGTGCGTAGTAGTCTCGTCTTGATTGGCAGATGTAAATAAACGGTGGAACGGCTGTAAAAGAGCCTTGCCACTGGGTAAAATCAGGTTGTGCCGCGGAACCCGCTCCTCAGCTAGTCACACTTCGGAAGCGCGGGCAACGCAGGTATTATCGTCTAAAGGGCCGGCTGCAACCGGCCCTTTTCATGACTCCCTTCGCTATCCGTTACTGCTTATATTCCCGCCAGATCGAGTAGAGGTTCCGGGCAATGCCGGTCACATACATCGAGAGGCGCAGGATTTCAAGAAACAAGTTCATAGGCTTCACCCCAATCGGAGATCGGAGCGTTGCCCGCAGGCGGATTCCGCGGCAGTCAAGATTTTACCTCACAGGCCGCGGTGGGAGGCACCCTGCCCATCACCTGGTTTGGAGCAGTGTCGATCTAACGGGCAATCAAACCCCTAGCGCTCTTTGAATTGAGCAAGCATCTGCCCGAAGAAGCTGAGCCCGGATGGCTCATAAATGAGTGAACCGCCGTCCGCGGTCCTGTAGAGCCCGCAGGGGAGGTAGCGCCCGTCGGGGAGGACATAGAGGTTGGCTTCTTTCTTCAGTCCTGCTGAAAATAGCGGAATCCCGTTTTCGTCCATTTGGAACTCATCAATATTCGCTATCTCTCTTTCCATGGCGCCTGCTGGTCAGTTTCTATCGTAAGTGCGCCCTAAAACAAACACTGCTCTATCAGCTCTTTACCGCGCAAGGCGTCGATCCACTCTCGTGGAATTGCGTCGATGCCGTATGCCGTGCCGGCGAGCGCACCTGCGACGGCTGCGGTGGTGTCGGTGTCGTCGCCCAGGTTGACGGCGGCAAGCACGCAATCTTCGTAGCTGTTAGTGTTGACGAAACACCAGGTGGCTGCTTTAAGCGTGTCGCGCACGAAGCCGCCAGACCTGATTTCGTGCTCGGGCACGTCTTTCAGCTGGAGCACCCACGAGGGAAGCGCGTCGTTCATCACATCCCTCATTAGCTCGATAAATATGACGCATGCATCGGTCGACGTTCTGTGGGCGTGCGTAATCGCGGAGACCTCGCAGATCTCGTCGTCTGTCGCATCGGTGAACGCTAGGGGAGCGATGTGCATGAGCGATCCGTTGCCGTTGTCGCGCTCGCCGGAGCCTCCTTTGCCGGTGTGCAAGGCGCGGGCGGTCGTGCCGCCATAATCGAAAACGCCGTCGATCGTATACTCGCCACGGGCAATCCAGCTGACGAATTTGTCGCGCATGTCTGCGGTGTCGATGTGCCCAAGCTCTCTAATCGAGTCGCAGGTAGCAAGCGTCATGGACGTGTCATCGCTCCAGGTGCCGGCGGGCTGCCCGTGCGTGCCGTAGCCGATCATGTCGGTGCATTCGAACGTGCCGCGAGGCATAAACTCGTATGGAACGCCCAGCGCGTCGCCGACGGCAAGCCCATAGATGCAATCGCGTAGTGTTGTTTTCGGTCTGTCTGTCATGGAGCGCTCCTCTTATGTCGGGGGATATGAAACGCCGTCGGGGGTATCGGTCGCAACGTGCTGCTACCCTTGCGTTTCGCCATTAGTCGCTTCGTTGATGGCGCGGTACTCGGCACTCAGCTCGCGCGCCAGCTCTTCCTTGCTTGGAAGATACGGCAGGTATTTGGCGGTAAACACTTGGTCGTTGTCTTCGGGCAGCGTGTACTCGACGATCGAATCGCTTTTGTCCGCGCAGAGCACGATGCCTATGGGCGGATTGTCGCCTTCGTTCATGAGCTCACGCGTGTAGTAGTTCACATACATTTGCATCTGGCCCAGGTCCTGATGCGTAAGGTCATCGGTCTTAAGGTCGATGAGCACGAAGCAGCGCATCAGATAGTTGTAAAAAACAAGGTCAATATAGAAATGGCGCCCATCAAAGGTGATGCGCTTTTGGCGCGCCTCGAAAGCGAAGCCACGGCCAAGCTCCAGCAGGAACTTCTGAAGATGCGTGATGAGCGCCTGCTCTAGATCGCTCTCGCGAAACGTAGCATCGTCCGAGAAACCTAAAAACTCCAGTACATATGGGTCGCGGATGATATCCTCGGGGCGACGAGCCGGGGCGCTCTCTTGGATTTCCTGGGTGACGGCCTCTTTGTCCTTGCTGGCAAGTAGGCGCTCGCGGAACATGGTGTTGATCTGGCGTTCGAGCTGACGCGTGCTCCAGCGAGAATCGGCGCATTCGTTCATGTACCAGGTGCGAGCTTCGGGGTCAGGAATGCGTATTAACCTGCGGTAATGTGTCCAGCTCAATTCGGGACGCAGTGAGTCCCGAATTGGAAATGCAAGATAGAACTGACGCATTTTGCGCAGCTCTCTTGCTTCAAAACTTTTACCAAAATCCTTGGTAAGTCTGATTGCGAGGGCCTTGAGCAGCGCCTCTCCATACTTGGCGCGCCCCTCTCCGCCCTGTTCATCAACAATACTCTTGCCGATCTCCCAATATGCCTCAACCATCGCAAAGTTAACGGCGGTATAGGCCTTGTCGCGAGCGGCGTTGAGAATCGAGGAGACCTGCTTGTAAAAACCTTCGGGCACGATTGCCGATTCTCCACGGTTTACCAGTTCGCCCATCACTGTCGCCCCACTTTCCTTTTGTGGAATGCGTCTTTATCGCATTTAGTTTAAAGCCTCGCGCGGACACGAATTGCTGTGCTGTCTGACATCTTCGCATGGGGCCTTGCGGTGACTAAAATGTGACCATAGAGGCAGTTTTAGCGAATCCCACGGGAGTGACGCGTATGGACAACAACACGCTGCTATTCCAGGACAAAGGTTCGGGTAGGTTTAAAGACGTCAAGATCTACCCTAACCGTATTGAGGTGCTCAAGAAGGGTACGTTTGGTGGCAAGCACACCGAGATTGTCTATCTTAAGGACATCACGGGGGTCAACAGGATCAAGGGCCGCGACGTTTTCCTACGTAACAGGCTGTTGACTGCCTGTGTCTTTAGCCTGAGCAGCCGTGCGAAGGCCCAGGAGTTTGTTAACGCGCTGAACATGGTGATGTAGCCCATGGCGGCGTTCGGGCCAAGGTAAAAATCGGGGGCACAGAACGGTGTCCTGCGCCCCTCATTAAATCGATGTGTCCAAAAGGGCCGGCTGGCCTAATCGTCAACGTCTCCGTTGTCTTCGCGGTCATTTGCAAGCATTGCTGCGCCGGCGACCGTCGTCGCCACGGCGGCAGCGGCGAGCCCGGCGGCAATGCCGGAGCCGTCGCCCGTGTCGGCGAGTTTTCCGCCCGAGTTCTTGCCCTTGTTGCCCTTACCGTTCTTATCAGCGCTGCCTGCGTTGGAACCCGTGCCACCGTCGGTGCCGGTGCCGCCTGCACTGCTCGAGGCCGCTACGGTAAAGCTCGCGGCTCCGTCATTAGCAAGCTTGTAGTTTTGCGCCGCGTCGCCCAAAAGACCGTTCGCGCGCACCCAGTACGTTCCCGCGGTAAATGCCTCGCCCTCGACCATTGCCGTGCCCGGAGCGCCGTCCGCGTCGTGCACAAACTCGAGCTGAGCCGTGCAGGCATCGTTTTCGAGTTTGCCCTCGAGCAGCGCCGCGACCTTTGTGCGCACATCCTCGCCGGCCTTAAGGCCTTCGAGCCCCTCAAAGTGGGGTGTCAGTGCGCGCGGATCGATATCGATGGGCACGGATCCCTGCAGCCCCGTAACGGTCTCGTTGCCCAAGGCGTCGACATCCACGTATTCGATGGTAAACGCATGGCCCGAAGCCGCCACGTTGAGTACGTTGCTGCTGTCGACAAGGCGGAAATGGCCCTCGCCAACGGTCTTGCCATCCTGGAGCGAGGCATCGCTCAGCGAGTCGCCGTACGTCATGCGCATGCGGGTCGGGAGGCAGCACGAAGCCGACTGCGTGTGCTTCGTATCGTAATTGTAATTGCGCTGGTAGATGCTCCGGGCCAGCGCCGCATCAACAAAGTCGGATGCGATGATGCCAATGTGCTTGAGGTAATCTGACTTTGTATCCTCGGTGCCGCTGGGATTGATGTACGGGCTCTTGTACAGATGCTCGTTGACTACTCGTGCCGAAGTAAAAGGATTGCCTCCGTGCGACAAGCCCGTGCAGCTGGTGTAGTTGATAGACCAGCAACGCTCCTGGACTTGCACCTCGGCCCCGGCATCGTCCACGACGTCCACCTTGTTGCACGTGCGCCCGGTCGTTTCCTTCAGCGCATTATCGACCCAGCTGAGCTTGTCGGTTCCCGTGAGTTTGTACTTGTCCTGGGCATATACCTTGGTGCAATAGGGCTCTTCATTGCCCGTTTCCCCTATGGCTTCAAATCCCCGCGCGTCTTGGACGAGACACATCGACTGCCCGGAATGCGCCTTGATCTTGTCATCCCATTGGGTGAGGTCGAGGCCCCACGTGTGGCCGCTTACGCTGTTGCCGGCGAGCCCAAATCGACGCAGCAGGACGATCTTTCCGCGCACCTCGCCCAGCGTGGGGACGTGGCTCGACGTGTAGAACAGGTTGGGGTTATCGGCCATAACCTTGGCGAAGGCCGTCGTTATGCTTTCGTCGGTAGCCTCATCGTTGCCGCGCGATGCGAGCATGATGAGCGCTTCTGACGGGTTTTCGTTCAAAAACGTTTTGAAGTACCCGATGACATCGGAGAGATGCAGATAGTTCCCGTCTTTTTTGAGTAGGTAGAAAATCCCGTGGTCGATGCCGGGGTCATCGCCCTTTCCGAGCCGGATATCGAAATAGCGAATGCCTTCGAGCAACTGCGTGGGAATGTAATCCTGCTGGCATTTTACTTGCGAGGATTGGGGCTCAGTGTCGTTGTCCACGCTGCAGGTGCCCGAATCGTGCGTACCCGGGATGCTCAGCTCGTCGAGGAACTTGTTGTCGTCGACGTATTTCATCCAACATGGTCCGTCGACGTAGCTGCTGTACGTGATCCAGTCGAGGCTGCTAACCGTGGCATCGTTCTTTTTCATGTCGTAACCGATAAGTTCGAGCTCCCACGGAATGCTCTTACTCTTATGGCAGATCTTATTGTTGTCCTGGTCTTTGCCGTTCGATTCTATTGCCAGGTACTTAATGTCTTTTTTCTCGGTTTCTTTCTCGACCGTGCGGTCTCGGATGATGTAGGTTCCGTTTGATTGACGCTCGAACGCAAAAGCGCGGCTGGGCTTGTTGTCATACTCGCCGCCCCATACGTGGATGACCTTTCCATCTTTGTCCGAGTCGTCGTCGACCGACCAAATGCTGTAGCCCGTCTTTTTATGCTCTTCGAAATTGAGCAAGGTGCGGATGGCGTACCAGTTTGTATCGTCATTCTTGGTCGTTACGTTCTCAAGGATGAGCTTGCTGGACGTGCCGTCGTTAAACAGGTGACAGACGTTGCCGCGAACGTTGCCGTCTTGGTTGACGCTCGCGGTGCGAAAATAGCCCGCGGGGCGAAGGCGAATGACGAAATTGTGGAGGCTGTCCGACGGTGCGGGTGTGTTGTCTGCAAATGCCGCTCGCAGGGGAATGCCCGGCGCTGCGGTTTCGGGCAGGCTTGCAAGTGGTGACAACGCCGCAAGCCCTAGGCCCAGCGTAAACGCTCGGCGGCTGATGGCATGGTGTTCGGTCATAACTTTTCCATTCGCAGAGTGCGGTTATGCGATAGTTTTGGTCACTATACTGCCCAGATGTTTAAAGATGCTGGTTTAATTGTCTGCGCGGCGCAATAAATCGGTGGGCGGACGTGTTGGGGTGTTTGTCGTTTTCGTACTGTTGCCACATTTGGGGCGGTTCCGGCGTTCGGCATCCTCGCGTTCGTCGGCTACAGGCATAAGAAAGGGAGGGTCGGTTTACCGGCCCTCCCTGGGTACGAAGCGCTGGGGTACCGTCGCTTGTTTGCACTGCGACCGTGTTTCCCGTTGCGCTCGCCAGTCGCTTAGCGCTTGATCTCGATATCGTCGAGCTTGACGTCCATGGCCTCGGTCTTGGCCTCGGCGATGTCGTCGGCAAATTCCAGAGACTTCATCATGGTCTCGACGGCGTCCTTGTGCTCCTCGACGTTGTCGATACGCACATACACACTGCCGCCGTCAACGTCGGTGAAGTATTCGGTCGTTACGCCGCCCGAGTGTGTATAGGAAGCGTTGCGCCAAGTCTTGCCGTTGTACTTGACGGGGTCATTCTCGGTCCACTCAAAGCTGGCATTCCACTTTGCCTCGTAGTCGAACAGCTCGTCGGCGTTCTTGTCAGGATCGAAGACGGGGATGAAGCGATCGCTGGCGTGCTCGCTCTCGGTGAACTTAAACTGGGCCCTGTCGGCAGTGTCGCCTGCGACGTCGGTGATCTCGACGCCCTCGGGGACCTCGACCTTAAACCAAATGAAGTCGGTCCTCATATCCACGGCTGGCTTTTCTGCGCCGCCGCCACCGCCACTTCCGGTAGCGTCGCCGCTGCCACCGCAGCCCACCAGGGCAACTGCGGCAAAGAGACTGATGCAGAGGGTGAGAATCGCAAAGGCCTTCTTTTTCATGGTCGTGTCCTCCTCGATCTGTAACCGCCCATGGATTACCTGTCTTTACTGTACGCGTGGACGGCTCGCTAGGGTGGGCCATGTGTCCCATTCTGAGGGCCGGATTTGCGCCGTTAAGTGGCAATATGTTCGGGCGCAAAAGAGGGGAGGGCTGGTGCTGTCGGCCCTCCCCGGGGTTGGGTGCCCGCGCTTTTATTGGGGCGCGTGCGCGGACGTGCGTGGACTCTTGCTACTCGATCTCGATGCTCGCAATTTCGACGCCGCGGGCCTCACTCACAGCCGCCTTCATGTCATCGGGGAACTCAATGGAGTTGAGGAGCGCCTTAGCTTCTTTCTCGTGAAGGTCGGCATTCCTCATCATGATGTAGATGCTTCCCGTGTCGACGTCGGTAAAGAGGTAGGTATAAGTACCGCCATTGTCCTTGCACGTTCCGGTGAGCCATGTCCTGCCGTTGTATTCGATGGGGTCGCCGTCTTCCCACTGGAACGTACCAGTATGCCTTTCGGCTTGCTGGGCAAAGGACTCTTCTGCCGTCATCTTCTCTTCCCAAACGGGGATGAAGCGGTCGGTTGAACTATTCTCGTCTTCGGGGAAGGTGAGTTGGACCCTGTCGGCGTTCTTGCCTGCCGAGTCGCTTACGCCAACGCCCTCGGGCATCTCGACCTTAAACCAGATAAAGTCGGTCTTCTTGGCGACGGGGGCCTTTTCCTTGCTCTCGCCCTTGGCGGCGCTGCTGCCTCCGCCCGATGCGTTCCCGCCGCAGCCCACGAGGGCGAGCGCGGCAAAGAGGGCAATGCAAAGGGAAAGGATCGATAGGGCCTTTTTCTCCATGGTGGCGTCCTCCTTGTCTTTTGGTGACATCGCAGCGCCGCGGGGATGTCGGGGCGTTGATTGTGCTGGCGGCGGATGTCTTTGTGTGCTGTGCGTCGATACCTCCGTTCGTGGTTTGTGACCGTTGCGCGGCCGTGCCCCAACGGGCTCCTTACTTATAGATATGCCCCGGTTTGTACCGTCCGGGAGTCTCGAAAGGTGGGCCATGTGTCCCATGTTTGCGTTGGCATGGTCTATCGTGTGCCGTAGAAATCCGCGATGGCCAGGTGCGCTGACGCTCGAGTACTTATGGGCTAGACTTAGCACCATTATGTGATCGATGCGGTCGGTCGGCGGTTTCCACCCGACCGATGTATATGACTTGAAGGTGCATGCGTATGAGCCAAGAGATGATGGACAAGACCTGCCGCGGGTTTGCCGAGGCGCTTGCCGCGCGCGAGCCGGTTCCCGGCGGTGGCAGCGCGAGCGCCTTTGTGGGCGCGCTGGGCGCCTCGCTGTGCGGAATGGTTGCCCGCTACGGTGCGACTAATCCCGCGCTTGCTGATCGTGCGGATGACCTGACGCGCGCGTTTGCCCAGGCTGATGAGCTGGCCCAGGAGCTTGTCGAGTTGGTTTCCGAGGACGTTCGTGCCTACAGGCGGGTGTCCGCGGCGTACGGTATTCCGCGTGACGATCCGGCTCGAGCGACCGCGATTCAGGATGCGCTGCATGTGGCCGCTATGCCGCCGTATCGCATTATGGATGCCTGCGGGCGTGCGCTGGCGCTGCTCGAGGACATGGCCGACAAGGGTTCGCGTCAGCTGCTGTCCGATGTGGCGTGCGGCGCCGTGTTCTGCCGTGCCGCTATGCAGGGCGCGAGCTTGACGCTCTTTGCGAACACCACGTCTATGAAAGATCGCGTTCGTGCCGAGGAGCTCGAGACTGCGTGTGATGAGCTGCTCGATACATGGTTGCCGCGCGCCGATGCGCTGGCGCGCCGCGCCTCCGACGCTGCAAGGAAGAGAGGATAGCCATGGCCGAACTGTTGAGGGGTGCTCCCGTCGCCCGCGCATTGACTGAGGAACTTGCTGCTCGCTGCGCGGCCCTGCGCGAGCGGGGCGTTGTTCCGACGTTGGCTATCGTGCGTGTAGGTGAACGCGAGGACGACCTATCCTACGAGCGCGGTGCGCTCAAGCGCTGCGAAAAAGTGGGGATTGAGGCTCGTCGCGTTTTGCTTTCCGCCGATGTTTCGCAGGACGAGCTGTTGACGGCCATCGAGGACATCAATACCGATTCGGCTGTTCATGGCTGCCTGATGTTCCGCCCGCTGTCCGCCGGCCTTGACGAGAACGCCGTCGCCGCAGCGCTCGATCCCGCCAAGGACGTTGACTCCATGACGCCGGCTTCGCTGCTCACCACGCTTTCGGGGCGCGGCGAGGGTTTTGCCCCCTGTACAGCCGAAGCCGTGCTTGCTTTGCTGGATCATTACGGCGTTGAGCTGGATGGAGCTAAGGTTGCTGTGGTCGGGCGCTCGCTGGTGATCGGGCGTCCTGTTGCCGCCATGCTTACGGCGCGCAATGCCACGGTGACGACGTGCCATACGCATACGCGCGACCTTGCTGCCGAGTGCCGTGCGGCTGATATTGTGGTTGCGGCCGTTGGACGCGCGCGCACGATTGGTGCGGACGCGGTTCGCGAGGGCCAGACGATCATCGATGTGGGCATTAACTGGGACGAGGCCGCCGGCAAGCTGGTCGGCGACGTCGATTTTGATGCTGCGGAGCCGGTTGTTGGCGCCATCACCCCCGTGCCGGGCGGCGTGGGCGCCGTGACAACGGCGATTCTCGCCAAACACGTGATCGAAGCGGCCGAGCGCGCATCGAAATAGGCGTTTTGAAGCTGTTTGAGGGGTTAGTTCTATACCCCGTGGACAAAAAATGCCAAATATGAGTAGTGTTGCCAAGATAGTCACATATATTTTAGGTTAATTTGGCTCTCTAACGATATTTATTATCGATAGAGAGCCTATTTTATTGGACCTATGGGGAATTACATCATCTAATTTTTGAACAAATGTAGACTTCCGACACCCATGCGTAGCAAAATTGCTGTTACTAAATTGGTGACAGTACTCATATTTGGCATTTTTTGACCACAGGGGTTGCCGGTGCCGTGGTTTCGCCCTTTTTGCGTCGAAGCGATACACTGTTGCCGTTTGATTTCTTCGCTCAAGGAGGATGCGCATGCCGTGCACAACGATTCTGGTCGGTAAGAACGCGAGCTACGACGGGTCGACGCTTGTCGCGCGTAACGAGGACTCGTCCAACGGGGTGTTTGAGCCCAAGCGTATGCGCGTGGTGCATCCCGACGAGCAGCCGCGCGTCTACACGAGCGTCCTGAGTCACCTGACCGTTGAGCTGCCCGATAACCCCATGCGCTACACGAGTGTCCCCGATGTTGTCCCGGGCCACGGCATCTGGGCCGAGGCCGGTTTCAACGAGCTCAATGTTGGCATGTCCGCAACCGAGACGCTCACCACCAACGAGCGCGTCCGCGGCGCCGATCCGCTCGTGGACTACGTGCCCGCCAAGGGCAACGAGGGCGAGGACGACTATGTTCCGGCGCAGCCCGGCGGTCTGGGCGAGGAGGACATGGTGACCCTGGTGCTGCCGTACGCCAAGTCCGCCCGCGACGGTGTGCGTATCCTGGGCGACCTGCTCGAGCGCTACGGTACCTACGAGAACAACGGCATTGCCCTTAGCGACGTTGACGAGATCTGGTGGCTCGAGACCATCGGCGGGCACCACTGGATTGCCAAGCGCGTGCCCGATGACGCTTATGTGACCATGCCCAACCAGCTTGGTATCGACAGCTTTGACCTGGACGACGCCGAGGGCGCCCAAGCCGATCACATGTGCTCCGCCGACCTGCGCTCCTGGATGTCCGAGTGGCATCTGGACCTGACGCTGGGCGTTAAGGGCGACGGTCCCGCCGCGGTCTTTAACCCGCGCGAAGCCTTTGGCTCGCACAGCGACAGCGACCACGTCTACAACACGCCGCGCGCCTGGTACATGCAACGCTGCCTCAACCCCAGTGATGTGTGGGACGGTCCCGAGGCCGACTACACGCCCGAGAGCGACGACATCCCCTGGAGCCGCGTGCCCGAGCGCAAAGTGACCATTGAGGACATCAAGTACGTGCTCTCCAGCCACTACCAGGGCACGGAGTACGACTGCTACGGCAGCAAGGGCACGCCCGCCACGCGCGGCGCCTATCGTCCCATCGGCATCAATCGCAACAGCCAGCTCGCCGTGCTGCAGCTGCGCCCCTATGCGCAGCCGGCGTATCGCGCCGTGCAGTGGATGGCCTTTGGTTCCAACTCGTTTAACGCGCTCGTCCCGCTGTATGCCAACGTCGAGACCATGCCCGAGTACTATGCCGACACCCAGGCGCGCGTGACGTCCGAGAACTTCTACTGGGCCAACCGCCTGATCGGTGCCCTGGCCGATGTCCGTTTCCACGAGTGCGGTCGCGCCGTCGAGGACTACCAGGAGAAAGTCGGCGGCATGGGCCACAAGCAGATTCACGATGTTGACGCTGTCGTAGCCGCGCTGCCCGAGGCCGAGGTGCCCGCCGAGCTCGTCCGCGCCAACGAGGCCTTTGCCGAGCTCGTACGCGTGGAGACCGATGCTCTGTTGGGCAAGGTGCTCTACACCACGAGCTGTGCCATGAAGAATTCCTTCGCGATGAACGATAACGTGAGGTAAAGACAATCTCGCAGCGAACGAGCGGGGCAAACGCCGTCAAAGGCTTTGCCCCGCTCGACTCCTATCTTGGCGGTAAAACGATTTTGTGTCGTTCGCCCAATCTTGGGTACAAGAAGGCCAATGCAGTTGTTCATGATTGGAGCCAACCATGGTTATGAAACTCGATCAGCTTGTTAACGGTGCCATCAACGTGGGCTTCGGCGCCGCCGCCGTTGCCGTCGAGGGCGGCAAGAAGGTTCTCGACGACCTCGGTACCAAGGGCGAGCAGGTCCGCAAGGATGCCGGCACCCCCGATATCGCCCGCAGCGTGTCCGACATGTTCGAGCAGGCGGGTGGCACCATCTCCGACCTGACCGAGCGCCTGGGCATGCAGGGCGAGACTGCGGCACAGCGCGTGCTCGACGAGCTCATCCTGGCCCGCGTCCGCGTTATGACCGGCCCCGAGCGCACGGCCTTCCTGGCCCATGTGCGCGACATCGTCGATTCGGTCGAGGACAACGTGACCTCGGTGCCCGTCGAGTCTGTTGAGCCCGACGACGCAGAGGACGCCGAAGAGGCCGAGTAGCAGCGCAGATGGCAGATTCCACCACCGATTACAACAATCTAGATCCCTTGGGTGACGAGACGGCGGTTGTCGATGAGGTCGAGGCCGCCGTCTCGGGCGCTCGCAAGAAGCCGCGCGCTGTCGATATGGTCCCCGAGGAGCCCGACGCGATGGCGCCGGACGAGGAATACCAGCTCACACCGGCAGGTCGTCGTGAGCGCATTGGGCAGATCGTTCGCCTGGTCAAAAAGTACCGCGTATGGGATAACCTCACGCCGGTGCGCCTGCGCCGTCTGCTCGAAGAGCTCGGCCCCATGTTCGTCAAAATGGGGCAGATTCTGGCTAACCGCTCCGAGATTTTGCCGCAGCGGTTTTGCGACGAGCTGCGTCGCCTGCGCTCCGACGTAGAGCCGGTGCCGTATGAGGTAGTGCTCCGCTGTCTGGAAGAGGAGTACGGCCAGCGCTTGGGGCAGATGTTCGACGCGATCGACCCCAACCCGCTCGGAAGCGCTTCTCTTGCGCAAGTTCACCGTGCCCGCCTGGTGACCGGCGAGGATGTGGCCGTTAAGGTCCAGCGCCCCGGCGCACAGCAGGTCATGGCGCAGGACATCGACATCATTCGCTCGGTGGTGCGCATCGTTTCCAAGTTCGTCAACACCGATCAGTTTGTTGACCTGCACGGCGTGGTCGAGGAGCTGTGGACCTCGTTTCGCGAGGAGACCAACTTTTTGGCCGAGGCCAAAAACCTCAACGATTTCTATGAGTTCCACAAAAGCGTGCATGGCGTGTCGTGTCCCAAATCCTATCTGGATCTGTGCACCGAGCATGTCGTGGTCATGGATTACATCGACGGCATCTCGATTGCCGATCCCGAGCGCCTGGTGGCCGAGGGCTATGACCTGGAAAAGATCGGCTCGGCGATCGTCGAGGACTATTCGACGCAGGTGCTCGACGACGGCTTTTTCCATGCCGACCCGCATGCGGGAAACATCATCCTCAAGGACGGCATCGTCTACTTTATCGACCTGGGCATGGTCGGGCGCATGTCGAGTCACGACCGCGGTATCGTCAAAGATATGATCTTTGCCGTGGCCGAGGGCGACGTGCCCAAGCTCAAGGATTCGCTCATGCGCTTTGCCGTGACGCGCGGCGATTCGGCCGAGCTCGACCATTCGGCCTTTTTGTCCGATCTGGACTTTATCGTCGCCGACTTTGCAGGGCTCGATCTTAAGGACCTGGATATCGGCGAGTTTTTGACCTCGCTGCTAAACTTGGCGCGCAAAAACGACGTTGAGCTGCCGAGCGTGGTGACAATGTTCGCGCGCGGTATGGTGACGCTCGAGGGTCTGCTGACCGAGTACATGCCCAACGTCAACATGATCCAGATCATCCAGACGCACATCAAAAACGAGAAGAGCGCCTATGCACGCGTCCGCGAAATGGGGCGCGATCTTGCAGCGAGCAGCTATCGAGCGGCAAAAGGCTCGCTCGAGGCGGCCGAGTATCTGGGCTTGGCGTCGCGCATGCTCACGCGCGGCCAGCTTAAGGTAAACACACAGATCATGAGCAGCGATAAGGCGCTGCGACAGCTGGGCGGAATTATCGACCGCATGTCGATGGCAATTGTGATCGCCGGTCTGTTTATCGGTTCGTCGGTGGTGTACTACGCGCGCATCGAGCCGGTTGTGTTCGGTATCCCGGTCATCGGCTTTATGGGTTACGTGAGCGCGCTGGTGCTGGCGCTGATGCTGGGCCGCGAGATCTGGCGCAACAGCCACGGCGGCAAGCGTTAGCGATTTCCCGGGGTCGGGGAAACGGGTTATTTTGCTTTGCGTCGCGCCGGCGTGGGCTGGTTCGAACAAAACTATGCCGGTTTACGGGGCTGGAGTGCCGAACCTCGACCATGCCGGAATCCGTGCTTTTAAAACCGCAGGTAGATGAGTCGTTGGTTTTTAAAAATGACAGGTATGGTTGCTAGGTGCTGATTCAACCCCGTAATCCGACATAGTTTTGAAGCGGGCTGTTCTTGCAAGGTCCGACGACAGTTCTTCCTATCGCAAACCATAGCTTTTACCTTGGGCTTCGCCTGCGTGCGGGGCCCTTTTGCGTGCTACCATACTGACAGTAATTATCGATGGCCTAGATGGTGGTGCGGAGACGCACGAATGCGCGGTTTTCCTGCGTGTTTGGGAGAATCGGGGTGCAAGTCCCCGGCTGTACCAGTAACCGTAATTCCTCTTGGCCCGGGATGGTCACGTCGCAGATCGGACGGCGCGCCCGGGTCGGTAAGGTTAAGTCGGATCGCCTCCCATCTTGCACGCGACCGTGGCGCATGCCGCCGGTGCGCGTTGGGCTCTGGAGGGAAGGAGGACCCCGATGGGGGTACTCAAGCGCGATATGCGCGATGACGTGGGGCAGCCGCTGGGCAATGCTCCAAGTTTAGACAATAGGAGACAAATGGATATGTTTGAGAACGAGCGCCAGCGCGCCTCGTGGCGTCGTCATGGAGCGATTGCCCGCGGCGTAGCCAAGCGCGGTCTGGTGGCGTTCCTGGCTTTTGCCATGGCTTTTGGCACCACGCCGGCGCAACTTTGGGCCGAGGGCGCCGAGGGTATTGCGGAGGCTGTGGCCCAGGCCGCGACGGGCGGCGAGGGCGCGGCGGCCGACGATGACACCGCTGCCGACACCGGCGCGAGCAGTGCGGCGACGAGCGCTGCTGCCGATGGCGCCGGCGCAGATCAGGGCGCAACTGCGAGTTCCGCGAATGGTACTGACACCGCCGCAGACAACGTGACTGAGTCCGAGAACTCTTCTGCGACGCCTGCTGCTTCGGAGCAGAAGAACGCCGTTGCCGCCGCGTCTGCCACAACGCTTTCGAGCGAGGCCAAGGTCTTCATCCAGGACACCAAGGATAAGGACAGCTCCTATTCCACGAAGTCCGGCGCGCTCAGCGCGGGCGATACGCTCTGGGCCAATATGTACGATGAGGTCGAGGACGACTGGTACGGCACTTCGACTGAGTCCGTCGAAAATCCCGGCACCTGGACTTACACCTGGCTCGCCGGCACGACCAGGGCCAGCAGCAATGTCGCCGACTACACCGAGGTCGTAGGCCACGGGCAGTCGCTCACCGTCACCGCCGCGATGGAAGGTAAATACTTCATCTGCAAGGTAACAGTTGATGGCAAGGACTACTATGGTCCGTCCGTTTCTTCCGGCTCGGGCATCAATGCCAACTACATTCCTGGCCCCGTGCTGGGCGCCGGTCAGATGGAGCTTAACAGCGTCAAGCTGAATAGCGACACGCCGAGCATAGGCGATACCCTGACGGCGACTCCGTACATAAGCTATTATCAGCAAGCCCCCGCCGATGCCAAGGTCACCTACACGTGGTCCGCATCCACCTCGCAGTACTCGGGCTTTACCAAGATCGAGGGGCAGACGGGCGCTACGCTCGTGGTGGGCGACGACCTTGAGGGCAAGTACATCAGGGTCGAGGCCAACGCTGGCGTCAACACGGTGAACAAGACCACTTCCAGCAAGGTCAAACAGGCCGGTGCGGTGGACATCTACGCGGTTTCGCTCATCAATCCCAAGACCAACAACTCCGTGTTCGCGGTTGGCGATACCGCCCAGGCTCGCGCCAAGGAGAAGGGCGCCTCGACGTTTATCGACGCGAGCAAGCTCAACTTCCAGTGGCAGAGCTCTAACACCAAGAGTGGCACGTATACCGACATTGCGGGTGCCATGGGGGAGACCCTCGAGCTAACCGACGCTTTGGGCGGCAAGTACCTCAAGTGCAAGGTGTCCTCGAAGATCGGCTCTTCGAGCTTGACCAACTCGACGGGCGCTCTCGTTGCTGCCGCCGGTTCAATTAATGTCACGAGCGTGACTATGAGCCCGACTTCGGGCAAAGTCGAGGTTGGCTCCACGATTACGGCGACCGCCAAGGTGGGTTCCACCGACGTTACCACCGATTCGCATGTCACGTGGCAGTGGTATAAGGGCACCTCGAGATACGCGAGCTCGTGCAACACGCCTATCGAGGGCGAGACCGGCAGCACCTTGACGGCGACCGCCGCCCTTAAGGGCTACTACGTCGTGGCTAAGGCCAATGGCGGCTATGGCGAGCAGAAGCCGTACTATGCGGCGGGTCCTGTGTCCGTCGCTGGCCAAGTTGAGCTTTACGACGTACAGTTTGAGGGCTCTCCCGCCACCAACGGCGTGCACGTGGGCGATACGCTCAAGACCAAGGTGCGCAAAACGGACGGCTCGAACTACAGTTATATCGAACGTACCGATAATGTGACCTATCAGTGGCAGTATGCAAATACCAGCTCGAGCTACGACTCCGCTTATACCGATATCCCCGGTGCCACCGAGGCCACCTATACCGTTGACGCCGCCTATGCCGGCAAGTATCTGCGCGTGAAGGTGACAAGCGAAAATACCGTTTTCAGCACGCAGAAGAAGAGCTCGTACAGCGGCACGCAGTCTATTGCTCCGCTTGGTCCCGTAACGCTTAAGGGCCAATACAAGCTGACGGGCATCGAGCTTGCCGAAAAGAACGTTACGCTGAGCGTGGGTTCAAAGATCACGCCGAGCGTGCAAGTGCCGGGAAGCTGGTCGGGCTCGACCAAGGACGTGCCCGATGATGCCGACCTCACCATGGCGTGGTACGCCAAGGGCGAGGGCGATGCCGACTGGACCGAGCTTACCGACGGCATCGATACGACCGATGGTAGCCTGACCATTTCGGATGCGCTTGTTGGCAAGCGCATCAAAGTTACGGCGAACGCCCTCGACAACACCGTTGAGTGGGTTTCGCCCGATATCGTCACCGCGGCGGGGGAGTATAGCCTGCTGCGCGTGATCACTACGCCGCAGATCAATAGCGATTCGACCCATCTCGTTTCGGGCGATAGCGTCAAGGCGACGGCGCAGGCTAAGCGCGCCGACGGTTCGACTACCAACGGCATTGACGTAACCGCTCAGGCGACTGTTGTCTGGTATACGGCTGACGACGCGAAGGCTCCGGCGGCCGACTGGACGCTGCTATCCGATATGTCGGGCGCCGAGGCGACGGTCTCGGCATCTGCTGCTGGCAAGTATCTGAAGGCTGTCGCCACGAGCGGCAGCTCGACGGTCGAGCTTGTCTCTGCCAACAAGGTTATCGCCGCGGGTTCGCTCGAGGCCGCAGTCCAAAAGCTCAACGATGTCAATAAACAGATCGCCGTTGATTACAGCGCCAAGGGCGGCAACGTCAATGACGCGCTGAAGGCGCAGCTTGCCGATTTGGGCTTTACCGATATTGACGTCAAGGTCTCCGAGGGCGGCGTTGCCTTTAAGGCCGAGGACGCCAAGGCTACGGTCGGTATCTCCGACGCCCAGGATAAAACCAACGGCGATGTGACGTTCTTCTTCATTGACCCCAACGACTACACCGGTTACAACATTGACGGTCTGCGTAACGCCGATGTGGCGTTTGAACTGTCGCGCGATGGCAAGACCGAGTATTACCTGCCCAACAAGTCCGTGCAGGTTGCTTGGGATGAGGCTAAACTGCAAGACCTTCTTGACAGTGCCGCCGAATCCCTGCAGATTGGCTACGCGGCGGGCGAGTCCGCCGATGGCGTGACCCAAAATGTCACGCTTCCGTACAAGGCGGGTTCCGCAAAGAAATTCTCTGTTGAATGGACAAGCTCCGACACCGAGCGCCTATTTGTTTCTGGTTATAGCTGGGAAGATAAGACGGGTAAGGTTTCGCGCGCATCGAGCGATCGAGACGTGACGCTGACCGCCAAGGTTACGGTTACGAGTGGCGACATCAAGCTTGCCGGCTCGCACGACTTCAAGCTCACCGTCAAGGGCGATCCCGAGAAGGTCGCCGCCGACAAGAAGGCACTGCAGGAAAAGGTCGATGCGGCCTTTACCTACGACAACATCAAGTACTCCGGCACCGACGCGGTCGCCAACAAGGATGGCCTGACCGCCGACCTGCAGATGCCGCGCACGAGCACGCTCAATATCGACGGCAAGTACTACAAGGTTGAGTATTCCGCCAGCACCGATGACATCACGTTCAACGGCTACAAGGGCACGGTCTACCAGCCGCTGCCTGGCACCGAGGCAGCGAAGACCAAGATCACCCTCGCGGTGACCGATAAGTCGAACGCCGAGGTCACGGCTAGTAAGACCCTCGATTTTGCGATTGCCCCGCAGGAGCAGGACGAGCTCGATGCCGAGCTGTTCCACCTGAGCCTTGCAAAGTCAACATTCTCTCAGGGTATTCTTGACGGGCAGGATGCGTCCAATGTAACGGGGAACTTGCATGCGCCGTTGAAGGTGTACGGTCAGGGATATGCGGTTAACTGGTGCTATTCCTCCGAAGAGGCTGCAGGCCACTACGGCTTCGTGTTTAGCGAGCTCCCCGGTGGCACGGAGAACACCTATCGTTTGCTCAAGTCGAGCAAACCGAGTGTTATCGCGCATGAGAACCTTATCCTCACTCAGCCCGAATACAACACGAAAGTCACGATTAGCGGCCGTCTGAAGAGTGAGCGTTTTGCCCGTTATGCCGAGCGCTATCCCGACAATTCGGACTACGCGGTACTTGCCGGCTTGGATGTTTCTGCGACGGTAAACGTTAAGGGAACGACGGGGCTCGACAACCCGAACGAGGGCAAGACCATTGCGGTGACGGCCAAGGTCACGGGCGTTTCCGCAAGTGACGCCGGCGGCAACTACACCGAGCAATCGGTGGTGCCCTTGACCGAGCTTACGCTTCCCGCCGACGAAGACACGACGGCCGAGTCGGTGCTCGAGCAGCTTATGACGGCTGCCGGTTGTACGAACCTCGAAGCAAATGCATGGGGTCTTACGAGTGCGACGATGCCCGATGGCCGCGTGCTGAGCACAACGAGCGTCGCGCCGTACAGCTACTGGTCGTTCTTTGTAAACAATGGGTATGCGAGCGTCGGCGCCCCGAGCTATTTCCTTAAGAACGGCGATTGCGTCGAGTTCCGTTACGTTAAGGGTGACGGCATGCAGAAGCCCTCGACGGCTCCTGCTACCAATCCCGGAACGGAGCATCCCGATGTCGATGCGGCATGGAATGGTTTTGCGAACGGTGGCTCGGGATCCTCGACGGACGCCCTTACGCCTACAACAAAGACCGATACGCCTTCTTGGGCACTTAATCTTCTGACCGAAGAGCAGCAGAAGGCAGGTGCAAGCGCCTCTGCGTCCGACCCCATTGTCGCGAACGGAAAGGTATACCTTGTCACGGGTGCATCGGTGTGGAATGGAAAGACGTGGAATGCGGTCCTCAACGAGGTTGACCCCGAGACGGGTTCCGTCGTGCGATCTCTTGAGCTTGGCTCTTCCATGGATACCACCTGCCGTCCTGTTATTGCGCAAGGCATTATTTTGATTCCGCTTTCCGGCGGCTATCTGCAGGCTGTTTCGGCAAAGACGTTTGAGACGCTTTGGTATTCCGATGCGTTTACGAAGCAGAACCTGTCTTCGTTGACCGTTGACGGCGACTACGTCTATATCAACACCCTTGATTATTGGTCTGCCAATGGCAATGACGTGCAAAACGGTACGGTCAGGCGCATCAATATTCACACGGGCGCCATCGCCGGTAGCGCCTCCGTCGCTGACGGAGGTTACTACTGGTCTGGCGGCCTGATGGTAAATGGCTACTATGTCGTTGGCGGCGACTATGGCCAGGTGCGCGTATATTCTGCCGATCTGTCAAAGCTTGTTGGTTCGATTAAGCTGTCTGGTGGCAACATCCGTTCGGCGCTTACCGTTCATGACGGCTATATATATGCTGTTACGCGCGACGATGGTACGTTGCACAAGCTGACCATTGGTTCCGATGGTTCCATTACTGAGGCCGCGAAAGTTCAGTTTGCCGCTTATTCGACTTCGACACCCGTTTTCAGTGGTAAGTATGCTTTTATTGGCGGGACAACCGTGAGCAATTGGAAGGCCAAGGCCAAGGCCAAGGCTAAGGCTAGGGGCCTGCTTTCGATCATTGACCTCTCCGATATGAGTGTGAAGCAGATTACGAAGGCCGATGGCGAAGAGCTTGGCTTTGAGTCCAAGGGCACGCCGCTCGTCTCAACACATGATGGCGAGACGTACGTATATTTCACCTTGAACGGCGCCAAGGGCAATTGGCCTAACTACACTACCGGCGGTGGCGTGTACATGTACAAGCTGGGCGATGCCGAGGCAACCGAGGTGTTCGTTCCCGGTTCTGGATATGCCAACTATTGCATGGCTTCGGTTGTCTGCGATCAGTTCGGCAATCTGTATTACACCAACGATTCGGGCCATCTCTTCTGTGTGAAATCTCAGGCACATCGTGTCAAGTTTGATACTCAGGGCGGCTCGTCGGTCAATGGTCAGACCCCCGCTTCGGGCTCGACTGTCACCAAGCCGACCGATCCGACGCGTGAGGGCTATACCTTCGCCGGTTGGTACACCGATGAAGCTTGTACAAAGGCGTATGACTTTAGCGTTGCGGTGACGGCTGATATGACGCTGTATGCCAAGTGGATCAAGAACGCCGTTGCCCCTGACGGTAACGGTGGGTCTGGCTCCAAAGGCGGCTCGGGTAATGGTACAAACGGCCAGCAGGCTGGCGGTGCTGTTGCTCCGGGTCAGAAGCCGGTGTCTACCACGACTACGACCGAGACCAAGGACGATAAGGATTCCAAGAAGAATTCCGATAAGTCCGACAAGAAGGACAAGAAGTCCGACACGGGCTCGTCTGCAGCGACCACTGCCAAGAAGTCCGCTGCGGCTCTCTCGCAGGAGTCTGGCTTCAATCCGATCGCCATTGCTGGCGTGGCGGCCGGCGTGATCGGTCTCGCCGTCATCGGCGTGTTCGTATTCACCAAGCGTCGGTAGGTGAGGGCCGTGTCCAATAAACCTCAGGACGCCGACTCCAAGCAGCCCGACTCGTCGTTCATTCAACTCGACGATGCAAAGCAAAAGGGCGCCGCCTCGGCGGCGTCCGCCCCTCGGCGCAAGGCGCTTTTTGGCGCCCTGACGGCCGTCTGCATCGTCTTGATCGTTGTGTCGCTGGGTTTTGTCCAACCTTCTTCCAGCGGTGCATGGTCCATCGATTGGATCGCTCAGGCTGTGACAGGGGAGAGCGTCGTTGCCAAGGATGCGTCGGTTTCCGGCTCGACTACCGCTTCGGGTAAGGTTGCGTCCAAGGACTCCAAATCTTCGGACAATGCGAAGGACGGGTCGAAGGACTCGGATGAATCTGATTCCAAGGACGCTTCCGAATCCTCGGACAAGGACTCAAAAAAGGATTCGAAGGAGAAGAAGTCCGAAGGCAAGGGCGGTAAGAAGTCCGGGAATAAATCGGGTTCGCAGAATTCTGGGTCCACTGGCGGATCAAGCGCTTCTGACGGCTCATCTTCGAGCGCTGGCTCGACGACCGGCGGTGGGTCTGCATCCAACAGTGGCAGCCCCTCTGCTGGCAATCAGGACGGCTCGCAGCAGCCTGGCTACGTTACGGTAACGGTCTCGGTAACGTCGAGCGCCGTGGGTAATCCTGTCTCTTCTAGTGGCACCTTCACCTTTAACAAGGGCGCTACGGCCTACGATGCCCTGTGCGCCCTAGGGCTTTCCGTGAATGCGCGCGGCACGTCGTACGGCACGTATGTCGCCGCTATCGGCGGCCTGGCCGAGATGGAGCACGGCGACAAGAGCGGCTGGATGTACTCCGTCAACGGCACAACGTACATGACGGCCTGCAGCAACTACGTTCTCTCAAACGGCGAAAACGTAGTCTGGTATTACGTTACAGGCTAGAGGCCTCGACATAACGCGCCAAACGGGCGGTTCGGACCAACATCCGAGCCGCCCGTTTTTAATACGAATGGGACGTCGTTTCCCAATCGAGACTCAACCGGAAAATGCATCCCACTCTGAAAGCGAGTTCCGGGACACACTTTCCGCCGGGGCGGCGTTTCGGAAGCTGTGTCCCACTCAGAGGGCGCAATCTGGGATGCAGTTTCCGCGTGACGCCCCTAGGGAAACTGCGACTCATTCCGGCGCTGTAGCCCGCCTCGTACGCTTTCCTCGGCAGGCTCTGCAAACAAAAAGTCGGCTGGAACGTGAATTCCAACCGGCTGCGAAGCGAGATTATGTTGGGCCGTCTACGATTGCGCGCCCTCGAGGAATAAGCGACGGCTAAAGTAGTTGTACCAGGTGACCAGGAACGTGGCGATGGCCTTCATGGCCTGGTAGCCGATGCTCAAAAACGTGACGCCCACAAACATGTACAGGTCGTTGAGGCCCAAACCAATCACCGACAGGATGGTGAAGATCGTGAACTCGCGCTTGCGGCTCATGCCCTCGCGATGGTCGAACACGTACTTCATGCTGAGCCAGTAGTTAACCACGACGGACGTGGTAAACGAGACCGTGGTGCTCATCAAAAAGTCGAGGTGGAACAGCTCGACGAGCGCAATAAGCATGCCCCAGTCGATGCCAAAGGAGATAAGACCCACGACAGCAAACTTGAGGAACTGCTTGGTATGAGGTTGTGCCAGTGCCTTGCGCACGTAATCACATCCAATGCGTTGACGAATCGAGCAGAGGATACTTTAGAGCTTTTGCAAGGGAAACGTAAGGTCTTTGCCAAGAACTATACGAACTCGCCAAATTTTCAAGAGCTAATCCGCAAACGTCGAAAATTTGCCCGTAAACGAACGATGCCCACGGGCGATACTGTGCTGAGCGCGCATTGTCCGTGGGCATCGTAAGGCTGTAAGGTTGCGAGTTACTTGGTCTCGTCACCCTCCAGGAAGATCTTTCGGGTCACAAAGTTGTAGACCATGACAAGCGCGGTGGCGCAAATCTTGGCGATATTGGCCTCGAGCCCCAGACCGGCGTTGAGCGCCAGCACGATGCCGTCGTTGAGCACCAAACCGATCACGGACAGCACGACAAAGATGATGAACTCGCGGCGGCGGCTCATGCCTTCCTTGTGCGCAAACACGTACTTCATGCTGGCGACGTAATTAAAGATGAGCGAGACGATAAAGCCGCTGGTGTTGGCGATTAGGATGTTGAGGCCCAGACCGTAGTGGAGCAGATTCATAATGCCAAAGTCGATAACCGTGGCAATGACACCGACGACGCCAAATTTCATGATCTGCGCAAGGAGCTTTTGCATGGTACCTGCCTTAAGCTGGCGCCGAAGCGCCGCGGGGATGACAAACTCAGCAAGTTTAGCCAATCCCCGCGGGTGGTGCTAGGCGCGCTCCTCGATAGCACCGTTTCTATATGCATCGAGCAGCTGACGCAGGTCCTGGATTTGGCTGCGGATCTTGGCGCCAGTATCGGTGTCGCTCACCATGCGGCGACGGTCTGCTTGGTCAAAACGATTGGTCTCGCTTTCGATGTCCACGTTGCGCGTGAGTGCCTCGGCTACCGTCGTAAAGGCCCGGTGCGACTTGAGGCGGCAGCCGCGCGAGCTCGAGATGAGCGTATAGCCGGCGATACCCGTCTTGGGATGGTAAGCGCGGCAGAAGCCGCCATCGATGACCAGCAGCTTGCCCTCGGCGCGGATGGGCTGCTCGCCCTTGGTGGTTTTAACGGGCGTGTGGCCGTTGATGATGTGGCCGGTCGGCGAACATGCCATGGGCGCGACGCCAAACTCGCGCATGATGTCATCGCAGACCGCGGGCGACTTGGTAAGCGTAAAGTACGGGTCCATCGGCTCGACCCAGGTGCTCTTATCGGCGATATAGGCGCGCTCAAAGGTACGCACCAGGCGTCCGCTGGCGGGTGAGTTAAAGCCAATCCACAGGTACCACATCCAGTCGAGAGCGTCGCGATCGCCCATGCGCCAGGCGCGGCGGGCGATGTGGTCGCAAAAATCGAGATAATCGCGGCCAGCGTGCCAGGTGCCCAAGCAGTTCATGCTGCTAAAGGTGCCGTCTTCGTTGAGCGGAACGCAGCCGTGGAAGAGCAGGTTGCCGTTGGCGACCTTGTACATCGAGCCATGGGAATAGAGGAAATCGATATGGCGATGCAGGTGATCGGCGGTGACAAACTCGGACACGAGCTTGTCGATGATGTGCTGCTCCTCGGGCGTGAGCGTGTAGGGGTCTGCCGGGTCGACGGTGGGGAAGTCGTTGGTCGTGAGCGGCCACACGCTGCCGTCGGCGAGCGTGACCGTGCCGGTGTCGTGGTCGATCTTGTCGAGTAGCAGGCGATCGGTCATATCGAACTCGGGGTGGCGCTGGATAATCTGGCCCTCGAGCTTAAAGAGCAGCACGTTGATGGCCTTGATCAGCGGGGTGATGGACTCGCCGGCGGTGTAGGTGGCATCGGCAAAGGCGACAAGCTCACGCAGCGAGATGCCGTAGTCGTTCTCTAGAATCTCGTAGTTGTCGTAGCGTAGGTTGTTGCGCAATACCGTGGCGATGCAGGCGGGCTCACCGGCCGCAGCGCCCATCCACAGCAGGTCGTGGTTGCCCCACTGGATGTCGAGCGAATGGTAGGTGAGCAGGCGGTCCATAATCTTGGCCGCGCCGCCGCCGCGGTCGAAGATGTCGCCCACCAGGTGCAGGTGGTCGACGGCCAGGCGCTTAATGAGCGAAGCGAGCGACTCGATAAAGTCGTCGGCACTGGCGGTCTCCAGGATGGACTCCACGATGCGCTCGTGATAGCGCACGCGATAGTTGTTCTCGTCCGGGTGCGTGTGCAACAACTCGTCGATGATGTAGGCGTAATCGCGCGGGATGGCCTTACGCACCTTGGAGCGCGTGTAGCGGCTTGAAAGCGAGCGAGCGACCATGATGAGCTGGTCAAGCATCGTCTTGTACCAGGTTGGTGAGTCCTCGCGCTGGCTGCGGACCAGCTCGATCTTCTCGCGCGGGTAGTAGATGAGCGTGCACAGCTCGCCCTTTTCGTCAAAGGTGAGCGTGTCGCCAAAGATCTCGTCGACATGTTCGCGCACGACGCCCGAGCAGTTGTTGAGGATGTGCATAAAGGCTTCGTACTCGCCGTGCACATCGCTCATAAAATGCTCGGTGCCCTTGGGCAGGTTGAGGATGGCCGAGAGGTTGATGATCTCGGTGAATGCGGATTGCTCGGTGGGGAACTGTCTCGACAGCAGGCGCAGATACTTGAAGTCTTGCGGGTTGCGATCGAATGCGACCATGAAACACCTTCCGATGGGGCTGGTAAAACTGATAAACAGCGTCAAACGTTTATCAGTATGCGCCGCTTTTGTTTCGATTTTGCGCCAGCGGCTGAATTGTCGGTCGAACGGTTTGGTAAATCGATTTAGTTGAGGTAGATATGGCGGTTGAGTGGAGACGACAGAGGGTGTTTTCTCAGATATTTATGCGTGGGGTCGGTGGAGACGATGATGGTAAAGATGTTCGCTATTTTTGGTTCGATTTGGTAAATAGTGGACATATGTACCGTATGTAGGCTCACTGTGCGATAATTTGCGCAGCAATGAGTAAGGAGCCTCATATGAGTGATTTTGTCCTGACCTGTGAATCCGCCGCCGATCGAACCCGTGAGTTCTTTGCGTCGCGCAATATCCCTGTCGTGTGTTTTCATTACGAGATCGACGATGTTGTCTATACGGACGATCTGTATCAGTCGATTACGCCGGACAAGTTTTTTGCCCAGATTGCCGCGGGCGCCATGCCCAAGACGTCTCAGGTGAGCGTGGGCGAGTACGAGGAGTTTTGGGAGCCGTTTGTTGCCGAGGGTAAGGACGTGCTGCACCTGACGTTGTCTTCGGGTATTTCGGGCACGTATGGATCGGCCTGCGTTGCGGCGCAGATGCTCGCGGATCGCTATCCCCAGGGCGGCAAGGTGCGCGTCATCGATTCGCTGGCGGCGTCTTCGGGCTTTGGCCTGTTGCTGGAATATGCCGCCGACGTGCGCGATAGCGGGGCTTCACTCGACGAGACGGCTGCCTGGATCGAGGAGCACAAACTCAACCTGCACCACTGGTTCTTCTCGACCGATCTGTCGAGCTACCTACGAGGCGGTCGCATTTCGGCCGCGAGCGCGATCATTGGCACGGCGCTTAAGATTTGCCCGCTTATGACGGTCGATTGTGAAGGTAAGCTGTCGCCACGTGAGAAGATTCGCACTAAGAAGCGTGCGATCTCCGAGATGGCTAAGACCATGATGGCACACGTGCAGGACGGTGCGGATTATTCGGGTAAGTGCATCATGTCGCACTCGGCGTGCCGCGAGGATGCCGAGGCAGTTGCGGCGCTGATTGAGGAACAGGTTCCGCAGCTTAAAGGCAAGATTGAGATCAATGACATCGGCACTCTGATTGGCTCGCATACCGGACCTGGTACGGTGGCGCTCTTCTTTATGGGCGACAAGCGCGTGGATTAATTTGCCCCACCACATCGCTGCATGATTGTTCAAGCGAAAACGGCCCGCCTCACGTTTGTGGGGCGGGCCTTGCTGTTGCGGCTAGCGTTTCTTTCCGCGGAAGAAGAAGCCGTGCAGAGAGGGTTTGAGTCCGCGGTTGGCGCGATGCCCCTCGACGCGCTCGTGGATCGAAGCGACGCGCTCGATGACTTCGTCGGGAATCGGCACATCGGGATTCATGTTCTCGACCTGGCTGACCTCGGCGGCGGCGACCTGGTCGATAATGGGTACATCGTCGCGCGAGATGACAGGTGTGGCGTCTTCCTTCATCTTGCGATAACGCTGCATCATGTCGGTCTGTAGCTGCTGTGCCGAAGGCGGCGTCCAGATGATGGCGTTGGCGCCGGCGGCGATGGTTTCACGGATGCTCTCGGGCGTCTTGCCGCCCGGCGCGATGAGCGGCAGGTTGGGATAGCGCTCGCGCAGTTCACGCAGGACCTGCGGCGTGTTCTTGCCGGCGGCGATGTTGAGGATCTTGGCGCCGGCGCGCACTTTGGCGTGAGCATCGTCGTCGCAACGAACGACCGTGGCGATGACGGGGATATCGGCGATGTTGGTGATGTGCTCGACCATCTCGGCAGTGGCGGGGGAGTTGACCACGCAGCCCGCCGCGCCCTGCATCTCGGAGACGGCTGCCATCTGCACGGAGCGCTTACCGGTCGTAGTTCCGCCGCCCACACCTACAAAGACCGGGCACTCGGCGACGGTCAGCAGCGCCTGCGTAATGGCCGGCTGCGGCGTGAAGGGGTAAACGGCAAAGACGGCATCGGCATTGGAGTTGCGGATGACGGCCACGTCGGTGGTGTAGATGAGCGATTTGATACGACGGCCGAAGAGCGTGAAGCCGCTGGCCTCCTCGATCTCGTCGGGCATGCGAAGGGCCGCCTTGCGCAGACGTCCGTCGATGGGCAGGGGTTCCATAGGGAGCAGGCCGTTGGGCGTGACGGCTACCTGGGGCTCGGTGAACTCGTCTGCGAGCTCGACCTCGGAGAAATCGACCGAGGCGACGATGTCCTCGTGAACCTCGGCGGGCACATCGATGGGAGCTTGGTCGTTTGCCGCGGCAGGCGTGTCGAAGGAGCTGGTGCCGACGAAGGCGTCGACGCGCTCATTTAGATCGTTGAGGGTATCCATGGAGGCTCGATTCTATGTGATAACGGCCGGCGCTATGCAGCCGGAATTGCGAATGCTAAATCGTTTGACGAGTTGATTTTTCCCCGCCGCGCCATCCGTTAGACCGAAGGGCCGGCGAACGTGAAGGAGCTGTGGTGGCGGGTATCGAGGTGCTATCTTGAAAGTCCCGTTTAAAAGAGAGGTGACGCGGTATGGAATTGACAGCAATGTTTGGCTCGATTGGCCTGTGTGTGGCCGCAATCGTTGCCGCCGCGGTCATCTACTTTGTGGTCACGGCCATTAAGGGCAAAAGGGCCGAACGCAAGGAGCGCGCGATGCTTAAACAGCATCGCGACCAGCAGGGCAAACGCGCACAGAGATAGCTTGTTGAGTTTTGGATCCGTGCGCTAGCTGCGTTTTCGAATCAGGGCAATGTAGAAGCCCTCAAAGTCGCGGCTAGGCGGAATGGTCAGCGTGCCGGGCATACCGTTGGCGACGGACGAGACGTGGCCGGCGGCGATGGCCTCGGTGAGAGCGTTGCACTCGATACGCGGCTCCTCGCCGGCTTCCTGGGCGCGGCGTGCTTCGCTTTCGCTCGGCGTGCCGTCAAGGGGGATGAGCTCGCAGTCCATATGCTTGTCGAGGGCCTCTTGCAGGGCGTCCTCGTTTTCCTGCGACATGATCGAACAAGTGGAATAGACGAGCGTGCCGCCCGGCTTGAGGGCTCCCATGGCGCGGTCCAGAAGCGCGCGCTGCGAGCGGGCGCACTTGCCAAGCAGCTGCTCGGTGAGGCCGCGCAGGCTTTTCTCGTTGCCGCTGATGACGGTGCCCGTGCCGGTGCAGGGGGCGTCGAGCAGAATACGGTCAAAGCGGAAGAACTCGTCAAGCTCGCGTGCGTCAATGCGCATGACGGGCACGTTTTTGGCGCCCTGGCGGCCCAAGTTGGCCTCGAGCTTCTCGGCTCGGGGGATGTTCATCTCACAGGCGGTGAGGTGTGCCTGTCCCTGCGTGAGGGCGGCGATCTGCGTCGTCTTGCCGCCAGGGGCTGCGCACATGTCCAGGATGTCCTCGCCTGCCTGGGCGCCTAGGACCAACGGCGGCATCATGGATGACAGGCTCTGCAGGTAGATCTTGCCGTCGCGGTAGATGTCGAGGTCCCACAGATCGGAAACCTGGGCCTCGGGCAGGATAAAGGCGTCTGGGTACCAGGCGACGGGGTTGTGGGCGATGCCGGCTGCATCGAGCGCCGCAGCGATGTCCTCGGCGGTCGCCTTGAGCGTGTTGGCGCGCAGCGTGACCGGGCGTGCGGCTGCGGCACCGAAGCCCTCGATCATGAGTTGAGCATCGGCGGGCGCATAGGCGCCGGCGACCGTGTCGACCATAAAGCGCGGCAGGTCGGCGGCGCAGGGAAGGGCGGCAAGCTGGTCGGAAAGCTCGGTAGCAGCAAACTGCCTAAGCTTGAGCTCGGGCTTGACCTGCTTTTTTTGCTTACGACGACGCGGCTTGGACATCCGTCTTTCCTTCCACCTAAATGATTATTCTGGGACGGGGATTAAAAAATCATTTAATGATCTCCGTCCCAAAAAGACTAGTTTGTGGCGCCCGGGAATGATTTTTTAATCCCCGTCCCAGAATAATCATTCCCGGGCGCGTTGCGTTGGCCTAGTACTGGCTCTCGTGCTTGCTGAAGAAGTCGAAGCGCGGGGGCAGCGGCTTCACGCGGTGCTCGCCGGGCTTCTCGCCCAGGCTCTCCACAAACTCGTCCGTGGAGGCAAAGATGTTGTCCCAGCTAAAGAAGGCGACCGGATCGACGTCGAAGTACTCGCAGATGAGCTCGCAGCCGGCCGGCACAATACCGTGCATGAGCACGGTCGCCACGCGCAGCTCGGTAAAGGCGTCGACGAGGGCCTGCGTCATTGCGACGTTGGCTGGCTCACCCTCGAGCTTGTTGGCGGCCTTGGAGGCGTCGCTCCAGCGCTTGTTGGCGGCGCGCAGGTAGTCGTCGCACACGGCAAGCGCGTGGTGCGTCTCGAACTTGTACATGGCCTGCTCAAAGGCGAGGGCTGCCTGTTGGGCGGCTTCGACCACGGTGTCAGAAGCGGCACCGGCGGGGATGCAGCCGTTGCGGTAGGGGCTCTCGTCGCCTTCCTTGACGGCGACGCCGTAGAAGCAGCTGCGGGCCAGGCGGTTGAACACGCCGGTCAGCAGCGCGCTCTCCTTAAGGGCCGGGTCGATAACGCGCTTGTCGTCGCAGGCGCGTACCTCGTTGCCGTCCTTGTCCTTGCCGGTCACGCGGGTGTCGTATGCCTTGGGGCTAAAGCTCACCGGCTTCTCGGACAGGCCGAGCGACAGCCAATGCGCGCGCATCTGCTCGCAGGTGTAGTGGTTGAGCAGGTCGTCTGCCGGCGGGGGAGGCGTCTGCGAGGACGAGCTGGCCTTTTTGCCCATGTAGAGCAGGTGGTAGCAGGCGCTGACGGTGCTCTGCGTGAGATCCCAGCCCAGGGCTTCCCACATGGCGGTCTGCGCGATGCAGTAGAAGTAGATGTTGTCCTGACCGATAAACTGGTAGATTTGTGCGTCGTCCGAGCACCACCAGTCGCGCCAGTCGAGCGAGCTGTGCTGGTAGGTGGGTGCGGGTACCTGCGTGGAGTCGGCGGAGGGCTCGCCCATGAGGGCAGCATCCTGGGCGGCGACGCCCTCGGTCACGCCGGCGGCCTTGGCATCGCGCGCGAGCACGGTACGCGTATAGCTGATGGGCGCCCACAGGCTCTCGGGCCAGCACCAGCAGGTGACGTCGGAGACGCCATCGACCTCGGGCACCGGAACGCCCCAGTCGATGTTGCCGGTGATGCGGAAGGGCACGAGCGCCTTGCCGCTGCGGAAGCGCACGCCACCGTTGGCGAGCACCGCGTGGGCGTCGTCGCGCTCCTTCCAGCTGGGGAAGGTGACGGTAAAGCTGCTCTTGTTGCCCTCGGGCTCCAGCACGGTGTGCTCAGGAAGCTGATCCTCGACGGCATCGAAGGCCTCGCGGAACTTGTTCTGGATGTAGAGCTGGGCCGGCAGCAGCCACTCCTCCATGGTCTTGGAGACCACGGAGCGAACCTGCGGGTTCTGGGCGAGCTTGGCGGTATAGGTCTTCATAAAGTCGAGGTAGGCCGGCAGGTCGAAGTAGAGGTTGTCGACCGGGCGCAGCTCGGGCACCTCGCCGGTGAGCTGACTTTTGGGCGCGATGAGCTCCTCGGGCTCAAACTGGTGGCCCAGGTCGCACTCGTCGGCATAGGCCTTCTCGGACTTGCAGCCCTGGATGGGGCAGCGGCCGATCACCTGACGGCCGTTGAGGAACGTGCCGGCCTTGGCATCGTAGAACTGCAGCGTGGAGCGCTTGGAGATGATGCCCTGCTCGTGCAGGCGCTTGATAATCTCGGCGGTCACCTCGTTGTGAATCTGCGCAGCCGGCTCAAGGCCCGAGCCGCCGTAGATGTCGCAGCTGATGTTGTAGTTGTTGAGGGTCGCGGCCTGGCGGGAGTGATTGGACTCGACATACTCGCCGATGGACTTGTCGTAGCCTTCGTTCTCCTTGAGCTTGCGGTAGCTCTCCATGATGGGCGAGCCGTAGCAGTCGGTGCCCGAGGTGAAGATGACGTTCTCGCGGCCCAGACGGTCGCGCAGGAAGCGGGCGAAGAAGTCGGCAGGGACAAAAACGCCGCCAACGTGGCCAAAGTGAAGGCCCTTGTTGCCATAGGGCTCGCCGGCGGTAACGATGGCGCGGCGAGGCCAGCTGGGACGGTCGTTCATGGAGTATTTGGATGCCATGGGACTCCTTCGCATATGGTGAGAGCGCAGTCGGGCGTGGGGCTCGGCGGCGCGGTGGTCAATTCGTGCATATCGTTCGACATTATCGCACATGCGGACGGGTACGTGGCAGGGGCGCTATCCTAAGATGCTATGAATGAGATTTCCAACATACATGCGTTTGAAGACGAGGATTTTCTGCACGCTTGCTTTGTGTGGGGGATGGCCGTGCTTGTGGTGTTTGCCGTGTGCCTGGTGCCGGTGTTTATGCTGCTGGGCGGGCCTGCAGACTTGGATGCGGCTGACGCGGGCGGCTGGATGGCCGCCTTGGGCTGGATGGTCGGCTTGACTGCGGTTTCGGCGGCTTCATTTGCCATGCACGAGCTGGTGCACGGTGTGTTTTTTAAACTGCTGGCGCCTGCGGGCGCGAAGGTGACCTTTGGGGCGAATCGCGAGACAGCGATGATCTATGCCTGCGCCGAAGGCGTTGTGTATTCGCGCCGGCGGTACATGGCGGTTTGCCTGGCGCCGACGGTTGTTGTGACGACAGCGTTTACCCTGGGGTTTGTGTTTTCGGGCTATCCACTGCTGTGCTACCTGGCGGCCGGCTTGCATTTGTCGGGCTGTGTGGGCGACTGGTATTACGTGCGGACCATTTTGCGCGACCGCCGCATTGTCGCCTGCGAAGATACGTCCTTTGGCGTGCGCTTTTTTGGGTGAGGAGATGTCGATGAAGCCGTTGTTGCTGCATGCGTGCTGTGCACCATGCTCGCTTGAGCCGGTTCGCCTGCTGCGCGAGGAGGGGTTTGAGCCCACGATTTGCTGGACCAACCCCAATATTCAACCGCGCGATGAATGGCAGCGCCGCTTGGACGAGCTGCGCCGGTGGTGTGTCGATGGCGACATCGAGCTCATCGAGGCAGGGGAGGACCGCGATCGCTGGGAGACCGGCGTGGCACCGCTGGGTGCCGATCGGCCTCGTCGCTGTCGCGCGTGCTATGCCCTGCGCTTGGCCGAGGCGTGCCGCGTGGCCCAGGAGCGCGGGTTTGAGTTTGTGGGTACGACACTCGCCGTCTCGCCGTACCAGCTGTTCGATACCTGCAATGACGTGCTTGAGCGCTTGGCGGCGGCACATGGGCTCACCCCGGTGATTCGCGATTTTCGCCCGTATTACCCCGAGGCGACACGCCGTTCGCGCGAGCTTGGCATGTATCGGCAGAACTACTGTGGTTGCCGCTTCTCGGCTGTCGAGGCGGCCATGGACCGCGCCCGTATCCGCGACGAGCGCAAAGCCGCCAAAAAGTAGTTCACTTGGGACGTCAGCCTGCTAGGATGTAGAGCGGACTTTAGCTATATAAGGAGAATCCGACGTGTCTATGCGTACCGATGATTTTGACTATAACCTGCCTGAAGAGCTCATCGCCCAGGCGCCTGCCGAGCCGCGCGACTCCTGCCGCCTGCTGGTGGTTGATCGCAAAGGCTCCGAGACAGGAACGCCGCTAGAGCATGGCGGCACCGTCGAGCACCGCATCTTCCGTGACATCATCGACTATATCGAGCCGGGCGACGTGCTCGTCATCAACCAGACGCGCGTGATGCCGGCTCGCCTGATTGGCCGCAAGACGGGCTCGGGCGGCGTGGTCGAGACACTGCTGCTCAAGCGCCGCGAGGATGTTGACCCGCTGGGTCACGTCTGGGAGTGCCTGGTCAAGCCGGGTAAGCGCCTGAAGCCCGGTGCTCAGATTGAGTATCGTGCGGGCGGCGCCCATGCGCCCGAGGGGGCTCCTGTAGTGCTGACGGCCGAGGTCGTCGATTTTGTCACCGATAGCCGCGGCGGCCGCCTGGTGCGTTTTGAGCCGGCCGGTTGCAATGCCGCCGGCGAGCCGCGCACGCTTGACGAGGCCATCCATGCTGCCGGCCACGTGCCGCTGCCGCCCTACATTACCGATTACGAGGGCGATCCCGAGAAATATCAGACCGTGTACGCCATGAAGGAGGAGCACTCGGCTGCCGCTCCTACGGCGGGTCTGCATTTTACTCCTGAGCTCATGGCCGCTATCGAGGCCAAGGGTGCCAAGTTTGCCGCCGTCGAGCTCGAGGTGGGCATCGATACCTTCCGCTTGGTGGAGGAGGACGACCCTACGAAGCACGTCATGCACACCGAGCGCTACCACGTGTCGCAGGAGGTTGTCGACGCCGTGCATAAGGCCAAGGCCGAGGGTCATCGTGTGATCGCCGTCGGCACTACCGCGGTGCGCTCGCTCGAGAGCGCGTTTGACACGGACGCACCGGTGTCCGATCCGGCCGTGACGGCGCGCTATTTTGAGGGCCGCGAGGACGGGGCCGATACACTTGGCCGCGGTGACATCGTGGTGCGCGAGAACGCCACGACGCAGCTCTACCTCATGCCCGGTTCGACCTATCACGTGGTCGACGCGCTGATCACGAACTTCCATGTGCCGCGCTCCACGCTCATGATGCTCGTGAGCGCGCTTGCCACCCGCGACCAGATCATGGATGCCTACGCCGCTGCCATCGAGGAGCACTATCGCTTCTTCAGCTTTGGCGATGCGATGCTCATTCAGTAGGTTACGGCGTTTTCCAAACGCCGTAACCGGCCGACGCTGCGCGGGCCGCATTTGGACAATCTGACGTTCAACTTCAAGGGCGCGACCAGAAGGTCAGCGCCCTTTCGTTTCACGTCACCTTGTCTCAAATGCGACCCGCTCGCTGTCGTTGCCAAAACATCGGCATTTCTTTGGTTGTCAAGAGATTGCCGCTCTGGCGGGTTTTCGCTGTCCGCGCCAAAACATCGGCGTTGCCGTGGTTCAACCTGCCAAAATAAACCTGTCCCTTTTTGGCAGGTTTTATCTGGGCAAACGTTGTTGGTGCAATGGGGACTGGTTTATATGCACCAAGTTGGTGCAAAGTAGCCTGACCCCTTTGCACCAATCAAAAAGTTGCGGTGAGATAGTTCTTGAATTGGCCTTTTAAGGGCTAAACAGGAACTATCTCACCGCAACTGCGTTGGGGCGTTTTTGGTAACTGGCTTACTTGCTCGCGAACAGCCAGATGAGGACGATCACGAGGATTGCGGCGATGATGCAGACGATGGCGCCGGTGAATTTGATGCGTGAGTCGCGGGTACGCTCGCGCACCGCGTCCTCGGCGGCCTCGAGCTGGGCGACTTCTCGCTCGGTCTCGGCGTGTTCGGCTTTGTCTCGGGCCAAGGATCCTGCAAGCGACTCAGTGATCTCTGGATGGTCATGTACCTCGGTCGCCTGCTCGATGATCGACTGTGCGTGCGCGATGTCCGCCTGGGCATCGGCGATAGCCTGCTCCTGCTCTCGACGTGCCTTGTCCTCGGCGGCGATCTTCTCGCGCAGTTCGCGCTGGCGCGTCGTTGCGGCAGTTTTCGCCGTCTGCAGCTCGTCGCGCGCGGCATCGGCCTCAGTCGTCACGGCTTGGTGTGCGCGTTTGGCTTCGGCAATGGGGGCTTGAGCCTGCTCGACGGCCTGCTCGGCTGCGGCAAGCGAGTGCTCAAGGTCGGCGGTGATGCGCGGGACATCTTCTTCGGCTTTACGCAGGGCATCTGCCGTGTCGGAGATCTGCATCGAGAGCTCGCTGGTGCGCACCGTATAGTTGGCGGGATTTGCCGAGGGATTGCGTTGCAGCTCGGCATACTCATGACGCAGCGTCTCGAGCTGGGCGCGCGTGGCGTCGACGGTTTGTTGTGCGGCCGCAATGCCGGCGTCTCGCTCGGCCTTCACCTTGTCGCGGATACGCTTGGAATCCTCAAGACGTCGAACGAGGCGGTTGCCGGTCTCGCGAGAGCTCGCCTCGCGGGCCTCCACGGCGTCGAGCACAGCCTTCAGGCGGAGCTCAGTCGCGTCATCCTCTGTCTTCATTTGTTCGAACTGACCCTTGAGCTCTGTCGCTTTGGCGGCGTGGGCATTACGGTCAATCTCGGCTGCCGCAGCGGTCTTTTGCGCTGTGGCGATCGCCTGACGCTGGTCGGCGACGATCTGGTCGTAGCGGCCTGCGATATCCTGGCGCGTCTCGAGTTCCTCGGCCTGATCGGCAATGCGCTGCTCAAGTTCGGCCAGGTGGGCGCGGGCATCGGCAAGTGCCTTTTTCGCGGCGTTCATCTCGCGCATGGCCGAGGCACCCTGGGCGATAAAGGTACCCACGGCGTTCGCAGTGTTCGAGACAGCGGTCCCCAGATCGCGGCTCGCGGCGGGGGAGTGCAGGGCGGTCGGGCGAGCGGTGTCGGCAGCGTCCGCATCGGCAGCCTGCGGCGCGGCGATATTGCCGGTACCGCCCTCGACCACAGAAAAGCCTGCTGCGTGCGGATCGACCGCATCGGCGCCAATCGTGGGGTGCTCGAGCTGCAGAAACGAGGGCATGGTGCTGCCCTGGTCGGCGACCGGAGTCTCGCCGGGCACGAAGGTCGAGGCCGCCTCGGCGGCCTCCTCTTCCTCGGCATCAATATCGGCATCGGCGACGGCGTCTTTCATCGCTTTGACGGCATCCATCATGGAGTCCATGACGGCGTCGAGCTCTTCTTCCGAAGACACCTCGATGGGGCCCGCTGTCTGCGGGGCGGGCTCCGTATCGGGCTCGGCGTCGTTCGACTCCGACTGCTCGCTTTCGTCATGCTCGACAGTATCGTCCGCGTCTGTTGCCTTATCTGCGCCGGCGTGCGCATTTGCGGTGGCGGTCGCATCGGTGGAGGCGTCGACGCAGGTAGGAGTATCGCAGTTGTCGAGGGCGTCTGCGGAATCATCAATATGCTGTTGAGTCTGGGGGTCCAGCTCGTCTGTCATAGGCATGTGCTCCTCATCGTTGTTTGTCACCCTATGATAAAGTCTCGCGCCGACATCCCACGCGCTGCAGCAAAGTTTCAAAACGTGTTCGATGGCTCGATCTGATAACAATAACTCGGCCGCTTTATCCAGTTTGTACTTGACAATCCCTTCGCCGAACGACGTGGTGCCGTTCGCCTACCGCGGTCTTTTATTTTCGCTTGAACACGCTAAAGTTGCATCTCAGCTTTTGGCGCGTGAAGTTGGATACGCGCAGTCGGCGGGCGTGCCCGTCGCGATTTGAAAGGACTTTGTATGGGACTTTTCACTGGTAAGACCGTGATCGTCACCGGCGGCGGCAAGGCCACGCTTAAGGACGGTTCCGCTGGCTCCATCGGCTACGGCATCGATATCGCATTTGCCAAGGAGGGCGCGAACCTCGTCATCACCGGCCGCAACGTCGCCAAGCTCGAGGCCGCCAAGGAGTCTCTCGAGGCCGAGTACGGTGTCAAGGTTCTGCCTGTTCAGGCCGATGTCTCGGCTGGCCAGGATAACGAGGCCGTTGTCCAGAACGTCATCGACAAGGCCATTGAGGAGTTCGGCCGCATCGACGCCGTCGTCAACAATGCTCAGGCCAGCGCCTCGGGCGTGACCATCGCCGATCACACCATGGACCAGTTTAACCTGGCCATTTACTCCGGTCTGTATGCCACCTATCTGTACATGCAGAAGGCCTATCCGCACCTGAAGGAGACCAAGGGTTCCGTGGTCAACTTTGCTTCGGGCGCCGGCCTGTTTGGCAACTACGGCCAGTGCAGCTATGCCGCTGCCAAGGAGGGCATCCGCGGCCTGACTCGCGTTGCCGCCAACGAGTGGGGCAAGGACGGCATCAACGTCAACATCGTGTGCCCGCTTGCTTGGACTGCTGCGCTCGAGAACTTCCAGGATGCTTATCCCGAGGCGTTCAAGGCCAACGTCCACATGCCGCCGGCGGGCCACTACGGCGACGTCGAGAAGGAAATCGGCCGCGTTGTCGTTCAGCTCTGCGGTCCCGACTTTAAGTACATGAACGGCGAGACCGTCACCCTCGAGGGTGGCATGGGCCAGCGGCCTTAGGGGTTACGCGGTTTTACCAAACCGCGTAACGGCTCGACGCTGCGCGGGCCGCATTTGGACAATCTGACGTTCAACTTCAAGGGCGCGACCAGAAGGTCAGCGCCCTTTCGTTTCACGTCACCTTGTCTCAAATGCGGCCCGCTCGCTGACTTATGCTCAACCTGCGGCGCCATTTTGCTTGAAGGCACCTTGCTCGCTCTGGCGGGTTTTCGCTGTCGGTGCCATACCATCGGCGTTGCTGTGGCTGTCGGAAATGATCCGTTGTCGCAAGGGGCAGGTTTCCTTTGCACCAGTTTCTGTCGAGTCGGTGCTCTTTGCGGGTTGCCCGTATAATGATTTGCGTATGAACCGCAACCAAGGAGTTCCAGTTTATGGACCAGAGCCTTTTTAAATTCGATTTGATCGCCGAGGATCCGACGACGCATGCGCGTGCCGGCGTGCTGCACACCCCGCACGGCGACATCGAGACGCCGATCTTCATGCCCGTGGGCACAAAGGCAAACGTCAAGGGTATTCCTACCGAGACCGTCAAACAGCTTGGCGCCCAGATCGTGCTTGCCAACACCTATCACCTGTCCATGCGTCCCGGCGAGGACACCATCGCCGAGTTGGGCGGCCTGCACAAGTTTATGAACTGGCATGGCCCCATTCTTACCGACTCGGGCGGCTTCCAGGTGTTCAGCCACAACGACGCCGTCAAGCTCACCGACGAGGGCGTGCGCTTTATCGTCAACGACTACGACGGCCGCCACGTGTTCTGGACGCCCGAGGACAACATGGAAATCGCCATGAAGCTCGGCTCTGACATCTGCATGCAGCTTGACCAGTGTCCGGGCTATCCCGCCACGCGCGCCTACGTTGAACGCGCCGTTGAGCTGTCGAGCATGTGGGCCGAGCGCTGCTATAAGGCTCATACCCGCGATGACCAGGCGCTCTTTGGCATTGTTCAGGGCGGCATGCACCTAGATCTGCGCCTGCGCTCGCTGCGCCATCTGGAGGAGTGCGGCGACTTCCCCGGTTACGGCATTGGCGGCTACTCGGTGGGCGAGGACCACGAGACCATGTTCGAGACCCTGGCACCACTCGTAAGCGAGTACATGCCCAAGCACAAGCCGCGCTACCTGATGGGCGTCGGCAACCCCACCACCCTCGTGCGCGGTGTGGGCGTGGGCATCGACATGTTCGACTGCGTGCTGCCGACGCGCACGGGCCGCATGGGTACGGCGTTCTCCAGCGAGGGTCGCCTCAACTTCCGCAACGCCCGCTTTGCGCACGACGATGGCCCCATCGATCCCACCTGCACCTGCCCGGTGTGCACGGGCGGCTACAGCCGCGCGCTCATCCGCCACATGGTCACGCAGAAGGAGATGCTCGGCGGCATTTTGCTGTCGATGCACAACATCTACTATTTGCTCAACCTTATGCAGCGTGCTCGCCAGGCCATTATCGAGGGCCGTTACGGTGCGTTCGTGAGCGACTGGATGAACAGCCCTGCGGCGGTGGATTACTAAGAGCTGCGGGTGCGCTTGCGGGTGCGCTTGCGCGGTGTCGAGGCCACGTGCCAATCGACCGTGCACAACCGGCACCGGGCATCGCATGCGCCGGCATCGGCTGCACGACCGCTGACCGATGCCTTGCAAGCGCATGATGCATCGTGGGTACCATACCGAATAGTTGAGGTTCGGGCGGGTGTTTGGCGCATGGCGTCGACCCCGCCCGCTTTTCTTTTTCTCGATAGGAGTACCCATGATTAAGAATGAGAACGTCGAGGGCGAGCCCGCCTACGACGAGACGTACCGCCGCGGCCCCGTGGTTATGCGCGGCCCCATGATTCCTAAGGACAACACCTACGCCAACCTGCTGGCGCCCGAGGAGTCGACCGATTGGTTGCACGCCGACCCGTGGCGTGTGCTGCGCATTCAAGCCGAGTTTGTCGACGGCTTTGGCGCGCTTGCCGAGCTCGGACCTGCGGTGACCATCTTCGGTAGCGCCCGCACGCCCAAGACCGATCCGCTCTACAAGGCGGCGCGTACCGTCGGGCGCAAGATCGCGCAACGTGGCGTGGCGGTCATCACCGGTGGCGGCCCCGGCATCATGGAAGCGGCCAACAGGGGAGCGGCAAGTGTCAACGGTAAGTCAGTTGGCCTGGGCATTGAATTGCCGCACGAGCAGGGGCTCAATAAATACGTGAACCTCGGCATGGACTTCCGTTACTTCTTTGTGCGCAAGACCATGTTCGTCAAATACAGCTCGGGCGCCATCGTGTTTCCCGGAGGTTTTGGTACGCTCGACGAGATGTTCGAGGTACTCACGCTGGTACAGACGCACAAGGTCAAGCGCATGCCGCTCGTGCTGGTGGGCAGCGAGTACTGGCAGGGCCTGTTCGACTGGCTCAACGGCCCGGTGATGAGCGCCGGTATGATCAGCCCGCTCGATCCGGATCTGGTACACATTACCGACGACCTCAACGAGTCCGTCGACATTGCGCTCAGCGGGTTGATGTAAGGTGGGTAAAATGGGGCGGGGCTAAAAAGACTGGTCTGAAACGTTTGATACCAGTCTTTTTAGCCCCGCCCCAAATGAACTGCTTTTAAGTTGCGGTGGAATAGGGATTGATTTGCGGCTGGTAAGCCAAAAACAGTCCCTATTTCACCGCAACTGATATGGGTGTCCCTAGCGAGTTGGCTGGTAGCGGGGGCAGTAGCTGATGGCGATGGCGTCGACGCCTACGTGGGTGGCGATGGTGCAGCCGATGGGGCCGGTGCCGGCGTCTACGTAGTCCTGGCCCGCGAGCGCCTCGTTGACAAGCTCCTGCTCCTCGGCGGCGCCGGTCGTGAGCACACGCACGCTTGAGCCCGGGTGCTCGTCCAAAAACGCGAGGCAATCTGCCATGGTGTTGGCGACGATGCGCTTGGCGCCGCGACCCTTCTTGATGGCCTTGATCTCGCCCGACTGCCACTCCGGCGAAACGGCTAGGCGAATGTTGAGCATCTGCGTGAGCTGGCCGGCGAGCTTGGGCGCGCGGCCGTTCTTAACGAGGTTCTCGCTGTCTCTTATACACATCTCCGAGCCCACGAGACCCTA
>UQIP01000004.1:0-83119 GCA_900541005.1 uncultured Collinsella sp. | reverse complement strand
GGCATCGACCTGCGCCGATGCCCCCAACGTGGACACACATTTTGTCCTATAAGCCCACTCTGCCAGTTTGTCTCAGTCTGTAACAGATAGGCCCCTAAAAGCAGGCTTATTGTTACAGATCGAGACAGTAAAGGGACACGAAGCGATCCTTCGCAGCAACGACCCTCTAGTAAAGCGATGCGACATATCGGCCAAAGCCTGGCAATGCAAACTCAAAACGTCCTTGTAGAGGCTCTTCAATTACCCCAGCCTCTACCAGACGCTTTTTATACGTTGAAATCGAACCGGAACTCTTCTTAAGCCTCGCTGCCAGCTCTTGCCTGGTCGTCGTCCCAACCGGATTCATTGCACGAAGAAATTCAAGGTCCCCTCGTGAAAGTTCCGCCGCTGTTGAAGCGAAAACTCGCGATTCCAGCTCCTCTTGCGCAAGTTTCGCGCCTCGTTCGACATCCTCAATAGAAACCTCGGAGGCTTGGCGCGAAGCATTCCATGCCCGATACCCCACCAACTGGAACATAAATGGAAAGCCATCGATCGCCTTGGCAGCGAGGTCAATCGCCTCATCAGAAATCGTCTTGCCGCCGTCCTCAATCGTTAGTCGAAACGCTTCTTTTACCTCAGTCGGTGAAATTGATCCCAGCGAATGTTGAGCCGCGCGACGAAGAAACGATGTCGATTTCCCCGTCAGCAGCGCCAGCACGCGAAACGGCAGCCCCGCCATAAGCAAAGCTACCTTTTTATTCTCGCTTACAAAGTGCTGGTAGGTAGTAACAAGCTCCGTCATTTGCGCAAACGATACATCCACTTCGTCAACGGCGATAAGCACCCCGGTGTCAGTCGCTTCAAGCTGAGCAAACAAAGCGTTCATCTTAGTACGCCAGTTAGCGCCCTCAAATTCAACATCGATGTTTTCCCAGCTCATGCTTCCTACGTGGGCAATGCCGACACTGTTCACACGCCTAGAAGCGGGCTTTTCGATCAGATGGGCGGCTGATTCGTTGAGGCGCTGCAAAATGTCTTCGAGCATCCCCTCCGAGGCCGTCACATTCGCTGTAATCCAGCCCTCTTGCTGGGCGCGGTACGACAGATATGCCAAAAGCGCCGTTTTACCTGTACCACGTGCACCATAGAAAACCGAGCAAAGATTGGGATCGGAGTCGTCATTTTCAAACGCCAGCACCATATCATCGATGATTTGCTCACGGCCGGCCATATACGCCGGTACACGTCCGAACATCGGCGTGAATGGATTTGCCTGCCTGTACGCCGTCGGTGCCGCCATAAAGCCTCCCTTGAACTCATACAACTTAATTATGCCCCTACAATCTTTAAGTATTTTGAGCATCTTTGAGTTTTTTGAGCATCTTTGAGTTCTTTGAGTGATCGGCCCCCGCAGAACCAGTTGACTTTCTCCGCCTAAAACAAAAACCACCACAAAGGTGCCTGTCCCCTTTGTGGTGGTTTTTGATCGGTTAGCCTTCGAGCTGCGCCACTTTGTAGCGGTAGGCGGCGGCGATGACGTCTTTACAACCCTCGCGGCCCAGCTTGGCGCGGTTGACGACGATGTCCTTGCCGCTCGTCATCTTCCACTTTCCGGCACTGTAGCGCTTGTAGAACGCCTCGCGCGCCTTCTGCTGCTGCTTGACCAGCTTGGCGCCCTTCTTTTTGTTAAGGCCGCGCTTCTTGCGCACGATCTCGACGCGATCCTCAAAGGGAGCGGTCACCAGCACGGCAATGTGGTTGGGGTTGTTGCGCAGCAGATAATCGGACAGACGGCCTTCGATAATGCAGCTCTCGGTCTCGCCCAGATCCAAAATCACCTGGCTCATCTTTTGGAACAACTTATCCGAGTACGAACGCGCATCGTAGCGGTCGGGCAGGAACGCCATGTTCTCCACAGCCAGACGCTCGTCGTAGGCGGCCATCTTATCGAGCGACTCGCCCGTGCGCAGCGACGCACGCACCAGCAGCTCGTTGTCATACAGCGGAATCCCCAACTCGTCGGCAAGCATGCGACCAATCTCGTGGCCCTCGGCGCCAAAGTCGCGCGCGATGGTAATGACCACAGGATTCTTCTTATTCTCCAGATCGCTCATCGCGATTCCTTTCTCTATGTGACAAAGGGGCTGTCCCTTTGCCACATTCTACGCTGCCACCATTCGCCTCTGATATGCGCGAACCAGCAGCGAGATACCAAAGTTGAGCACGAAGTACATCGCAAACACCAGGCCGTAGAGCATAAGCACCTGCGACAGGTCGATTGCGTGGGCCATCACGACGTTTGCCGTGTACATAAGCTCGGCCACGTTAATGCCCGAAAGATACGAGCTGTCCTTGATGACAGTCGTGCACTGGCTAAACAGCGCCGGAATGATCGTCTTAAACGTCTGCGGCAGAATGATGTAGCGCATGGTGGCAAAGAAGCCGAAGCCCTGGCTCTGCGCTGCCTCAAACTGGCCGCGCGGAATCGAGTTGAGGCCGCCGCGCACAATCTCGGCCATAACAGCGCTGGTAAACAGCGTAAAGGCGATGGTCGAAATCACAATGTCCAAACCCTGCACCGTAAAGTAGATAAACAGGATCCACAGCAGGTTCGGCGTGCAACGGAACAGCTCGATATAGGCGCTCACCAAAATACGGAACGGGCGGGGCGCGTAGCTTTTAACGAGCGCCAGCACCGTGCCAAAGATGAGCGAGAAAAAGATCGACAGCGCCGAGATCTCGATCGTCTTAACAAAGCCGCCCCAAATGTAGAGCAGGTTGGTCGCGTTGAAGATTTCCATGCGCTAGGCCTCCTCTACGTTGTCGAGCCCCAGCTCGGCCAGGCTCACACCGCGCGGACGCTCCTTGGAGCGGCGCTCGAGCCACTGCACCAACATGGCGAGCGGAAAGCAGATGATGAAGTACATAAGGCAGCAGACGATGTATCCCTGCAGGTAACCGTACAGACTCACAAAGTTGTCGGAACGGTACATAAGGTCGCCGCCGGCCACAAGCGCCAGCACCGACGTGTTCTTGACCAGGTTGAGCGCCTGGTTACACAGCGGCGGCAGAATGATCTTGAATGTCTGGGGCAGCACGATGTACCAGTATGCCTGCGCACGGGTGAAGCCCTGGCTCTGGGCCGCCTCCATCTGACCGCGCGGAACCGCCTCGATACCGGTGCGGATGACCTCCGAAATGTAGGCCGCGTGATACAGGCCCACGCCCAAGAAGCCCAGCACAAACGGCGCGATGCGCACCGGCTGGTCGGCACCGGTTATGGCCTGCAAAAACTGCGGACCGGCCATGTACATAAAGAGCACCTGCACGGGCAACGGGGTGTTCTGGTAAAACTCCACGTACACGCGGCTTATGGCGCGCAGCACGCGCGAACGGGTGGTAGAGAACACGCCCAGCAGCGTGCCCAGCACCAGCGACAGCAGCAGACCGGCAACGACCACCTGCAGCGTCACGCCAAAGCCCTCCCAGAAGGGCCCCATGTTTTGAAATGTCGTCGACCAACGGTCGGCGTCAAATAATCCTTCGAGCATTTGATTCCTTCCTTGGACGATGCGTCTATACAAGACCCCAGGTCTTGACCTCTTGGTCGAGCCAGCCGTCGGCCAGGCGATCGCAAATCACCTGATCGACCACGGCCGAAAGGTCGCAGCCCTTCTTGGTCGCCACGCCGTAGCCCTGCTCGCCAAACTTGACCTCGGGCTGTAACAGCTCAACGGTCTCGTTCATGTAACCGGCCAGCGTGGAGCGGTCCATGGCAAAGACGTCGATATTGCCGGCGTCGAGCGAACTCTTGATGATGGGGTAGCCGCTAAAGGCCCTAAACTCAGGCTTGCAGCTAAAGCCGTTGTCTTTGATCATCTGCTCGATCAGGCTCTGCGTGGTGGCGCCCTGGCTCACGCCAATGACCTTGCCGTCCAGGTCTTCAATCGAGGTAAAGCCCGAACGCTTCTTGACCATGAGTCCCACGTAGTCGGTGCGGTACGGCGTCGAGAAATCCCAGCTCTTCTTGCGCTCGTCGGTGATGGTGTAGGTCGCCGCGACCACGTCAAGCTGGCCGTTATCGATCAGCGGGCCGCGCGTCTTGGGCGTTACGTCGGTAAACTCGACAAGCTCCTGGGCGCGGGCCTCCTTGTAGCTCACGCCAAAGACGGCAGCGGCGATCTGGTAGCACAAATCGACTTCCATGCCCTCAAAGCGACCCTTGGCGGTGTCGTAATAGCCGTAGCCGGGAACGTCCTTCTTAACGCCGGCGTTCAGATGGCCACGCGACTTGATGGCCGCAAGCTTGGACCCCTTGTCGGAGCCCTCGCCGCTGGTGGAGTCGCCGCAACCGGTAAGCGCGGTCCCCGTCAGCGCAAGCATGCCGGCGCCCGCCAGCTGCAAAAAGTGACGGCGCGACACGGCCGCCCTCGTCATATCCGTCATGTCCATCACCGCGCCTAGTGCAGAATCTTGGACAGGAACTCGCGGCAACGCGGGTTCTCGGGATTATCGAAGAAGTGCTCGGGCGTACCCTCCTCCAGGATGCGGCCGTCCTCCATAAAGATGACGCGGTCGGCCACCTGGCGCGCAAAGCCCATCTCGTGCGTCACGCAGATCATGGTGATATCCTCCTGCGCAAGCTCGATCATGACGTCCAGGACTTCCTGGACCATCTCGGGGTCGAGCGCCGAGGTCGGTTCGTCAAACAGGATGATGGGCTGCTTGGTGCACAGGGCACGGGCGATGGCGATGCGCTGCTGCTGACCGCCCGAGAGGTTCTGCGGATACTCGCCGGCCTTATGCGCCATGCCGACGCGCTTGAGCGCGGCGATGGCGATCTCGGTCGCCTCCTCCTTGCTCTTCTTTTGCAACTTGATGGGCGCGAGCGTCAGGTTGCCCAGCACCGTCATGTTGGGATACAGGTTGAACTGCTGAAACACCATGGAGCTATACTTGCGAGCCATCTCCAGGTGATTCTTTTTGGTGAGCGGCGTACCGTCGATGACGACCTCGCCCGACGTGGGCTCCTCCAGATAATCGACGCAACGGATGAGCGTCGACTTACCCGAACCGGAAGGCCCGATCATTACGAGCTTCTCGCCGCGCTTGACGGTGAGATTGATATCTTTGAGCACATGCAGGTCGCCAAAGTACTTGTTGAGATGCTTGATCTCGATCATGTCTGCCATGAATGTCCCTTCCCTGCGTTTACACGAGTTGAACTATTGTACGGAAAGAACCGCGTTTCCGCAGCCCACACTACATTCCCGTAAAGAACCCGCAACCTTTAACCCACTCATTGGGGACGGGCTTAAATGAGTACCCGCTCATTGGGCACTCATTTAAGCCCGTCCCCAATGATTGCCCAGCCCAGCAAAAAGGGGCGCGACCGCAATGGTCACGTCCCCTTAACATCAACTATGTACCGCTCGGCCCTTAAGCCAGCTTTGCTCCGACGATCTTTGCCGCGGCAGGCTTATCGAAGTTGCCGCCGGTGGCCTTGCCGAGTGCTCCCATGACCTGGCCCATCTGCTTCTTGGAAGTAGCGCCCAGCTCGGCGATGACCTGCTCGATCAGGGCCTCGAGCTCCTCGCCCGAAACCTGCGCGGGCAGCAGGCTCTCCAGAATCTTGACCTGCTCGGTCAGGTTGTCGGTACGCTCCTGGTCGGTGCCGGCCTTGATGGACATCTCCAGCGTCTCGCTCGTCTGCTTGATCAGACGCTTGATCATGCTGTTGACGTCTTCCTCGGTCACATCGCGGCGCTCGTTAACCTCGATATTCTTCACCTCGGCCTTGACCTGGCGAATGATGGACAGGCGAACCTTGTCCTTGGCCTTCATGGCCGCGATCATTTCTTTCTGCAGCTCTTCGTTGGTCATCTGCAAATCCTCTCTAATAGCGTGGGCGGCACTCACGCGAGCACCGCCCCATGGTTACTCAGTCTTCGACGAATCGTCGGTCGAACTCTTGGTGACGCCCTTCAGACTCACGTTATAGGGTACGTCCTTGGGCATGGGGTTGACGGTGATGTCGGCATCCTTCTTGTACTGCTCCAGCCACTCGCTGTACGCGGTGCTGGCCGCTTGCGTCTTCACCACGTTGGAGACGTACTTTTTGATGTCCTTGGGCACCTGGTTGATGTCATCAACCTGATTATCGACATGGAAGTAGTCGGTGCACTTGATGATGTGGTAGCCATAGGTCGACTCGACGACTTCGCTCACGTCGCCCTTGTTGAGTCCCTCGAGCGCCGTCTGGTAGCTGTCGACGAAAGTGGTGAGCTTATCCCAGCCCACATCGCCCTTCTTCTCCTTGGAACCGGTGTCCTCGGAGTACTGCTCAACGGCGTCCTCAAAGCTCAGCTCACCGGAGTTGATCTTGTCCAGGCACTCCTGCGCCTTGGCCTTGGCGGCAGCCTTGTCCTCGTCGGAAGCGTCAGAATCAACCTTGATCAGGATGTTCGACGAGCGGCGGGCGTCGTTGTAGCTGGACAGGTTTTCGTTGATGTAATCGACAATCTCGCTGTCCTTGGGCTTGCTCGTGGGCGCGACGGCATCCTTGAGTTTCTGCTGCGCCAGACTCTCCTTGAGTGAGTCCTTGTAGGTGTCCTCGGTATAGCCGTAGGTCTTGAGGGTCTTCTTAAAGGCCTTGGCGCCGCCCGCGCTCTTGCACGCGTCCTTCCAAGCCTTCTCGACCTCCTCGTCAGACACCGTCACGCCGTTCTCCTTCTGTGCCTGTTGAAGCAGAATCTGCTGCGTGTAGGAGTCGATGAGTTGCTTGCGGTACTTCTTGGGCGTGAGGTCGTTGTCAACCAGATACTGCGCCCAATCCTTATCCTTGGTGTAGCCGTAGGACGTGCGCATGCTCATGATCTGCTTGGTCACGGTGTCCTCGGTGAGGTTGGTGCCGTTGATAGTGGCAGCAACACCGCCGGTCAGCTTGTAGCCCGAGGTGTCCTCGGCCTGCGACATAAGGCCAGAGCACGCCATGGCAGAGACGGAAAGCAGCATCGCCAGCACGCCGATGACCACCAGAACGATCTTAACGGTCTTGGACACGCGGGTCTTGCGCTGCTTCTTGCGAGAGCTGGAGGCGGCGCGAGCCTGCTGCTCGGGCGTCGGCTCGGGTGCGGGGTTCTTTTTCTTATTTGCCATAGTTGGCCTTTCGCATAACGAATCGAACAAACGCCATTGTGTCACAACGCAGCCCCCGCGGCACGCTTGGTGCATTGGGGACAGGTTAATCTGCACCATTTTGGTGCAAAGGGGACAGATGTGGCAGCCGGCACCTTAGAAGTGACGGCGGATGGCGTCGACCATGCCCTGGGGCGTGATCTGGCCGAGCACGTCGGCTGCGGCATCGGCGTCCATAAAGATGTTCATGAGCGCCTGCAGGGCCTCGACCTGGCCGCCCGGCTCGGCGATGCCCAGATTGATGACGATCTGCGCCGGCACCGGAGCGCCCATGCCAGCCATAGCGTTAAATGTCACGGGCGCGGCAGGCTTCACCACCGCGATATAGGGCTTGGCCACAAACCCCGGATCGGTATGCGGAATGGCAATGTTTGCCGCCGGCATGGCAAGACCCGTGGGATAGGCATCCTCGCGCGTGCGAACGGCGTCGAGCCAACCGGACGCAATGTAGCCACGTGGTGCAAGCTCGCCCTCGAGCCCCGCAAACACCTCATCCGGCGTTGCACACTCCCAATCAAAAAACACCAGCTCAGGCGTAAACAGCGCTTCGTTATCCGCCATGCGCTCACCTCTCTCATCTAGTCACCTGCGACGTTCTTGAATGACCAGTCGTTAAAGACCGTTCCCGATGACTACCCAAAACAAAAGGTGGCCACGCGCGCCTTGGCGCCAATGACCACCCTGACTACTCGGCTAAATTGTACTGTGCGCCGCTAGCCGCGAGGCGCGTCAATTGCGACCTTGCCGCTCTCCAGCACGTGGACGCGGCCGTCGGCGAGCATTTGCACGACCTCGGGATACAGCACGTGCTCAATCGCGTGGATGTGCTCCTCGAGCGTGTCGACATCCCAGCCTTCCTCGACAGCCAGCGCGCGCTGGGCGATGATGGGACCGTTGTCGTAGATCTCGTTGGCAAAATGCACGGTCACGCCAGTTACCTTGACGCCGCGCGCAAAGGCATCGTCAATCGCATGCGCACCGGTAAAGCTCGGCAGCAGCGCCGGATGCAAATTGACCACGCGGTTGGGAAACGCCGCCAGCAAAGGCGTGTGCACCATGCGCATGTAGCCGGCCATGACCACATACTCGCAGCCGCGCTCGAGAAGCTCGTGCGCGATGATCTCGTCGGCGGCGATGGGGTCGGCGTAGACATCCTTGGACAGCGTGAGCGTCTGGATGCCCGCGCGCTCAGCGCGATGCAAACCCTTAGCCGAAGGACGGCTCGACACCACAAGCTCAATCGAAGCGTTGAGCTTGCCGGCAGCGATCAAATCGATCAGCGCCTGCAGGTTGGTACCCGAACCGCTGATGAGCACACCGATCTTGAGCGGCTCGGCCGTATCGGTGCCGGTCGGACGGGTATAGGGCACAAAATCCAGGCCCTCGGCAGCAGCCATCTGCTCGTTAGCGCTCATCGGAGTACACGACCTTACCGGAACCCTCAACGCACTCGCCCACGCGGAACGGCTTCTCGCCCAGCGCGACCAGGGCCTCGGTAACCGCGGCCTCGTCCTCGGGGGCGACGATCAGGCACAGGCCAACGCCCATGTTGAAGGTCTTGCACGCCTCGTTGGGCGCGAGCTCGGCCTGGCGCGACACGTAGGTGATGACGGGCGGAACGTCCCAGCCCATCTCGGCACCGCTACGGGTGACCACGGCGTCGACGTCGTCGGCAAGCGCGCGGTTGAGGTTCTCGGTGATGCCGCCGCCGGTGATGTGGGCGATAGCGTGCACCGGAGCGCCGCCGCGCAGCAGCTCAAGAATCGGCTTCACATAAATGCGCGTGGGGGCCAGCAGGGCGTCGGCCAGCGATGCGCCGCCGAGCTCCTCGAGCGGGCGGCTCAGCTCCTCGGCCTTAGCGGCGGCCTCGGGCGTGCCCGGCTTGATGCCGTCGACGCCAATGACCTTGCGCACGAGCGAGTAGCCGTTGGAATGCACGCCGGTGGAAGGCAGGCCCAGGATCACGTCGCCGGGACGGACATTCGCGGGGTCGAGCATCTTGGGACGATCGACGACGCCCACGGTAAAGCCGGCGAGGTCGTAGTCGGACGGAGCCATGACGCCCGGGTGCTCGGCCATCTCGCCGCCCACGAGCGCGCAGCCCGCGAGCTTGCAGCCGTCGGCCACACCCTTGATGATCTTTGCCATGCGCTCGGCCTCGATGTGACCGATGGCAACGTAGTCCAGGAAGAACAGCGGCTCGGCGCCCGAAGCCAAAATGTCGTTGACGCACATAGCGACCAGGTCCTGGCCCACCGTCTCGTGACGGCCCATGATCTGGGCGAGCACGAGCTTGGTGCCCACGCCGTCGGTACCGCTAATCAGAATCGGATCTTCCATATCCTTAAGCGCGGCGGCCGAGAACAGGCCACCAAAGCCACCGATGCCGCCGATAACCTCGGGGCGGTTGGTGTCCTTGACCATCTGCTTAATAGCGTCAACGGCGCGGCCGCCCTCAGCGGTATCGACGCCGGCATCCTCATACGTCACATGCTTGCTGTCGCTCATCTGAGCCTTCCTCTCCCACTACCGTCCGCCGCGCGGGCGCCAAACGGTGCTCATAGTTGTGTTCATTTCGGCGTGTGCCATAACAGCACACGCCGTCATATCAATAAAACAGCAGATAAAACCTACCAAAATAAACCTGTCCCTACATGGCAGGTTTTAGGCCTCGCCGTGCTTCTCTTCCCAGCTGCGGTCGTCGTATTTCTCGACCACGGCATCGTCGTCAAAGTGCAGCGGCTTATCCAAGTTGCGGGGCTTAAAGCCCTCCATAAACTTGTCGCGGCCAAAGCTCTCGGGAATCGCCACGGGGTAGCGGCCGGTAAAGCACGCATCGCAGTAGCCGCCCTTGGGCATGACCTTAAGCAGGCCCTCGACCGAAAGGAAGGCCAGCGAATCGGCGCCGATATACTCGCAAATCTCATCGACCGTCTTGTTGGCGCTGATGAGCTGCGACTGCACGTCGGTATCGATGCCGTAGAAGCACGGCCAGATGACCTCGGGCGAGTTGATGCGGATATGAATCTCCTTGGCGCCAGCGTTGCGCAGCATCTTGACGAGCTGCACCATGGTGGTGCCGCGCACGATGGAGTCGTCGATGACGACCAGGCGCTTGCCCTCGATGTTGTCGCGCAGCGGGTTGAGCTTCATGCGCACGCCCATGGCGCGCAACTCCTGCGTAGGCTCGATAAACGTACGGCCCACGTAGCGGTTCTTGATAAGGCCCTCGCCAAAGGGAATACCGCTCTCGTGCGAATACCCCTCCGCGGGCGGCAGGCCGGAGTCGGGCACGCCGATGACCAGATCGGCCTCGACTGGCTCCTCGTGTGCCAGCTGGCGACCCATGTCGTAACGGCAGGCATAGACGCTCTTGCCGTTCATGATGGAGTCGGGACGGGCGAAGTAGACCTGCTCAAAGATGCAGTTGGCGGGCTCTTCGGCTGCAGGCACGCCCTGCTCGGATACCAGACCCTCGGCGCTGATGCGCAAGATCTCGCCGGGACGGACGTCACGGACGTACTCGGCGCCCACGATATCGAGCGCGCACGTCTCGGAGGCAACGACCCAGCCGCCGGCGCGCGTGACATGGGTGGTGGCGTCGACCGTAGCGGCACCGTCCTGCGACGGCAGCTGCGAAACGGATGCGGCATCGGCCTGGTCCAGACCCTCGTCCACCAGCTTGCCCAGCACGAGCGGGCGAATGCCGTGCGGATCGCGGAATGCGTAGAGCGCCTGCTCGTTGATGAGCGTCATGGCGTAGCCGCCACGCACGAGCTCCATGGTCTTGCGAATGCCCTCGCGCAGATGGCCTGTACGCTGAGTAAAGTAGCCGATAAGCTTGGTCGCGACCTCGGAATCCGAATTGGAGAGGAACGGCACGCCCAGCTCGATCAGCTGGCGGCGTAGCTCGTCGGTGTTGACCAGAGTGCCGTTGTGAGCAAGCGCGATAATGACGCTGTTGATGGTAGAAAGATGCGGCTGCGAGGCTTCCCAGCTCTTGGCACCGGCAGTGCCATAGCGCACGTGGCCCACGGCCAGCTGGCCGGAGAGCGTCGACAAGTCGGCGTTGGAGAACACGCGATCGAGCAGTCCCAGGTCTTTGCGAACCATAACCGTGCCGCCATCACCCACGGCGATTCCCGCCGATTCCTGGCCGCGATGCTGCAGCGCGCGCAGACCAAAGTACGTCAGTCGAGCCACATCGCGATCGGGCGCCCACACACCAAAAATGCCGCATTCCTCATGCAGCTGGTCGGAGTCCGGATCATACGTCGACATGGTCTTCACCTGTCCCGCGGCGCGCTCGGCCGCGTGGATGGTTTCTTGAGACATGGCATCCCCTCAGAGCCTCGTTATTTGGCGTTACCTGCCCTATTATACGCACGGCAAGACAAGCACTCCCGCGCATGAACAGCGCTTTTTAAAAGCCCACCGAGCTTATAATCCGTTTTGCAGCCAAACATTTTATTGGGCAACCGCCTCGGGGCCGACGATCCCGCATGCTTTCGTTGCGACGTGTCTCGCCCGCCGTTAGGGCTTGCATTGTTGCAATCGGGACGTTCGTCCTGTCTTTTGGCAGGTCGGCGGCGTATCCTTGTACCTACAGCAAAACGAGAAAGGTTATGTATGGATCGAAACGAACTCGACCCCAGCGTCCCCAGCGCCACGGAGGTCAAGAAGATCCCCCTCATCATTAAGGTGTACGCCGTCCTGTGCATCCTGTCCGGCGTGGGCACGCTCCCCTCGGTCGGCGCCTTTATGTGGCAGGTCATCACCGCGCTCATCAATGGCAACGCCGCCGCCAAGCTCGGCGATAACACGCTCGTCGCGGTCGGACTGATTGTCGCCGGCATCATGCTCTCGGCTGCCAGTGCCGTCATCTTGATCATCTTTAGCCTTGACCTCATCAAGAACCAGCGCCGCAATGCCGCCCGTCTGTCCTATATCCTTATCGCGTTTACCGTCGTCGAGCTTTTGGTTGACGTGATGCTCCAGGGCATCGGGCCCTTCTTGCTGCGCCCTGCCATCCAGCTCGGCATCCTCGTCGCACTTTCGGCCACCGTCGACCCCACGCTGCGCCAGGAGCGCGAGCTGCAGCGCCGCCTGCAGGAGATGCTCGACCGCGACGCCGCCGCCGAGGGCATGCTCGGGCGCGATGAAACCGGCGAGGGCTACATCAAGCTCAACTACTTCAACCTGTTCTGGGTATTCTTTGTCTGCTGCGTGCTCGGCCTGGTCCTGGAGGATATCTGGCATATGACCGTCAACGATCCGGGTGTCTACCAGGACCGCGCCGGTATGCTGTTTGGCCCCTTCAGCCCCATCTACGGCTTTGGTGCCGTGCTCATGACCATGGTGCTCAACCGCTTCTATAAAAAGAACCCCATCATCATTTTCCTGGTGAGCGCCCTGCTCGGCGCCAGCTTTGAGGTGTTCGTGGGCTGGTTTATGCAGACCGCGTTTGGCGTGGTCTCGTGGAGCTACTCGCACATAACGCTGTTCGGTATGCCCGACCCGCTCGTGGTCCTCACGGGCGGACGCACCTGCACGGGCTTCGCCTGTCTGTGGGGCCTGGGTGGCCTCATCTGGATCAAGCTGCTGCTGCCGAGGCTGCTCAAGCTCATCAACATGATTCCGTGGAAGAGCCGCTACTCGGCTACCGTCATCTTCACCATCATTATGCTGGTCGATGGCGTTATGACGCTGCAGTCGCTCGATTATTGGTATCAGCGCGTCAACGGCACGGAACCGGATATTCCCGTTGCGCAGTTCTACGGCAAGTACTTCGATAATGACTTTATGGAAAACCGCTTCCAGAGCATGACCATGAGCCCCAAGGATGCGACGCGCGTGTAGCGCCCACCGCGCCCAAAACGCAAAATGCCCGCCGGTATCACACGTACCGGCGGGCATTTTTATAAACGAGCCTTCTATCGACGCAAGCCTCTACGCCTCGCGCTCGACCTCACTCACGCATTCATTCTTGATGGTGCCAACGAGCGCCTGCAGCGCATCGACCACGTGCGGGCGAATGTCCCCGCCGATGAGCACGAGCATGATGTCGTCACCTACGGCAAGCTCGCCGCTTGCCAGCCACACGCGCACATAGCCGATACCCGGCATCGCGCGCGTCGCCTCGATGGCGGCCTGTACCTTGCTGGCGTCGTAGCCGAACACCATGCTGCCCACCTTGTGGCCCGGCGCCACGCCATCGGTCTCGACACCGCGCGCCTCGGCCTTGGGCGTCGCGCGCACCACACCGTTATGTGTCAGATACATACCGCACGCAGGTGCCGACGAATCGGCCTTGGCCTCGCGCAGCCAAGCATCAATCGAAGGCATCGTTTTGCCATTCTCGAGCATCATTTCTCCCTTACCGTCGTCGAGTAGCCAATTTGGAACGGGGCTTTTTTAGCTACTCTCGAACAACTTATTCCTCGACCGGCGTGAGCACCATGACGGCACGCGTGTTGCTCAGCGATAACGAACGACAGGTCACAAGCGTTACGACCTTGGTTGCCGAAGCAGCACGATCAGTGGCATCGCTCGCCACGGCAGAGGCACCGTCGAGCATCTCGGACAGGTAGTTCTTGAGCCCGTCGTCGCCCTCAAAATTGGGCGTGCGCGCCTTGGAGTACGTATCCTCAACGACCTTGGTCGCCAGCGGACGCAGCTTATAGGTGGCGTCGCGCGTGATGTAATACACGTACTCTATGCTGTCGAACGTCGCCTGATCGGTCGTATCCGAGATCACATTGAACATCGATCCGTCGTTCATGTGGTGACCATAGATCGTAGTCTGCTGATCCACCATGCCGGGCGCATTGTCCTCGTAATCCAAGAAGATGGCACCCGATGCGTTGGACGTGCCATCGAACAACGTGTTGAGGTACTTGGAGTTATCAGTAGCCTGCACGACGGGATAGTTAATGTTGGTGCCCGGTGCGTAAATCCAACCGACGACCTCGGGATTTGTCTGGGCAAGGGCATTAAAGTCGATAACCGGCACGCCGCTGGCGTCCTTAGCGGGCGCATATTGCTCTTCGATCTTTTGGTACGACTCGCTCGCCTGCTTGTAACCGATCTGCGCATTGATAAAGATGGCAGCGGCGGCAACAATCAGGCCGATACCGATGATGATGAGCAGAATGGGAATAATGGAGCGGCGCTTTTTGCGCGGCGGCTCGGTGTAATCCGACGGCGCGGCATGCGATGAAGACCGGGGCGGCTTCTTAGCGGTGCTATAAGACGAAGGGCGATACGCAGCCGGCGTATCCTGACGGCGATGGGACGTCGGCGTTACAGAACGCGGCGCGCGCGGCTGCTGAGGAGAGGATGTCCGACCCTGCTGCGCCGCATGGGCAGCACCCGGCTTCGACGGATCGGGAATCTGAGAAGCCTTGAATCGTTTTCCCTGATAGTCGGACATGGCTCTCCTTATACTGCGGTGAAACGGCGGAACGCCTAGGCGTCGGCCATCTCCTGCTTCATCTTCTCGATAACCTTGCGGTACTCGGGGTCGCAAGCGCCTAGAATCTGCGTGGCGTAGATGGCGGCGTTCTTGGCGCCGTTGATGGCAACGCAGGCCACAGGCACACCCGAAGGCATCTGCACCATCGACAGCAGCGAATCCATACCGCCCAGGTCACTCGTCTTCATAGGCACGCCGATAACCGGCAGCGGCGTAAAGGCAGCCACGACACCACCCAGGTGAGCGGCCTTGCCAGCGGCGGCGACAACCACTTTGATACCGCGATCGGCAGCAGTCGAAGCCCACTCGTGGACCTTCGCCGGCGTGCGGTGTGCGCTCGCAATGACGAGCTCATAGGGCACACCGAGCGCCTCGAGCTCGGCGGTGCAACCTTCCATAACGCCCAGATCGGACTTGGAGCCCATGATGATCCCGACAACCGGCTTTTGATCTGCCATAAACAAAGACCTCCTGTTGAGAACGGCGACGCGGCGGATCCGCGACCCTTAACTACTGAGAGTAGTATAGCTGCTCCCGTCCCTGCGGTCTTTGTGGCGCTTCGCGGGCGGGCCAGGCTTTATCTTCACTCCGGTTGCTTCGCAAAGTCGTTCAGATAAAGCCTGGCCCGCCCGCGAAGCGCCCTGCGACCTACCGGGGATTGCTATGACGTACGTTGGCTGATGAATTGGAAGGAAAGGTCAACGGAGGCTGAAGGCAATTGGTTCAGCGAAAAACCCTGACGAATCTAATTCGTCAGGGCCCCACCAACGCTCACTCGTCGTTCATCGTTAAAGCTAGATATTCTCTTCCGCCCATTTCTCGAAATCGAGTTCTCGTCTCTGAGCAGTTCGGTAGACTTCCATGTCTTCGCGAGCGCCTACCACTACGATGGCCATCTTTTCTTTAATTCTGATGAGGCGGTACACGATTCGAATGCCACTTCCCCTGAGCTTGATCTTCATAAAGCCAGTCAAATCCGTACCTGCCTTGTTTCCAAGAGGCTTGCCGAATCCACCTTCGTTCTGCGGCAATGGGTTCGTTCTGATTTTTTCTATAGCCTTAAGGACGATCTTTCGTTGGGAGCCGTCCAGACGCTTAATATCCTTGAGAGCATCCGGGTAGAAAGCGACTTCGTACCCACTCATTCAAACTCGACCTCATCCATCTGATCGAGTTCGTCCTGGCTCACACCCAGCTCTTCCATAACATCAGACAGGGAAACAAGCGCATCGTCACTTGCCACAGCCATTCTCTTAAGCGCCAACGTTAACAAGGTGAGGTCCTCCTCCGCTTGCTTCGCTTCCCTATATTCATCGGGTGTAACAATCACAAACGCTGGCTTGTTGTGTTTGAGAACCACAACAGGATTGTCGTCCCCAACCTTCGAAAATGCAGCCGAGCCCTTACCGTGGCTGAAATCGCTAATTGGAACAAGGTTGTCGAGCATCTGCAAAGCAGGCATACATACCTCCTAAAAATGAATTCTTTTTCGAATTCATTTTATCATTCTTTTTTGCTATATTGTACCGCGCAACCGAAACAACCTTTTTAGAATACGAATCCGAGCTTAGAATGACTGTTGGCCCTCGCACCGCCCTTGCCTCTTTTATTACGTCAAGTGGTATACAGCGAAGCAAAATGGCGATCTAAAGTGCGCGGCACTCGCCTCGCATCGCTACAAAAAACAAACTGCCCCCCACCCACTCGGGCAAGGAGCAAGCCTTATTTTTAATCAGACTGAGAACCACGAATGCAGAAACACAGGCGACTTCAGTCCCTTATCGCCGAGAGACGTTATTGTGCAGCCATTTCTTTAAGCTTCTCAGCCATCAACAAACACACGTCTTCCGATTGCGGGTACACGCCAAAATGATCGAAGAAACCATGGTCACATCCGGCATATTCGATGACCTCGACATCGATTCCTGAAGACCGTAATTTTGTAGCCCATTTTTCATCGGGGATACGAAGCGGATCGTATTCGGATGTCACGATAGTCACCGGGGGGAAATCAGTGCAGTCCTCAAGCATTAGCGCAGAAATCAACGGGTCATGAGGAGACATTTTTCCGTGTGCACAAAGTTCGACCATCGGGCCGTCCGAATCGCGAAGATGGTCGATGCGAAAACGCGCAACGTCCTCTTGATCGGCTATCGCAGGAAAATCCTCATATCCCTCGCCCTGTTCGCCCGCAAGGTCGACTTCAGGATAGATTTCGAAGGCATGGGCTACAGCTCCAGCACCCCTGAGCTGAACACACGCATTAGTAAGGCTTCCTCCTGCGGAGTCGCCGGCGACCATTATTTTATGAGGATTGATTCCGAGATCCCCGGCATGCTCGCACACATAATCAAGAGCAAGAACGCAATCCTCGATCTGCCCGGGAAATGCCGTCTCCGGCGCCAAGCGGTATTCTGGATAAACCACCACTGCACCAGACTTTTCGGCGATGAACTCGAGCTGATGTTCAAATTGCAGAACATTCCCCGCCATAAACGCGCCGCCATGCAGGTAAACAAGCGCTGGACTTGCCTTCTTATGATTTGGTGGCGTCCAGACGAATAAATCTATATAGCGATCGGCCGCCTCCATGAGGATCTCATCGCGCTGAACCTCACCATCGAGTAGGCGGTATGTCGGCTTATCCGGGCGATGGCGCATTCCAATAAGGCTCGTCCAGCTCGGAGACATGCTAACATTCCGCATCTTCTTGCGAGATACCTCGAGAATTCGTGGGTCAAGCACATGCTCTCTTTCATCATCAGGAACCGGACGAATTTGAACCTCGAGCCCCCTCTTCTCGGTTATAAACGAGCGACCGGAGATGGCGCCAATCAACGCCTCGTCGTATTGTCTGCCCATCTTAAATCCCCTCTCGGCGATAACGCCAAATCGATATTTCCATAACTTTTGAGATAACGGCTTATGATGTCCTCAGTTGTCGTATATCTATGTACTAAAGAAACTGAAGACCAAGGGGTCCACCATGCCTGCAGCAAAAGACGAGCTCACTCAGCCAGAGCTTCTCTATCAGACCGTTGAAAACGATATCCTCAAGAAAATAGTTTCTGGCGAACTCCCCGGCGGCAGTCAGATTCCCACCGAAACCGAGCTTTGCAAGCAATACAAAGTAAGCAGGATCACCGTAAGACGCGCCGTACAGAATCTCATTGACCAAAACTTGCTCTACCGCCTGCGAGGCAAGGGAACATTCGTAAACCCATCGAAGCTCACCCTGAAACGAGGAACAAGCACCATTTTCAATTTGAGCTCCGACCCCCAATACGGCGATAAAACAACCAAGTCCATCTTGGAAACAGGCTTGATCAAGGCTGATGCCCACATTGCACGGGAGCTCAAAATTGACAACGGAACCGTAGTGCAACGAGTTGCGCGCTTGGTTTATATCGAAAATGCCCCCTGCGCCATCGACACCGTTTATGCAACGCAGGGCACTCTGCCCGGACTACTGGAGCTTCTCACAGACAATGCCAGTCTTTTCGACCTGATCGCCAACCATTACAGCATCGCAACCGGTATTGAGAAGCTCAAAATCACCGCAGGAATAGCGGGGCTCCAAGAAGCAAACCTTCTCGGTTATATCGTTGGAGCCCCCGTGAGCGTTGTCGAGCACGTCACATATGCCTGCGATGAAATGCCGCTCCACTATTCAAAAACCGTTTGGCGAGCAGACGCATCGTCCTTCGAGTTCAGCATCTCAAAAGATGGACGCCTTCTCTAGCCCAAAATCCCCAGGACGCCGAGCACAATACCCGCAGCGAGAATGCCCACAATCTGCCAAATAATTTTGACCTGTTTCTTATTGCAAAGACACATGATCCCGAACGCGCAGAGCGGCAAAAGAGCCGGGAATATCCCATCGAGCGTTTCCTGCAACTTAAACGCGGTGTCGCCGAAGTTAAGAGCGAGCGGAGTGGTAACTGCAACGGTGGTCGCCACCATTCCACCAACTACCATTAGTCCCACAATCGCCAGGCCGGACGTAACTTTGTGCATTACATCAGAATCGTTCAGCTTCGAAATCATGCCACTGCCAAGCGAATAACCATACTGAAGCCCAAACCAGCGGATCAGGATCGTTGGGACATTATAAAGAAGCAGGAACAGGATTGGGCCGAGCAGACTGCCCGAAAGGCAAAGTCCTGTCACAACGCCCGTCGCAATCATGCGAAGCGTACTGGCAATCAGTGAATCTCCAATACCGGAAAGCGGAGCCATAAGCGATGCTTTCATGGCGTTAATTGAGGCGGTGTCAAAGTCCTGATTGTTGGCGTTCTCCTCCTCCATGGAGGCCACAATGCCGGCGACCAGAGGATTAAACGTAACTTGAATATTGTAGAACTCAAGATGACGCTTATATGCCTCGATCCGGTCTTCAGGCTTATCGTATAACCGCTTGATTACCGGAATCATGTCGTAGCAGAAACCAACGTTCATTTGTCGGTCAAAGCTCCACATGATGTTGAGTGGAAAGCTACGCCAAAATAACGCCTTTAAGTCTTTCTTGGTTATTCTCTTATCGGTCGATTTATTTGACTCCGGCGAGAGCTCAAGAACATCATTAGAATTCGTTGTCATCGTCAACCTCCTTAGCGACCGCCGCACTGGCAGGCATAAAAATGTGAGCCATATTGAGAATCCCAATCAGGATCAGCGAAAACGCCACGATACCGATCGTCGGAATGTTTAGATAGGCACTCAGCAAGAAGCCTCCAAAGAATAGGAAGCTCAGCTCCTTGGTGGACAGGATTGACATAAGCTGCGCAAATCCAAGCGCGGGCAGAATACCCGTTGCGATCGTAAGCCCATTCGTAAGCCAATCAGGAATGGCGTCAATCAGTGCCTGAACAGCATCATTTCCAACGTAAAAAGCCACGCCGCAAATCAAGCCAAGCGCAATGATGTAGAGAATTCCATTGGTCCACATAGCGGCTGCAATCGTTTTGGGGTCGTCTTTTTCGGCGCCAAGATCAGCCCAGACAGCCATAGGAGGCGTAACAACGCTATACATAAGGCTGTCAAACATGCCGGCAAGCACCGCAGTGGGCATAGCAATAGTCAGAGCGGTCTCGGGACCCGCACCCATAGTAATCGCAAAGGCTGTTCCCAAAACTGAACCAACAATTACGTTGGGCGGCACGGCAGCACCAACCTGCCAGACCCCCATGAACGCGAGTTCGAGCTGGAAACCAACAATAACGCCAGTCGGAATATCACCCAAAAAAATACCGACAATCGCTCCGAGGACAATCGGCCGCTCGACCATCGCAGTACCGAGTAAATAATCCGATTGACCTATCGCAGCGGCAAGACCAACCAGAAAAGCTTGAAGCAGCATATTTCTCCCTCTTCCTACAAATCAAAACTTGTTACGATGCGTTTTTTCTCGCTAGCAACCTGCCTTACCTCGAACTCGATTCCATCAGCCATGGCTTTCTTAATTTCATTAATATCGGATTGGGAAAGGCGCACAGCAGGGCCAAGTTCCTTTACGCTATCCCCCAACGGTCGAGCGCCGCCTAAATTCACAGACGTTATTTTTGGACACGCACGCGCAACTTCACAGGCGTCATGTACATTTCCCGCAACAACAATTAGCTCGTATTTATCCACCGCGCTTCCGTTAAGGGCCACGATGGAATCTTCTACACTTTTGACAACCAATTTGGCATCAGCGGGTTTTGCAATTCGCAGCGCTTGAATTCGCTCTTTGCTTGCGGCGTACTCATCTGAAACCACAAGAATAGCGTTTGCTTCAAGCGTTGGATACCAAGAGAACACGGTCTGCCCATGCACTAACCGGCTATCGACGCGACACAGTTTAATCATTTTGCCCCTTTCTCGACTTGAACACAGACAATCATCCTTGACTGCTAATGGCATATTACGTCATATGACGTAATATGCCATTACATAATATCTTGAACGGTTGAATATCACCGCTAAATGGTATTTATCTCTAAAAACAGGAGGTGCAATCCGTCTAGACACAGTGCGTCGGGGCAAGAGGGGCCGAGTTTCCTCCTGAGCGACTCTGCTTGCAGCCGGAGCGAAAGGGGGAAATCTCGGCCCCTCCCGCCCCGGCCGGCCAGGTCAACTACACCGTGTACTGCGGCAGGTCCTGCAGGGCGATGACGTCCATGCCCATGTCGTTGGCACTGCCGTGGCCCTGCTGGTCCTCGCGCACGGCCTCGATAGCACTCACGTACGTGTTGGCGGCAGACATCGCGGTCACGCAGGTCACGCCGCGGCGCACCGCCTCGGTACGCAACAGATAGCCGTCGCCACGCGAGCCCGGGCCGTATGGCGTATTGATGATTACCGCAATCTTGCCATCGGCGATCAGGTCACCGATATTGGGACGCTCGCCGTCGTGCGGGCCGCTAATCTTTTCCACGACCTCGCACGTCACGTTGCCGCCACGCAGCACGCGCGCCGTACCCTCGGTGGAGCAGATATCAAAGCCCAGGTAGCGAAGGATACGCGCGACCGAAAGGATATGACGCTTGTCGCGGTCGCACACGCTGATGAACACCTTGCCGGCGCTCGGGTCGGGCAGCTTGTAGTCAATCGCCAGCTGCGTCTTGGCGTATGCCTCGGGATAGCTCTTGGCGATACCCATAACCTCGCCCGTCGACTTCATCTCGGGACCCAGGATAACGTCGGCGCCCGGGAAACGACCCCAGGGCATAACGGCTTCCTTCATGCAGAACCAGTCCAGCTGACGCTCGTCGCTCGGCAGGCCCAAGCTCGAGATGGAATCGCCCGCCATGATACGTGCGGCACACTTGGCGAGCGGCACGCCGGTGGCCTTGGAGATAAACGGCACGGTGCGGCTGGCACGCGGGTTGGCCTCGATCACGTAGACGGTCTCGCCCTTGATGGCGTACTGCACGTTGACCAGGCCGCGTACGCCCAGCGCCATCGCGATGCGGCGCGTGGTCTCGCGAAGCTTTGCCTGCAGGCTCTCGCTAAAGCTGAACGGCGGGATGCAGGTCGCGGAGTCGCCAGAGTGGATACCGGCCTCCTCGATATGCTCCAGGATACCGCCGATATAGACCTCTTCGCCATCGCACAGGGCGTCGACATCGGACTCGATCGCACCCTCCAGGAAGCGGTCCAGGTACACCGGGTAGTCGGGGCTAATGCGCGCAGCCTCGGCCATGTAATCGCGCAGGTGCTCGGCATCGTAGGCGATCATCATGCCGCGGCCGCCCAGCACGTAGCTCGGACGTACCAGCAGCGGGTAGCCAATGTGTACGGCAACGGCCTCGGCCTCCTCAAACGAGGTGGCCTGACCCGCCGGCGGGTACATGATGCCCAGCTTGTCGAGCAGGGCGGCAAAGCGCTCGCGGTCCTCGGCAAAGTCGATGGCATCGGGCTTGGTGCCCATGATGTTGACGCCACTCTCCTCGAGCATGCGCGCCAGCTTAAGCGGGGTCTGGCCGCCAAGCGTCACCACGACGCCGTCGGGGCGCTCAACATCGATAACGTCCATGACGTCCTCGTAGGTTAGCGGCTCAAAGTAAAGGCGGTCGGACGTGTCGTAGTCGGTCGAAACGGTCTCGGGATTGCAGTTGACCATGATGGTCTCAAAGCCGCGGGCCGCCAGCGCATAGCTCGCATGCACACAGCAGTAGTCGAACTCGATACCCTGGCCGATACGGTTGGGGCCGGCGCCCAGGATCATCGCCTTGGGCTTGTCCGCCGGCGTGGTCTCGTCGGGAGCCACGCACTTCTTGGCATCCGGACTCGTGCGGTAGATGTTCTCGTACGTCTTGTAGTGGTACTCCGTGGCGCTCGAGAACTCCGCAGCGCAGGTATCGACCGTCTTCATGCTGGGAACCACGCCAAGGCCCTTGCGATAGGCGCGCACAAAGCGCTCGTCCGAGCCGGTCAGCGCAGCGATCTCGGCGTCGCTCGTGCCGTACTGCTTGAGCAGGCGCATCGCGTCGGCGTCGATATCCTCCACACGCAGGCCGCGGATGCTCTCCTGGACCTGCACCATATCGCTGATACGGTTGAGGTACCACGGATCGATACCGCAGATGGCATGGATACGCGCAACGTCCCAGCTGCGGCGCAGGGCCTCGACCACAAAGAAGATGCGATGCTCGGTCGGGGTTGCCACGGCCTGAGCGAGCTCATCGTCGCTCAGCTTGTCGGCACCCTCTTTGCCACCGGCGCAAATGCCCTGGTGGCCGTCCTCCAGCGAGCGCATAGCCTTGCCAAAGGCCTCCTCAAAGGTGCGGCCGATCGCCATGATCTCGCCCACGGCCTTCATGCGCGTGGTGAGCGTGGGATCGGTACCCTTGAACTTCTCGAAGGCAAAGCGCGGCACCTTGACCACGCAGTAGTCAATCGTGGGCTCAAAGCAGGCGGGCGTAGCCTTGGTGATGTCGTTGACAATCTCGTCGAGCGTGTAGCCCACGGCCAGGCGCGCGGCGGCCTTGGCGATGGGGAAACCCGTGGCCTTGGAAGCGAGGGCGGACGAGCGGCTCACGCGCGGGTTCATCTCGATGACGATCAGGCGGCCGGTCTGGGGATTCACGGCAAACTGCACGTTGGAGCCGCCGGTCTCGACGCCGATCTTCTCCAGAATGGCGAGCGAGGCCACGCGCATGCGCTGATACTCAAGGTCGGAGAGCGTCTGCGCCGGCGCCACGGTGATGGAGTCGCCGGTATGCACGCCCATGGGGTCGAGGTTCTCGATGGAGCACACGATGATGCCGTTGCCGGCGTGATCACGCATGACCTCCATCTCGTACTCTTTCCAGCCCTCGATGGACTCCTCGACCAGCACCTCGTGGGCAGGCGAGAGCTCCAAGCCCTGGCTCACGATGGAGACGAGCTCCTCGTGGGTGTGAGCGATGCCGCCGCCGGAGCCGCCGAGGGTAAAGCTCGGGCGCAGTACGCAGGGATAACCCACGCGCTCGGCGATAGCCTCGGCGTCGGCCACGCTGTAGGCATAGCCCGAGCGCGCGACCTCCAGGCCAATCTCGGCCATGGCCTCGTTAAAGAGCTTGCGGTCCTCGCCGCGCTCGATAGCGGCCAGGTCGCAGCCGATCATCTCGACGCCGTACTTGTCGAGCGTACCGTCCTTTGCCAGCTCGACGGCGGCGTTCAGACCGGTCTGGCCGCCCAGCGTGGGCAGCAGCGCGTCCGGGCGCTCTTTCTTGATTACGCGCTCGATAAATTCGGCGGTGATGGGCTCGACATAGGTGCGGTCGGCAAGACCCGGGTCGGTCATGATGGTCGCCGGGTTGGAGTTGACCAGGATGACCTCAAAGCCATCCTCCTTGAGCACCTTGCAGGCCTGGGCGCCGGAGTAGTCAAACTCGCAGGCCTGGCCGATAACGATGGGGCCCGAGCCAATGACGAGGATGCGCTTGATGTCAGTACGTTTAGGCATGTTAGTTCTCCTCGGTCTCAGTCTCGGCGAAATTCCAGCCAGCCAGGCGGTCCTTCGCGGTGTCGATGTCCAGGTAGTTCTCCTCGCCGTCCATGAGTCGCGTAAAGGCGGTAAAGAGATAGTGCGCATCGGTGGGGCCAGGCGAGGCCTCGGGGTGGTACTGGACCGAGAAGCACGGGGCGTCGAGCAGCTGGATGCCCTCGGCGGTGCCGTCGTTGAGGTTCACGTGCGTCAGGCGAATGTGGCCAAAGCGCTCGTTCATCACGACCGGCGCGATTCCGCGGCGCACCCAGACGCGCAGATCTCCATCGGCCGCATGCTCGGTCTCGCCGCCGGAAAGCTCGGGGACAAGCTTGCCCAAGCTGGGGAACAGCAGGCCAAAGCCATGGTTTTGTGCGGTGATCTCCACGCGACGGCTTACCAGGTTCATGACCGGCTGGTTGCCACCGCGGTGACCGAACTTAAGCTTTTCCATCTGGGCGCCGCAGGCCAGGCTGATCATCTGGTGACCAAGACAAATACCAAAGACCGGCACCTTGCCGATCAGCTGCTGCACCTGCTCGTAGGTCTCCACCACGGCGTCGGGGTCGCCGGGGCCATTGGACAAAAAGACGCCGTCGGGATTCATGTCGAGCACCTCGCTCGCGGGCGTATTCCACGGCACGACGGTAAGGTCGCAGCCGGCGCGGACCAGCCCTTCCAGAATGCCGCGCTTCACACCGCAGTCGTAGGCGACCACTTTGTGACGGGCAGGAGCGGCAGCCGAAAGCGCAAAGTCATGCGTGGCAGGCAGGTCGGCGGCCACAAACTCATGAGGCGCGGGGCAACTTACGGTCTTGACCAGGTTCTCGCCTACCAGCGTAGGCGCTGCGGCCAGACGCTCGGCAAGCTCGTCGACGTCGAAGATCTCGGTCGAGATAATGCCCATCTTGGAACCATTGTCGCGCAGATGGCGCACCAGAGCGCGGGTGTCGACACCCTCGATAGCAACGATGCCGTGTGCGCGCAGGTACTCCGGCACGCTGACGGCCGAGCGCCAGTTAGAAGGCGTGGCGCACATGTCGCGAACGATCATGCCGCGCATGGCCGGAGCGCTCGCAGAGCGCACGGCGTCGCCGGGGAAGGCCGACTGGACGTCGGTCTCGTCGATACCGTAGTTGCCGATCTGCGGATAGGTCATGGTTACGATTTGGCCGGCATAACTCGGGTCGGTCATGACCTCAAAGTAGCCCTCGAGCGAGGTGTTGAAGCAGACTTCGCCGGTCGCGGTACCCTCGGCGCCGCATGCACGTCCATAAAAAATGGTCCCATCCTCAAGATACAGGATGCAGGGACCGCAGGTGCCCTTGCTGGTTTTGGCCAGCATACGCTGGCAAAGCTCGCTGGGCGCGAAGGTGCGGGCGGCAGCGCCCGCGATATGGTTGTTCGCCATAATTCTCCTTCCCGGTCTCACAGGACCGGCTTAAAGGTGTGTAGTTAGGCCTCGCGGTATTGTAACCGCAAGTATGCCTCATGGCGTTAATTTCATCGAAATGTTTACGAAATGATAATTATGACTTTCTATGCATAATGATTTTTCTGGGACGGGGATTAAAAAATCATCCCGCGCGGGCTTGTGGCTCACGCGGGATGATGGCGTCTTACTTTTTCTTGTCCTGTTCCAGCAGTTCGGACGGTGTGCGATCGGGCTTGCCGCCGCGGAAAATCTCGCGGCCATGCAGACGATGCTCCAGGTCACGCTCGGCCTTTTCCTCGTCAATCTTGGTCTGGCTCACCACCGGATCCTCAATCAACGACGACACCGAGTTCACCTGCTTCTGAATGCGCTCGGCGATGGTGTCATCCATACTCACGATGCGCATCTTCCAGTCGATACTCGTGGCGTTGGATGAGCTCTTGGTCCACACGAACGTCAAAATGGCGCTCTGGTGGCCCCGCGCGGGGAACATGCCAAAGAAGGAATCGTGCTGAATGTTGCTATCCTCGTCGATATAGGCGTGAACGTTATACACCACGCGGTCGATCTTATCGTTGAGCAGCGCGTTGGTCGCAAGCGCCGCGGCCTGGATCTGCCCGTTGGACAGCAGCTCGAGCTCGTTGGCAGACGATGTGTCCAACACCGTCACCTCGACCGTGCCCGTACGCTCATCGGCTTCATCGACGGTAAAGTCGAGCGGGAACTGCGTAAAGCCGTTGCCCCACTCAAGGCCGCCCTTCAGCGCCGTCGAAACGGTATCGACCGAAACGCTCTCGGACAGGTTGGCGGTGTTCAGACGACGCATCACGCCGTAGCCAATCTGCATGCCCACGATCAGCACCAAAATACCGATGACCACGGCCATCGCGGTCTTCGTAATGGTATGGCTCACCTGCGAGCCCGAAGGATCGTCCTCGGACAGCGGGTCGATATGTTTTGCCTGGCTCGCGCGGTCCTCGCTGCGCAGCTGCGCTAGCGCCGCTTTGTCACCGCGCTTGGCCGCAGCCTCCTTCTCACGCATGCGCTCGGTACGCTTTTTGGCGAGCGTGGGATCCAAGACGCCGGATGCATCGATTTCGGAGAATAACTCCGTCACTTCTTCCGGAGTCAAAGGGTTCTTGTCAGCCATAAACTTCCTGTCATATCAATCAGTCGAGCTCGTGCGCACGCGCACCTTCGAACTGCATTCGATAGTAACGGGCATAGGTGCCGCCACGGGCGAGAAGCTCCTCGTGCGTGCCACGCTCCATAACGCGACCATGCTCAACGGTCGCAATCTCATCGGCATGCTTAATGGTCGAAAGACGGTGGGCGATGATAATCGTGGTGCGGCCGCGTGCCAGCTCTTCGAGTGACTCCTGCACCGCCTCCTCGCTCTCGTTATCCAAAGCACTCGTCGCCTCGTCCAAAATCAGGATCTTGGGGTTCTTGAGAAACACGCGCGCGATGGCAACGCGCTGCTTCTGTCCGCCCGAAAGACGGCTGCCGCGCTCGCCCACCACGGTGTCGTAGCCCTGCGGAAGCGACTCGATAAAGGCATCGATGTTGGCGCGACGGGCGGCCTCGGCGATCTCTTCTGCCGTAGCGCCCGGCTTGCCGTAGGCGATGTTCTCGCCAATCGTGCCGTCAAACAGATAGACATCCTGCTGCACCAGGCCGATGGCGCGGCGCAGGCTCTGCTGCGTCACATCGCGCACGTCCTGACCGTCGATGCTAATGGATCCGGTAGCCACGTCATAAAAGCGCGGCAGCAGCGAACAGGTCGTGGACTTGCCGCCGCCCGAAGGGCCAACCAAAGCGATGGTCTGCCCGGGCTTGATGGACAGGTCCATATGGTCGATAACGGGACGCTCGTCGGCATAGCCCTCGCCCAGCTCGACATCCTCGTAGTTAAAGCACACGTCGTGATACTCCACGGCGCCAGCAGTCACCTGCAGATCCGTAGCGCCCGGCTTGTCCTGGATATCCGGCGCGGTCGAGAGCACCTCGTCCATACGTTTAAAGCCGGCGATAGCCTTCTGATACGTTTCGGCCGAATTGACGAGCGTCTCAAGCGGCGTGCAGAACAGCGAAATATAGAGTGCAAAGGTCGCCATATCGACCGCCTGCAGCTGTCCCTTGGCGACGAGCCAGCCGCCCAGCAGCACCACGATCACATAGAGCACACCCGAGAGCAGGCCATACGTCGCGGTATAGACGCCCATGGCGTGATACATGTTCTCCTTGGACAAAAGGTAGCGGTCGTTAGAGGCACGGAACTTGGCACGCTCGGTCTCCTCGTTGGCAAAGCTCTTGACCACGCGCATGCCCGCCAGAGAATCCTGCAGCTGTGCATTAATGCCGCTGATCTTCTTGCGGTTGTCGCTAAAGACCTCGCGCATGCGCATGTTCTGCCAAAACATGACGACCGCAAACGCCGCCGTCACCACGGCCATGGCAAGCGCCAGCACCGGAGCGATGGTAAAGAGGATCACAAACGAGCCGATAATCTCGATACCGCAGATGATGATCCACTCGGGTACGTGATGCGCCGCCTCGCAGATATCGAACAGGTCGTTGACCACGCGGCTCATCATGTCACCCGAGCTGTTGCGGTCGAAGTACGCAAAGCTAAAGCGCTCATACTGGTCGAACAGGTCCTCGCGCATTTTGGACTCCATGCGCGCGCCCATCACGTGGCCCCAATAGCTCACAAAGTAGCGGCAGGCGCAGCGGACGGCATACATCAGCACCAAGCCCACCGCGATCATGCCGAGCGCCTGCATAATGGCAGCCTGACCCTGAGTAAATAGCCCACCGGTCAAATTACGCAGAATAATAGGAAAAGCAAGGTCAATGGCGGCAAGCACCAGAGCACAAACAGTATCAGCAACAAAAAGCCCCATCTGGGGCTCGTAATACGAAAGAAACCTCTTCAGCATGTGATCCTCAAAGAAATATCAGCAACGTAAGGCCCTGGGACAAAGCAATCAGTAGTACTTGTCCCAGGGCTATCCCCACTCGTTAAAGCTCCGTGCCCCCAAGGCGGTGTGCGATGCTGTCGCAGGCCAAGGCGCCCACGACGGTCTTGGCGTCTTCGATCTTGCCGTCGAGTACGGCGTCGATCAGCTCATGCAGCGGCACCAGGTCCACGTTGACAAACTCGTCATCATCGGGGTTGGGCGCATCAAACTCGAGCTTGGTAGCCAAGTAGATGTGGATAATCTCATCGCAAAAACCACAGGACGTGACAATCGACGTCAAAAAGCGAATGCGACCAGCCCTAAAGCCCGTCTCCTCATGCAGCTCGCGCTTGGCGCAATCGAGCGGGTCCTCGCCTGGATCGAGCTTGCCGGCGGGAATCTCGACCGTCACGCGGTCGATGGCGGTGCGGTACTGACGCACCAGTACGATCTTGCCGCTCTCGGTCAGTGCCACAACAGCCGCCGCACCCGGATGGCGAACGATATCGCGGGCGCTGCGGCGACCGTTGGGCAGCTCAACCTCAAGACGGTGGACGTCGAGGATCTTGCCCTTCCAGGCGCACTCCTCCGAAAGAATCTTCTCGTGCAGCTCGGCATCGTGCGGGTCGTCATCGCCCAGCACCAGCGCCGGCTCGTCAGCGACCTCGCCACCAGGCTCGCCCTCGGCGTGCCCATACACGCGGCTGTCCTCTTCGACGATCTGCGCGTCCACGAGCTCTTCGTTCTTCTCGTCCATCCGTCTCATTCCTCTCGGATTTTAGGCATCCCAGGCGTCGCGGCCGCGCAGCGCGCGCAGGCCGATGTCGTGACGCAGGGTCTTGCCCTCAAAATCAATCTTCTCGCAGGCCTCGTAGGCAAGGTTGCGGGCGTTCTCAAACGTATCGCCCAGCGCGGTCACGGCAAGCACGCGGCCACCATTGGTCACGAGCTGGCCGTCCACCACGGCAGTGCCCGCGTGGTACACGGTCACGTTCTCCATGGCCTCGGCATCGGCGATACCGGTAATGACCTTGCCTTTCTCGTAGCTGCCGGGATAACCCGCACTCGTCAGGACAACGGCCACGGCCCACTCGTCGCGCCAGTCGAGTTCAATCTGATCGAGCTCGCAGTTGGCGCAGGCGAGCATGACCTCGACCAGGTCGTTCTTAAGGCGCGGCAGAACGACCTGCGTCTCGGGGTCGCCAAAGCGGGCATTGAACTCCAGCACCTTGGGGCCGGCAGGCGTGAGCATAAAGCCGCCGTACAGGCAGCCGCGGTAGTCGATACCCTCGGCAGCGAGCTCGGCCACGGTCTGCTCCATGACCTTCACCATGGTGGCGTGCTCCTCGTCAGTCACGATGGGCACCGGGCTGTAGACGCCCATGCCGCCGGTGTTGGGACCAAGGTCGCCCTCAAGCGCGCGCTTGTGGTCCTGCGAGGTGGCCATGGGGCGCACGGTCTTGCCGTCGGTAAAGGCCAGCAGCGAGCACTCGGGACCAACGAGCATCTCCTCGATAACCACGGTGTTGCCGGCATCGCCAAAGGTGCCGCCAAAGCACTCGCGCACGGCCTCCTCGGCCTGCTCAAGTTCGGTCGCCACGATAACGCCCTTGCCTGCGGCAAGGCCGTCGGCCTTGACGACCAGCGGGGCGCCTTGCTCGCGTACGTAGGCGAGAGCCGAAGCCTCGTCGGTAAACGAGCCGTAGGCTGCCGTCGGAATGCCCGCACGCTCCATGAGCTGCTTGGAGAACAGCTTGGAGCCCTCCATCTGGGCGCCCTCGGCACCCGGGCCAAAGCAGGGAATACCCGCCGCGCGCACGGCGTCGGCCACGCCCGCCACGAGCGGAGCCTCGGGGCCAATTACCACGAGTCCGCATCCGTGGCTCTGCGCAAACGCCGCCACGGCCGCAGGATCGCAGTCGTCGAGAACAACGTTCTCGCCGCAGCTCGCGGTGCCGCCGTTGCCCGGCGCGATGTAGAGCTTGCCGGCGCGCGGTGATGCTGCGAGCTTGGCTGCCAAAGCATGCTCACGGCCGCCGCTGCCCAACAACAGGATGTCGATGGTTTGAGTGTCCGCCTTCAAGGGTGCCTCCTCTATGGATGAATGGCCCGCTCCGCGCGAGCCCCTTGCAAGCAAATATACCCCTCGGCCGCCCACCCGGGCTGCAAAGGGGTATATCGCAATAACCAAATAGTCCCGATTACTTCCAGAATCGGTTGATAATCTGCTCGCGACCAGCGCCAACGCCAATGAACGTCACGCGGGTGTGTGCCAGATCCTCGATAAACGCCACGTAGTCCTGAGCCTCCTGCGGCAGCTCGTCAAAGCTGCGACAACCGGTGATGTCGCACTTCCAGCCAGGGAGCTCCTCGTAGATGGGCTTGGCATGCTCAAAGCGCACCTGATGCTCGGGCACGCTGGTGTAGCGCTCGCCATCGACGTCGTAGGCCACGCACACCTTGATGGTGTCGAAGGCCGAAAGCACGTCGAGCTTGGTCACGGCGATGTCGGTGAGGCCGTTGACGCACGAGGCATAGTTGGCGATAGGGCCGTCAAACCAGCCGCAACGACGACGGCGACCGGTGGTCACGCCGTACTCATAGCCCTCCTCGGTCAGCGTGTGGCCAGCCTCGGACTCATAGGAAAGCTCGGTGGGCATGGGGCCCGAACCGACGCGGGTGATATAGGCCTTCATGACGCCCAGCACGCGATCGACGTTCTTCATGCCGACGCCGGAGCCGGTAATGGCGCCGCCGGCGGTGCAGTTGGAAGACGTCACGTACGGATAGGTGCCGTGGTCGATGTCGAGCAGCGTCGCCTGGGCGCCCTCAAACAGCAGGTCCTTGCCCTCGTCGATCATGTTGTTGAGCAGCAGGCTCGTCTCGGTGATGTAGGGGCGCAGGCGCTCGGCCATCGGCAGGTACTCGTCGCAAATCTGGTCCACGGTGTAGGTGGGCAGGTTGTAGATGAGCTCGAGCTCGGGGTTCACGCGGGCGAGAGCGGTCTCCAGCTTGTCGCGGAACAGCGTCTCGTCCAGCATGTCCTGCATGCGCAGGCCAATGCGGGCCATCTTGTCCTGATAGCACGGACCGATGCCGCGCTTGGTGGTACCGATGTTCTTCTTGCCGAGCTTCTGCTCAAAGGCGCCATCCAGATCGATGTGGTACGGCATGATGACATGCGCGTTGCCACTGATCTTGAGGTTCTTGGTGGTGATGCCGTCGGCCTCGAACATGTCAATCTCCTCAAGGACAACCTTGGGGTTGACGACGCAGCCGTTACCGATCACCGACACGTGGTCGGAATACATGATGCCGGAAGGCACCTGGTGCAGGCCGTACTTCTTGCCGTTGACGACGATGGTGTGACCGGCGTTGTTGCCGCCCGAGTAGCGCACGACAGCATCGAAGTCGCCGGCGACCAGGTCGCAAATCTTACCCTTGCCCTCATCGCCCCACTGGGCACCGACCAAAACGGTTGACGGCATGTTTACTCCTTACATTCATGGCCTGTCTACGCGCCACGCCGGCACGCAGAAGCACAAAACATTCCCAGTATACCCGTGCAACGGGCGCCTGTCCTACTCCTCGGCATGTGCCCCATCAAGCTCATAGAACTTGGTGGATGCCGGCAGGAACATCAGGTCGACGTCGCCGATCGGGCCCGAACGGTTCTTGGCCACGACGATACGCGTAACGCCCTCGTCGGGTCGATCGTCGCGCGAGGCCTCGGCCTCGTCCGCGGAGCGGTCCAAGAACATAACGATATCGGCGTCCTGCTCGATGGAGCCCGATTCACGAAGGTCGGAAAGCTGCGGGCGCTTGCCGGTACGGGATTCGACCTGACGCGAGAGCTGCGACAGCGCGATGAGTGGGATCTTGAGCTCCTTGGCCATGATCTTCAGACCACGCGACATCTCCGAAACCTCGACGGTACGGCTCTCGGAGCGGCGTCCCGGCGGAGGACTCACCAGCTGCAGGTAGTCCAGGATGATGATGGCCTTCTCCTTGTTATGGAGCATGCGACGGCTCTTGGCGCGAATCTCGGTCACTGTGGTGCCGGGCGTATCGTCAATCAGAATATCCAGCTTGGATAAGGTCTGCGTGGCCTCGTTGATATTGGCCCACTGCTCGGGGCTAATGCGGCCCATGCGGAAATCACTGATCGAGATCATGGCATAGGCGCAAATCAGACGCTGGGCAATTTCCTTGCCCGACATCTCCAGCGAGAAGAAGCCGACGGTATAACCAGCAGCGGCAGCGTTAAGTGCCAGGTTCAGAGCGAACGACGTCTTACCTACAGCAGGACGGGCGCCGATGATGATGAGCTGGCCCTCGCGGAAGCCCATGAGCATGCGGTCGAGCGACGGGAAGCCCGTGGGCACGCCCGCAGCCTGGCCACCGGCCTGGCACACTTCCTCGGCCTCGTTATAGGCCTCGACCATAAACTCGGTCAGCGTCTTGTAGCTCGACTTGACCTCGCGCGCCGTAACCTTGAGCAGCTTGCTCTCGGCCAGCTCGACAACCTCTTTGGTGTCGGTGGGGGCGTTATATGCCAGCGCGTTGATCTCGTTGGTGGCGCCGATCAGCTCACGCAGCATCGAATCGCGGCGAACGATGGCGGCATGGTGCTGCCAGTTGACGAGCGACAGGGTCTGACCCATCAACTCCAAAATATACGCTTCGCCGCCCACGGCATCGAGCTTGTTGATGCTTCGCAGATAATCGATCAGCGAGATGGAGTCGATGGGAATGCGGCTGTTGTACATATCGACCATCGCGGTATAGATGGTCTTATGAATGGGCCGGTAGAAGTCATCGGGCTGCAGCTCGACCTGGGCCTCTTCGACCACCTCGGGCGATAGCAGCATAGCGGCCAGTACATTGGCCTCTGCATCTTGGTTTTGGGGAAGACCCAACTTTGAGCCGCGGTCCTCAACCGTCAGCCCGGTCTCCCTATCGTCATATGCCATGAGCATCCTCATTCATATCGCTTGCGAGCATCCATAGTATCAGCCACGGTCCCAAAACGCGCCGCGCGCCGCCAATCATCACCGAACCAAACGGATGAACGGTCCTGTATATAGGACTTCGACGCAACGTTCACCATGACACTCACTCAGCGCAAAAAAACAAAAGGGCGCCCTGGTTTCCCAGAGCGCCCTTCTTAGAACAAGATTGTTGCGTTGCAGCAAATGCTACTCGGCAGCAGCCTCAGTCTCGACCTCGGCGGTCTCGGCCTCGGCGACCTCAGCGGCCTCCTCGACCTCAGCCTCGGCAGCGAGCTCCTCGGCGGTAACGCCGACGAGAACGACAACCTCGGCCTTGATCTCGCGGTACAGCGAGATGGCAACGGTGTGGGCACCGGCAACCTTGATGGGCTTACCGAGCTCGACGCGCTTGCGGTCGATGTCCATACCGAGCTGAGCCTTGATGGCGTCAGCGATCATAGCGGCGGTAACGGAGCCAAAGAGGATGCCCTCGTCGCCGACCTTGACGTCAACGGTGACCGTCTTGCCCTCGAAGGCAGCCTTGGTCTCGTTGGCGGTAGCCAGACGGACGGCCTCGCGCTTGGCGATGTTGTTGCGACGCTCGTCAAGCTGCTTGAGGTTGCCCTTGGTGGCGGCAACAGCGAGCTTCTTGGGGAACAGGAAGTTCTCAGCGTAACCCTGAGCGACCTCTACGACGTCACCCTCGCCGCCCTTGCCCTTGATCTCATCGAGAAGAATAACCTTCATGATGCGTCTCCCTTCTTAGCCGCGGTCGCGGTTGCCACGAGAGGAAACCACGGGGACGGTGTACGGCAGGAGAGCCATCTCGCGGGCGCGCTTGATGGCGTTGGCGATGTCATGCTGATGCTGCGTGCAAGCGCCAGTGACGCGACGGGGCTTGATCTTGCCACGGTCGGTCATGTACTTACGGAGAAGCTGAGTGTCCTTATAGTCGATGAACTCAGTGTTCTCCTTGCAGAACTGGCAGTACTTACGACGCGGCTGACGTGCAGAAAAATCATTAGCCATGTCAAAATACCTTTCATTTGGCAACTTCGGCGAACCGAAGCCGCCTCTCACTCAAAAATAGGTGAACAACCCTTAGAACGGGATGTCCTCATCGTAGACGTCGACCGCGGGAGGTGTGGCCACCGGTGCGGCAGGACGTGCTGCGGGCGCGGGAGCTGCGGGGGCGTAACCGCCCTGATCGTAGCCACCCTGGCCACCACGGGAGCTCATAAACTCGATCTCATCGACGATGACCTCAAGCTTGCTCCGGCGCTGGCCGTCGCGCTCCCAAGAGCTGTAGCGCAGCTTGCCCTCGATCGCGACCTTGTTTCCCTTTGCCAGGAAACGGCTCACGGCCTCGGCGCGGGTGCCGAACATAGTGCAGTCGACAAAGTTGGGATAGTCCTCCCACTCGCCAGTCTGCGCGTTACGGCGACGATCGTTGACGGCGACGCCAAAGGACAGAACCTGGGTTCCGCCGGCGGTGGCGCGCAGCTCGGGATCGCGGGTGAGGTTACCGGTGATGTTCACTCGATTGATGCTCATAACTCACTACTTCCTCTTGGGGCACAAGCCCAGTCCAAAACGACAGTCTTACTCCTGGTCGTCGCGACGGACGATCATGTGGCGGACCACAGCGTCGGTGATGCGCAGGACGCGATCAAGCTCGGCGATCTGGGTAGGATCTGCGTGGAAGTTGATGAGGGTGTAGTCACCATCGGTGAGGTCGTTGATCTCGTAGGCGAGCTTGCGCTTGCCCCACTCGTCAACGGAGTCGACCTTGCCAGCGCCCTCAGCGATCGTGGTATCGATACGCTTCATAACAGCGAGACGAGTCTCGGGGTCGAGCGACGGGTCAACAAAGAACAGCAGTTCATAAGCCTTCATATTGTCACCTCCTCTGGGCAAATGTGGCTTCAGGTCGTGAAGGTGCGCCTGAAGCAGGAAAAGACTTGGTAATAATATCTTTCAACCTCCTAGGCTGCAAGAATATGCAGCTACAACCTCATGACCTCCACATATGCCCATGCTTACACAGCACTTCATGCGCGTTCTAACCAAATGCCGACCAAGAACTTGACGGATTTGTGGACAAGATACGGTGCCACGGGGACAAACTGGGTTAAGTCGCAGGTCAGCGGGCGCATGGTTGTGGTCGCAAAATACATACCAGTGGCTCACAGCACCACCCAAAGATTTTTAAATTCATTGCCGAGTCACTTATGAATACCCCTTTTGAACAATTGAGTTAATCAACCACGCTGGTCGGAAGGCGTTTTTTGGTACCTCAAACCCCACTGCAACGCCAAGCGCGGTCAAGCGCTTTAAAAAATGCCAACTTTTCTGTTTGCACTTTGCGATTCCTCGTGTATACTGACTTTCGCATTTAACGGAGAGTTGTCCGAGTGGCCGAAGGAGCACGATTGGAAATCGTGTAGGCGTCAAAAGCGTCTCCAGGGTTCAAATCCCTGACTCTCCGCCAGTTAATTCCAAAGCAGGCCTTTGAGCCTGCTTTGTTTTTACCCCACGCGGAGGGGTGGCAGAGTGGTTGAATGCGGCGGTCTCGAAAACCGTTTGGCCTGTATAAGGTCACGAGGGTTCGAATCCCTCCTCCTCCGCCATTTTGGTTGAAAAAGCTCCCAACAACGGGAGCTTTTTTGTTTTGAGTCCCTAACAAGCAAATACGGCGGAGGAGGAGGGATTCGAACCCGCCAGGGCGCGGAGCGTAAAGAAAACGCGCCTGTGGCGCGTTTTTAGCGCAGCGCGGTCGGCGTAAGCCGACCGGATAAATTTTGAGCTTCGCTCAAAATTTGGACATCCCTCCTATTCAGCCACGCCCCCATCGCGGTCGATCCCAGCCCCAAATCTCAAACGCGTACATCACCCTCCAAAACCGACATTTTTGACATCTTTGGAGGCTGACGTACATGTTTGGCCCTACGCCCGCATCCAGTCCCGACCGTTTACCGAGCAATAGGGTCGCCAGACCCGTCAACCATGTACTATGTACGGGCATTATCTAAACCCGCAATCAGAAGGACCCTATCTTGCCCATCGTCGCCGCTATGACCGTTACCTCACATGCCTCGGATGCCATGGTCGCTATTCCGTTTTGGCTTGAGATGTTCGCTGTTGTCGCGGCATCGATCTCAGGAGTTCTGGTTGCGCGCGAGCACAAGCTCGACCTGGTGGGCGCCGTCGCGCTCGCCGTGGTCTGTGGCCTGGGCGGCGGTCTTTTGCGCGATATGACGCTGCAGGTGGGCAACGTCTACATCCTCAACCAACCGATGGCGCTCCCGCTTTCCATTGCCACGGCAGCCATCATCTACATTTTCCCGGCAATCGTCGACAAGCCCGAAAAACTCATCCCCCTGCTCGACATCATCTCGGTCGGCATCTATGCCGCCACTGGAGCAGACAAGGCGCTGGTCTACGGCTTTGCGCCGGCGGTGTGCATCATGATGGGCTTTTTCACCGCGGTGGGCGGCGGCATGCTGCGTGACAGCTTTATGGGCGTGGTGCCGGGCATTTTCCAGCGCACCAACTTCTATGCCATCGCAGCCATTGCCGGCTCTGCAAGCTATGTATGCCTTGTCATGAGCGGCGTCGTCAGCAACATCACCGCGTTAATCGTATGCGTTGCGATAACCATGGGACTGCGCTGGCTGTCGCTGCGCTTCGACATCAAAAGCCCCACCGAGGAAGACATCGCACGTTTTTTGCACCGCAAAAAGTAGATTGCGCGGCCTCATCCTTCGAAATACAACCGAGAGGTTCTTTTAGAGCGCCCACGCGTTGGGTACCCTGTTAGGTGCATGTCGAGCATCTGACGAAGGATTCACTATGCCCTGCAATCAATTCCCGTCGACCCAGCGCCATAAAGCGTGGGGCCGCATCACCATCCTATTCGCGCTCATCGTGCTGGCGCTCACCGCACTTCCCACGGCGTCGTTCGCCGGCACGGACACCGCAGGAAACATACTTGCGACCGACAATGACGCCAATCCGTCCGGCGTCGAGGGTGACCTGTACTGGGCAGGCCAGGCTCTCAACTTGGACGATGCGTCCATCGACCGCGATATCATCGCCGCGGGCGATACCCTCTCGATCCGCGACTGCACGGTGGGCGGCGCCGTCCGTCTGGCGGCACGCACTATCGATATCGCCAAAACCACGGTTAATGGCAGCGTCACGGTGGCCGGTCAGCACGTTGTGCTCAATTCCGACAGCGCCGCCAACTGTTTTTACGCGATGGGCGAGACGGTTGCCCTGCGAGGCTCCGCCAAGTCGGCAGCGCTTGCAGGCGATACGGTGACCATCGACGGCACCGTCGAGGGCGATGTCGAGGTTTGGGCCGATAAGCTCGTCTTGGGCAAGAATGCCCGTATTACCGGCACCGTGAACGCGCACGTCTCCGAGGACCCCGAGCGTGCCGCAGGAGCCGAGGTAGGCGCACTCAAGATCGACCGCACCGAGAACGAGAGCGCGGCCACGACCGCTAACAACATCATCGGCGGCATCGTCGCCGCGGCGCTCTCGACCTGCTTTGTCGCCCTGCTGCTCGAGCTCGTCTTTCCGCGTGCAACCGCCAGCGCCGCTGGCATGCTCCACCAGCGCCCCACGCCCCTGTGGGTGAGCGGTCTTCTGGGTACGATTGCTGTCGTCCCCGCCGTCCTGCTGCTAATTATCTCTATCGCTGGCCTGTCGCTTGCCGGAACCCTCTTGTGCGGCGTTATCGGCATCGCATTGGTGTCGAGTGCCTTTGCGGGGTGCGCAATCGCCCGCATGGTCGGACACAGCCAGAACCGTTACGCCATGGCGGCCGTGGGCGGCATCGCCGCGGGCGCGCTTACGGCAATCCCCCTCGTAGGCGACTTCATCAGCGGCGTAGCCTTTGTCTTTATGCTCGGCTACATCATCCAAATCATCTGGCGCAACGCCCACCTCAAGCCGCAGCAGGCAGCCAACACACCGGGACTCCCCACCGCTTAGCCGCCAACCGCCACAAAGGGGCCAGGCACCCTTGTGGCGGTGCAGACCAGCTCAATCCCCTTGCACCAAAAAGGGCGCCGACCATTGCGGTCGACGCCCTTTCTTGTTAGTCGCTATAAAGCCCAGCGCTTATTTGTTGACCTGGCCGGCGCGGACGGCAGCCTTCTTGCGGTCGGTGGCGTTGAGCAGACGCTTGCGCAGGCGAATGTTCTTGGGAGTGATCTCGACCAGCTCGTCGTCGGCGATGTACTCCAGCGCTTCCTCCAGCGAGAAAGTGCGGGGCGGCACCAGCTGGACGGAGATATCGGAGGTCGAGGAACGCTGGTTGCCCAGGTTCTTGGTACGGGCGATGTTGACGACCATGTCGCCGGCCTTGCTGCGCTCGCCCACGATCATGCCCTCATAGCACTCGGTGCCCGGCTCAACAAACAGCTGGCCGCGCTCCTGCAGCGTACCCAGAGCATAGGCAACGGCCTTCTCGGTGGTCATGGAGATCATGGCGCCGTTCTGACGGTTACCGATCTCGCCGGCGTAAGGACCATACTCCAGGAAGGTGTGGTAGAACACGCCCTCGCCGTGGGTAACGTTCATAATGCGGTTCTTAAGACCCATGATGCCGCGGGTCGGGATCTTAAACTCGAGGTGCGTCACGATGCCCGAGGTATCCATGCTCGTCATGATGCCGCCGGAGGTGCCGAAGACCTCAACGACCTTGCCCGAGTACTCGTCCGGGCACTCGACGACGGCCTGCTCGACAGGCTCCATCTTGTTGCCGTTCTCGTCCTTCTTAAACAGAACGCGGGGACGGCCGACCTGGAACTCAAAGCCCTCGCGGCGCATGGACTCCATCAGAACGGATAGGTGCAGAATGCCGCGGCCCGAGACCTCGACGCCGCTCTTGTCCTCGAGCTCCTCGATCTTCATGGTCACGTTGTTCTCGGCCTCGTTGAACAGGCGCTCCTTGAGCTGACGGGCGCCCACGATGTCGCCGTCGCGACCGACGAGCGGGGAGGTCGACGCCTCAAAGACGATGGACATGGTCGGCGGGTCGATCTCGATGGGCTCGAGCTCAACGGGGTTCTCGGGATCGGTGTAGACATCGCCGATATCGGTGCGGTCGATGCCCACGACGGCAGCGATGTCGCCGGCGCCGACTTCCTGGCACTCGGTGCGGCCCAGGTAGTCGAAGGTAAAGAGCTGTTTGACGGTAGCGGTGGCGCTGGAGCCGTCGTTCTTCACAACCAAAATCTGGTCGCCCTGGTGGATGGTGCCGGAGTACACGCGACCGATGCCGATACGGCCAACGAAGTTGGAGTGGTCAATGGTCACGCACTGCATGGCCAGCGGGGCGTTCTCGTCAACCTCGGGCGCGGGCATGTCGTCGATGATCATATCGAGCAGCGGATACATGTCCATGTTGCCGTCGTTGGGGTCAAGGCGAGCAAAGCCATTCATGGCGCTGGCGTAGACCACGTGCTCCATGGCGAACTCGAGCTGGTCGTCGGTTGCGCCCAGGTCGGCCATGAGGTCCAGGCAGTCGTTGTAGGCCTTCTCGGGGTTGGCGCCCGGACGATCGATCTTGTTGATGACGATCATGATCTTAAGGCCGGTGTCGATAGCGTGACGCAGCACGAAGCGGGTCTGGGGCATGGGGCCCTCAAAAGCGTCGACCAGCAGCAGGGCGCCGTCGGCCATACGCAGCACGCGCTCGACCTCGCCGCCAAAGTCGGCGTGGCCCGGGGTATCGATGACGTTGATCTTAACGTCCTTGTACTCGATAGAGATGTTCTTGGCGAGAATCGTAATGCCGCGCTCGCGCTCCTGGTCGTTGGAATCCAGGACGCGGTCCTCGACCTGCTGGTTGGCACGGAAGGCGTCCGTGGCACGCAGGAGCTTGTCGACCATCGTCGTCTTGCCGTGGTCGACGTGAGCGATGATGGCGATGTTCCTCAGATTGTCTACGCGCATGTAGTTCCCCTATCTTCTATCCATATACAAACGGCACGCGTATGCGACCCGCCCAGCGATACAACGCTCGGCGGGAATATTGAGCCTTTTACCGAAAACTCGTTTATTTTAGCGATTTTAGATGAGAGGGGTTTCCTCACCTGCAGGTTCAGGGTCGCTCCACATAAAACCATCGCCGGCGCCCATGCCCTCATACAGTACATATGCCGAAAAACCGCTCTCGAGCGTCGTCTCAAAAAAGCTCACGAGCAGAGCGTCATGGTAGCCGCCGTCAATCTCGACGCAGCCGGTATAGCCGATGGCATAGCGGGCGATACGGCCCAGGCCCTCGTCCTTAAGACCCATCTTGTGCTCGGAGATAAAGTTGGTGGCCGCCTCGAGGCACGCCTCTTCGCCATCCTCATCGAGCGCCGCCAGATAACGGTTGGAAGCGGCGTCCTCAATTGCCACGACCACGCCGGGGTTTTCACCGGCGGCAAGGTCATCCAAGAACGCGCCGATTAGATCGCACACCATGGCGTCGAGCTCGGCGGAGACGTTACCGGCGTCCTGCATATCCTGTGCCATCTTTAGACCTTCCCATCGAGTCTGGCGTCGTTACAGTTCTTGCGCCTCGGCGGCGATCTTAGCGGCGGCATCGCGGGCGCGCGTCATGTCCGACGCGCGCTTGTCGAGCACCTTGATCTGGCTGGTCAGCATGACCGCATCGACCACGCCCCAAATCACCAGGCCCGTAGAGATCGAAAACCCAAGCGCACCAACTGTACCACGAAGGCGCGAGCAGATTGCCGCGACAAGGGCGGAGATGACAACCATCTTGATAAACGAGCTGCGGCGTTCACGAAGCGTGCGGGCCTGCGTCACATAGGCAATGCGAGCCGCCTCAGAAGCCTCCGAGCGCATCTGGGCCTCGCGGGCGATTGCAGCCGCTTCAGCCGACATCCCGCCGGCCATCAGCGAACGCTCCGCAACCTGGACGCCCCGCATTTAGAAGTCATCGGGGGAGAGCGTATGGACGAACTCGTCGAACTTCTCGAACTCCTGCTCGTCGTCGACTTCCTCGGCGTGGGTAGAAACAGTGCCCAGGCGATTCATGATGTCGTCCTCCACAAACATGGGGGCATTGCTGCGCACGGCAAGGGCAATGGCATCACTGGGGCGGGCGTCGATCTTGCGCTCGTCACCATCGGCCAGTACGACGATCGTCGCGTAGAACACCGGCGGCTCGGCGCGAACGATCTCGATGCGCTCGAGCTTGGCGCCCAGGGCGCCAACAGTATCGAGCAACAGGTCATGGGTAATCGGGCGCTCGGCGCGGCCGCTATCGATGCCGCGGCTGATGGCAGCGGCTTCAAACGAACCAGTCTGAATGGAAAGGGAACGCAGCGGCGCGGGCGAGTCCGATTTGCTGCAGCGCTCGCGAAGCACGATAAGCGATGGCACGGGACCGGCGGCCATGACGATGGTCTCTATGTCGACACGAACCATGGAACACCTCCGGTACGTAGCGGTTAACACGCGGCAGCTCCACCGCATTGAATAGCTATACTACCCAATCTTTCGCACAGCACACAAAACCAAAATGAGATTTATCGCAGACAAGAAAAAAGCCCCAAGGCAATGCCCCAGGGCTCTTCACAGTTTTGATGGTGGACCTGACAAGATTCGAACTTGTGACCTCCCGGTTATCAGCCGGACGCTCTAACCAACTGAGCTACAGGTCCATCGCGCAAGGGATATATTAGACGAGTCGTTACGCGCGCGTCAACAACTTTTTTGAAAATCTTTGAGGGGTGTCGCCCCCGGCTGCCCGGCGGCATGCGAAGTCGCCTGCTCGGACAGTCCTGCTCGCACGGAGAGCACATTAAGTGCTCTCCTGCTCGTGCGGAACTCGCGATCGACTTCGCATGCCGCCGGGCAGCCGGGGGCGACGTGGGGTTCAAAGGTTTTCAAAAAAGCGGTCGGCGCGCAGTGCGCCGACCGCCGATATATGGGGTCTGATGATTTTTACCAGCTAGAGCCTCTTACTCGTCTAGGAGATCTTCTGGCATGTCGTTGCCATCGCCTAGATCGACTGGGGCTTCTTCGGGGGCAGAACCGTCTTCTGTTGCTTCGCCTTCGGGCTTCTCTTTGGCTGCCGTCATGCGGGCTACGGCGCATACGCGGTCGTTGTCGTCGACGGTCATCATCTTGACGCCCTGGGTGGCGCGGCCGGTCTGGCTGATCTCGTCGGTCTTGACGCGAATGACCGTCGCACCCTCCGTCACGATGAACAGCTCGTGCTGCGGGCCCACCGTCTTCATGGCCGCGAGGTTGCCCTTGCGCTCGGTCATTTGGATGGTGTAGACGCCCTGGCCGCCGCGATTCTGCTCTGGGTAGTCCGCGACCGGCGTGCGCTTGCCGTAGCCGCGCTCGGTGATGACGAACAGATCGCCGTTGCCGTTAGTGACTTCCATGCCCAGAACGCTCACGCCGTCCTTCATACCGATACCGCGAACGCCGCTGGTATCGCGGCCGGTGGCGCGCACCTGCTCCTCGGAGAACATGATCGCCTTGCCCGCGGTGGTGGCTAGGATAATCTTGTCACCCTCGCGCACGCGGCGCACGTTCAGCAGTGCGTCGTCGTCGCGCAGGTTGATAGCGATCAGGCCATCACGGCGGCTACGATCGTAAGCGCTCATCACGGTCTTCTTGACCATGCCGCTCTTGGTGGCAAACATCAGGTACTCGTCGGCCGGGAACTCGCGGCAGCTGATGACGCTCGCGATCTTCTCGCCCTCCTCGAAGGGCAGCAGGTTGACGATCGCGGTACCGCGCGCCTGGCGCGTACCCACCGGCAGCTCGTGCACCTTCAGGCGATAGACCTTGCCCTTGCTCGAGAAGAACAGCACATACTCGTGCGTGGACGCGATGAACATCTCGTCGATAACATCGTCCTCTTTGAGGTTGACGCCCGACACGCCCTTGCCACCGCGCTTCTGGGCACGGTAGGCAGCCACCGGGATACGCTTAACGTAGCCGGTGTGGGTGATGGTCACGACCATATCCTCGTCGGCAATGAGGTCCTCGACGTCCAAGTCCTTCTCAACCTGGCTGATCTCGGTGCGGCGCTTGTCGCCAAACTTCTTGGAGATCTCGCGCATCTCTTCCTTGATGACGCCCAGAATCTTCTCCTCGTGCGCCAGCAGGTCCTCGTAGTAGGCGATGGCGCGGCGCAGGCCGTCCAACTCTTCTTGGATCTTGTCGCGCTCCAGGCCGGTCAGGCGGCGCAGCTTCATCTCGAGGATGGCCGTGGTCTGCTCGGGCGTAAAGCCAAAGCGTTCGATCAGTCGGCTGCTGGCCTCGGAGTCGGTCTGCGAGGAGCGGATGATGCTGATGACCTCGTCGATATGGTCAAGGGCCATCAGGTAGCCCTCGAGGATATGCGCGCGGGCCTGGGCCTTCTTAAGGTCGAAGCGGGTGCGGCGGGTGACGACGTCGACCTGGTGGTCGATGTAGTGCTGCAGCATCTCGCGCAGGCTCAGGCATTTGGGAACGCCGTTGACGAGTGCCAGGTTGTTGGCGCCAAAGGTCGTCTGCAGCGAGGTGTACTTATACAGATTGTTGAGCACGACCTGCGGAATGACGCCCTTCTTGAGCTCGATGACCAGACGGATGCCCTTCTGGTTGGACTCATCGCGCATATCCGAGATGCCCTCGATGCGCTTGTCGTTGACGAGCTGGGCGATCTTCTCCTGCAGGGTGCCCTTGTTGACCATGTAGGGAATCTCGGTAAAGACCAGGCGGCTGCGGCCGGTCTTGGTGGACTCCACGTGTGCCTTGGCACGCACGGTAATGGAGCCGCGGCCGGTCTCGTAGCTCTGCTTAATGCCGGCGCTGCCCATGATGATGGCGCCGGTGGGGAAGTCCGGACCGGGCATGATCTGCATGAGCTCGTCGACGGTGGCGTCGGGGTTGTCGATCAGGTAGCAGGTGGCCTCGATCGCCTCGGTGAGGTTATGCGGAGCGATGTTGGTGGCCATGCCGACGGCGATGCCCTGGCTGCCGTTGACCAGCAGGTTGGGGAAGCGCGCAGGCAGCGCCACGGGCTCGGCGAGCGATTCGTCGTAGTTGGGCTGCCAGTCGACGGTATCCTTCTGCAAGTCACGCAGCAGTTCCATGGCGGGCTTTGCCAAGCGGCTCTCGGTGTAACGCATGGCCGCCGCGCCGTCGCCGTCGATGTTACCGAAGTTACCGTGACCGTCGATGAGCGGCGTGCGCATGGAGAACCACTGCGCCAGGCGGACCATGGCCTCGTAGACCGCGGAATCGCCATGCGGGTGGTACTTACCGATAACTTCGCCGACCGTCCAAGCTGACTTCTTGTGCGGGCGGTTGGGGTAGATGCCGCTCTCGTTCATCGCGTACAGGATGCGGCGGTGCACCGGCTTTAAGCCGTCGCGCACGTCCGGCAGGGCGCGCGCCGTGATGACCGACATCGAATACTCGATGAACGACTGCTTCATCTCGCGGCCAAACTCCGAAATCTGGAGCTGGCCGCCGTTGATATCCTCGCCGGCCGAGGCGCCACGGTCGACTTCGCCAAAGCTCTCCTCGAGCTCGGCGTCGTCTTCTTCCTCATCATCATCGGCATCGGGGTTATAGGCGTCCGGATCGCCGTCCTCGCCCTGCTCAGCACGGGCAAGCAGGCGCTTCAGATCGTCGGGCATACCGGCATCGCCGGCCTCGTCCATACCCTCGTTATTGTTGATATCGTCTGCCACGTTACCTCCTCATGGTTTGCGTGGTCTAATTAGTTCCCTACCACGGAGACGGCTTTTCCAGGTGCCGCAGATTCGCCCGAAAGAGGAGGGAAACGTACTTGGGTACGCGACCGACGATTGAGGGCGAAGGTGCGGTGGCTGGGAAAGCCGAACAGGTTAGGCATCTAAGAATCGTGCATCATGTGCATGCTTCTCGATGTACTCGCGGCGATAGCCGACCTCGGAACCCATCAGCTCGCGCACGGCGCGGTCCGCCACCACGGCGTCCTCGATCGACACACGCTGCAGGATGCGGGTCTTGGGGTCCATCGTCGTCGAGGCAAGCTGCTTGGGGTCCATCTCGCCCAGGCCCTTGTAGCGCTGGACGGTATAGCCCTTGCGCTTTTTGGTGATCTTGCCGTCCTTGGCCTTGCCGTCCTCGTCGTTATCGTCGGGGTTCAGGCCCAGACTCTGGATGGTGTCGCGCAGGATCTCGTCTTCGGGCTGGCGGCCGTTGGGATACACGTAGTGGATCTTGTTGCGCACCTTAATGCCAAAGATGGGCGGGCAGGCAACATAGACGTAGCCGGCATCGATCAGCGGACGCATGTACTTGTAGAAGAACGTCAGCAGCAGGATGCGGATATGCGCACCGTCGACGTCTGCATCGGTCATGATGATGATCTTGTGGTAGCGCGCCTTGGTGATATCGAAGTCGCCGCCGTCGCCGGCACTCGTCGTGACGCCGCAGCCGATCGCGGTAATCAGCGACTGGATGGTGTCACTCGAGAACGCTCGATGGTCACCAACGCGTTCGACGTTCAAAATCTTGCCGCGCAGGGGCAGAATCGCCTGGATGTCTCGGCGACGGCCGTCCTTGGCCGAACCGCCTGCCGAGTCGCCCTCTACGATGAAGAGCTCGGTCAGCTCGGCATCGCGCACCGAGCAGTCAGCGAGCTTACCGGGCAGGGACGCCGTCTCGAGCAGGCTCTTGCGGCGGGTCGCCTCGCGCGCCTTGCGGGCGGCATTGCGCGCCTTGCAGGCCTGCTGCGCCTTCTTGACGATCTCGCGAGCGGGCTTGGGATGCTCCTCCAAGTAATCGGCGAGGCCGTCGGTCACAATCTTGAGCGTGAGCGCTCGCATATAGGAGCTGCCGAGCTTTGCCTTGGTCTGGCCCTCAAACTGCGGATCGGGCAGCTTGACCGAGATAACGGCCGAAAGGCCCTCGCGCACATCGTCGCCGGTCAGGTTGGCGTCTTTTTCCTTGAGCAGGTTCTGCTTGCGCGCGTAATCGTTGATCACGCGGGTGAGCGCGGTACGGAAGCCCTCAAGGTGCATGCCGCCTTCGGGGGTGTAGATGTCGTTGGCAAACGACATGACGTTCTCGCCGTAGCCGCTATTCCACTGCAGGGAAACCTCGACCTCGCCCATCTTGGCCACAGGCGCGTCCGGGTCCGATTTGCCCTCGATGTAGATGGGCTCCTTAAAGGCCTCGGGGACGTCCTTGCCCTCGTTGAGGAACTTGACGAAGTCGATGATGCCGCCCTCGTAGCAAAACTCCTCCACGTGGGGAGTCGCTTCGCGCTCGTCGGTCAGCACGATTTTGAGGTTCTTATTGAGGAACGCCGTCTCCTGCAGACGGTTATGCAGCGTATCGAAATCGTAGATGCAGGTCTCGAAGATCTCATCGTCGGGCCAGAAGGTGACGGTGGTGCCCGTCGAATCCGAGGTGCCCACGACCTCCATCTTCTTGACGGTCTTGCCGCGCGAGAACTCCATCTCGTAGGTGTTGCCATCGCGACGAACCTGAACGACCACGCGCTTGGACAGTGCGTTGACGACGGAGATGCCCACACCGTGCAAGCCACCCGAGACCTTATAGGCCGAGTTATCGAACTTACCGCCGGCGTGCAAGATCGTCATGACGACCTCGAGCGTCGGGATCTTTTTAACAGGGTGCTCGTCGACGGGGATGCCACGCCCGTTGTCGACGACCGTGATGGAGTTGTCGGCGTGGACCGTCACCTGGATCTCGGTGCAGAAACCGGCCATGGCCTCGTCGACGGAGTTGTCAACGATCTCCCACACCAGGTGATGCAGACCGCTGGCGCTCGTCGAGCCGATATACATGCCCGGGCGCTTACGAACGGCCTCGAGACCTTCGAGAATCTTAATCTCGCCGCCATCGTAATCGTTTTCGTTTGTCACACGTCCTCCTTCAGTCAAGAAAATGTGTACAGCCTTACTAGTTTATCGTAAAAAAATACCCTCGGGAACGAGGGTATTTGGCTCTACAAGGCCACCAGATGCGATTTAAGGCTCTTTTTTACTTTGCACGCCCTTGGCCCACTCGGCACTGGCTCTCATGGCATTCTCGAGGGCCTCGCGCAGTTTTTGGTCTTCGATGGGCGCCACTTGGCGCTCAATCTCGGTGCGCTCGGCATCGCTGAGGTCGGCATGCGGGGCCGGCGGGCGCTCTGTCGTCGGCGGGCGCAGGCGCCCCTTGGCGGCGGGCGGCGTGTGACCGGGTGCGGTGGTTTTGAACACCAGGCCGTCCACATGCGCACCGGCGCGCTCCATGCGCGCGCGGATGATCTCGCGCAACAGCGTCATTTCCTGCGTCCACGAGGGCGAGTCGAGATACACCAGCAGTTCATTGGACTCGGGCAGGTAACGCAGCCCCGTCACATGCCGCCCCTCGCGCGTGCCCGAGCACACCGCGTTCCACGCGCGATAGACCGCGCGCGACTCCTCGGCAGCCTCCATCTGCGCACGGCGCTCAGGGGTCGCAGCCGCCAGGATGCGTTGGCGCTCTGCGTTCAAAAAGCCACTGAAGGCGACCGTTTCGCTCTCGCGCTCGTAATTAGCACGTCTCACCCATGCTCACCACCTTGGCTCGATCAAGCAGGTCATCGGTAAAATACCCCAGGTTGGTCGTGGTTATGACCGTCTGGATATCATCGCCGATCAGCCGCAGAAAAGCACCGCGGCGCTCGCCGTCGAGTTCGCTCATCACGTCGTCCAAAAGCAGCAGTGGGGCGGTGCCCAGGACATCGCGAGCCACGGCCACCTCCGCCACCTTCCAGGCCAGAACCAACGTTCGCTGCTGACCTTGGCTGGCAAATGAACGGGCGGAGCGACCCGCCACGGTAAACTCAATCTCATCGCGATGCGGTCCCACCAACGTCACGCCGCGGCGAATTTCCTCGTCGGCGTGCTCATCAAGGGCAGCCAGCATGCGCTCGTACGCCCAGCCCTTCAGTTCTTCGCGATCCTCGACCTGGGGCAAATCCCCCAGCGTGGACGTATAGGTCACGTTGGCAGCCTCACCGGATGCCACTTGCCCGTAGGCAGTGTGCACATGGCCCGCCAGCCGGTCGAGCAGGGCCAACCGGTGCACAAGCAGAGCCGAGCCCGCGCGGGCAATCGAATCGTTCCACGCGCCGAGCATCTCGCGGCAGCACCAGGTCTCCTTGAGCAAGGCGTTACGCTGGGTCACGCAGCGCCCATAGGTGCTCGCAAGATCGGCATAGCGTGCGCTCAGTTGCATGCCAAAGTCATCGAGGGCAGCGCGGCGCACACTGGCGCCTCGTTTAACCATGTCCAGATGGTCGGGGCAAAACAGCACGCTCGGCAGAACCCCGCGCACACCGGCGGCAGAACATCTCTTGCCGTTGCGGCTAAACGAGCGTTTACCGTCCTCCGCGTTCAATCCCATATCAAGCACGCGGCCGTCGCCCTCGAGCCTCAGCTCGACCTTGCACGATCCCACGCCGTCACGGACGAGCTCGGCTGCGGTCGGATGCCTAAACGAGGCGCCGCTCGTCAGCAGCTGCAGCGCCTCTATGAGATTGGTCTTTCCCGCCGCGTTGGGTCCCGCAAGTATCGTCACGCCCTCGTCCAGGGCAAGACGATAGCTATCGAAGCTGCGGTAGTGCGCGACGGAAAGATCGCGGGCGAACATGGTCATGGCGCAGCGCTAGATGCGGACCGGCATGACCAGGTACAGGTAGTTGATCTTGTCGTAGGACTTGAAGATGCCCGCCTGCGAGTAGCTCTTGAGCTCCAGCGTGATCTCCTTCTCCTTGGACAGAGCATTGAGGCAGCCGAAGATGTAGTGGTAGTTGAAGGCGATGGTGCCCGACTCGCCCTCGGCCTCGACATCGATCGTCTCCTGCGCAAGGTCCTGGTCATTGGAAATGGAGGACAGGCCCATCTGCCCGTTCTCGACATCGATCTCGAACTTGACGGCGGGGTTGGCGCTCGCGATAACGGCCACGCGCTTGAGGGCGGCGTTAAAGGCGGCGACGTCGATCTTGACGCTCGTCACGCACGAATCGGGGATGAGCTGCTTGTAGTTGGGGTACACGCCCTCGATGCGGCGCGACACGTAGGTGGTGTTGCCGGCCTCAAAGACGACCTGGGTGTCGGTAGCCCCGATCATGATGGTCGCCCGGCTGGCCATGATGTTCAGCGCGTCGTTAAAGGCGTCGGCCGGAACGTTGAGTTCAAAGGAGCCCTCGAGGGTTGAGGTCTCGACCTGTGTATCGCACACGGCCAAGCGGAAGGAATCGGTCGCCACCAGGCGCACGGTGTTGTTCTCGACCTTCATGTGCACGCCGCCCAGGATGGGGCGGGCCTTGTCGGTCGAGGTGACGCGCCACACGCGGCCGACCATCTCGGACAAGATATCGGTCGGCAGCTCCACGGCACTCTCGATGGCATAGGCCGGAAACTCGGGGAAGTCATTGGCATCGAGCGTGTTCAGGCGGAAAGAGCTCTTCTCGCAACCAATCAGCACCTGGCGCTCGGACAGCTCAAAGGTGACCGGGGCATCGGGGAGAGTCTTGGTGATATTGGAGAGCATCTTACAGGGGATAACCATCTCGCCCTCTTCTTCGACATGCGCCGCAATGCGATGACGGATCGAGATGGTGTAGTTAGAGGTCTGGAATTCCAAGATGCCGTCTTGCGCCTTGACGAGCACGCCCGACAGGATGGGAAGGGTGGATGCCGAAGCGACACCCTTCATAACGACGCCGATGGCTTGTGTAAGCGAGCTCTGGCTGACGGTGAACTTCATCTTTTAATACCTTTCTATAGATATAAATATCTTAATAATAGTAATAGCACTGACGAAACTGTTGATTACTCCCAAAGACGCAGGTCAGACCCAGAAAGAGAATCGACAGCAACCTGTGTGCAACAGGGGTGGTTTTCCACGTTCAAAACCTGCGCAAAACTTTTCATCACCGCGGATTGGGTTTTAGACACCTTATGCCCGTGGTTTCGACAAGTTTTCAACAGGTGTCTCTATTTCCCTACGAGCGCAGTGTAATTTTATCGCGCAGCGACTTGAGGTCTTCGGTGACGGTGCGGTCTTCCTGGATCATCTTCTGGACCTTTTTGTAACTCGTGCTGACGGTCGAGTGGTTGCGGTTGCCAAATTCGGCGCCTACCGCCGTGGTCGTCATCTCGCACATTTCGATGGCAAGGTAGATAGCGATATGGCGTGCTTTGGCGATATTGGCGTTGCGACGCGGGCCGATGAGCTCCTCGTGCGTCACGCCGTACTGCTCTTCGATGACGGACTGAACCGTCTGGACGTTGATCTTTTTGGCCGATGTGTCGAAGTACTGGCTGGCGATGGCGTCGATATCGTCAAAGGTGAGTTCCCCTCCCTCGCGCTCGCGGTCGCCCGCCTCGCCGGCGCAGCGCTCGCAAAAGCTCTCGAGTTCGCGGATGTTGGTGCCTGAGACCTCGGCCATGTGTTTAAAGTGCTCGTCGGTCAGGTGCCCGCCGTCGCCCCCATAGGCCGCCAGCAGCGAGTCGTCGCCTGCCTCGGGAGCGGCGACGATGGTGTTCTCGTAATAGCGCTGCAAGATCTTGTATTTCATCTCGTAGCTGGGCTCTGCGACCAGGCAGAGCATGCCGGCGTTGAAGCGGCTGGTCAGACGCTCGTCCATGCTCAGGTCCTTGGGAGCGCGGTCTGCCGCGATAACGACCTTCTTGTTATTGCGGATGAACTCGTCCATGAGCTGGAAAAAGTAGTCCACGCTCGCGCGCTTGCCGATGATGTTTTGGATGTCATCGATGATGAGCACGTCCACGCCGTGGTACGCCTGCATGATGGGGGCGTTGCTCTTCTTTTGGCGGTCGAACTCGGTCATCAGGTCGTCCAGATATGCCTGGGAGTTGGCATACTTGACCTTGATCTCGGGCGACTTCTCGGCGAGCTCGTTTTTGATGGCAAGCAGCAGGTGCGTCTTGCCCAGGCCCGATTTGCCGTAGATGAACAGCGATGTGCACGTGCCGCGCTCGTCCGCGAGGGCGGCAAACTTGAGTGCCGAGCGATAGGCATGGCTGTTCTCGGGGCCGTAGACAAAGTTCTCAAAGGTAAATTTTGAGTTCGCGGCGAGCGGGGCTCCATCCGTATTCTGCTCGGCCGGCACGGTCGGTGCTGGCATGGGTGAAGCGGGGGTCGCAGCTTGCGTGGATTTAGTTGGCGCTCCGCCCTTCATCTGGTTCATCATGCGACGAAAATCATCGGCCGAGAGCGTGTTTTTGATTGCAATGCCCGAATCCGCGCCCGCCGCTGCGTCGTGAGCGATGGGCATGTGCGTGACGGGTGCGTTCGTTGACGTCGCCGCCGCGGTTGGCAACGGTGCCATGGTTTCACGGGAAACATCGCTGTGCTGGTGCTCGATTGTCGGCACGTCGCCTGCGGAGGCCGGTGCCGCCGGGGAAGCGGCGGGAGCCGTGGCGGGCGCCGTCGCGGCAGCGGATTCCGTTGCGGCGCCTTGCGGTGCCACGATGTCGAGCGCGATCGGTGCAAAGGCGATTTCTTCCAGATAGGCCTCAATAGTCGGCTGATGCTTTTTGAGCTGCGCGATGGCAAAGCGCGAGGGGGCCTCGATCGTGAGCGTATCTTCGGTCAGGCTTATGGCGCGCGATTGCCCCAGCATGTTGATGAGGCGTGCATCTTGGCCGTCGCGCTGGCAAAAGGCGATGGCGTCCCCCAGGATGATGCTTGCTTCCTCGTCCACTGTCTCTCCCGTTCTTTAGCTCTGAGCTCGCACGCGAGCGGCGCCGAGTTCGGTCAGATGGTATTTCTGGCCATGCTTGATGACCAAGCCAGCCTGCGCCAAGTCATTGAGCGTGCGTGACCAAGTGGGGGCCGAGTTTCCAAACGCCCTCGCCAGATCGGTTGCACCGCACGCTTGATTTTGCGCCAAATAGCCTAGTGCGGCGTTGCCGCGATCGCTTACGAACACGTCCGGTTGTGGCTGCGCATACTGATTTGCTGCATTAGGATACATCATTTGAGCTGCTGGTTGTTGAGAACTCTGCATCGGCGGCATTTGCTGTTGAAAACTTTGAGGCCACTGTTGGTAAGGCTGCGGAGGCATCTGCTGGGCCCAGGGGTTGTACTGCTGCTGCGGCATCTGCTGGTACGGCTGCTGATATCCCTGCTGGTACTGCTGCGGGAACTGCTGGCCGTACCCCAGCGGCGGCATCTGTTGATATGGATATCCCTGTTGGTATGGCTGATAGCCCATTTGCTGGCCACCCGGTGCGCCCGTCGCCTGCTGCATTGCTGCTGCATCCTGATCCGCCAGCGGCACGGCCTCTGGCATGTTTGGCGGCATCGACATCGATGTCGCCTGGGGCTCTTGTGTGGGAAGCATTCCGGGCTGCTGCATCTGCCTCACGGGGGGCTGCATCTGCTGCGTTGCCATGGGCTGCTGCGCAAAAGCTCCCGGCAGGGGATATGTGGGCTGCTCCGTCTCGGGCCGCACGGCAGCACCGCGTCCGCCGGCACGCTCGATTTCCTGCACTCGTTTAGGGTTCAGGCTTACCGTAACCACGGTGCCGTTGCCCATGTTGTCCTCGATGGATACGGCACCGCCGGCGTTTTCCAAATACTCCTGCACCATGGGAAACCCTGCTCCGGTTCCACGGATATAGCGCTTCATCTTGCTGTTTGCGCTGGTAACGCCAAAGTCGAAAGCGCGTTCCTTGTCGTCGATGCCGGGTCCTTGATCAGCAAAGCGGATGGTGTCTCCGCCGTCCAGAATCGAGATGATGGGCTCGGCAAAGTGTGCGTGGATAAAGTTTTCGACAATCTCGCGGATGACCATGAGCGAGATATGGCCACCTTGTTCTTTCATGCACTGGTAGACGGTGTTGGTCGTCTCTTCCAAATACGTGCGGACATCTTGCGGATCAATGACGATCACACGCGGTGTCGACAGCATGTCGTCATAGACGGCGATACGCGCGGCGTACATGGCTTTTGGCGCCTGCGTGGTCGTCTGCTCGCCTTCCGCACGCTCTTCGCGCACGCCGGTGATGTGCTCGTTGTCGGGTGCCGGGTCTCCAGAATCGACCATGGTGTAAAAGTCATCAGACATGCCGCTCGCAATCTTCCAAAAGGTTTCGAACAAATAGTAGCTCACCGCGCAATGTTTCTCATCTTTCGACAACTTTTCAAAACCTGTTGAAAACTTTGGAAAACGGGCGAAAAGTTCTCAACATTGCCAACATGACCTGTTGAAAACTCGATGAAATATCGTGAAAAGTTGTCATGCACCGCTAAATCGAGCTTGGCTTATGGGGGAACCGTGTGAACTGCGCAACCTTTTACCTTTGATTTCTTGACATTTGAACATTGATTTCCCTACAATCTTCAAGCTCACGTGTCTATATCTGCGTCCGCGTCCCCGCGGACACTCGAAATGCAGCAGGAGGAACTTAAGATGAAGCGTACGTATCAGCCTAATAAGCGTAAGCGTGCCAAGACCCATGGCTTCCGTGCCCGTATGGCCACTAAGGGTGGTCGTGCCGTGCTCGCCCGTCGTCGTGCCAAGGGCCGCAAGCGTCTCACTGTCTAGCAGCGATACACACATCTCGCATGAAGACTATTAAGTCTCGGCAAGATTTCGAGCATGTGTTCAGTCAGGGGCGTCGTTTCAATCACCCTCTGATTCGAATGACCATATGTGAATCGGTTGGCGAAGGCGACTCCGGAAGGGTCGCCTTCGTTGGTGCTAAGCGACTCGGTTGTGCCGTCGTGCGCAACCGATCTAAGCGTGTGATGCGCGAGACCGCCCGCAGCTGCGGATTTCCCGTTGCGGGTTATGACATCATCTTGTTTGCAACTCCCAAGACGAGGGTTTCCTCGCCGCAGGAGATGGACAAGGCGTTGCGTTCGCTTATGAAGCGCGCCGGCGTTGCCGGGGAGGAGCGATGAGCAATCACGTTTTGCGACGTGTTGCCATCGCTCCTATTCGCATATATCAACAGGTTATTTCGCCCTTATTGCCTGACGCCTGCATTTATTACCCAACGTGCTCGCAATACGCCGTCCAGGCGATTGAGAAGCACGGTGTTTTGAGAGGCTGCTGGCTTGCCGTGAGGCGCATCGTTCGCTGCAATCCCCTGCACGTCGGCGGTTATGACCCTGTGCCCTAGCGGGCACTCGCTATCGGAGGAAAACTTACATGTGGGATTGGATCGTTAACATCCTTTTCGAGCTGCTCAAGCTCATCCAGACCTTTGCGGTCGACTGGGGCCTGTCCATCATCATCCTGGTGGTCATCATCCGTCTGCTGCTGACGCCGCTCATGCTCAAGTCGACCAAGTCGACGGCTCGCATGCAGGTGCTGCAGCCCAAGATGCTCGAGATCCAGGAGCGCTATGCCGACGATCCCCAGCGTCAGGCCGAGGAGATGCAGAAGTTCTACAGCGAGAACAAGTTCAACCCCATGGCTGGCTGTCTGCCGCTGCTGATTCAGATGCCTATCCTGTTCGCCCTGTTTACATTGCTGCGCAACCTGCCGCAGTACTTTAACGACGGCACGTTCTCGTTCTTCAACATCCTGCCCGACCTGACCACCACGCCGAGCGCTTCCTTTGCCGATGGCTTTATGGTTGCACTGCCTGCGCTGGTTTGCCTGATCCTGTTCGCCGTCCTGACCCTGATTCCGCAGCTCTATATGTCGCGCAACCAGACCGGCCAGCAGGCTCAGAGCATGCGTATGATGGCCGTTGTCATGACGGTCATGATGCTTTGGATGGGCTGGAGCCTTCCCGTTGGTGTTCTGCTGTACTACGACGTCTCGTCTGCTTGGCAGGTTATCCAGCAGATTTTTGTGACGCAGAAGGTCATCGATAAGGCGAAGGCCGATGAGGAGGAGCGTCTTAAGAACGCTCCGCTGCAGGTTGAGGTCACTCGTCGAGAGAAGAAGCCGCGCCCGCACAAGAAGAAGTAGTGGGATATCAATCTTATTTAGGTACCTAACTTTTGGAGTACGTTATGTCTGAAGAGATCATCGAGGATATGCTTGAGGAGGTTGCCCCGCAGGTCGCGGGCGATTATCCCGAGATTGCACAGCGCTACAAGGCTGGTGAAGAGCTGACCGATGAGGAGCTCGACACCATTGCCGATGTTGCGATTTCCATCCTGCGTTCCATCCTTTCGCACTTCGATGCCGCCAACTCTCCTATCGATGAGTATGAGGGCGACGAGGGTGAGCTGATTTTGGATGTAACGGCTCCCGACCTTGCTGTTCTCATTGGCCGTCATGGTCGCACCCTTGATGCCCTTCAGGTTATGTTCTCTTTGCTGGTGAGCCGCAAACTTGGCTTTAGGTATCCGGTTGTAGTGGACGTAGAGGGATACAAGAGTCGCCGTCAGGACAAGGTTGCTTCCATGGCTCAGTCTGCTGCCGAGCGTGCCATCCGCACTCATAAGAGTGTTTCGCTTCCGCCCATGAATGCCTACGAGCGTCGACTGGTTCACATTGCACTTCGTGGCAATGATGCCGTCGATACTCATTCTGAGGGTTCTGACCCTGATCGCCATGTGGTGATTGTTGCTCGATAATCTACTCGAGCTTATGCTAAGGGGACGTGGTTTCCACGTCCCCTTTTTTTGTCAAAAGTTCTCGATACACTGATTTTTGTCAGAAAGGAGCTTTCGTTGTTAGTACTTACTGATCAGCAGGCTGACGAGATGTTGAGTCGTCTAGCTTTCTATTGCAAAGAGTATTCCTTGAGCGTAACTGATGTTGAGCTGAGGAAATGTATTCAACATTTGGATTTGGTTCTAGAAACAAATAAGACAACCAATCTCACCCGTATTCTTAACGTAGAAGATGCTGCAGTACTTCATATCCTCGACTCACTTGTTTTACTCCCCTATATCAATAAGGCTCCAGAGGGGGCTTTGCTCGATATGGGTACAGGTGCGGGCTTCCCTGGTATTCCGTTAACCATAGCCACACATTGTAAAGCTACTTATATTGACTCTGTTGGCAAGAAGGTTGATGCTGTCAATTCTTTTGTCAATGCTCTTGGATTGAAACATGCTCATGCGGTTCATGATCGTCTTGAAGAATATGCTCGAAGCCATAAGAAGCAGTTCTCTGTCGTAACCGCCCGCGCACTGGCCCCTCTACCGATTCTTGTTGAGTATGCGGCTCCGTTCCTCAAGGATGGAGGGCTATTTGTTATCACCAAGGGCAATCCTTCGGATGAGGAGCTTGCTTCTGGTATGTCAGCAGCTAAGATTTGCGGCTTCACTTTGCTTCTGAATGACGCAATTGATTTGCCTGAGGGCTTGGGTCACAGGGAGTTCATTGTTCTTAAGAAGAGTCATCCAGCATCTGTTTCATTACCTCGTGCAAATGGCATGGCAAAGAAGAATCCGCTTGCCTAGATGTTTCACGTGAAACATAATGGATACTAACAACTTGCAGTGTTTCACGTGAAACATGGCGGTTGATATCGAATCGGAATGTTTCACGTGAAACATCCTCCGTTTGACAGCTTTAATACACACCAGGAGGGACCGTGGGATTTCGCGACGTTAAGCGTTCTAAGAGCGCAAAAGACACGCGTATCATTGCAATCATCAATCAAAAAGGCGGCGTCGGTAAGTCAACGACGGCTGTAAACCTTGCAGCAGCACTTGGCGAGCAGGGTCGTAAGACACTGATTGTCGATTTTGATCCACAAGGAAACAGCACCAGTGGATTTGGAATTGAAAAAGAAGACCTTGATCACTGCATCTATGATGCATTGTTGAATGATGTACCGGCAGAATCGCTTATTCTTGATACCAATTGCAAAAAGGTATTCGTAATTCCGGCTACAATTCAGCTTGCAGGCGCCGAAATTGAGCTCGTAAGCGCAATTGCTCGTGAAACCCGCCTCAAAGATTTGCTTGAGCCGATTCAGGACGAGTTCGATTTCATTTTCATTGACTGTCCTCCTTCGCTCGGCCTGCTTACTATCAACGCCTTGACCGCAGCAGACAGCGTTTTGATTCCGATCCAGTGCGAGTATTACGCACTCGAGGGCGTTACGAAGCTGCTTGAGTCAATGAAAATGGTCAAATCACGGCTGAACAAGGGCTTAGACACCTTTGGTGTGCTTATGACCATGTATGACTCGCGTACCTCTCTATCGAATCAGGTTGTTGAGGAGGTTCAATCGTACTTTGGTGATAAGGCGTTTAAGACGCTAATCCCTCGTACGGTTAAAATCTCCGAAGCTCCGTCTTTTGGAGAACCGGTAATTACCTATGCACCTCAAAATAAGGGTGCAAAAGCGTATATGAACCTTGCAAAAGAGGTGATCAAGCGTGCCTAGTGTAAAGAAACGTGGCGGATTGGGACGTGGACTCAATGCTTTGGTCTCAGAGGCCGAGTATGAGACCGGTGGTTCGGCTGCATCCGCTTCAAAGGCTGCATCTGAAACGAAACTACCTATTGAGGATATTGTTCCCAACCCTAACCAGCCGCGAATTCACTTTAACGAAACTGAACTTCGCGAGTTGAGCGAGTCAATCGAAGAACATGGCGTTTTGCAGCCGCTTTTGGTTCGCAAGCATGGAAACGGCTATGAGATCATCGCTGGTGAGCGTCGTTACCAGGCGTCAAAGCTCGCTGGTCTTGAAGAGCTGCCTGTCATCATTAAAGATGTTAATGATGAAGAGATGCTTGCTCTTGCTCTTATCGAAAACCTTCAGCGTTCTGATCTGAATCCCGTCGAAGAGGCCAAGGGCTATCGTCAGCTTATCGATGCCAGCGGTATGACCCAGGAGGCATTGTCGAAGGCAGTAAGCAAGTCACGCTCTGCAATTACAAACTCGCTGCGTCTTCTCGATCTCCCCGAAATAGTTCAGCAGATGATTTTTGAGGGCAAACTTACTGCTGGTCATGCACGTGCGATTCTTGCGGTTCCCTATGAGGATGCACGAATTCGACTTGCAGAGAAAGTTGTTGCAGAGGGCCTTTCCGTAAGAGCGACAGAAAATCTTGCTCCGTTGTTTTCTGCCGGAGAGACACCTAAGACGCCGAGGCCTGCGACGCCTCAGTCTTTTAAAAAGGCCGCCCGTGTGCTTCGCCAGGTATTTAATACCAACGTGCGTGTGAAGAGCTCGCGTGGAAAGAATAAGATTGAGATTGAGTTTAAAGACGAGGAAGAGCTCTCTCGTATTCTTGGCGAAATGATTCAGTTTGATCAAGGAGGCCAAGATGAGGAATAAGATTTTAACAGCGATTGCATTGGCGACGACTGTCGCGGCTGGTGCCTTTGCTGGCTATAAGATCGCGACAGACGATGAACTTCGAGGTCGTTTGCTTCGTGGCGCGCAAGATATCGTCGATACTTCCAAAAAGAAAATGGATGTTATGACAGAAGATGTTGCCATGCGTACTGCTCAGGTAACGAAGAATCCCAAGATTAATCAAGGTTGGGTCAGCAACCAATGGGAAAATGTAGGCTATTAGGTACCTAACAATTACTCAGCATATTCTAAGGGGTCCTTGTCTAATTCATGAGACAAGGACCCCTTATTTTGGCCGTAAAAAATGGGACAGGTAGCAGCTGATTTAAAATCGAAGTCAATAAATGAAACGTCCCCGGTTGCATATTCTACAACCGGGGACGTTCGATGTTTCACATGAAACGTTTTGGGGTGCGACTCCCCTATGCGTTCTTCTGAACTTTGAAGCGCTGCTTCAGCTGTCCACAAGCGGCGTCAATATCGTTACCACGGGAGTTGCGAATTGTGGTCTCGATGCCACGGGACTCAAGACGACGCTGAAGATCCTCAACCTTATGAATCGGCGACGGCTTGAGCGGGCTACCCTCGATGTCGTTAAGCTGAATGAGGTTAACGTGGCACAGCGTTCCCTCGCAGAAGTCGCAGAGCGCCTGCATCTCGGGATTCGTATCGTTGACGCCTTCGATCATGGCATACTCATAGGTCGGGCGGCGGCCAGTCTTCTCGGTGTAGAGCTGAAGCGCTTCGTGAAGGCGAAGCAGCGTGTACTTCTTAACACCGGGCATGAGCTTATTGCGCGTCGACTGGATGGCGGAATGCAGTGAAACAGCAAGCGTGAACTGCTCGGGGATGTCGGCAAATTTGCGAATACCGGGAATAACGCCACTGGTAGAGACGGTGAGGTGACGAGCGCCGATACCGATGCCATCGGGGTCGTTGAGGATTCGCAGCGCCTTGAGAACCTCGTCGTAGTTGGCAAACGGCTCGCCCTGGCCCATAAAGACAACGCTCGTGGCGCGCTCGCCAAAGTCGTTGGATACATGAAGTACCTGGTCGACGATCTCTTGAGCGGTCAGAGAGCGCTTGAGGCCGTTGAGACCGGTAGCGCAAAAAGCACAGCCCATGCCACAGCCTGCCTGTGTGGAAACGCAGACGGAAAGCTTGTTACGACGGGGCATGCCGACAGTCTCGACGGAAACGCCGTCGTGGTACTCGAGCAGATACTTGCGAGAGCCATCTTTGGAAACCTGCTTGGTGAGTTCAGTCGGCGTGTCAAAGGCAAAAGCCTCTTTAAGCTGCTCGCGGAAAGCCTTGGGAAGGTTGGTCATATCGTCAAACGAACAAACGTTCTTCTCGAAGACCCATTCAATGAGCTGCTTCGCGCGGAACGCGGGCTGGCCAAGTTCGGCCACGAGCTCGCGAATATCGTTTTGGCTCAAGTCGCGAATGTCCTGAGATTTAGTCCTGGGATTCATGGAAGCCTTTCGATTTTGGGGAAACGTAGAGGGTATCGCTACAATATGGTATCAGCTGCAGAAATTATAGAGGAGGAGTCTGCCCATGCCGGGTAAAAGCCTAGAGAACATGCACGTAGCGGTCTTGGCGGGCGGTCATTCCGCTGAGCGCGAGATCTCGCTCAATTCGGGAAAGAACGTTGTGGTGGCACTGAAGGAAGCCGGCTACACCTCGGTGGAGCTGCTCGATACGGCCGCTGATGACTTTATGGTAACCATGGCAACCGGCGACTTTGACGTGGCGTTTATCGCCATGCACGGTGCCGGCGGCGAGGATGGCGCCATGCAGGGCGCCATGGAGACCCTGGGTATCCCCTACACGGCCTCGGGCGTGCTTGCTAGCGCCTGCGGTGCCGACAAAGAGGTCTCTAAGCTCCTGTACGCCAAGGCGGGCATTCCCGTTGCCCCCGGCCTTGCGCTCGAGGTGGGCGATGAAGTCGATATCGATCATATCGTCGAGGTTTGTGGCGAGCGCTGCTTTGTGAAGCCGGCCGTCAACGGTTCCAGCTATGGCATTTCCCTGGTCCATGAGCCCTCCGAGCTGCCCGCGGCAATTGCCAAGGCGTTTGAGTACGGCGACAAAGTGCTGGTCGAGAAGTGCATCGAGGGTACCGAGATCACCGTCGGCGTGTACGGCGAGGACGACGTGCGCGCCCTGCCGATTGTCGAGATTCGCAAGCCCGAGGACTGTGAGTTCTACGATCTGGACGTGAAGTATGTCGACCCTACGGACATCCATCGTATTCCGGCGCAGATTTCACCCGAGAATTACGCTCGCGCTCAGGAGCTTGCCTGTGCTGCTCACAAGGCCCTCGGTTGCCTGGGCATCTCGCGCAGCGATTTTATCGTGAGCGAGGACGGCCCCGTCATCCTCGAGACCAACACCATTCCCGGCATGACCGATACGTCGCTGTATCCGGATGAGATTCGCCACACAGACGACATGACGTTCCCGCAGGTCTGTGACAGCCTGATCCGTATGGGCCTTCGTCGAGCGGGCATTGCATGCTAATCGAGGACGCGGTTTCGTCAGGAACGCCGCAGTTTGTCATCGACTCCTATGCCACGCTTGCCGAGCGCGCCAAAACGCAGTCCTTCGGCCTTATCGAGGAAGATGTGATCGTCCTCGATACCGAGACCACGGGTCTTTCGGTGCAGGACAATGAGCTGATCGAGATCTCGGCGGCCCGCCTTTCGGGCCGCGAGGTCGTCGACCGCTTCGATACCTTCGTGCATCCCAAGCAACTGATTCCCACCGAGATTACCGAGCTCACGAGCATTACAAATGCCGATGTGGCAGATGCCCCGTCGGCCGTTGAGGCCGTCGCCGCTCTCGCCGATTTTGTCGGTGGTTGCCCGGTGATCGCACATAACGCCACGTTCGACCGCTCGTTTATCGAGTCGGTCAAAGGCGGCGTCAACGTGAGCGATATCTGGATCGATTCGCTGGCGCTGTCGCGCATCGCGCTTCCGCGCCTGGCCTCGCACAAGCTGTCTTTTATGGCCGATCTGTTTGGCTGTGACTCGGTATCACACCGTGCCAATGCCGACGTCGACGCCCTGTGTGGCGTATGGCGCGTGTTGCTCGTGGCGCTCACCGACTTGCCTCAGGGCCTTATGGCGCGCCTAGCCGACATGCATCCGGACGTGCCTTGGTCCTATCGTCCTATCTTCTCATTCTTGGCAGGGCAGAACCCTGGTTCTATCTTCTCTCTCAGCGCCGCTCGTGCTGACGTCCTCAAGGCCGATCGCGCCGACGATCGGGTGGACGCCGACGAACTGCCGGTCCTCAAGATGCCGAGTCGTGAGGAGATTGAGGCAGACTATGCGCCAGGTGGCCTGGTCAATCGCATGTATCCCACCTACGAGCCGCGTGATGAGCAGATCGCGATGGCGCTCGAGGTCCGCGATGCGCTGGTCACGGGCACTCATCGTGTAATTGAGGCGGGCACGGGCGTCGGCAAATCGATGGCCTATCTGGTGCCTTTTGCCGAGGCAGCGCGCCGTAACAACATCACGGTTGGTATTGCGACCAAATCGAACAATCTTGCCGACCAGCTCATGTACCATGAGCTGCCAAAACTTGCCGAGCAACTGGACGGTGGTCTGTCATTTTGCGCTCTCAAGGGCTATGACCACTATCCGTGCCTGCGCAAGCTTGAGCGCATGAGCCGAGGCCAGGTCGAGATTACCACCAAGCGCGATCCGGCGGACACGCTCACGGCGGTCGCGGTCATTATGGCGTACGTCTGCCAATCAGCCGATGGCGACCTCGACTCGCTCGGCATTCGGTGGCGCAGCGTCAACCGCCCCGACTTTACGACGGCCTCGCGCGAGTGTGCTCGTCGCCTCTGCCCGTTTTTCCCTGATAAATGTTTGGTCCACGGCGCTCGCCGTCGTGCGGCGCATGCCGATGTGGTGGTCACCAACCATTCCCTGCTGTTCCGCAATGTCGCGGCCGAGGGCAGGATTTTACCTCCGATTCGTCATTGGGTAATCGACGAGGCCCATTCCATCGAGCGCGAGGCGCGCCGTCAGTGGGCGCGCGTGGTGTCGGCGGACGAATCACGTGTTCTGTTTGAGCGCCTGGGTGGCTCGAGCGCCGGCGCGCTAAGCCAGGTTTCCCGTGATTTGGCAACCTCCGAGGGCTCTACGCTCTATTTGGGCCTTACTGCCAAGGCGACGTCGACGGTTGCGCGCGCGAGCATGGCAATCGCCGACGTGTTCGATGGCGTTCGCGAGCTCGGCCGCCGTGCCCGTGGGGGTTATGACAATGCCAATCTATGGATTGGCCCCGAGCTGCGCGAATCTGACGACTGGCATGATTTCTTACCGTCGGCCTACACTGGCATCGACGCATTGGAACAAGCTGACAAGAGCGTCGACGCGCTGGTGCAAGCCGTCGCCGCCGACAAGCCCGAGGTTGTTGTCGACCTGGGTGATATCTCGCGCCGCCTGCACGAGCTGGTCGAGAACCTCAAACTCATCATTGATGGCACCGATGAACACTACGTGTATTCGCTGCAGGTCAATCGCAGGCTGCGTGCCGGCGGAGAGTCGATGACCGCAGAGCGCATCGACATTGGCGAGGCCTTGGCAACCGAGTGGCTGCCCGAGGTTCACACGGCTATCTTTGCCTCGGCGACCATGACGGTGTCCAAAAGCTTTGAACACTTTAACCACGCGGTCGGCCTCGATCGCATCGGTGCTTCAACATCCTCATCGCTGCACTTGGACTCGAGCTACGACTTCGATTCGAACATGGCTGTAGTCGTTGCGGGCGATATCCCCGATCCGCGCGATCGCGAGAGCTATCTTACGGCGCTCGAGCGCGTGCTGGTCGACGCCCATCTTGCCATGGGCGGATCGGTGCTCACGCTGTTCACTAATCGGCGCGACATGGAAGACCTGTACGCCCGCGTTGAGCCCAAGATGGCCCGTGCGGGTCTGGAGCTCAACTGCCAGCAGCGCAACTCATCTCCTCGTCGCCTGCGCGATCGGTTTATCAACGAGCCGACTTCATCGCTTTTTGCGCTTAAGGCCTTCTGGGAGGGATTCGACGCCAGCGGTGAGACGCTGCGCTGCGTCATCATTCCCAAGCTGCCGTTCTCGAGTCCCACGGACCCGCTCTCGTGCGAGCGCAACCTGCGCGAAGACCGCGCTTGGGCGCGCTATTCACTGCCCGAGGCGGTGCTCGAGGTCAAGCAGGCGGCCGGCCGCCTTATCCGCTCGTCGACCGATTGCGGCGTGCTGATTCTGGCCGACCCGCGCCTGGTGACGAAGGGCTACGGAAAGAAGTTCTTAACGTCGCTGCCCACGAGCTCCTACCAGCGCATCGAATCGGCGCAGATCGGGCACTATCTGCAACTGTGGCGCGCACGCCACGAGCGGCGGCGCTAAAGCGGACAGACGAGGGTTTTTGCCATATCGCACAGGCGCTTTGACAGGGCGGGGTCATCCAAGATGCGGATGGCTCCGCCCGCTGCGATTACCTGGCTCAGTAGCCAACGCTCGGAGCCGTAATGCACGGTTACCGTTGCCATGTCTGCCCCGCTGCGCTCGATTAGAGTGATGCCGGCCCAGTCCAGATGCTCCGCCATATCGAATGGCATCAGGAGCTTTGCGCTACGCTGTGTCCGGGCAAGGGAATCGCGGAGGGATGCAACGTCCGGTGCGTGAGGCACGACGGAGTCTTCCGTCAAGGCGAGTCCCTCGATTTTATCCATGCGATAGGTGCGCTGCTCATCGACTGTGATGTCCCAGGCAATCAGGTATGTTTGGTCGCCGTTTGCCGTAATGCGCAAGGGGTCGACCAGACGCTCGCGTGGCCGTGCATCGTCCATCGAGCGATACGAGATGCGGCAGCGAACGCCGTCCTGAATGGCGCAGCTCAGCTGCTGCCAGTGCGACCCGTGGTTGACGGTGTCAAAGACGCGCTGGTTATAGCCGAGCTCTTCGGGTAGAAGGGCATGTCGAATCCGAGCTGCCGTCTGCGGCTCGATCCCCAACGATTCAAGTTCATGGTTGAGCACGGCGCCCTCGGCGGCACTCAGGCGCAACGGTAGTACGCGCCCGGCGTCACCAGTGAGGGCCACGCGCTCGCCGCGGCATTCGCAGATGATGCGCGCGCCCGATTCTCGGTCCGCGAGCGTCGAGACGATCTCGAGAATCTCGTCGAGCGACGCCCCCGTGATGTCAAAGCGGCTGCAAATCTCGGTTCGTGTCATGCCGCTCTCGCCGGCGGCGTAGAGGGCCTCCATGATGTCGATGGCGCGCGAGAGTCTCTGCTCGCTGGTGAGTTTACGCACGGGCATGCTCGTGCACCGTCCTTTCAATGAGGTGGTTCCACGCCTGCTTGAGCGATTTGGGGGCCATGGGCCTCATGCCGTCCATGGCGTGGGCCATGCAAAATGAGGCGGCGGCTTCAAGGTCGCGCACGTCAACGGTCCAGGTCCATCCCGCATCGGTGTGTGCGAGCTCACCTCGCCCGCGCGTGAGGCCGTTGATCATATCGATCTGCGTCTGAGGGGCGAACGAGAACGTGGCTGCAACGGGCGGTCGGTCGGCAAAATCGAATTCAAAGAACAGATAGTCGTTGAGATTGAAGTCCGCAGGGATGGCGTAGGCCTTCGAAGGACGCCAAGCGCGAACGATACGGTCGCAGCGGAATGTCCTGATGTCGTCGGTGACATTGTCGAGGCCGCAGAAGTACGCCACGCCCTCGCGCTCGAACATGCCGTAGACGCAGACGGTACGTTCTTTCTGCTCGCCGCGTCCGTTCTGATATAAAAATCGCAGCGCGCATCGCTCGGCAAAGGCGCTCCATACCGCATCGACGGTGGGAGAGCGGCGGATCGGTACTTCGTCCACCGCCGACATGCCGGTGAGGTAGGCAATCTTGGAGCGAATATCGGCAAGCGGCGCGGAAAAGGTGGATGAGCCGGCCGCTAGCGTCTGGTCGATGGCGTTGAGCAGGATATCGGCGTCGTCTGCGGTGATGAGGCCGCCTGCAGCAAACGTGTGCTCGCGGTCGATTGTCCACGAGCTTTCCTCGGTCTCCTGCGCACCGGCGGGGCGAACCTCCTTGATTAAGATGCCACGCTCGAGCAGTTTGTCACGATCGCGCCGAAACTTGCGCTTATCCGAGTCGATGTTGCCCGAGCCATATCCCAGGTCAGAATCCAAGACGATCTGCTCGGTCGTCAGCGGTTCGGGGGAGCTGTTGAGCACAAAGAAAAGATTGAGGATGCGCTGAGCCGTTTTATCGAAACCGGGCTCCGAACTTCCCTTTTTAATTGTCGCGGTCGCGTCGCTTGCCGTCATAGAGTCCTCGCATGAGAAGGTGGTTTGCTGCCATGATTTTAGTCCGATATGGAGATTAGGCTATATCCTTGTCCGCTCGGGGCGTTAAGATGGCCCGAATTCGGTCGTTTGCGCTCGCTCGGGGTATACTTTCGACTATATACGGTTCTAATGTGCATGCATTGGGCCTATTTGTCGGATTATGGATGTGGAGCGCACATGGCGAACACCCAGAACTATATTAACCACCTGCTGCAGAACACCGGCATTACGCCGGCATGCAGCGAAGAAGAGCGCTTGGCTGCCGAGGATATCGCTCAGATCTTCCGCAACCACGGCTTTGACCCCGAGGTTCAGGAGTTCAATGCCCCGGCGCCCAGTAGGTTGGCATTTGCCGTTACCGGTATTCTTGCGTTTGCCGGCGCCCTGCTGATGGGCATCGGCGGCGGTATCGGCTTGGTCGGCACCTTGCTGGCCGTTGTCGGCGCCGTTCTTTACGTGCTCGAACGCACGGGCCACCCCGTGGTTTCGCGCCTGGGCAAGACGGGCGTGAGCCAAAATGTCATCGCCTACCACAAGGCCTCGGGCCCGCTCGCGTCTCCGCGCAACCGCCCGGTGGTCGTTGTCGCACACTACGACTCTCCCCGTGCTGAGCTGCTCGCCCGCGAGCCCTATGCTTCGTATCGTGCGCTCATCGCCAAGCTGTTGCCCGTTGCCACGGTTGCCCCTGCTGCCGTTGCCATCCTGCGTATCCTGCCGCTCCCCGGCGCGCTCAAGGTTCTGCTGTGGATTGTCGCGATCCTCGCTTCCCTCGTTGCGCTTGCCAACGCGGCAAACATCATCTCTAACCGCCACATTCTTCCCTATACGTCCGGCGCGGTGTGCAACAAGTCTTCTGTCGCCGCTATGCTCGGCGTTATGGACAACGTTGCTCCCTTCCAGGGCGAAAACGAGTTTCCCGACGATGTTCCGTTCGATACCTATTTTGGGGAGCAGAAGCGTCGTGCCGAGGAAATGGCGCGCGCAGCGGCGGAGTATGCCGCGGCCCAGCAGCAAAACGACTACGGCAACACCATCGAGTATGAAGAGCCTACCTACGCCGAGGACGAGTTCGGTCAGCCGATTGCTCCCGACGCTCAAACCGAGCCCGAACAGGGCGAGGCTTTCGACGAGCAGATCGAGGGCTTTGAGGGTGCGTCTGCCGACGAGACGCTGATTGGCGCCATCGTGCCCGAGGACCAGAATCAGGCTGTCCAGGTCGAAGAGCCCAATGACGAGGTTCCCGCTGCCGAGCCGGCGGAGGAGCCTGCCGCGGCCGAGCCCAAGCTCTATCGCAATGCCGTCGGCAACATCCGCTTTGGTTCGGATGCCATCCGTGCGCTCGGAATGCTTCCCGAGTCCTGCACGCTCGATTACGAGGAGGGCGAGGAGCCGACGTTTGAGCCCGAGCCTGCGCCCGTTGTCACTGCGGATGATGAGTCTGCCGCGGTTACCGCTGCCGTTGCCGAGCCCGAGGCGGTGTCTGCGATCGATCCCGCGGCAGGACTGGACATTTTGGCTCCCGCCGCGCCGGCGCAAGACGTTGCGGACGAGTCTGACGACGATTACGTTGAACAGCCGAGGCGCGTGTCTTACGAGAGCGATACTGATTTCTCTGCCGAGATTCCCGCGGCAACGCCCCATGCCGATATTGCATCCGCGTTCTCTTCGATTGGCGCCAGCGCTTCCAGCTTCTTTAAGGGTGCGCTTGCAAAGGGCAGGAAATTTGTCGACGATTTCGAGGAGAAGCGCGCTGCCGCACGCGAGGCTGCCGAGCAGGAGGCTATCGCTCAGCAGCAGGCAGCCGAGGCGTCACGTGAGCGCGCGGCGCAAGAGTTTGAGCAGAACGAGGCTATGCAGTCCGGGCCCGTCGACGCTGCCGAAGCTACGACGTCCTTTGAGTCCCAGCAACCGACGTCAGCGGATGTTGTTGAGGCAACAACGTCTTTCGAGGCTCAGCAGCACGTCGATAGCACCATGTCGTTTGATGCCGCGCAGTTCGATTCCACGATAACGTTTGAAAAGCAAGGCACCGCAATTGCCGAGCCCCTTCCTGTGTCCGATGAGCAGGGCGACGCGGTGGACGATGACGAGCCTATTGATGCTGCCGAAATCCAAGATGCCGCCGAGGACGAGCCCGTCGAGGCCAACTCTAACGAAGAACAGTACGCGGCAGCCGAGCAAGATGATTCGACCGAGGTCGAGCAGGAGGAAGTGTCTGCGGTTTCCGAGACTCCCGAGACGGATGAGTCGAGGCCTTACTCCACGCAGATTTTCACCATGCCGACCCCGAGTGGTTCCGGTGCCACGGTTGCCGATGTTGCTCCCACCCAGGACGAAACGGTCGATTCCCTTATGGCCCAGATTTCCTCCCAGGCATCGCCGCGTCCGCAGATGAATGTTCCCGATCCGGCGTCGGCACCGTCGCCTGCGCCCTCCTCGTCTCCGCTGGCTTCGGTCCCCGATCCGTCGCTGCCGTCTATGAAGCAGGCAAACGTTGCGTCTCGCACGTCGCTGTTCGACCTTCCCGATCCCTCTGCCCAGGTCAACGACCCCTTTGCTACTGCCCAGGGTCCCGAACCCACATCGGCACCCGTTGCGCCTCCTATGCCCGTTGCGTCGGGCGCGCAGCCGATCGAGACCATTTCGGCTCCCGCCCCGGCGGCACCCAAGTCTCGTAAGCGCGGCCTGGGTGGCCTGTTCGGTCGTAAAAAGAAAAACGAGCAGGATAGCATGAGCGACTGGCTGGGCGTCGAAGACGATTACGATGCCAAGAAGTCCGGTCGCGGTATCGGTTCGTGTGATAACTTCGAGGACGATAACGATGGCTGGAAGGGCGGCGCTACGTCTTCCGACGGCGCTTCTTCCGAAGATATGCTCTCGGCTGTCGCCTCTATGGGCGATGATGAGCTGCTCGGTCACGATATCTGGTTTGTGGCAACGGGCGCCTCGGATTGTGATGGCGCCGGCATGAAGGCCTTCTTGGCTTCGCATCGCGATAAGCTCCGCGGCGTATTCTTTATCAATCTTGAATCCGTCGGCGCCGGTAGGCTTTCGGTGGTGACGGTCGAGGGCGAACAACAACTGCTCAAGGGCGATCGCCGCATCATGAACCTGGTCAGCAAGGTCTGCAAGTCGTTCCATGTCGATTGTGGCGCGCTCGAGATGCCCTATGCCAAGACCGATGCCTATGCTGCGCTCGAGGCGAGCCGCCGAGCCCTTACCATCGCCGGCGTGGACGGCACGCGTCTGGCTTGCGCTCGTACCGAGGACGACCTGCCCCACAATGTCAACCCGACGAACATTGCTACGGTATCCGAGGTCGTGACCGAGGTTATCCGCCGTTCGTAGACGGAGCTCTAAGGAGTCAACGTGTTTTCGTATATTAAGCGCCATTGGCCTGTCTACGTGATTTTGACCTTGATTGCCATTGCGTTAGGATTTGGGGCTGCCTACATCGTGGGTGCAAAGGGCTCGACCCCCGCCTCCGCAATCAGCGAAGAGGTGGAGCAAGAACAGAGTACGGGTGCCGATGGGATTCCTGAGTCCGAGCAGGCAATCGTTGATGGTGGATCTTCGTCTGCAGAGTAGATGCGGCGATTTAAATGATTGAAAGCGGGCGAGCTAGGGGACTGGCTCGCCCGCTTTTTCATCGCGCTAGCGCTTCTTTGGGATCGACCTAAGGCGAGCGAACCATAGGGCTGCGGCACCCGAGGTCAGGAGCGCGGTGATGCAAGCGGCGATGGGAACTGATCCTGTTGCCGGTAGGTCCTGCGGTAGGGTACAGCGTTGAATGACGCTGTCCTCGTCATGTGACTCAAGTTTATCGCCGCCACCGTTGCGGCAAAGATCGACGCGCGCGCTGTTGGTGAGTGCGGTTTGGGGCGTATAAGCCGACGTTGCCTGCATGTGTACGACTGCGCCCCGAGCGTCTGTGCCAAGGATTGCTTTGGCATCGTCAAGGTCGTCGTGCTCATCTTTGAGATCATCGCGGGTCCAAGAATCCGCATCGCTTCGAGTCGTAAAGTCGGCGGCTACCGCACCGTATTCAATTCGAATGCCTGTTACGACGGTATTGGATGCAAGGTCGAGCTCTTCCACCTCGAGTGTGGTGGATTCCGTGGTCGAGACATCCGCCTTCCAGAGGCGCCAGCCGTCGTAATCGACGAGGCGGCAGTCCTCACCAAGGCTCTCTTTTACTTCGTCGGACTCAAGCCAAGGATTTTCGTGTCCATCGTCAAGTGTCGCGTTCGCCGGCTCATCGACGTCTGTCGAGTCCAACGGCGTCGTGCGATACCACACGTTGCACAGACCGTTGAGGTCGCCGATGGCGACGGGGGTTTCGATTGAGATGAATCTCGCCGTGCCGTCTTTGGCGCACTCAAGATCATCGGTAATCGTAAACTCATCAACCCAAGTAGCGGAATCGTTTCGAGCATCGATGGTATAGGAGAAAAGCCCATCACTATTGGTTTGCGTCGTGGCGCGGTTTTTACCATCGCCGTTAGCCAACAGGCCCTTTTCGATAGGTTGGACAAGTTCCTGACGCTTGTCGACCTGCCCCTTGATCTCGATGGGCGCATCCTTCATCGCGACGGATTGGACTTCTCCCGTATCTTTTATTTCAAACGTTATCTCCTCGGCAAGGTCATAGGTCCGCGGAGACATCATTTCTCGCAACGAGTAGGTGCCAGGTGCAAGATGTTCGACGCGGTGCGGCTTGTCGGATGAGGTCCAGGAGTCTATTTCGGTTTTATCGTGACCATATAAGGTGAGCTGTGCGCCTTCCACTTCCTGCTCACCGCTTGCATCGACCTTGGAGATATCAACCTTGGTGTAATCGTCGGATACGTTAAGCCGTGCTTCTACAACGGGTGTTTTCTGGTCGGCATAAGTAAGGTCGACAATATGGGATGTCCGATTGAGTAAGAAGCCTGCCGGCGCTTGAGTCTCGACAACCTCGTAGCGTGCGGTGCCAGATCCCAGCGGGAGGTCGTCCGCGCGTGCTTCTCCAGTTTCATCTGTCGTGACGGTAGCGACAGTCTCACCGTCGAGCGCGGCAATGCTACCGTCGGGGCGCACGATATCACCCGAGGCACGGATCTCAAAGACGGCGCCCGCGAGGCTGCTGCCGTCTACGGCATCGGTTTTAACGATCCTGATGTTTCCGGTCGCGGCGTGGTCATAATACGAGGCGATTGCAACGGGCGTTAGGTTCATGTCGGCGGGTATGTTTACCTCGATCTCCTTGCCGACAAGATAGGGCTCTTTGGCCGAGGTTTCGCGTACATAATAGGTGCCCGGCACGAGCGATTCGGGCAGTGTGACGGTCCCGGTCGCGTCAGTCGTAAAGGTGTCCATTACGTTATGTGTTGGATACCAGCAAGTTTGTGAGACAGATTCGTGATTGCTGTCGAGTAGTTGGAAGGTGAATCCGGCTAGTGGAACAGAAGCGCCTGTTTGGGCATCACGTTTTACAATCTGGAGATGCGTCGACAGAGCGTGGTTGTCCACGATATATTGAAGCTCGGCGCCGTTGGAAATCTGATTGGCCTCGACGGTCCATTCCCCTGCACGTTTAAAACCCTCGGGGACGGTTTCCGGAACCTCGCGAACCGTGTAGCCGGCGCGGTCGTATGGGATGGCTCCATGGACACCGGCGGGTCGCTTGCCTGCGCCGAACCATGCTTCGGGCTGATCTTTGGTGGAGGCAAAGCCATAGACGTTTGTGGTCAGTGTGCCAACAACCTGCTGAGAGCTGTTGCTGACAACCTCAAAGACAACACCTTCCGCCGGCTGCTCCAGGCCGGATTGGTCGCTATTGCCGTAATCCTTGAATTTGGAAATCTCAAGGTTAAACGCAATGGGGATATCGGAAACGCGAGATTCGATCTCGACCACGCCTGAATCGCCGAGCTGGTCGGCTCCAACGGTATAGGTCCAGCTGTCGATGGATGGCAGGTAGCCCTCGGGGGCTTTTGATTCGTAGATGGTAAAGGTTCCTAAGGGGACATCGGTGAGGGTGGCCCGACCGCTTTCGTCGGTCGTGAGGATTTGTGCCCATCCAGGGGTTGACTGCGACACACACGTGAACTCTGCTCCTGCGAGTGAAGATCCCACCTGGGGGCCGGCATTCGTCGCGGCATCGAGTTTTACGATACGCAGGTTGATGGTGCCGGGCTGTTCATCAATGGCGACCTGTCCACCGTCATTCCCCGTGGTAAAGGCAATACGATCGTGGCGGGGGGCATAGCCGGCCGGCGCCTTCGTTTCAACTAGGTAGTATGCCGTGTTGGGCAGAAGTGTTGCTTGCGCTCGACCGTTGCTGTCCATCTGGATGGTGCCGACACGCGCGCCGCTGGCGCTCTCAAAAATATCGAATGTTGCCCCGGTAAACTGATAGGTATTGTTTCCGCTGGTAATAACGGTGTTCGCAGACTGCTTTTGGAAGGAAACAGAGACCGCCGGCAGTACATAGAGCATGTCTTGACGTCTGCTGCCGCCCGATACGGTTCCTAGATAGCGCCGCGCGCGGTGCGGGGCGGCTTTGATGCTTCCTGATTTTGCGCTGTCGTGGAGCCACCGCGCAGCCGCCACGACTTCATTGTCGGCGGTAAAGTGCCCACTCTTGGTTTTGCCCTGAGCGGTCGTGTAGGAGTAGGTGCCGTCGACATGGGTAGTGCCGTTGAGCATCCATACGGCAAGCTGGGTTGCGGCGCGGGCGCGATCGGGTGAAAGATGGTAGCCGCCAAACGACGTGGCGGTAGGATATCCGTGACAAACGATTGCCGCGAACTCGTCGTCGAGCCACACCCAGCCTTGATCAAAGTTGAGCCATGGGCCGCCCGGCTTGGTGGGGCCGGGGCGCTCCTGGTTCATGCAGTAGGCAATCGAGGCGTCTTGAGCTTCATACTTGCCGATGAAGAAGGGCCCACAATCATCGCTAATAGTGCGGAAGCCGAGCTGGTCGTAGCCATCGACGGCAAATGCGGCTCCCGGTGCCAGGCAGCCGAAAAGCAGGAAGAGGAGCAGGAGCAGCGGACCTGTTGCGATTGCGCTGTGGACAGAGTGCGTGGGTGCGTTGGACATGGCTGCTCCTTATCCCTCGTGCGTCGCACGGGGAGGCTGCGACGCGTAGGATGAGGCTACCCCCGAGGTTCATGCGGGTAAGTACCGGAGCCTGACCAAAAGCTTGCCCAATTCCTGACAAATTGAGCTCAAATACAACAATCAAGCAAAAGTGCAGGTAGAAGATAGGGAGAACAGGAGGCCAAAGGTCCTCATCTCCACAATTGACGCGATTTTCAAACGAATCTCCACAGCTAAAACAAGCATCGCCACCCTTGTATCGAACAAGACAACCGCGTTATACTATCCCCCACATATGCGGGCATCGCCAAGTGGTAAGGCATCAGCTTCCCAAGCTGACACTCGCGGGTTCGAGTCCCGTTGCCCGCTCCAGCTAGAAGCACAAGCACGGCACCATTACGGTGCCGTGCTTTTTTCAATAAAGCGCCGGGACTCGAACCCGACAGGGTGCGAGCGTAAAGCAAACGCGAAGCGTTTGTAGCGAGCAGGCGAAGGCGCCGACAGGCGCCTGAAGCCGGTGCGGATTTGCGAAGCAAATACGCGGATGTCCCGTTGCCCGCTCCATCGACCAGGGTGGATTTTGGGAAAAGCGGATTCAACCGACGTTACCGCCGCTTCCCCGGACCGGGGCATGCCGACCGCAGCCGGTGCGTATTTGCGAAGCAAATGCGCAGACGTCCCCATGGCCGCTCTTGCGGCAAAATGTTAGGTTAATGCCTGCTGCCCATACTTGCACCTGCGCACGGTACAATGGATGGGTTACGACCAACGTGCCAATAACCAAAAAGGAGCCGCTATGATCGATCGCTATACCCGCCCGGAGATGGGACACATTTTCTCCCTCGAGAACAAGTACGCCATTTGGCAGGAGATCGAGGTCTTGGCCTGCGAGGCCCAGGCGGAGCTCGGCAAGATCGGTATTTCCAAAGACGAGGCCCAGTGGATCCGCGACCATGCCAACTTTGAGAAGGCGAAGGTCGATGAGATCGAGGAAGTCACGCGCCACGACGTCATTGCCTTCCTGACCAACATGAAGGAATACATCGATGCCGATGTTCCCGAGGGCGACCCCAAACCCAGCCGCTGGGTTCACTATGGCATGACCAGCTCCGATCTGGGCGACACGGCCCTGTGCTACCAGCTCACCCAGGCCTGCGACCTGATCATCGAGGATGTCAAGAAGCTCGGCGAGATTTGCAAGCGTCGCGCCTTTGAGGAGCGCAACACGCTCTGCGCCGGCCGTACTCATGGCATCCATGCCGAGCCGATGACCTTCGGCATGAAGTTTGGCTCTTGGGCCTGGGAGCTCAAGCGCGATCTGGACCGTCTTGAGGATGCCCGCAAGAACGTTGCCTTCGGTGCTATCTCGGGCGCTGTCGGCACGTACAGCTCCATCGAGCCGTTCGTCGAGGAGTACGTCTGCGAGCACCTGGGCCTGGTCCACGATCCTCTGTCCACGCAGGTCATCAGCCGCGATCACCATGCCTATCTCGCCGGCGTTCTCGCCACCACCGCGGCCACCTGTGAGCGCATCGCTACCGAGGTTCGCAATCTGCAGAAGACCGATACACTCGAGGCCGAGGAACCGTTCCGTAAGGGTCAAAAGGGCAGCTCCGCCATGCCGCACAAGCGCAACCCCATCACCATGGAGAAGGTCTGCGGCCTGTCGCGCGTCGTGAAGGCCAACGCGCAGGTTGCCTTCGACAACGTCGCCCTGTGGCACGAGCGTGACATTTCGCACTCCTCTGCCGAGCGCGTCGCCCAGGCCGACAGCTTCATCGCCCTCGACCACATGTTCCAGTGCCTCATCCGCGTTATCGACGGCCTGCAGCTGTATCCCGCTCGCATGATGGCCAACCTCAACAAGACACGCGGCCTCATCTTCTCCTCCAAGGTCCTGCTCGCCCTCGTCGACACGGGCATCACCCGCGAGGACGCGTACGCCATTGTGCAGGAGAACGCCATGGCAACCTGGCACGAGGTACAGGATTGTGTCTCCGGCCCTACCTTTAAGGAGCGTCTCGAGGCCGATCCGCGCTGCACCGTCAGCCAGGAGAAACTCGACGAGATCTTTGATCCGTGGGACTTCCTCACCCGTATCGACACGGTCTTCGATCGCCTGGAGCAGCTGAGCTTCGAGTAGGTTCGGGCATAACGTTAGCTTTTTAGGGCGCTTTGCTGGTAATGTGTGTTGCCGGCAAAGCGCCTCGTTGCATTTAGGGAAAGACGGGGATAATAGTCGTCTCGAATAACATTCTGAGAGGGGATCGCATGATTTCGTTTGATTACAAGCCTCAGGGCGTTTGCGCTCGCAATATTCACCTTGACCTTTCCGATGACGGCAACAAGGTGATGGGCGTTGAGTTTACCGGCGGCTGCGACGGCAATCTCAAGGCTATCTCCAAGCTGGTCGAGGGCGCTCCTGCCGATCGCGTAATCGAGGTTCTCGCCGGTAATACCTGCGGTATGAAAAAGACCTCCTGCGCCGACCAGCTTACACGCGCTATCGAGGCCGCTCGCGCCGAGATCGCCTAATGGGTATCGCCGATCACATCAAGAACGGAATATCGCGTCGCGGCTTTGTACTCGGTGGGGCTGCCGCGGGCGCTGCCACGGTGCTTGCCGGATGCTCGAAAAAAACGGGCACCAGCGATGATGCCGCCGGCGAGCCGCAGGTTATCAAGGACGATTCCAAGATCATCTCGATTACGGATGAGTACGAGGCAGTCGACATCGATCTTGAGCCGGCGGCGTCGTGGACGCTGCCTCTGGGTACGCTGCTGTACTACTGCGACGGCGATTACGCCGCGGCGATGATGGCGCCCGCATCGGCGCTGCACGCCAACACACTCGGTGTGCTCAACCTGGGTGATGGCTCGCTTACCACATTAATCGAGGATCCTATCGAGGGCACGGGATATGCATTCTACGATGTCCGTGCCGGCGACGGCGTATTCGCGTGGGTTGAGATGAACTTTGCCAATTCATCGTGGAAGCTCTACGCTCAAAATCTGTCGGGCGCTTCGCTCTCTGGCGACGTGGTTGAGCTCGATCGAGGTGGCAAGGACTATGATCCGCCCCTGTTTACGGCGTTCGGGTCATCGGTCATCTGGTATAAAATGCCTTCGGCAGGCGGCAATAAAACGAGTAGTGATTCGTTTTGCTATCGTCGCTCGCTTGATGAATCCAAGGCCGAGGTAATTTGGAAATCGACGGGCCGCTTTGCATCGGCCCCGCGCGCGAGCGACGGCATTTTGACCATCTCGCCGCGTGTCCGCAACGACGAGGGCGTCTACTACGGCATAACGGCAATCGATCTGACCGACGGCAACAACACCAAGCGTGCCCAGTTGGTCCTCCCTTCGTCAGTTTCGCCTTTCGAGGCCGTATATATGGGCGATACCTTCGTGTTTTCTATCGAGGCGGCCTATAGTGGCGTGGGCAGCCTGGGCAATATGGGCACGTATATCGGTAATGAGGGAGGGCCGTACCTCTTTCTGTCACGCGAGCCGCTCGCATGTGCGGCTGGCAAGAAGAATAAATACCTTGTTAAGGTACAGGCGTCGCATTTCCTGATCGACACCTCTGCCAAGACCTATGGCTCGCTGCTGTCGCCCGACCGCGCTTTGGAGTATGGCGATTATCCAGCTACGGCGGGAAAATCGGACTCATTCCTTACGTACGCCACGGTGCGCAACAGCCAGGGTATACCAGAGACAGTCACTGCACGCCTATTCTCTCTTTAAGCTTAGAGGGGTTAAAAAGGCGCCAACAGGGGAATAAACGCGTTGTAATTGTGAGTACCGCCCGCCGAGCTGCCGCGTCATAGCGGCATCTGGCGGGCTCAGGTGCGTTAAAATGGGCTTGTTCTTAGCTAATTGAGACAGGGGGGCCGTGTTATGGCTTCAGATGCAAAAAAGATTCTGCTGGTCGAGGATGAGAAGGCAATCCGTGACGCCGTCGCTGCCTATCTCGAGCGCGAAGGCTACTGGGTTGTGGGCGTCGGCGACGGCCAGTCCGCGATCGAGGAGTTCGAGAAGCATCAGTTCGACCTGGTCGTGCTCGACCTTATGCTCCCCAAGATTCCCGGCGAGCGCGTTTGCCGCACCATTCGCGATACCTCGGATGTCCCCATCATCATGCTGACGGCTAAGGGCGAGATCGAGGACCGTATTATCGGTCTTGAGCTCGGCGCCGACGACTATCTGATTAAGCCGTTCTCGCCGCGCGAGCTCGTCGCCCGCGTTCGCGCTCTGTTCCGCCGTGCCCATCAGGCCGACGAGCCCGCCGTCGAGGTACTCGACTTCGGCGATCTGGTCATCGATATCTCGGGCCACAAGATCTTGGTCGAGGGCAAGGAAGTCGATCTGACGGCTTCCGAGTTCAAGCTGCTCACCACGCTTGCCCGCCATCCCGGCCGTGTGTATAACCGCATGGAGCTGGTCGAGAAAGTGCTCGGGTATGACTTTGAGGGCTATGAGCGCACCATCGATAGCCACGTGAAGAATCTTCGCGCCAAGCTGGGCGATGATCCCAAGAAGCCCAAGTGGCTCTACACCGTCCATGGTGTCGGCTATCGCTTCGAGGCTCCGGCCAAGACCGATAAGCCGGACGAGAAATAGGGAAATCACATATGACACCTGCGCGCTTTGAAATCGGACAAAAGCACAAGCAGGAGAGCGAGGCGGGTTCCAAGGCTAGTTGGAACACGCCTCGTTCCGATTCACGGCCAACGATGAGCTATCCCTCGCGCATGGCACTTGCTTTTGCTCTGACATCGCTCATGACAGTATTGGTGCTGGTGGGCGTTGTCTCTGTTGTGTGGGGCACGGTCTTTTCGGATTACACACGCTCCAATATCGTCGAAATCGCAAATTCCGCTGCCGAGAAGTTGGCGACCTCATATGAGGAAAACGGCTCTTGGACCGCGGGAGAACTGCGCACGGTCGCAACGTCGAGTTTGGTTTCCGACGATCTGGGCATGCAGGTCGTCAATAAAAAGGGCGTGATCGTTTATGACGATTCCTGGCCCTCGGCAAGCGCCACCGCCGATGTACGCGAGAGCGAATCGCCGTCGAGCAGCTCGAGCGGTAAAAAGGCCTCGCATAGCCCGGTCTCGTCAGCGCCCACCGACTCCGATAGCGTTGCCAACGTCGAAATCGTTACGTCCTCTGGCGAACATGTCGGACAGGTAAAGCTATGGGCCATCGGCTCCGACGCCCTGCTCACCAAGGCAGATTCTGCGTTTAGGGAGAAGACCTTTAACGCCATGGCCCTTGCCGCGGTTGTTGCGGTCTGCATCTCGGTTGTTATCGGATCGTTCGTGTCGCGCATGCTCACCAAGCCGATTCATCGTATTACCAGCACCGCCAAGCAGATTCGCGACGGCGATTTGTCCGCTCGTACGGGCTTGCGCGGCGATGACGAAATCGATCAGCTGGGAGAGACCTTCGATGAGATGGCCACTTCGCTCGAGAAGGATATGAAACACGAGAAGCGCCTGACCTCAGACGTTGCACACGAGCTGCGCACGCCGCTCATGGCCATGCTTGCAACGGTCGAGGCCATGCAGGATGGCGTGTATCCCACCGACGATGAGCATTTGGAGACCGTTGCTTCCGAGACGCGTCGTCTGGCTCGCCTGGTGCAGCAGATGCTCGACCTGTCGCGCATGGAAAACAGCACGGCGCCGCTCAACCTTGAGCCGGTGGACATGGTTCCTTTCGTGCGTTCCATCGTCAATGCCCAGGAGCGCCTGTTCGTCGACCGCGATCTGCGCCTGCGTTTTGCGGACGAGACCCAGGGTCACGACGATGTCGTCGAGGCCGATCCCGACATGATCACGCAATGTGTTATCAACCTCATGAGCAACGCCATGCGCTACACCCCCGAGGGCGGTTGGGTCGTGGTGTCGGTGCTCAGTGACCGCAAGCACGTCAGCATTGCCGTTTCTGATACTGGCATCGGTATTGCCAAGGACGATCTGTCGCGCATCTTCGGGCGGTTTTGGCGCGCCGATGCCAGCCGCGCCCGCGAAGCTGGCGGCCTGGGCGTTGGCCTCGCCGTGACCAAGCAGATCGTCGAGCGTCACCATGGCTACATATCCGTGGAGTCGGAGCTTGGAAAGGGTACGACTTTTACAATTCATCTGCCCCGCGAGCACACGGCAGACGCGGCATCTACTACAATGGAGCACTAGCTTTTCGCTATTCGGTGAAGGAGGGGCCGCGTCCCTGCCGCTCCGAGTTTGCGAAAACATGCGGGAAAGAACCCGCATTTCTGTCGTATTTAGGTAAGGAGTGACTCACGTGACAACGATGGAGCGTCGTCCGGATTCCCGTGGCAAGGTTCGTGATATCTATGATGCCGGTGAAAACCTGCTGATGGTCGCCACCGACCGCATTTCTGCGTTCGACTTCATTCTTCCCGACGAGATTCCGTTTAAGGGAGAGGTGCTCAACCGCATCTCGGCATTCTGGTTCGATAAGTTTGCCGACATCGTCCCCAACCATCTCGTTTCCATCGACCCGGCGGATTTCCCCGAGGAGTTTGCTGAGTATCGTGACTACCTCGCTGGCCGCGCCATGCTGGTTAAGAAGGCCCAGACGATTCCTATCGAGTGCATCGTCCGCGGCTATCTGACCGGTTCGGGCAAGAAGACCTACGACGAGAACGGCACCGTCTGCGGCATCCAGCTGCCTGAGGGCCTGACCGAGGCTTCCAAGCTTCCTGAGCCGCTGTTCACGCCGTCCACGAAGGCCGAGATCGGTGACCACGACGAGAACATCTCGTTCGAGCGTTGCTGCGAGATCGTGGGCGAGGACATCGCCACGCAGATTCGCGACCTTTCCCTCAAGATCTACAAGGCCGCTGCCGAGTACGCCGCGACCCGTGGCATCATCATTGCCGACACCAAGTTCGAGTTTGGTGTTATTGATGGCAAGGTCACGCTGATCGACGAGTGCCTCACGCCCGACTCCAGCCGTTTCTGGCCTGCTGCCAGCTACGAGGAGGGCAAGATCCAGCCTAGCTACGACAAGCAATTCGTCCGCAATTGGCTCAAGGCCAACTGGGATATGACGGGGGAGACCCCGCACCTGCCCGCCGAGGTCATCGATGGCACGTCCGAGCGCTATCGCGAGGCCTTCCAGATCATCACGGGCTCCCAGTTCACAAGCATGAAGGAGAACGCATAAGTGAGTACCCGTAGCGCCACGAACAAGCGCACGCAATCCCACGAAGTTACCGGGGTTGCGCGCAAGTCTGCCGCATCTGCTAAGCCCGCCCGCCAAGCAGCGAGCTCCGTTCGCGTCGTGCCGGCTTCGTCTAAGGCACGCCGCAAAGAGCTCGAGAAGGGCGAGAACCTCGAGGGCCTCTCTAAAGAGGAGAAGCGCGCCCGCAAGGCTAAGCAGCGCGCCAAGGAGGACCGCATCTATACGGTGTCGAATATCCTCCTCAAGCAGGACGAGGACTACACCAAGCGCCGTCGCATCTGGTGGATTGTGCTCGCCATTGGCATGGTACTCGTCGTGGCAATTTGGGCCTCGCTGTACTTCGCTCCCGCTGGCATGGTGTCCAGCCCTGTCCAGATGGTCGGCATTGTTTTGTCCTACGTCATCATTTTGGGCGACTTTATCTATGACTTCGTGCGCATCCGCCCCCTACGCAACATGTATCGCACGCAGGCCGAGGGCATGTCCGAGAACAAGCTCAACGCTCTTATCGAGCGCGCTGCTGCCGAGGAGGACAAGAAGGACTCCAAGAAGAAGTAGCGTTTGCATACATACTTATCGCTAAGATATAAGGCGCGTCGTTTTTGCGGCGCGCCTTTTTACTGTTCTATAGATAGATGGAGTGGCACATGATTCGAGCTGCCCTGACGGTCGAAGAGGCTCTGGAGGGCATGAAGGCCCTGGAGCCCAAGATTAAAAACTACGCGCGCCTGGTCGTCCGCAAGGGCGTAAACGTCAAGCCCGGCCAGGAGGTCGTCGTTCAGTCTCCGGTCGAGTGCGCGCCGTTTGCGCGCGTGGTGGTCGCGGAGGCCTATGCTGCCGGCGCCGGCCACGTGACGGTCATTTGGGCCGATGATGCCGTGACGAGGCTCACGTACGAGCATGTCGAGAAAAGCTATTTTGAGCAGACGCCCGAGTGGAAGCGCATGCAGCTGGATTCCCTGGCCCAGGACGGTGCCTGCTTTGTCTTTATCGAGGGTGCGGATCCTGCGGCCCTCAAGGGCATCGATCCAGCCAAGCCAGCCGCGGCATCAAAGGCGAGGAATACGCAGTGCAAAGTTTTCCGCCGTGGACTGGATTACAACATCAATCCGTGGTGCATCGCCGGCGCTCCGGTCGTGGCTTGGGCGCGCGAGGTGTTCCCGGGAGACGCCGATGAGGTTGCAATCTATAAGCTGTGGAATGCGATTCTGCACACCGCTCGCGCTGATGGCCAGGACCCAGAGAGCGACTGGGAGCTCCATGACGCCGCATTCGAAAAGAACCTGCGTTTCCTGAACGACAATCGTTTCGACTGCCTGCATTACACCGCGGCAAATGGAACCGATCTGACGATTGGCATGACGAAGGGTCACGAGTGGGCCGGCGGCAAGGGCAAGACGCCCGATGGGCACCCCTTCTTCCCCAACATTCCCACCGAGGAAGTCTTCACTTCGCCCGATCGCATGCGCGCCGACGGTATCGTGTACTCGGCCATGCCGCTCATCCACCACGGCAATAAAGTCGACGATTTTTGGATTAAGTTCGAGGGCGGCCGCGTGGTGGACTACGATGCCCGCGTGGGCAAGGCAACGCTCGCAAGTATCATCGATACTGATGAGGGCGCTGCTCACCTGGGAGAGGTCGCGCTCATTTCCAAGAACACGCCGATCCGCGAAAGTGGTGTTCTGTTCTACGATACGCTCTATGACGAGAACGCTAGCTGCCATCTCGCGCTAGGTGTCGGTTTCCCCGAATGCATCGAGGGTGGGTATGACATGTCCAAGGAGGAGCTCCTGGAGCATGGCGTTAACGTCTCGAGCACGCACGTCGATTTTATGATCGGCACGGACGACATCGATATTGCGGGCATTACGCCTGATGGACGTGAAGTTGTGATTTTCCAGAACGGCCAATGGAGTTGGGAATAGTCCCAGACCGTGGTACAATGCCACCCGCGGGCCGTTAGCTCAGCTGGCAGAGCAGGGGACTTTTAATCCCAAGGTCCAGGGTTCGAACCCCTGACGGCCCACCATGGAATAGAAAGCGATCAACTCCGGTTGGTCGCTTTTTTTGCCGGTGCACGGGTTCGAACCCGTCGGAGCGCGGAGCTGAGTAAACGCGTGAGCGTTTGTCAGCGCAGCGCGCAAGGCGCGAAAGCGCCGCAGCGGCCGCCTGCGAAGCAGGCTGAACCCCTGACGGCCCACCATAGAATAGAAAAGCGACTGGCGGATGCCGGCCGCTTTTTTGTTGCCGGTGCACGGGTTCGAACCCGTATCTATCTATATATAAGAACGCTTGGCGAATAAAACCCGCCTTTTACCGATGGGTAACAAATAGCTGATGCCTTTGGAGTAAAGTAGCGCTCCAGAGATGACCGATGTCTCAATACTCATAAAACAGCTGGTCATCGCCAATATCAGAAGCCAATGCTTCAGTTTTAACCTCAGTGACGCGACTGAGGGACCTATTTATTTGTGAACAAAATATGGAGTGCGCGATTCCCGCCCACGGGGCCCCTCCGGTCTGGCAATATATCTCCTTGCCGCGCGGCCCGGTCGGACCGGATGAGCCGCGGGGCGTGCACCTTGAGAACCGGATACTGCGAGGATGGACACTTACTTCAGTGTCGCATCCGGGCAGACATCGAACCATTTGAAATGGTCTAACTTGGATTTGTT
>UQIP01000003.1:0-94484 GCA_900541005.1 uncultured Collinsella sp. | reverse complement strand
GGTTTTATGGCTTCAGGCCGCTAAACAGTCCGTATTTCACCGCAACTTATGAGGGTGCGCATGGGATGCAAAGGAGTGTCCCAAGGTGCCGGCATAAAAGGAACGTCCCTATGTGCCGGGCTTGGGATACCATGGTGGCAGCCTAGCGAAAGGATGTTTCATGGCACATGTTGATGACCAGCGTGTGGCGCGCGTGCTCGATGCGCTCGAGGCTCAGCACCCCGGTGCGCAGTTGCTCATAAATGACCCGTGGTCGATCTACTATCTGACCGGCTTTTATGCCGATATGTTCGAGCGTTTTTGCGGTGTGCTGCTCGCACGCGATAGCGAGCCTGTGATCTTGGTCAACGCGCTGCATCAGCTGCCCGAGTACGACAATGCCCGCGTCGCCTACCACACCGATACCGACGTCGTGACCGACGCCATCGCTCGCGAGGTCGATCCCTCCAAGCCCCTTGGCATCGATACCGTTATGCGCTCGGGGTTTTTGATGCCCCTTATGGACCGTCACGCCGCGAGCGAGTTTTTCCTGGGCGACTTTGCCGTCACCGCAGCACGCACCCACAAGGATGCCGCCGAGCAGGAGCTGATGCGCGCGTCCTCGGCCGCCAATGACGCCGTGATGGCCGACGCCATCAAGCTCGTCCACGAGGGCGTAACGGAGCGCGAAATTGCCGACCAGATGCTCGGTCTGTATCGAAAACACGACTGCGAGGGCTTTAGCTTTCCGCCGATCGTGAGCTTTGGTGCCAACGCCGGCGACCCGCACCACGAGCCCGACGATACGGTTCTCAAGCGCGGCGACGTGGTGCTGTTCGACATTGGCGGGCGGCATCGCAACTACTGCTCGGACATGACGCGCACGTTCTTTTGGGGCGAGCCGGACGAGGAGACGGCACGCATCTACGACATCGTGCGACGCGCCAACGAGGCCGCCGAGGCGCTCATCGCACCGGGCGTGCGCATGTGCGACCTGGACCGCGCCGCGCGCGACGTGATTGAGGACGCTGGCTACGGCAAATACTTTACGCACCGCCTAGGACACTCGATCGGTCTTCAGGACCACGAGCCGGGCGACGTCTCGCTCGTCAACGAGCAGGTCGTAGAGCCTGGCATGACGTTCTCCATCGAGCCAGGCATCTACCTCCCCGGCCGCACCGGCGTCCGCATCGAGGACCTGGCCCTGGTCACCGAGTCCGGCGTCGAGATTCTCAACACCTACCCCCACGACCCAGTCCGCCTAGGCTAGACTGGTCCCCAAGCCCCCAAGCTAAGTTGCGGTGGAATAGTTCCTGGATGGGCTGCTAGAACCCAAATACAGGAACTATTTCACCGCAACTGATGAGGGGATGGGTTAGCGCAGCAGCCACGCTACTTCGCCGGCTAGGGTGATGGTGCCGGCTGCTACGAAGGACTCGCCCGCGGCATCGAGGGCCGCGAGGGCCTCGGATACGCTGGGATACACGCCAGCGAGCTTATCGGCGTCCACCAGGGCAGCAAGCTCCTCCGCCGGCAGGGCGCGATCGGAATCGGTCTGCGTCACGACCACACGGGGGAAGGCCGGAACAAGCACGTCGACGATGCCCGCCACGTCCTTGTCTGCCAGCGCGGCGCACAGCAGCGTGGGGCGATTCTCTACGCACGGGTCGATCTCGTCCAGTGCTCTCACAAAGTTCTCGCAGCTCTGGGGGTTATGGCAGGCGTCGATTAGCTTGAGCGGATCGGTTCCCAGCACATCAAAGCGACCCGGCGTGGGGCAGCCCATAAGCGAAGCGTCGAGCGCCTCATGGTCGAGCTCGCGACCCAAATAGCCCTCGCACAGCATAATCGCGCACGCGGCATTCTGCGGCTGATAGGCCGGCTTGACCATGCTCGACGTATAGATTGCGCGCGGCGTGGTGCAGCTAAACTCCACCGTATCGCCCACGCATGCCGGAAGTTTGGTCGTCGTATGGCTCACCACGAGCGGCACAACACCGCACTCGCGGCAACGGGCATCCATCACACGCTGAACGCTCGCCTCATGCGTACCCTCGCCCAAAACAACCAAACGACCAGGCTTAATAACCGCAGCCTTCTCCCCTGCAATGGCCTCGAGCGTGTCGCCAAGGACCTTCGTATGGTCGAGTCCAATGCCCGTAATGGCGACGGCCACGGGATCGGTCGCGCTCGTAGCATCCCAGCGTCCGCCCATGCCAACCTCAAGCACGGCCACGTCCACGCAAGCCTCGGCAAACATAGTCAAACCAGCCACGGACAAAAGATCGAAGGGCGTAATAGAACGGAGCTCCTCGCCCGCCGCCTCACGACGTGCGTTGAGACGACGACCCGCCTCATACGCCGCAGAGACACCATGGGCAAAGACCTCGTCTGAGACGACCTTTCCGTCAATCTCCATACGCTCGGGATAGCGCACCAGATGAGGCGACGTAAAGAGTGCCGTCTTAAGGCCCTCACCACGAAGAATGGCAGCCGAGAATCGCGTCGTCGAGGTCTTTCCATTGGTACCCGCTATCTGGACGCAATCATAGAACTCGTCAGGACGACCAAGCTCATCGAGCATCTCGACGACGGTCTCGAGCAGCGGCGTCGAATAACGCGCAATCTTTCCCGTATCGGCCGCAAGTGCAACAGCCTCATCAAAAGAAAGCTCCGGAACCTCAAACGGCACCGAATACAACCCAGAACGCTTTGCCATAGCCAAAGTCCCCTCAACATAAAAAGAGGCCCGAATCAACAACGAGCCCCTCCCATTCAAAATATCAGCCAAACACCGCTTTGCAGCGACCTCAAGGCCACAACCAAGTGGCCCTACCAGACAGCGAACGCCCCCGTAACCGCTATGGGAGCGGTTTGGGGCTTTGCTCAATACAAGTTCCGCACGAGCCGAAGGCCACTTAATGTGGCCTTCGTGCGAGCAGGACTGTCCGCAGTAGCGAGCAAAGCCCCAAACCGCGTCCCCCAGTACCGCCTACGAGAAGTCAGCAACCTGAGCAGTCAGCGCCGCCAAGATCTCCTTGAGCTCAGCTGCACGGTCCCTCTTCTTCTGCACCACGGCAGGCGCGGCCTTGGCCACAAAGCCCTCGTTGGCGAGCGTCTTCTCGCAGCCGGCAAGCTCCTTCTGGGCCGCAGCAATCTCCTTCTCCAGGCGCGCCTTCTCGGCCGAAAGGTCAACCTTGCCCTCGAGCACCACAAAGACCTCGACGCCGCTGTCGACCACGGCGATGCTCGCAGCCGGCTTCTCGACGTCGGTGCCCATGACCAGCGAGGCGGTATTCGCCAACGGCTCAATGGTCGAGCGCAGGCTCTCGAGCTTCTCGATGTCCTCGGCACCGGCGCGCACGACCACATCGAGCTCGGCCTTGGGGCTCAAGCGATAACGCGAACGGGTAGCGCGGGCGGCAGACACAACGGTACGGCACAGCTCAAACGCGCGCTCGGCGTCCTCGTCAACATACTTGGCGTAGTCGGCGGGCTCGGGCCACTTGGCGATCATGAGCGCCTCGGCGCGGTCCACGTTGCCCTCGGCATCCAGGTCGAGCACGCTCGCCGGCATGTTGTCCCAGATCTCCTCGGTGACAAACGGCATGAGCGGGTGCATCAGGCGAATGGAGGTATCGAGCACAAAGATCAGGTTGCGCTGAGCCTGCAGACGGCCCTCGCCCTTCAGGCGGGCCTTAGTGACCTCGACGTACCAGTCGCAGACCTCGTTCCAGAAGAACTGCTGCACGCCGCGGGCCATATCGCCAAAGGTGTAGTTCTCAATACCCTCGGTGACCATCTTCACGGCCTTGGCCAGGCGGCTGAACATCCAGGCGTCGGCCGGCGTCTCCACGACGGGCTCGCCGGGCGTGTAGCCCTCCATGTTCATGAGCAGGAAGCGGCTGGCGTTCCAGATCTTGGTGACGAACGACTTGGCCTGCTCGGTGCGCGGGCTGTCGATAAGCTTCTTGGTCTTTTTGTCGATGTTCGCGTCGAACTTGACGTCCTGGTTGTTGGTGCACAGCGTGAGCAGGTTGAAGCGCATGGCGTCGGCGCCGTACATGCCAATGAGGTCCATGGGGTCAACACCGTTGCCCTTGGACTTGGACATGCGGCTGCCGTCCTTGGCCAGGATCGTCGGGTAGATGACGACGTCCTTAAACGGCACCTCGTCCAGGAAGTACAGCGAGCTCATGACCATGCGGGCGACCCACAGCGCGATGATGTCGCGCGCGGTGACGAGCGCCGTCGTGGGGTGATGGCCCTCGAGCAGCTCCGGCTTTTGCGGCCAGCCCTGCGTGGCGAAGGTCCACAGCTGCGAGCTGAACCAGGTGTCCAGCACGTTCTCGTCCTGATGCACGTGATGACCGCCGCACTTGGGGCACACGTCGGTGTCCTCGGTAAGAGCGTCCTCCCAGCCGCAGTCCTCGCAGTAGAACACGGGGATGCGGTGGCCCCACCACAGCTGGCGGCTGATGCACCAGTCCTTGAGGTTCTCCATCCAGGTGGTGTAGGTCTGCGTCCAGCGCGCGGGATGGAAGGTGACCTTGCCGGAGTTGACGGCGTCGAGTGCCGGCCCCTTGAGCTTATCGACGGCCACAAACCACTGCTCGGACAGCCACGGCTCCAGTGCGGAGTCGCAACGGTAGCAGTGCATGACGGAGTGATCGAGGTCCTCGACGTGATCGAGCAGGTCATGCTCCTCAAACCACTTGATAACGGCCTCGCGGCACTCGTCGCGGTTCATGCCGGTGAACTCGCCGTAACCCTCGACGACCACCGCGTGTTCGTCGAAGATGTTGATCTGCGGCAGATCGTGGGCCTGACCCATGGCGTAATCGTTGGGGTCGTGGGCCGGGGTGACCTTGACAAAGCCGGAGCCAAAGTTGGCGTCGACATGCCAATCCTCAAAGATGGGGATCTCGCGGTCGACGATGGGGAGCTTGACGGTCTTACCCACAAAGGCGGCCTTCTCGGGGTCCTTCGGGGAGACGGCGACGCCCGTGTCGCCGAGCATGGTCTCGGGGCGCGTGGTGGCGACGACGATGTAGTCCTGGCCGTTGACCGGCTCGGTCAGCGGGTAGCGAAGGTGCCACAGATGGCCCTTCTCGTCCTTGTACTCGGCCTCGTCGTCCGAGATGGCGGTAGTGCAGTTGGGGCACCAGTTGACGATGCGCTTGCCGCGATAGATCAGACCGTCGTGGTACCAGTCGCAGAACACCTTGCGCACGGCCTGGGCGTAGTCCTCGTCCATGGTGAAGCGCTCGTTGTCGAAGTCGACGGAGCAGCCCATGCGCTTGATCTGCTCGACGATGATGCCGCCGTACTCGTGGGTCCAATCCCAGCAGGCGTCGACAAACTTGTCGCGACCGATCTCCAGGCGGCTGATGCCCTCGCTCTTGAGCTTCTTGTCGACCTTGGTCTGCGTGGCGATACCGGCGTGGTCGGTGCCGAGCACCCAGCGCGTGGACTTGCCGCGCATGCGGGCCATACGGATGATGGCGTCCTGGATGGAGTCGTCGGTGGCGTGACCCATGTGGAGCTTTCCGGTCACGTTGGGAGGCGGAATGGTGACGGTGCAGTCGCCCACGCCCTCACGGCGCTTGTAGTAGCCGCCGTCGAGCCACTTCTGCAGGATCGCCGGCTCGTTGGTCGACGGATCGTAGTTCTTGGGCATTTCTTCCATATATCTCTCCCGTCCCACCGGCGTGTCCGCCTGCTTGGTTTTCGCTCGGTCAGATCCTGGCTCGCACGAAGAGCACATTTAGTGCTCTTCGGCTCGTGCGGAATCTACGAAAACCAAGCAGGCGGACACGCCTTAGGTATCGATTACTTCAGTCTGAAGGTACTAACTTGACAATCTCACAGAATAGCACAGGCATACCTGCCGAAAAGGGACAGGTTTATTTTGGTAGGTTTTATCAGGGGAAACGACATTTGCCCATATAAAACCGACCAAAATAAACCTGTCCTTAAATGGCAGGTCCCGCGGAGGTTGCCGCGGGACCTGGATTCAAGCTATTTACCCGTAGATGCGCTGGGGTTGTTCTTCGCCCTTTACGGAGGCTTCGGTCACGATGACCTTGGCGACGCCCTCCTCGCTGGGCAGGTCGAACATCGTCTGCTGAAGCACGTCCTCGCAGATGGAACGCAGGCCGCGGGCGCCGGTCTTGCGGGCAAGCGCCATGCGGGCGATCTCGTGCAGGGCGGCGTCCTCAAACTCAAGCTCAACGTCCTCGAGCTGGAACATCTTGCGGTACTGACGCACCACGGCGTTCTTGGGCTCGGTCAGGATCGAAACCAGGTCGTCCTCGTCGAGCGCCTGCGTCTGGGTGACGACAGGCGTACGTCCCACGAACTCGGGGATCATGCCAAAGGCGTTGAGGTCCTGCGGGAGCACCTGACGCAGCAGGTCGTTCTCGTCGACCGAGGTGGGGCCGGCAATCTCGGAGTTAAAGCCCACACCCTTGTTGCCCACGCGGTCGGCGATGATCTTGTCCAGACCCACAAAGGCACCGCCGCAGATAAACAGGATGTTGGTCGTGTCGATCTGCAGCAGCTCCTGCTGGGGGTGCTTGCGGCCGCCGGTGGGCGGAACGCTTGCCACCGTGCCCTCAAGAATCTTAAGCAGCGCCTGCTGAACGCCCTCGCCCGAAACGTCGCGGGTAATGGAGAGGTTCTCTGCCTTGCGGGCGATCTTGTCGATCTCGTCCACGTAGATAATGCCGACCTGCGCGCGCTCAATATCGCCATCGGCGGCATTGATGAGCTTGAGCAGGATGTTCTCCACGTCCTCGCCCACATAACCGGCCTCGGTAAGCGCGGTCGCGTCGGCGATGGCAAACGGCACCTCGAGGATGCGCGCGAGCGTCTGGGCGAGCAGGGTCTTACCGGTACCGGTGGGACCGAGCAGCAAAATGTTGGACTTGGCGAGCTCCACCTCGTCCATATCATCGTCGAGCTGCGAGTCCAAGCCGTCGTCAAAGGCCGAAAGCGCAGCGCCACCCTCGATCACGCGGCGGTAATGGTTGTACACGGCAACCGACATGGCACGCTTGGCGTCCTCCTGGCCCATGACATAGGCCGAAAGCTCGTCATAGATCTCGTGCGGCGTCGGCACATGCGTAATGACCTGGCGGGCGTCGTCCTCGAGCTCAAAGCCCTCAGCCTCGGGATCCATGGCAGGCTGGGACGCAGCCTGGCCGTGATCGTTGAGGAAGCCCGGCAGCTTGCCGTTGCGGGCAGCGTCCATAAAGTCCGAAGCCAGCGACTCCTCCAGGATCTCGGAGCAGGCGGCAACGCACTCGTCGCAGATAAAGATGTTGGTCGGACCCTTTACAAGGCGACGAACCTGCCCCTGCTCTTTTCCGCAGAAGGAGCAGCGGATGGGGTTGCCGTTCTCGTCAAAGTTGTCCTGCATGTTACCGGCCATCCTAGGCGTCCTTCGCGGCGAGGTCGCGGGAGGTGACGATACGGTCGATCAGGCCGTAGTCGAGGGCCTCGGCAGCGGTCAGGTAGTTGTCGCGCTCGGTATCGGCCTGGACCTTCTCGATGGGCTGGCCCGAGGCGTCGGACAGGATCTGGTTGAGCTCGCGGCGGGTCTTCTTGATCTCCTCGGCCACGATCTCGATCTCGGTCTGCTGGCCCTGGGCACCGCCGCTGGGCTGGTGAATCATGACCTTGGAGTGCGGCAGGCAGAAGCGCTTGCCCTTGGCGCCGGCCGAAAGCAGCACAGCGGCCATGGACGCGGCCATGCCCACGCAAATGGTGGAGACCTGCGGCTTAATGAAGTTCATAGTGTCCAGAATCGCCAGGCCGGAGTAGACCTCGCCACCGGGCGAATTGATGTAGAGCGAGATATCCTTCTCGGCATCCTGGCTCTCAAGATGCAGCAACTGGGCAACGACCAGGTTGGCGCTGACGGAGTTGATCTCCTCGCCCAAGAAGATGATGCGGTCGTTGAGCAGGCGCGAATAGATATCGTAGCTGCGCTCGCCGCGCGGCGTCTGCTCGATAACGTATGGCACGAGGGCGGAATCGAACTTAGCGATCATACGCATCTCCATTTCTCTCTTGCGGACCAAATTGGTTCTAGATAAACGTACGGTGCCCGCATGCTATGCATTGGCTGGCACCGTACGAAGCTACCGGATAACCGGTGTATAACTTTACCCCATCACGGGCGCACGCATGCGCTCGCGAGCAAGGTGGCGAGAATTACTCGGCGTCCTTGGCGGTCTCGTCGACCTCGGTCACCTTGGCGTTCTCGACCAGGTGGTCGACGGCCTTGGAGCGACGGATGGACTCGCGGACGGCAGGCATACGGCCATCGGCGATGAACTCGGACTTGGAAGCCTCGACGTCCTTGACGCCGGCCTTCTCGAACTCGGCGTTGATGTCGTCCTCGGTGACCTCGATCTTGAGCTCGCGGGCGAGGGCGTCGAGAGCCAGGGACTCACGGGCAACGTCGTTGGCCTGCTTGTGCAGGTCGCCGATGAACTGCTCCATGGTCAGGCCGGAAGCGGGCAGCCAGGTGTCCAGCGTCATGCCGCGGGCAGCGAGGTTGGACAGGAAGTTCTGGCCAAGCTCCTCAAAGACGGACTGCTCGTAGTCGGCGTCCATCTCGTCGAGCTGCAGGCGCTCGGCGAGAGCGGAGACGCAACGGTTCTCCTTCTCGGCCGGGAGGCGGGAAGCCTTGTCCTGCTCAATCTCGATCTTGATGGCGTCGCGCATGGCGTCGATGCTGTCGAAGCCAAAGTCGGACTTGACGAGCTCGTCGGTGAGCTCGGGGGTGTTGCGGACCTTGATGCCCTTGACGGTGACCTCGACGGTGTGGGTCTCGGCCTCCTCGCCCTCCTCGACCTCGTCGGTCCAGGTAACGGTCTTGACGTCGTCAACGTTGGCACCGATCAGGGCCTCGTTGAACTCCTTGGGGTTGCTGTCGCTACCGGCGATGAGCATGCGGCCCTCGGCGGCAAAGTTGTCGGCGTTCTCGACGGCCTTGAGGTCGACGGTAACGTAGTCCTCAGCCTCGACGGCGCGACCCTCGACGTCCTCGAAGGTGGCACGGTAGTTGAGGAGCATCTCGACCTGGTTGTTGATCTCGGAATCGGTGACCTCCGCAGGGGGCATCTCGATCTCGACAGCGTCGAAGGAGGAGAGCTCGGCAGCAGGACGCAGGGAGAACTCGACGGTGTAGGTGTAGTCCTCGTGATCCTTGGCGAGGTCGAGCTCCTTGTAGTCACCGTTCTTGGTGGGGACGATGTCCAGCTCGTTGAGGACGACGGGCTCGTTGGCGGCGATCAGGTCGTTGGTGGCCTGAGCGAGGGTAGCCTCGGCGCCAAGAGCAGAGTCGATGACCGGACGGGGAGCCTTACCGGCGCGGAAGCCCGGGAAGCGGTACTTCTTGGCGGTGTCCTTGTAGGCCTTCTTGATCGCGGCGTCGACGTCGGCGGCCGGGATGGTGACCGTAGCGGTGAGCTTGGCGTCCTTGACGTCAGAAGCGGTGATGTTCAACACGTTCCTCCTCATACTGCCCAGCTTATCTGAGGTGCTGGTACCTTTATGCAACAAGCGTCGCGAGGGCATAAGCCGACGCGGGTGCGTTGGTGCGGGCGAAAGGACTCGAACCTTCACGGGAATCCCACCAGAACCTAAATCTGGCGCGTCTACCAATTCCGCCACGCCCGCATGAGCGCACAGATTAAGAATGATAGCAGATACGAGCGACAAGCGCACGCACACGTTTTACAGGCTCACGACCTCACCACGAGTTGCAGTGGAGCAGGGTAGCTAATTTGGGACGGGGCTTTTTTAGCTACCCCGCTTGTGGGGGTAGCTAAAAAAGCCCCGTCCCAAATTAGCTACCCCCATCGGCTATCTCCTGCAGCCCACAATTCGGTCGAAAAGTGGGCTGCAGTTTCCCCGGGCTTGGCAAAGAGCGGATACAGCGACTCCTCGTCTACTCCCCCAGCAAAGCCTTCTCGGGCGTGATCGGCAGCGAGCGCACCTGGTGGCCGGTGGCGTGCGCGACGGCCGAGGCCACGGCGGCGAGCGGCGTGTTGATGACGACCTCGCCGATTGACTTGGCGCCAAACGGGCCCGTCGGCTCGTAGCTCGGCTCAAAGGCCACGCGAATGCTTCCGATATCCAGGCGCGTGGGCAGCTTGTAGCTCATAAAGTTGCCGGTACGCAGGCGGCCGCGATCATCGTGCTCGACGATCTCGTAGAGCGCGTGACCGATACCCTGGGCAATGCCGCCCTCGGCCTGGACGCGCGCGAGCGCCTCGTTGATCACGGTGCCGCAGTCCACAGCCGCTGCGTAGTCCACCACGGTCACCTTGCCGGTGGCCTTGTCGACCTCGACCTCGGCAATGCCGGCCATAAACGGCGGAGGCGAAACGGGCAGGCAAGCAGAGGCATGAGAGGTGAGCGCGTCGCCGCCCGCGATGTTCTTGACGCACAGGTTGGCAAAGTCGCGCAGCGTGAGGTAGCGGTTCTGCTCGCGCGCGGCGCGCTCGTCGGACAGGCGCACGTACTGACCATCAAAGACCACGTCGGCGGCGTCCACATCCCACATCTGGGCTGCCTTGGCGCAAATCTTCTCACGCAGCTCGGTCGCGGCGTTCTTGGCGGCAAGGCCCGTCACGTACGTACCCGAGCTCGCGTACGAGCCGGCGTCGAACGGCGACACATCGGTGTCCACGCCGCGCACCACAATGAGCGAGCTCTCCACGCCCAGCTCCTCGGCGGCAATCTGCGCCAGGATCGTGTCGACGCCCATGCCGTTATCGGTGGCGCCGGTGCCGATGGTAATGAAGCCGTCCTCTTCCAGGCGCATGTCGATGCCGCCGATATCCACGTTGGAAATGCCCGAGCCCTGCATGGTGAGCGCACAGCCCAGGGCGCGTACGCGGTCGCCCAGGTCAACGGCCAGCGGCTTGTCGCGCCAGCCGATCATGTCCATCGCACGCAGCAGGCAGCGGTCGAGCGCGCAGGCGTTGAGCTTCTCGTTGTAATACTGCGGCATGATCTCGCCCTCGCGCACCATGTTCTTAAGGCGCAGGTCGGCGGGGTCCATGTGCAGCATGTCGGCGAGCTCGTTGACGGCGCTCTCCACGGCAAACTGGCCCTGGGTGGCACCGTAGCCACGATACGCGCCGCCGCGGTTGGTATTGGTGTAGACGGCGTCCCAGCTAAAGCGGCTCGCCTTCACATGGTTGTAGATGGGCAGGCTCTTGTGGCCCGAAAGGCCGATCGTCGTGGTGGCGTGCTCGCCGTACGCGCCGGCGTTGGACAGCGTGTGCAGGTCGATGGCCGTGATGGTGCCGTCGTTCATGGCACCCAGCTTAACGGTCATCTGCATCTGGTGGCGCGAGTTGCCCGCAGTGATGGTCTCCTCGCGGGTGTAGCAGCAATAGCTCGGACGGCCAGTCTGCTGGGTCACGAATGCCACGAAGATCTCGCAGCACCCCGTCTGCTTGGAGCCAAAGCCGCCGCCGATGCGCGGCTTAATGACCTGCACCTGCGACTGCGGGATATCGAGCGACTGCGCGACCATGCGGCGCACGTGGAAGGGTACCTGCGTGGAGGTGGTCACCGAGATACGCCCAAACGCGTCGGTCGTCGCGAAGGCTCGGAAGGTCTCCATGGGCGCGGTCTGCGTGGCCTGGCTGGTGTAGGTGCGGGTGAAGACGATGTCGCTCTGGGCGAAGGCCTCGTCCAAGTCGCCAAAATCGCTGGTACCGCTGCACACCAGGTTGCGCGAGACATCCCCGCCCTGTGGGAACATAAAGGTCACATCGCCTTCGGGGTGGACCACGATGTCGTTATCGAGTGCCTGGGTAAAGTCGAGCAGCGGCTCGAGCACCTCATAGTCGACCTTGATGAGCTTGAGCGCCTTGTCGGCGGCCTCCTCGGTCTCGGCGGCTACGATCGCCACCTCCTCGTTTTGGTAACGGACGAGGTTCTCGAGAATCAGGCGGTCGTAGGGACTCGGCTGCGGATAGCTCTGGCCGGCGATGGTAAAGCGGCGCTGGGGCACGTCCTCGTAGGTGTAGACGCCCACGACGCCGGGCACCTTCAGGGCGCGCGACGTATCGATGGAGCGGATCTTGGCGCGGGCATACGGGCTGCGCTTGAGCTTAACGATGAGCGCGCCAGCGGGCACCAGGTCGCCTGTGTAGACGGGACGGCCCTCGAGCAGCGCCTTTGAGTCCTTCTTGGGCTGCTTGTGGGTGATCTGCTTGTAGGAGACGCCGTCGCAGCTGGTGTCGTTGACCGGCAGCTCGGGCATCTCGAAGCCCACCTGCACGCCAGACTCGTTGAGGAAGCGCACGATGGCGCGCAGCTGGCTCTCGTAGCCGCTGCAGCGGCAGAGGTTGCCGGCGAGCTGGCGTGAGAGCTCCTCGCGCGTGGCGACGAGGCTCGGGTCCTCCTTGGCGGCGCGGGCAAGCGCCAGCACGTTCATGATAAGGCCGGGGGCGCAAAAACCACACTGCTCGGCGCCTTCGGCAGCCATCGCACGGGCGAGTGCCTCGGACTCGGCCTTAAGGCCCTCAAGCGTGGTGATGGTATGTCCCTCAACACGGGCGGCGGGAACCGAGCAGCTCAGCACCGGGTCGCCGTCGAGCCACACCGTGCACAGACCGCAGTTGGTGGTCTCGCAGGCACAGCGCACCGACGCGCAGCCCTGCTCGCGCAGCAGCGCAAAGAGCATAGTATCGGGGGCAATCTGAACCTTGACCTTGCGGCCGTTGAGCGTAAAGGAAAGATCGATGAGTTTGGCAGCCATTAGCGCACCTCGCTAGAATCGACGCCGGGCACGCGGCGGCAGGAATACTCGTCCGTGGCGAACTTAGGGATCTGCACGCCCTCGAGCTCGCGGGCAAGCGCGGCCGAAAGCTCGATGCCGGCGGCGCGGCGCACGGCCTGAATCGCCAACGGTGCCGAGATGCGGCGGCGGTACTCGGCCGAGCCCCACAGGTTGGTGCCGTAGCTCAGGGCGCGCACGGATGCGGAAAGGGCGCGCAGCTCGTCCTCGGAAGGCTGCTCGCTGGTGAGGCCACATGCCTCGCCCTGCAGCAGGGTCGCGCGCAGCGGGCGGGCACCCACGGTAACGTGCCAGGAGTTGTCCCACCAGGCGGCGGTGACGTTTAAGGAGGGGAAGTCGGTCGCGGCCTTGCGCACGGCCTCATAGCTCGCGCGGTAGTCGTGCTTAACGACCACGACGTGCTCGATCACGTCGCGCACGTAGCCCATGTCCACGAACTCGGCGAGCGGCACGCGACCGGCGCCCGTCAGCTCAACATACGAATCAAGCGCTAGGAACGCCGAGAGCACATCTGAGAAGCCAAAGCGGCCGTAGATGCTGCCGCCCACCGTGGCGGTGTTGCGCAGCTGCACGCCTACGATGTCGTGGACGGCGAACTCAAAGACATTGTTGACAAGCGCGTTGAGCTCGGCATGACGCTCGAGCTGGCGCAGGGTGCACATGGCACCGATGCGAAACTCGGTCTCGGTCTCCTCGATCTGATCGAGTCCGCAGGCCGAAAGGTCAATCGCCGTCGCCACGCGACGCGAACCCAGGCGCATCCAGATGCCGCCGCCCACAATCTTGTTGTTGCGGTTTTTCTGCAAGAGCTCATAGGCTTCGGCCGCGTTTCCAACACGGACGTAGGTACCGAACTTGAGCACGTTCTCCCCCATCTCTTCACTTGTCCAGTACTTTTAAGTGTACCAAACGAGGGGCCGCACACCGCTTTAGGACAAAATCCACCCACCCATCCATAACTTGCGGTGAAATACGGACTGATTAGCCGTTCTAGGACGCTAAACAGTCCGTATTTCACCGCAAGTTATGAAGAGTCCTCCGGGACAGAAAAGGCTCCCAGCCAAGATGACTGGGAGCCTCATCACATGGTATATCGAGCGAAGATTTAGCAGACGCCCTGGGCGAGCATGGCGTCGGCGACCTTCAAGAAGCCGGCGATGTTGGCGCCCATAACGAAGTTGCCCTCCTGGCCGTACTCCTTGGCGGTATCGTCCACGTTGTGGAACATGCCGCGCATGAGCTGCTCGAGCTTGCCATCGACCTCCTCGAAGGTCCAGGACAGGTGCTCGGCATTCTGGCTCATCTCCAGGCCGGACACGAGCACGCCGCCGGCGTTGGCAGCCTTACCGGGCATAAAGGCGACGCCGTTCTCCTGGAAGTAGGTCGTGGCCTCGATGGTCGTGGGCATGTTCGCGCCCTCGCCGACCACCTTGCAGCCGTTGGCGACGAGCGCCTGGGCATCCTCGAGCAGCAGCGTGTTCTCGCGAGCGCAGGGCAGCGCGATGTCGCAGGGCAGCTGCCAAACGCCACGGCCGTCGCCCTCGTGCCACACGGCGTTGGGCTTCTCGTCAACGTACATAGCGAGCGTAACGCCCTTGTCGTGGCCGGAGCGCTTCTTGTTGTAGACGTGCTCGAGCACGGTGTAGTCGATGCCGTCGGGATCCTCGACCCAGCCGTGGGTATCGGAGCAGGCGAGCACCTTGCCGCCGAGCTGGGAGACCTTCTGGACGGCGTAGATGGCAACATTGCCGGAGCCGTGAACGACGACGTTCTTGCCCTCGAAGGAGTCGCCGCGGCTCTTGAGGTACTCGTCCACAAAGTAGGCCAGGCCGTAGCCGGTGGCCTCGGTACGAGCGAGCGAGCCGCCAAAGGAGAGGCCCTTGCCGGTGAGAACGCCGGTCCACTCGTTGGTCAGGCGCTTGTACTGACCGAACAGGTAGGCAACCTCGCGACCGCCAACGCCCAGGTCGCCGGCGGGAACGTCGGTGTTGGGGCCGATGTGGCGATAGAGCTCGGTCATGAAGGACTGGCAGAAGTGCATGATCTCGTTGTTGGACTTGCCCTTGGGGTCAAAGTCGGAGCCGCCCTTGCCGCCGCCCATGGGAAGGGTGGTCAGGCTGTTCTTGAGGATCTGCTCCAGGCCCAGGAACTTGAGCATACCCAGGGTGACCGTCGGGTTAAAGCGCAGGCCGCCCTTGTAGGGTCCAATGGCAGAGTTGAACTCGACGCGGTAGCCGCGGTTGACCTGAACCTTGCCCTGGTCGTCGACCCAGGGAACACGGAACATGACGATGCGCTCGGGCTCGACGAGGCGCTCCAGCAGGGCGGCCTCCTCGTACTCGGGGTGGGCGTCGAGCGCCGGCTGAATGGTGCCGAGGATCTCGGTCGCGGCCTGGATGAACTCAGGCTGCTCGGGATAGCGGGCCTTGAGCTCTTCGAGAACTTTCTGCGTGTAGCTCATGCTTCCTCCAATGATGGGAAACGAAAAGTATCGGTCGCGGCACCCTATGCGCCGCGAGCTTTATCGTGTATGGATAATATCGCACTGTTGCGGCAAAGTTTCGCATAAGCCGACGAGCAGATGTTTCATTTTGATTACGATGCAGGTAGAAGCGTTTTTGAGTGCCTGACGTGCAAAACCTGTGTTTCAAACCTGTTTCGTCCACGTGTTCCAAACCACCACATTGGGGACAGGCACCTTTGTGGTGATGTTGGTGGTTAGAGGACGAGCTGATGGTAGTCGGCGGGGGTTATGCGGCCTTCGGTGGCAGCGCGGAAGGCGGCGAGTGCATCGCCCGAGAACGGCATGACCCAGCACAGCCCGCAGCCGGCGGTGATGGAGCCGGGCAGCGGCATGATGCGCCCGGGCACACCGGCGGCAAGGCACAGCTGCTCGCATTCCATCACATCGAAGGTGCTATCGAGCGAAACGATGATCTTGCGTTCATGGTCGAGAGCATCACCGGACGGGCCTTCGCGGTGTGCATCGCGATACGCCGCGGCGGCCGCTTCCTCTTCCGCAGTATGTCCACAGCCACCGCAACCGCAGGTACAGGGTTCGGACCCGTCGCAAGTGCAAGGTTCTCCCGTGTCGGGACAAATATCGTGAGACATGGCAACTCCAATCGTCTAGGCGAGTAACTCGGCCGCCGCAAACTCCTCGGGCGTATTGACGTTCTCGAAGCAGAGCGTCGAGCCCGCGGCCTTAACGATCTGCGGCTCATCCATATAACCGGCCTGAACGCGATTGATCAGGCAGCGAATGCGCTGTCGGTCGCAGGAGAGCAGCTCTTGGGCAACCGGCGCACACGCATCACGGCGCCAGACGGCGCAAAGCGGCTCAATTCCCCGCTCCTCGCGCGGCACGCACACGTCGAGCGCCTCGGCCTCAACACAGCCAGCAAGGGCACCGATTAGCTCCGAAGAGACAAACGGCATATCACAGGCGACGATAGCAACGAGAGGCAGCCGGGCCGCAGTCAGCGAACTCGCGATGCCGCGCATGGCGCCCGCCGGCCCCTCAAGGTCCGACACTATTCGCGGCACCAGGCCGCCAAACGCGCGCTCCTCAAGGTAGGCAAGCTCGCTGGGACGCGACGTCGTCACGACCAACTCGCCGGCAACTGGCGCCAGCCGACCCAGCACGCGCTCGATGAGCGGCTCGCCGCAAAACGCCATGCGAGCCTTATCACAGCCCATGCGCGAGGACAGCCCACCCGCCTGGACGACACAAGAAAGATCGGTACGTCTTACGGTAGTCATACGGCAAAACACCTCCATCGGCATGCTCGAAACCCGGTGCACGATGCTAACTACAGCCGCCGAAATAGCGGCGCTACGAAAAACTCGTGCAAAAACAAAACAGCGCCTTTGCGGCACGCAGCAAGACCGCGAGCACAAAAGCGCTGGTAGCGTGTGGCGGGAACGTATGTGAATCGAACACATCCAAGACGTTTTGCACGCCTCGCAACGGTTTTGAGGACCGCGGAGCCCACCGGAGCCCATCCGTTCCCAAGTGCGGCCGTATTTTACCAAACCGAAACGGCTCCATCCCAAAAAGACGAGCAAGAAGTTGGGGTGGAATAGTTCCTGAATTTGCTGCCAAAGCCTCCAAATAGGAACTATTTCACCGCAACTGAGGAGGTGGGGCGGGGTGGCCGATCTAGCGCAGGGAGCGCAGGCCGCCGGCATCCTTGTCGAGCACCGTAAAGCGCACGGCATCCAGGTGCTCCAAGATGCTGATGGCACGTTTGCGCGACACACCCAGCGCCTCGCGCAGCACGCTCGTGGTGGCAGCGCCGCCGGCTGCATCAATGGCGGCGGCGACGAGCTCACGCGCATGGGCCTCGGCGGCGCCAGACAGGGCAACGTCGCGCTCGACCTTAACGATCGAGCGGTTGAGCGAAAGCTCGCGCAGGGCACGCGTCATGGTGTCGCGATCGAGCTGCAGCTGCTCGCCCACCTCGGGCAAAGTCGGTGCATCGAGGCCGGCTTCGTCCAGCAAGGCAACGATACGTTCGCAGGCCTCGCGCACCACACGCGCCGCGGCGGCAGCGGAGTGCGGGTCGAACACCTCGGCGCCCTCGGAGGCACACACGCCACGCGAGCAGCCCTCGGCAATCAGAGCCGCGGCAACGCCATCATCAGCGGCAGGCCACGCAGCATGGGCAACGGCGCCGGGCGTAAAGCCCGTCTCCTTGGGAGACGCCGTATGCATGGCTGACAGGGTCGCCGCCAGTGCATCCATCGCGGCGTCGAGCACCATGGCGTCCGCCAAGAGGTCCGCATCACCCGCGTCAAGCTTGCGAGCAGAGCCCTGCAACACCAACCCGCGCAGTGCGGCATCGACCTCGCCGACACCAAGATCCAAAGCCCCGGCAACATCAACCGCCGTAACCGGCAGCATCTGCAGCGCCAGCCAAGCACCCACACCGCCCGCGATATCGCCGGACTCGAGCGCCGCAAACAGTGCGCACTCGCCGGCAGAAAGTTCGCGCGAGCGACGGCAGCGCGAAAGCAGTACGCGCCCGCCGCCAATGAGCATAACGGGCGAATACGACAACACCACGGCATGGTCTCCGGCTCGCAGCGGCAGCGGCTCCTCCAAGCGCACCTGCACGGTACGGGTCTCGCCCACCGCCATGGGGGCCTCGCCCTCCAAAAGCATGATACGGCCGACGACCTCGGCCGTGCCGGCCATCACATGCACACGCGCGCCCGGCTCGAGCACGCGCGGCTTGGTGCCCTCGCGGCCCAGGTAGGTGAACGTCATCATAAAGCGCAACGTCTGGCCAAAGCGGTCCGCCACGCCCAGCATCTCGCCACGGTCAAGCGCCGCGACACCGTCACCAACTAGGTTGAGCGCCACACGCTGACCAGGCAGCGCGCGCGGCGTATCGCCATGCACCTGAATCCCGCGCACGCGACAGGCCGTACGCGACGGCAAAGCCATCAGCTCGTCGCCCACCGCAACCGGCGCATCGTGCAGCGTTCCCGTTACGACAGTGCCGACGCCCTTAATCGTAAAGCAGCGGTCAATCGGCAGGCGCGGCGCGGCATCGGTGCGCTCGGCACGGGCACGGCAAGCATCCCAGCAGGCACTTACCTGCTCGTCGAGCACCGCAAGCAGCCCGTCGATCCCCTCGCCCGTCTTAGACGACACGGGCACAATCGGCGCGCCCGCAAACACAGTACCCGACAAAAAGTCATCGACATCGAGCTCGGCAAGCTCGGTCATCTCGGCATCGGCCAGGTCACACATCGTCAGCGCCACCACCATATGCGTGACGCCCAGCAGCTCCAGCACGTGCACGTGCTCGCGCGTCTGCGGCATTACACCCTCAACGGCAGAGACCACCAGCACGGCAACGTCGATGCCTGTTGCACCCTGCACCATGGCGCGCAGGTAATGCGCGTGGCCCGGCACGTCGACCAGGCCGACGATCTTGCCACTCGGCAGTGCCAGTTCGCCAAAGCCCAGCTCCACGGTCATACCGCGACGGCGCTCAACCTCCAGACGGTCGGGATTCTTGCCGGTCAGCGCCTCGATCAATGCCGACTTGCCGTGGTCAACGTGGCCCGCCGTGCCAACGATAACGGGACACTCCACCAGCGCCTGAACCTCACTCATCGAGCAATCGCCTTCTTAACGCACGCGACGAGCGTCGATGCCGCCGTCTCGATATCGCGGTCACCCACGAGTGTGCGCACGTCAAACAGGACGCGATCGTGCGAGGCGCGCGTGACGACCGGCGTGTCGAAATCTTGGACGAGCGAGCGCTTGAGTGCGTCAACGGAAAGACGCTCATCGACGAGGCGCACGGCAACGCACATGGTGGGCAGCTCCACGGTAGGCAGCGAGCCGCCACCAGGGGTCGACGATTCCTCGACGATCTCCACCTGAACGGCACACGGGTAGCCAGCCTTATCGAGCCCGGCGACCATACGATCGCGCAGCTTGCGGGCACGTCGCTCCAAATGGGCCTGCGGCAGCGTAAGCATGCTGAGCACCGGAATATCGCGATGGGCAACATCGGCGCCGTCCATGTAGATACGCAGCGTGGCCTCGAGCGCCGTCAGCGCGAGCTTGCCCGGGCGCAGGGCGCGCATAAGCGGATGTGACCCACAGGCCTGGACCAGATTGCGACGCCCCATGATAATGCCCGCTTGTGCGGCACCGAGCAGTTTATCGCCCGAGCACGACACCAGATCGAGCCCTGCCAAAACCGAAGCCGGCGTGGTTTCTTCGCCGCCGCGCACCAAGATGTCGTCGGGCAACAGCGCGCCCGACCCCTGGTCCTCGTAGAACAGCAGGCCATGCTTGTGGGCCAGAGCGGCAAGCTCCCGAGAGCCCACCTCCTCGTGAAAGCCCTCGATGCGATAGTTGGAAGGATGGACCTTGAGGATCATCGCCGTATCGGGCGTGATGGCGCGCTCATAGTCGTCCAAATGCGTGCGGTTGGTGGCGCCGACCTCGACGAGTTTGGCGCCCGAAGCCGCCATGACATCGGGGATGCGGAAGCTGCCGCCGATCTCGACAAGCTCGCCGCGGCTGACGATGACCTCCTTGCCTGCGGCATGGGTCGCCAGCACCAGCAGTACCGCGGCGGCGTTGTTGTTGACCACGAGCGCGTCCTCGGCACCGGTGAGCGAGCGGATGAGCTGCGCGGCATGCTCTTTGCGCGATCCGCGCGAACAGGTGTCCACACTGTACTCGAGCGTGCTGTACCCGCGCGCAACCTCGGCCACGGCCTTGGCGACCGACTCCGCGAGCGGGGCGCGGCCCAAGTTGGTATGGATAACCACACCCGTGGCGTTAACTGCGGGACGCAGGCTCGGCAGCGCGGAGCGGTGCGCACGAAATTCAATGGCCGAGGCCAGGTCGCGCTTAGAGCGCGGGGCGGCACCGGCGCGAATGGCGGCGCGCTCCTCGTCGAGCTCGGCCGTCACGGCAGCATGGACCACCGCGTCGCAGGTCTCCCCCGCCGCCTTCACCACCGGCCACTCGGCAAGCAGCTCGTTGACGGAAGGAATAGCGCGAAGGCGGGCGCGTACCTCATCGGACATGTTCTGGCTATCGCTCATGTGCGGCCTTTCAAAACCAAAGGTGAATCAATCGTTCGAACGTCAAACTATCAGCCAATTCGATCGGCTGAGTCAATCAATCGCTATTATCCTCGCGCGCCGCGATCTTTTCCACGCGAACGGCGTTTTCCTGAGTGAGCGCGGCGCCCGTCAACGGGTCCCAACGCAACGGTGTATGGTCGAGCGGGCCGACGCCCAAGGCTTGAGCGCCGCCGGCATCGGCGCCAAACGAACGCCCACCGGGGGCGGCCGAGGTGAAGATGCACGCCGGATGCAGATACGGCGTCGTCTCCACGCGCACGCGGTCGCGGCCCATATCGCTCACGAGCTCGACGATCTCGCCGTCGGCGATGCCCATGTGCGCAGCAGCATCGGCATTCATCTGCACGGCATCCAGGTCCGATCCAGCCTCGGCGGCACCTTGAGCCGCAAGCCTGCGCGAGGTGTGCGACTCAAAGGGACGGTTGCCACTAATGAGGCGAAACATCCCCGGGCCGGGCTCCACCATGGGCGCAATCCAGTTGGGCACACGACCCATGCCGACTCGTTCCCATACGTCGCTTGCCAGCGCAATTTTGCCGCCGGCAAGCGGAATCACCGGCTCACCCGTGCGCGACGGCAGCGCCACGCCCGTATCGGCCCAGCCGCGCTCCTTGAGCTCGTCCAGATCGATCCCAAAAGGCGCCACCTGGGCAGCCGCCAGATCGTCAGACGTAAACTGGAAATACTCGCCCACGCCACACGCCTGCGCCAGACCGGCAAAAATCTCCCGACCGGGACGTGTGTCGTCATGCTGCACAGGCAGCACGGCGTTGCGGTAGAACACGCGCGCATCGTTGGTGCCTATCACCGTTCCAACGCCACGGTCGGCCTCCAGATACGTCACGTCGGGCAGCACGAAGTCAGAAGCGCGCGCTGTCTCGGACCAGCGAATATCAACGGTCACGAGCAAGTCGAGCTGTTGCAAAATACCCAACCAAGCCTGCGCATTGCCATAGCCCGCACCGGGGTTACTGGCATAGACGATGAGCCCACGCAAATCGCCGGCAAGAATCGACTGACCGATGGTCGTGCACAGTCCGCGCACCGGATCGACCAGTGGATAGCGCTCGGACCCCAACTTGGGCTCACGTGGCATCGACGGCGTCGCAAAACGCGCAGGGTCCAAATCGCCCAACGCAAGCGGCGTGGGCGGGTTGAGGGCACCGCCCGCGTGTCCGATGCAGCCCAGCAGCACATCGATCAGACAAATCGCGCGCGCGGTCTGGGTGCTATTGGCATACGCGATACCGATGCCGCCATGAAAGCCCGCATCCACCACAGCGGCAGGCGCGGCTGCAGCCAGATCGCGCGCCGTCGCGATAATCTCTGCGGCCGGCACGTCGCACATCGACTCGGCCCACTCGGGCGTCCAAACAGCAGCCGCCTGCGCCAGCTCGCCAAAACCCGTGGTATAGCGGGTCACGAACTCGTGGTCATACAGGCCCTCGGCAATCAAGACATGCGCAATGCCCAGCAGCAAGGCCAGGTCACAGCCCGGGCGCACGCGCAGCCAGCGGTCGGCAAGCGCAGCCGAGCCACTGCGCCGGGGGTCGACCACGATAATCTTCGCCCCACGGCGACGGGCATCGTTGAGCGCATCAACGGTCCCCATCGTCGACGAATCGACGATGGAACGCCCCAGGTACATGATGCAATCGGTGTGCGCCAGGTCGGAGGCGGGGCTGTAGCCCAGGCTGTGCTCCCAACCGGTGAGACGGCTTACCTCGCAGGCGCCATCGGCACCGTACACGTTGGGCGAACCCAGCGCATGCATAAGGCGATAGGCCCAGTAGCGGTCGAACGAGGGAACGCCGAGCGTCATGCCCAGCGCACGAGGCCCGCACTCGTCAACAATCCCCAAAAGACGCTCGGCAATCTGAGCAAACGCCTCGTCCCAGGTAATCGCATCAAACCCCGAGCCATCCCGGCGGCGTCGCATGGGGTGCACGATGCGGTCGCGCTCGTCAAACGGCATTGCCAGGCGATGCCGTCCGCGGGCGCACAGGGCGCGCGCCGCGCACGGATGCCCCGGCACCGGCAACTCAGCCACCACGCGACCGCCCTCAACGCGTGCCGCAAAGGCGCAATCGGCATAGCATCCCCCGCATGTGGTCACCACGGCGCGACCGTCACGCTTCACAGCAGATGCCATCTCGATTACCCCTTTCACAAGCCAAACACAACAGACCGACAGCCCGGGAACGAGCCCCAGGCCAAAAAAGCCTCCCGCACGGCAACGCCCCGCGGGAGGCCCAACGTCAAACAGGCGATACCTTACGCCTCGGACTTCTTGGCGTAGATAAACCAGTAGCCGAGCGCGACCAGAACCGCGCCGCCCACGATGTTGCCCAGCGTGGCGGCGGACAGGTTAAACGCAATGCCCGCGGCGTTGAGCGCATCGGCGCCGGCGACGTCGGCGCCATAGCCGCACGCGTGCATCACGGCACCCATGGGCAAAAAGTACATATTGGCAACGCAGTGCTCAAAACCGCAGGCCACAAAGGCGGCGATGGGCAGCAGAATGCCCACAACCTTATCGACCACGGTCTTGCCGGCGGTACCGATCCACACGGCCAGGCACACAAAGATGTTGCACAGGATGCCGCGGAAGAAGATCGTCACCCAGCCGACCGTCACCTTGCCGGCGGCGACGCTCACCATGGAATTGGCGACCGCCTCGCCGTTAAGCTTGTAAATGCCGGCCATGTACACCAAAAAGACGATGAACAGGGCACCGACAAAGTTACCAAGCCACACGACGAGCCATGCCCTGAGCATCTGGACCAGGGTGATTTTTTTGCTCTTGAGCGCACAGACCATAAGAGAATTGCCGGTAAACAGCTCGGCGCCACACACCAGCACCAGCACCAGGCCCAGGCAAAAGCACAGGCCGCCCACGACGCGCTGAGCGCCCCAGCCCAGCGTGCTATCGCTCAAGAACACGGTAAAGAACAGGCCGCCGAAGGCAATAAACGCACCGGCGAACATTGCCAACAGAAAGGCCTTTGCGACCGGCAGGTTGGCCTTGGTCACGCCGGCGACCTCGGTCTTGGCCTCGATCGCGGCGGGCGCCAGGCAATCGGGAGCGGGATATTCTGCCTTGGAATCTGCCATGTCAATCACTTCTTTCCTAATCAGCAGGGACAAGCGCTCCTATTACTCTTGCCCCAAGCGGACAAAGTGGGAAAAGTCGTTGGCGGCCACGGCGTCGTACACGGCGTCGACGGCGTCAAAGACCTCCGGGGACATGGGGTTGTAGAACTCCGTGTCGCCCGGCTGAATCCCAACGAAGACGATATCATCACACGATTGTTCGATTTCCTCGATCAGAATCGACAAAGGAAGCGAATGCGTGGTGAACATCGACTTGCGGGCCACATCGCGCTTGTCGAGCAAGCGGATGGACCCGACGGGCAGCGCCATGTCGGCGGCATCGACCAAAACCAAACGCGGCGGACGCTCGCGCTTGACCTCGATGATGTCGTCCTCGGGCGTTTGCCCGCCGTCGATGGTGTACCAACCGGCGATGGGCGCGTCCTCCATCTTTTTGGAGAGCACGGGGCCGGCGGCATCGTCGGCACGCAGCACGCTTCCCGCCGTGAGCACGATACCCGCAAACGGGGCTCCGTTCACACGTCCATCTACAACGCGACCCATTACTGCAACCTTCCCGTCAGATACACGCCCGACACATCGCGCACGCGCTCAACCAGATCGCGAAACTTCATCAGAAACGCGACCTGCTGGGCATGCAGGCCAAAGTCGTCGTCGAACACCGAGATGCCGGCCTTGGCCGACCCGCGAAAACCGCGCTCGTCGAGCAGCGCATCGCAGGCCTCGAGCAGCGACGGCACCGCCGCCTTGTCGAGCTGGCACTCGCCAAAGGAGCGGATGGCCTCGAACTTGGTCTTGGCCTCCCCCTCCGGCAGCGCGTCGACGAGCGAATAGAAGACATCCACCGGCACCGACAGGCGCGGCTCAAAGCAGTCGAGCACGCCGGTGTGGTGGCCCACGGCGAGCGTGTAGTACAGCACGTCGCAGGCCTCCTGGGGAACGTCTTCCTCGGTCTCCACAAACTTACGCGTGAGCTCGTAAAAGACCACTTGGTCGGGCGCATGGCCCAGGCAGGGGTCGGCGACGCCCTCGGCGGCCTCGTCGCTTGCGCGCAAGGCATCGCCAAAGGAGCCGCCGAGCATACCGGGGCCCGCAAAGTAACCAGAGCGGTCCGTGAGCTCCATCTAGCGACCTCCGGCCAGCACCAGATCCTGCAGCGCCGAGTAGACCTCAACGCGGCGAGGATCGTCCTGCTTATCGATGAGCAGCGCCATGGCACCGCGGATATCGCCCTTGGGCGCGCCCTCGAGCGTATCCATAAACTCGTTGGCCAGGTCGCGGCCGTAACGGTAGCCGCTCATGGCGCGAGCCTCGCGCTCGATGGCAACGCGCAGCTTGTACGGCACGCCGGGGTGCAGGATATCGGCCTGCTCGCCGGCGGCCTCCACCGTGGTCTCGGCATGGAGCTTTTGGTCCAGCAGACCGAGCGCCATGGCAAAGCCGTAGATGGTCTGCGCGGGGCTGGGCGGGCAGCCGGGGATGTAGACATCGACCGGCAGAATCTTGTCCGTGCCGCCCCAGACGCAGTAGTTGTCGTAGAAGATACCACCGGTGCAACCGCACGCGCCATAGGACACCACGATCTTGGGATCGGGTGCGGCCTCAAAGGCGCGCAGGGCCGGCATGCGCATGGCACGCGTCACGGCGCCGGTGTACAGCAGCACATCGGCGTGACGGGGCGAAGGCACGACCTTGATGCCAAAGCGCTCGACGTCGAAGACGGGCGTGATGGAACCGAAGATCTCGATCTCGCAGCCGTTGCAGCCGCCGCAGTCGACACGGTAGACGTACACCGAGCGCTTGATCTTCTTAAGAAGAGTCGCCTTGGCCTTCTCGATGCTCTCGTCGAGCTCGATCTTGGTCGGGCGGTACTGAAGCCGCTCGGGCAAAAGCGTGGGTTCGGCCATGGTTACTCCTCCTTCGTTTCAAAATCCATGATGATGCCCTCGACCGGCGCCGGACCGGCGGGGATCTCGGGCGCATCGGGGTTGAGCTCGCGGTCGACATACTCCGGGTTCACGCCGTGGCCGCCCAGATACTCCATGCCGGGGCCCTGGGGCTCACCGGACGCAAGCGTCTCGTTGGCAGCCATGCCGCGCGCGTTGCCGGTCTTTACGGCCGAAGCGGCGCGCAGGGCATCGAGCTCGCGCTTGCACTCCTGGCACATACCGACGGTACGGGCGGCCTGCTCGGCCTCCATGCCGCCGGCCTTTTGCAGCAGGCGCTTGGCGTAGTCGATCTCCTTGTGCGGGGCAAACGGCTTGCCGCAACGCGAGCAGTGCTCGAGCGTATAGACGCTCTTGCTGGTGAGGTCGTCCTTGCTCATGACGGCCAGCTCAAACTCCTCGGTGAGCTTGATGGCCTCCATGGGGCAGGCCTCCTCGCAGCGGCCGCAAAAGATGCAGCGGCCGTAGTCGATCGACCAGGTGATGGTATCGGCCGCAAGGTCGGTGTCCATGCGAATGGCATCGGCCGGGCACGCCACGCCGCAGGCACCGCAGGCGATGCAGAGCTCGGCGTTGTGCTCGGGCTTGCCGCGCATGTCCTTATTGGTGGGGAACGGCGCAAACGGGTACTTGACCGTCGCGTCGCCGGCCTTGGCGTTGACCTTCCAAAGCTTCAGCATATTAGAGCGCCTCCTCATCGAGCGGAGCGGCCATGGTGCCCTCGCCCGCAAGCGGCGACTTGTCGCGCCAGACGTTCTCGAACTGTTCCTTGTCGAGCACATGGTCGCGCTTGGCGGCGACATCGGTCACCGTCACGCGGTCGGTGCAGGAGTAGCACGGGTCGAGAGAGCCGACGATCAGCGCCGCGTCGCCCACGGTGTTGCCGCGGAACATGTAGCGCAGGACCGGCCAGTTGCTGTACGTGGCGGCCTTGGCGCGCCAGCGGTAGCACTTCTGGTTATTGCCGAGCATGGCCCAGTGCACGTCCTCGCCGCGCGGCGCCTCGGTGGCGCCGATGGCGTACTTGTGCGGGGTGTACTCCCAATCCGTGGTGAGGATGGGGCCCGACGGGCAGTTCTCGAGCATGGTCTCGATCATGTCGATCGAATCGTAGACCTCCTGGATGCGAACGGCGGTACGGCCGAAGGCATCGCAGGTGTCGGCCGTGGCAGCATGCATCTTTTGGACGTCCGGATCGGCGTAGCCGTCGAAGGGATGGTCAAAACGCACGTCGCGGGCATAGCCCGAGCCACGCATGAGCGGGCCGACCGGCGAGAAGTCGCGAGCGATCTTACGGTCCAGAATGCCGATGCCACTCGTACGCTCAATAAAGTTGGGCGTGGAGAGCAAGACGTCGACGAGCTCCTGAACCTCGAAGCGCAGCTGGTGGATGGTCGTGAGCGTGGAGAGCTTCTGCTCGGCCAAAATGTCGCGACGCACGCCGCCGATTACGTTGAGACCGTAGGTCTTGCGGTGACCGGAGAGCTTCTCGGCCAGGTCCATGGACTTCTCGCGGACGCGGAAGAACTGCTGGAAGCCGGAGTCGAAACCCGTGTAGTGCGACGCCAGGCCAATGTTGAGCAGATGCGAGTGCAGACGCTCGACCTCGAGCATGATGGCGCGGATGTACTGGGCGCGCGGCGGAACATGGATGCCCTGGGCGCGCTCGACGGCCTCGGCATAGGCCACCGAGTGGGCGCAGCCGCAGATGCCGCAGATGCGGTCGGCGAGGAACGTCACGGCGTCATAGTTCAGGCGCGTCTCGGCGACCTTCTCCATGCCGCGGTGCACGTAGAACAGACGGTAGTCGGCGTCGACGATCGTCTCGCCCTCAACGAACAGGCGGAAGTGGCCGGGCTCGTCGGAGGTAATGTGCAACGGGCCCATGGGGACAAGCGTCGTCTCCTTGCCCTTGGTATCGGCCAAGAACTCGTAGTTTTCCATGTCGCTCGCAGGAGCGGGACGGAAGCGGTAGTCCATGGAGTCCTTGCGCAGCGGGTACAGGCCGCTGGGCCAGTCATCGGGCAGCACCAGGCGGCGACGATCGGGCAGACCCTCGGGAATCAAGCCGAACATGTCGCGCAGCTCGCGCTCGCCCCACACACAGGCGGGGACGAACGGTGTCACGGACGGGAACGTCATCTTGGCGGGATCGACCTCGGTGCGCACGGTCACCCAACCGGGATCCTCCCCCTCCATGGAGATGACATAGTACACGGCGTAACGGCCGCACAGGCTGCGCTCATCGTTGCCGATGATCACGGGAATCCAGCCGTAGCGCTCGTAGTACAGGTAGTGGACGGCCTCGGGCAGCTTGTCCTGCTTGACGGTGATCGTCAGCTGGTCCTCGCACTGCCACTCGACCTTCTCGATGCAGCCCGGAACAGCGCGGCGCAGGGCCTCGACATGGCTCTCGCAGCGACGGGCATACACCTTGTTCTCAGTTTCAATCATTCGTTACTCCACCTCGCTCTGAGCGGTCTCGGTACCGAACACAGCGCGGTACATCGGCGTCGCGTGAAGCTCCTCGGTGCTCTGCTCGAGCACGATGCCGGTCGCAGTCTCCACACCGTGCACGAGAGGCAGCGGGGTGGCGATGCCAAACCACAAGATCATGACAGCCAGGATGATTTCGGGAATAAGCATGAGCGCCGGGGCCTCATGCTTGCCCATGGCCTGGGGCGCATGGCCGAATACCGACTTGAGTGCGATGCGGGTGAGCGCGGAGATGGCCACGGTAAGACCGAGGGCGACCACGACGACCAGCCACATGGGACCGGCGGTAACACCGGCGACAAAAGTCAGGAACTCGGAGATAAACATGCCAAAGGGCGGGAAGGCACCAAGACCGAGCAGTGCCAAGATGGCGAGCGCGGCGGTTGCGGGGGCAACCTCGACGACACCCTGAATCTTAGGCAGGCTACGCGTGCCAAAGGCGTGCTGGATGTTGCCGGACACGCAGAAGGCAAGCGTCTTGGTAAAGCCGTGGAACACGCAGTGCAGCAGGGCCGCGGCGATACCCAGCGGGCCACCGATACCCAGGCACAGGGCGATAACGCCCACGTTCTCCACAGACGAGTACGCAAAGCGGCGCTTGAGGTCGTCCTGGCGAAACATCGAAAGTGCCGCCACCAAAATGGACAGCGTGCCGACGATCAGCAGCAAAAGCTGCGGATACTCGGCGCCCACGGCCTGGATGGTAAAGCCGTAGAAGCGCATGATCACGAGCATGGCGCACTTAAGCAGCACGCCAGAGAGCAGGGCCGAGACAGGGCTCGGGGCCTGGGAGTGAGCATCGGGCAGCCAAGTGTGCATGGGGAACAGGCCGGCCTTGGTGCCAAAGCCGATCACGATAAACGCAAAGGCGAGGCGCATGAGCGTCGGATCGAACTGGTCGGCATACGGCAGTACGCACGACAGGAATGCGGCCTCGTGGGCGTTGGGAATCACGTCGGCGGCGTTGGCGTAGATCAGCAGCGTACCGAACAAGCCAAAGGCCACGCCGGCGGTGCAGACCATCGCATACTTCCAAGAAGCCTCGAGGGCCGTCTTGTTCTTGTAGATACCCACCAGGAACACGGTGGAAAGCGTGGTTGCCTCCACGGCGGCCCACGTGAGGATCATGTTGTTGGACAGGCACGCGAGCAGCATGGTGAACACAAACAGGCTAAACAGCGCAAAATACTGCTTGGCGCGCTCGGCGGGCATGGAGCCCTCCTCGATATCGGCCTTTACATAGGGCAGCGAGAACAGCCCGGTAAGAAAACCGATAAAGCCGATGAGCAGCACAAAGATGGCACCCAGCGAATCGAGGTGGAACCACAGGCCAAGAGCGCTCGCGGTGTCGCCGCTCATAAGGACGTCACCAGCCGTCACAATCGACAGCACCAGGACGGCTGCGACGGAGACCAGGTTGAGACCGGCAAACACGTTATAGGACGTGTTCTTGGGCAAAAACGCCATGACCAGCGAGAACACCAAAGGAGTCGCGAGCAGGGCGAAAATCAACGTTTCCATGGACTACCCCCTCAGCTCGGACAGGTCGCGCGCATCGAGCGAGTGGGAGTCGTCCCAAATGCGACGCACGACGATGGACATGATGATGACGGCAAAGATGGCGTCGGTGGCGATACCGATCTCGATGATCTCGGGAGCGGTGGGGGCCAAAAGCGCGAGCGTCACATGGCTGCCGTTTTCCATAAGGCAGTATCCAAAGATCTGCTTCATGATGTTGCGCTGCGAAATGATGCAGGTGAGGCCCACGAAGAAGTGAGCGAAGCTAATGGCGAGCGCTGGCGTTGCAACCTCGGCCGTGGGCAGGCTGATCTGCGTCACGACGGCAAAGCAAATCGCGACCTCGACGGCAATGATGCAAATGGCCCACGCGGGCTTAAGGCCGGCCTTGAGCGATGCGTCGCTCGGCTCGCCCATCTTCTTGTATGCGCGGTTGAGAATGTAAGGGACCAGGACGACCTTGGTGATAAAGGCAGATCCAGCCCACATAAGCAGCTCCTGCGCACCGGTGGTGGCACCGAGCGTAGCGAGCAGTCCCACGAGCACCAGTGACTGCACCGCATACCAGCTGATGGCGTGCTTGATGTTCTTTGAGACGACCACCATGGTGGACGTGACGATCAGAAGGCCGCCAAGGATGTTGACGATCGAATAACCCATGTCGTTCTACCTCCTAACCGATCCAGCTGGCCGAAAGCGGGCCGCTGACGATAACCATGATGATGAGCACGATGAACACGAACGCCATCGCGCGGGGAAGCGGGGCTCCCGCAGCGACCTCGTCGCTCGGCTCGCCGGGCAGGCAATAGCCCATCCACTTAAGGAACCAGGCAAAGGTGGCGACGGTCTCGGCGACCATGATGCACACGAGCACCAGGATCGCAACGTTGCCGGCACCCACAGAAAAGCCGCCGGCGATGATCTGGAACTTCGAGAAGAACGTGTTCATGGGCGGCACGCCGGCAATGGCGAGCGCCGCGACACCAAAGCCCACGCCCGAGATCGGGTACTTCTTTACGATGCCGCGAAGCTTGGGCAGCATACGCGTGCCGAGGGTAAAGGAGAACGAACCGGCGATCAGGAAGAACAGGGTCTTGGCGAAAGCGTGGTTAAAGATGTGGCACACGGCACCGTCAAAGGCCAGCTGGCTGCCAAAGACCGAAACGCCCAAACCAAAGAACACATAGGAGAGCTGGGCGATCGTGGAGAAGGCCAGCAGGCGCTTCATGTCCTTTTGCGGCAGGTACATAAGGAAACCAAAGAGCATGGTGACCATGGCGTCGATAATGGCGACCCAGCCCACGATCTCGGGAATCTCGCCGGCAGAGACGAGTGCACGCGCGAACACGCACACGCCGACCTTAACCATCGAGGCGCCATGCAGGTAGGCCGAAACAGGCGTCGGTGCCTCCATAGCCGAAGGCAGCCACATGTACATGGGAACCTGTGCGGACTTTGCCCAAGCCGCAAACAGCACGAGCAAAAGGACGATAGCCTTGAGCTTGGCGTCGAGGCCGGCAATCGCGGTGATGGCGAAGGTGCCGGTGTGGGCAAACACGATGGCGGCGCCCAGATACAGGCCGAGCGCACCGATATGCGTAATAATCAGGGCCTTCATGCCGGCCTTCTTGGCGGTAGGCGACATGTAGTAGCTAATGAGGCCCCAAGAGCACGCACCCGTGATCTCAAAGAACACGAGCTGGCCCAAAAGGGTCGAGCTGTACACAAGGCCGGCCATGGCGCCGATGAAGGTCGCGAGGTACGCGTAGAAGCGACGACGCGGTGCGTCGGGATGCTCACGGTTATTCTCGCTCATATAGGGAATCGAATAGATCACGACAAGCAGGCCGATACCCACAAAGGCGGGCGCGAGCAGTGTGCTCATGCGATCGAAGGTGAATCCCATGACGAGGGTCTGCCCAAACGAGATCAGGGGGACCTGCGTGTCGGGCATGCCGGCGCCAGCGAAATTCGCGGCGAGGGCGACGGTGCAAACCGTCGAGACGGCGGCACCCAAAACGCTGAACCACTTGGCGTACGGACGGGGGAACAGGGCGACGAGCACCGAGGCCACCATCGGGGCCGCAATAGCGACCAAGCCGAGAAGGGACAGACTGACTGCAAATGACATTGTTTCTCCCTTCTCCTACACGCCGACGACCACGAAGACAAACGCCAGAACGGCGATGCCCACGACGGCCCAGGTCTGATTGCCAAGCACCTTAAAACGCGAGCGCGAGCAGGAGTTCTCGATTACGCCGCATACGACAAAGTCGATCAGGCACTTCACCAGGAAGATGACCGCGCCCAGAACGGCCGCGATACCCACGGCCGCGGGCTCGCCCCAGGGGACGAAGATCGCGCAGAACCAGGCGACGACCAGGACCTGTTTCATGGACATGGCGAGCTTGGCCATGGCGAGCGACGGGCCGGAAAGCTCGGCGAGCGGGCCTTCCTGAAGCTCCTGCTCGGCCTCGGCCTGATCAAAGGGCAGCTTGCCGAGTTCCATGTAGCAGGCAATCGCAAAGGCGATGCCGGCGAGGATCACGGCGACCGGCGCGTCGATGGCGCCCGTCATGATGTGCTGACCCATGGTGGCGATGTCGGTGGAGCCGCACACCAGGGCGGCGGCAAACAGCGCCAGCAGCATGGACGGCTCGATGAGCACGCTCATGAGCAGCTCGCGGACGCCGCCGATACCGGCGTAAGCGTTGGACGAATCCACACCGCAGAGGGCGAAGAAGAAACGGGCGAGCGCCAGGCTGTACATGATGGTGATGGCGTCACCAAAGACCGGGATGGGGCTTTGTGCCGTAAAGAGCGGCAGACCCATCGCGAGCATAAAGGCGACGGCGAAGAACAGCGGCGGCATAATGCGCAGCGCAAAGCTCGCATCCTCGCTCTGGGACTCGGGGCGCGCAAAGAGCTTGGCCAGGTCGCGGTAGTCCTGCATGATGCTGGGGCCGCGACGGTTGTGCATCTTGGCGCGGATCACGCGGCCGAGACCGGAGAAGAACGGTGCGACGGCCATGACGACCACGCCCTGCAGAACGGCAAGTACGATGTTGTTCATGCTCTCCCCTCCTTAACCCATTTGCACGGCGAGCACGAGGAACACCACGAGTGCCGCGACGATGTAGCAGATATAGATGCTGTAGTTGCCGCCCTCGAGCTTAGTCGCGAGGTCGGCGAGCTTCTCGACACCCTTATGCGGGGCATCGACGAGAACCTTGTCGGGTACGGGCTCCACAGCCTCGGCCACACCGGTGAGCTTCTGGAAGAAGTGTGCGATGGACCAGCAGACGGCCGTGCAGCGGTCACGCAGCGTGTAGAGCGGCTGCATAAACCAGGACACCTCGGAGGCAAAGGTCGTGGCCACGACGGGCATATGCTCGTTGGGAGCATAACCGCATGCCCACGGCTGAGACTTCTGCACCTTGCCGACGGTCTTGAGCTTGCGATAACCGCAGGCAAGGCCGACGAGCACCACGAGCGCAATGGCGATCGCGGGCGTGGAGGTGGCAGCGCCGGAGTACTGGTTCATGAGCTCCATGCCCTCGGCGGCGAACACGCCACCGTACGGATGCAGCACGGACGCGGCGACATCGACCAGCACGGGCGCGATCACGGGAGCGCCAATGCCCAGCACGACGCAGATGGCCGCGAGCAGGCCCTGCGCAAACACCATGGGGGCGGGAACCTCCTTGGCATTGGCAGCGGCCTCGGAGCGGGGCGCGGAGGCAAAGGAGACGCCATAGGCCTTGACGAAGCACGTGACAGCCAGCGCGCCGGTAATGGCAAGCGCGACGGCAGCGAACGCGGCCACGATCATGACGGCCTTGTCGCCCTGCATGGCAGCGTTAAACAGCGACTGGTAGGTAAACCACTCGGACACAAAGCCGTTGAAGGGCGGGATGGCCGAGATGGCAAGAGCGCCGACGAGGAAGCAGATGGCCGTTGCCGGCATACGACGGAACAGACCGCCCATCTTCTCCATATTGCGCGTGCCCGTGGAGTACAGCAGTGCACCGGCGCCCAAGAACAGCTCGCCCTTAAACATCGCGTGGTTAAACGTGTGGTAGAGGGCGGCCATCAGAGCCAGGACGGCGATGCCGACCGAGTTGAGTGCCATGGCGGCCATGGAAGCGCCGACGCCGAGCAGAATGATGCCGATGTTCTCGACGGAGTGATAGGCCAGCAGGCGCTTGATGTCATGCTCCTGCAGGGCGAATGCCACGCCGAGGACCGACGAGATCGCGCCGAAGACCATGACCATAAGGCCCCACCAGACCTGAACGCCCGAGGCGGAGAGCAGGTCGAGACCAACCTTGAGGATGCCGAAGATACCGATCTTGATCATGCCGCCGGACATGAGGGCCGACACGTTGGACGGCGCCTCGGGATGTGCCTTGGGCAGCCAGCCGTGCAGCGGGATGATACCGGCCTTGGCGCCAAAGCCAAAGAAGGCGAGCACGAAGCACACGGATGCGACCGCGGGGCTAAACTGCGTGGCGCGGAAATCCGCAAAGGCAAACGAGCCACCGGCGAAGTTGGTCATGGTGAGGAAGCTCGCCATGATGAGCACAAAGCCCACGTGCGCGATCACAAAGTAGAGCCAACCGCCATGGATGGAGTTCTCGTTCTCCTCGATCACGACCAGGAAGTACGAGGTCAGCGACATGAGCTCAAAGGCGACCAGGAACCAAAACACGTTGTCGGCGGTGATGACGAGCATCATGGACGCCACAAAGGTGTTAAAGAAGAAGCCGGCGCGGCCCTTTTTGCCCGGGTACTCATCAAAGTAGTTGAGACCGTAGATCGAACCGGCAAACGCGAGCACCGAGATGAGCGCCACGAACAGGCCGGACAGCTGGTTGAGCAGCAGCTGGAAATGGGCAAACGGGAAGAACACGATGGTGTCGACCGACGTGACATCGCCCAGCACGGCCTGGATACCGGCCACAAACGAAAGCACCGCGGCGACGGCGCCGATAAGGCAGCCGGCGGTCTTGGCGGCGTTATCGGCCTTGATCAGCAGAACCGAGGCGAGCGCACCGATGCACGAGACGGCAAGCGATGCGATAAACAGCGTCATGCTATCCATTGTTTACGCTCCCTTCTGCTTTCTCGGACAGACCCTGGGCCACAGCGGTAACGTCGACAACCGGACCGTTTTCGATCGAGCGCAGGCGCTTGGCCTCGTCGAGCTCGCGATCGGCCGCGCCGCCCATGACGGTCAGCGCCTTGGTGGGGCACGCCGCCACACAATGCGGGCCGTCCGGATCGAAGGCGCACAGGTCGCACTTGATAGCGCAGGCGTACTGGCCAGGAGCCCACGTAAGCAGGCTGCTCAGGGACTTAGGATACGAAGGCGTCGGGTCGCACATGCCTGCGACACCGGCGATAGACGTGCCATCGGGATGGATGGCTCCGAAGGGGCACGCAATGGCGCACAGCCTGCACCCGATGCACTCCTGCTCCTTGACGTGGATGCGATCGCCATCGTGCTCGATGGCATTCACCGGGCAAACCTCGGCGCAGGGGGCACCCTCGCAATGGTGGCAGGCAAGGGCGGCCGAAATACCGCCGGTCTTCACGAGCGCCAGGCGCGGCGTATCCTGAAGACCCTGCATCCGGTGGGCGTCGGCACAGGCGGACTGGCATGTTCCGCAGCCGATGCACCTCTCCGGGTTGATGTCGATGAAGCGGTTCATCCCCACTTCCTTTCAAAATAACGGGCCGGGCTCCCGAACGTACGGGACGCCCGGCCCAAAAAGCCAACGAGAACGGGACTACACGATTTGGTTCACGTGCGTCTCGTCGTCGAACTTGGCGGCGCCAGGCTCAACGTCCTGGGGAGCGGCGGCGTCCACCAGAGCCTGCTTGAGCTCGGTGTACTGACGCTCGACCTCGCCCTCGGCCCAGACCTGGTCGGCGATAGCGTCGACCTGGCAGGCGGAGAACTTGTCCTCGGGCGTATGCGAGACCGGGTCGACCTTGTGAATGGTCAGCTCGTTGCACTTGCCGATCCACCACTGGTAGGTCATATAGACCGTGCCCTTGTTGATGCGGTCGCTCACGTCGGCGCGGCTGTATACCTGGCCGCGGCGGCTGTGAATCGAGACGATGTCGCCGTTCTTGATGCCGCGCGCCTCGGCGTCCGCGGGATTCATGCGGACAAAACCGGGCTCGTCGGCAAGCAGCGCCAGCGTCTTGCAGTTGCCGGTCATCGAGCGGCAGCTGTAGTGGCCGACCTCGCGGACGGTGCACAGGATGAGCGGGTACTCATCGTCGGGAAGCTCGGAAGGCGCCTCCCAGTCGTGCGCCATCAGGTTGGCGCGACCGTCCTTGGTGGTGAACTTGCCACCAGCGAACATGTCGGGCGTACCGTGGTCGTTCACATCGGTGCTCTTGACAGGCCACTGGGCGTAGCCGCCCTCGGGAGCCATCTTCTCGTAGGTCGCGCCCACAAAGTTGGGGCACAGGCTAATGCACTCGTTCCAGATCTGCTCGGTGTTGTCGTAGTGCATGGGATAGCCCATACGCGTGGACAGGTCCGCGAAGATCTCCCAGTCGTGACGGCACTCGCCCTTGGGCGGAACGGCCGCGTCAAAGTGTTGGAAGCTACGGTCGGATGCAGTAAAGACACCCTCGTGCTCGCCCCAAGAGGTAGCGGGCAGGATGACGTCGGCGAGCATGGTCGTCTGCGTCATAAAGATGTCCTGGCAAATGAACAGATCCAGCTCGGAGAGCGTCTTGCGCATACCGGCCGAATCGGGCTCGGTCTGCACCGGGTCCTCGCCGTAGTTGTAGAAGCAGTGCACCTTGCCCTCGTCGACCAGGTGACCCAGGTCGGTGAGCTTGTAGCCCTCCTCGAGCGGGAGCTTTTCCTCGGGCACGCCCCAAGCCTTGGCAAACTTGGCACGCACTGCCGGGTCGGTGACCTTTTGGTAGCCAGGGTACAGGTTGGGCAGCATGCCCATATCACAGGAGCCCTGGACGTTGTTCTGGCCACGCACGGGCGCGAGGCCGGAATTGGGTTTGCCGATCTGGCCGGCAACGCAGGCGATGGAGGCGATGGTGTGCACCGTCTTCAGGTTCTGCTTCTGCTGGCATACGCCCATACCCCAGCCAATGATGGCAGAGGGCTTCGCCGTGGCGTACATCTCGGCAGCTTGGTGGATCAACGCGGGCTCGACACCCGTGATGTCCTGTACGGATTCGGGAGTGTAGTTCTTGATGGTCTCCCACCATTCGTCAAAGCCGTTCGTGTGCTCGGCGACGAATTCCTTGTCGTAGAGGCCATCGTTGACCAAGCAGTTGGCAAAGGCGTTGAGGAACGCAACGTTGCAACCGTTCTTGATCGGAAGGTATAGATCGGCGATACGCGCGGTTTCGATATGGCGCGGGTCGGCGACGATGATCTTGCAACCCTTTTCTTTGGCTCGCACGATACGCCTTGCGACGATGGGGTGCGAATCGGCAGGGTTATAGCCGAAGAGGAAAATGCAGCCCGCATCCTCCATACCGGGGATGGAGCATGACATGCAACCTGAACCAACCGTGTCCATCAGACCGAGGACAGTAGGGCCGTGTCAAGTACGGGCGCAGTTGTCTACGCTGTGGGTGCCGATGCACGCACGCGTAAACTTCTGCATGACGTAGTTCGCCTCATTGCCGCCGCCTCGCGAAGAGCCGGTGGTCATGACAGCGTTAGGACCATATTCGTCAATTATGGCCTGCATCTTAGATGCGGTGAAATCCAGTGCCTCGTCCCAGCTTACGCGCTCAAGATCCGCGCCCTTAGTGCGGCGGATCATCGGGTGCAGTACGCGAGGAGTCAAGATCTTGGTGTCGTTGATGAAGTCGTAGCCGCTCATGCCCTTAAGGCACAGCTCGCCCTGATTGGTGATGCCGTTGAGCGGTTCGGTACCCACGACCTGGCCGTTTTGGACCAAGAGGTTAAACTGGCAACCGGCGCCGCAGTACGGGCAGATCACTTTATGCTTCTCCATGACACCCTCCTTCCTTTCTCTGCTACCGAATGCTCGGTACTTATTTGACAATCATTGGGCCTGTCGCCCGACGCTTACGCCTCGTTTTCGATGGTGGCGCGGGCACGCTCGGCGGTCAGCTCCGCCAAACGCTCCTCGTCTACCAGGGTGAGGCCCTTGGTCGGGCACGCCTCGGCACACGCCGGACCGCCGGGACGGTCCACGCACAGGTCGCACTTGAGCACGAAGCTCTTAGTCTGCGAACCCACTCGCACGTCACCCATCAAGACGGGGACCTGCGTGGTCGCCACGCTCACGGCGCCAAAGGGGCATGCCATGACGCAGCTCTTGCAGCCGATGCAGTTGTCCTCGTTGACGCCGATGCGATGGTTCTTTGGATCAAAGAACAAGGCGCCCGTAGGACAGGCCTTCGCGCACGGGGCATCCTCGCAATGATGGCAAGCCACCGGTGCGGAGATCTCGTACGTACGCGTCACGCGCAGGCGCGGCGCGGCGATGTTGCCGGGAATATCGTGTGCCTCGATGCACGCCGCCATACAGGTTTGACACCCAATGCAGCGCGAAGAATCAGCCACGACTCGTTTATTGCCCATGTTGTTCACTCCCTCCTCAATCCCATGCCGGAGAGACCCTGTCGACGTTGCCCCAAGCCGCCCGTGGCCTGGCATCGGCGTATCGAGCGCATGCGGCGAAACAGGCGCTTCGATAGAGCTCCTCCAACGATATACAGGCTAAATATACGCAGTTGCAGGTGGCAAACTTGAGCATAGGCCCTGCAATACGGGTGTATTGCAGGGGTTTGGGCTGGTTGGGATTATTCTCTGGAAGCTATAAAGGCGAGTGTATTACACGCGTACGCCCAAGAAAGATTTCACGCTCATTTCTGAAGGATGTAGTACGTTTGTAATATCGTTTACACTCAATTACTCTAGTGCAATAAAGTAGTGGTTGTAAGATTGGCTATTATTAGCCGTTGCTGTATATGACTATTCATATTGCACGCTCATTAAGGGAGGCCAGTGATGTCATCGACTCAAAAACGAGCCATCCTGCAGGTGCGCATTCGCGAGGAAGACAAGCAACATGCCGAGCGTCTCTACGACGCCATGGGCACATCGCTCGCCGAGGCCGTCCGTCTTTTTGTCGCGCAGAGCATTTTGATGCGCAAGCTTCCCTTTCAGCCGGTCGCCGTGCGCTCAAAGGACGGCACCGCCGCCTATGGATCGCTCAAAGCATATGGGGACCCCAATCGCCGCTCCGAGGAGCGTAACGCCTGGATTGAGTACCTTGCTACAGAAAGCGACGATTCGATTTTGGGTCCCGAGGAAGTAGATATCCATGAGTAGCACCATCATCGACGAGACCGTCATCCTGCGCTACCTGCTTGACGACGACGAAGTTCTGTCACCGCGCGCCGCCAAGGTCATCGCCACGCGCACCGCTCGCGTCTACCCCGAGATCATCACGCGCGTCGTGGTCACGCTACGCGACGTCTATAAGGTTCCCCGCGCTGAGATTGCTACGGCCATGAGAAGGCTGCTCGATGACGTCATGGTCGACGAGCCCACCGTTGTCGCCCTTGCCGTCAAACTCTTTGGCAAGACCCATATGGACTTTACCGACTGCCTCCTCGCAGCCCGAACCGCCATCTACAACGATGATGTCGTGAGCTTTGGCAAGCCCATCATCCAAGGCATGATCGACTACCGCCGCCAGCGCCAAACCGTTGCCGACGCCCGCGACCGCAGCACCGACGCCACCATCGACAAGCTCCGCCACCAATCCCGCCACTAACCGACAGACAACGGCATCGCCCGCCCCTCAGCACCATCCCCTCTTAAGTTGCGGTGAAATACGGACTGTTTCATGCCTTTAAAGGCCTCAACAGTCCGTATTTCACCGCAACTTATTGAAGGTTGGCTGCGAACGATTTCGCTATCGGGAGTCGGCGTAGGGTTTTGTTGTCGGAATGCCGTAACCGCGCATCATGGCACCGAACGATTCCACGTCGTAGGTGTCCGAGAGTTTGAAATGAATGGCGTTATGGCCCATGGCGCGAAGGTTCGCGTCGCGCATAAGGGCCGCTCGATAGGTTTTTGCCGCCGCTTGCTCTGGATCATTTTGAGTTTCGTCTTCAAACTTACCTAGCCCATGCAGCTCTGCCAGCGTCCATGATCCGTCTGGCATCTGCCAGCCATAATCTGCTAGATAATAACCAGCGTTTCCCGGTCGCGTTATCTCAACTTGAAGCTCAGGCGCGGCAACCCCAGCGAGAATCATCGCTGCTCTCGCCTCGGACTCGCCGCCATTGTCTGACCTGCAGTCCATATGCTCAAAAACGTCAAAAGCACGCGCGATGCCATGCAGCCCTCGGCAATTTGCCTGCGCATATGCTCGCAGCTCTTCGCGTTCGACATCGTACTCACGGGCCAAACCATCGACATAGCCCAGCGCATAGCGAAAGGCGCTCGTTCGGGCGATATCAACAACCGTTCGATACGGATCCGTCAGCGTAAACAGACCGAGCCGCCACACTTCGCCCGCCCGCCAGCGCTTGTATTCAACGAACTCATACGTATCACGCCTTGTGGACCGCGGCAGCAGCACTTGCACTTTATCCAGTAGCGTATACGCAGAGCCGATGCCGTAGAGCAACGCTGCCGTCGATCCGCAAAACACAGCATCCGGTTCAACGACCGCAATAGCGGATGCCAGCTGAAAGATGCGATCTTCAACCCCAAGATTATTCCAATAGACCGGATCCGCATACACATGGTTGTAAAGACGAAGCATGAGCTCTTCCTGCATAAGCTCGCGCGCACGGCGTTCATCCCAAGGATCAATTGTTATAAGCAGCTGTCCATCTTGATGAATTCCAAGGGCCGAGAATAGCATCCTTGCATATGACTGCGGAATATGTTTGCCTTTATCGAGCATGGCCAACCCCATAACCGTCACGGCGGAGAGAATACCATTACGCTATCGTATGCTTCCGTCCGTAGGCCTTGCCAAAAGCTGACCAAAAGCTTGACGTCGCAGGTCAGAGGTTCAAAAAATATTTACACTCTCGGTAGACGGTCGCTACGACCCTCCCAACGGCATCGGAATCCAACCTTACAAATAGTTGCGGTGAAATACGGACTACATGGGCCATAAAAGCCGGAAAACAGTCCGTATTTCACCGCAACTTAGGAGGGGATGGGGGTCCCGGCATGTATATGAAAACGGCTCTGGCACCAAATGGAGCCAAAGCCGTTAAAACTATCCTATGGAGCGGGCGACGGGAATCGAACCCGCGTCATCAGCTTGGAAGGCTGGGGTTCTACCATTGAACTACGCCCGCAAGATATGGTCGGGACGACAGGATTTGAACCTGCGACATCCTGCTCCCAAAGCAGGCGCGCTACCAAACTGCGCCACGTCCCGAAGGTGTTGAGCAGCTAAGGTCTAAACCTTGCGTGTCCCAAAGCGAAGGAAATTATAGGGGAGACTCCCCTCCTGTGCAAGCACGGAAACCCTAGCTCCTCGAATGTGCGACAAACTTGCTGTGGAGCAGACCGATCACAAACGCCACCACAGCGACCGGCGCCCACGCGGCTCCAATGTCCGCCAGCGGCAGCACATCGAACGGCAGCCACGCGCCCGCAAAGAACGCATCGCGAACCGAGGTGATCACGCTCTGCACCGCGACCACACCGCCGACCCAAACCCACACCTGCGGGCGTGCGTCGCAAAAACCGTGCACCAGGCCCATCAGCACCAGCACGATGGCGACGGGATACAAGGCGTTGAGCATGGGCACCGAGAACATAAGAATCACATCGAGGCCCACGTTGGAAAGCACGCACGAAAACGCCGCGAACACAAAGGCAAGAATCGCAAAGGGACGGCGCATGGCCTCCTCGGAAGCCTCCGCTCCCCCTTCGACCACATACGTCTCGCAGAAGTAACGCGAGCAGCAGCTAATAAGACCGATGCACACGTTCATGCAGGCAAGGAAAAAGATCGCAAAGACCACGACCGTGCCGGCAAGCCCAAAGTGCATGGAGGCCGAACGGGCGAGGATGGCGGCGCCGTTGGTAGCGTCGGGCATCACGGTGCCGAGCTGCATACCGGCAAGGCCCAAGCCGCAGTAGATGATGGCCATGAGCACACCGGCGATCACACCGGAACGCGAAATCTCGAAGGCCACGCGCTTGTCGTCGGTTACGCCCAGCTCGTGGATGGTCTCGGCGATGATGATGCCGAAGGCGAGCGACGCGAGCAGGTCCATGGTCTGATAGCCAGTCAGAAAGCCCTGCACGGCGGCACCTGCATCGTAGGGAGCCTGAGGCGCAGCAGCCGGTCCCAGCGGCGAGATCACGGCAGCACCCACGACCAGCACGATGAGCGCAATGAGCGCGGGGCCCGTAATGCGGCCGAGCACGCGTGTGATGACACCCGGGCGCAGCGTGAGCACAAACGCGACGGCGAAGAACCCGATGGCAAACACCAGACGTGCCGTGCCGAGCGAAACGCCCTCGGGTAGCAGCGGCACTAGCATCTCGAAGGCCGTGGAGCTCGTGCGCGGAATAGCCAGGCACGGGCCGATGGCCAGATACACCGCCGCGACAAAGAACTCGCCAAACTTAGGATGCACGCGCCCAGCCAGCTCGCGAGCCGTGCCGGCGAGCGCGACGGCGATAAATCCCATAACAGGCAGACCGATAGCGGCAATCAAAAAGCCGATCATGGCAAGCGGCGTGGCGGTACCGGCCTGAAGTGCCAGCAACGGCGGAATGATGAGGTTACCGGCGCCAAAGAGCATCGAGAACAGCGCAATGCCGACGGTAACGACATGGTCGGAGCGCAGGCCGCGCGGAGCGGATGAGGCCATAGGCACACCTTTCGGGTCGAAACAAAAACGGGACGGGCAAAAGGCCCGTCCCGCAAGTATAAACGGTCTAGCAGCCTTAGCAGGCTAAATCGCACAGAGCATCGATAGCCGTGTCGACTTCTTCGGTCGTGTTGAAATACCCAAACGAGAAACGGACAATACCCTGGCGCTCGGTCCCGAGCGCGCGGTGCATGAGCGGAGCGCAATGGGCACCGGGGCGCGTCGCAATCCCCCACCCTTGCATGAGCGCATCCGAGATCTCAGCAGAGTCGATATCGCCCACGTTGAGCGACACGATCGCCGAGCGCGCGGGTTGGTCAAACGCACCGTAGAGCTTAATCCCCGGAATCTCGCGCACACCGGCAAGGAAGCGCTCTGCAAGTGAGCGCTCATGCGCCGCAATCGCCTCGACCCCACCCTGGGCCTCGATAAAGTCGAGACCAGCGGAAAGGCCCGCGATACCGTGGCCGTTAAGCGTGCCCGCCTCAAGGCGCGTGGGCCACTCAAGCGGCTGCAACGCATCGAAACTGTGCACGCCCGTGCCGCCCATGGCCCACGGCGCCACGTCTATGCCCTCTGCCACGGCCAGGCCGCCGGTCCCCTGCGGACCCATGAGCCCCTTATGGCCGGTAAAGCACACTATGTCAAGGCCCATGGCCTCCATGTCAATCTTCGCCGTACCGGCAGACTGAGAGGCGTCAACGATCACCAGCGTACCGGCCGCATGGGCCATGGCCGCCACGCGCGCAATGTCGACCGCGTTGCCGGTCACGTTGGAGGCGTGCGTCACAACCACGACACGCGTACCGGGCATGACTAGCCGCTCGAGCTCGTCATAGTCGAGCACGCCGTTCACGTCGCAACCCGCATGCTCAACGGTCACACCCTGCTCAGCCGCTAGGCGGTTGAGCGGACGCAGCACGGAGTTGTGCTCGAGCACCGTTGTGACCACATGGTCGCCGGGGCGCACCACGCCGTTAATCGCCGTGTTGAGCGCCGCCGTAGAGTTGGGCGTAAAGCACACATGGTCCGCCCTCGGGCAACCCAAAAGGCGCGCGAGCTTGGCACGGCAACCGTGAATCGTACGAGCGGCATCGAGGGCACCCGACGTGGCGCCGCGTCCGGCATTGCCGAGCGAGCACATCGCCTGTGTCACGGCATCGATCACCGTCTGCGGCTTGTGCATGGTCGTCGCCGCGTTATCCAGGTAGATCATCGCACGACCTCCCACATATCAATCACGGTATAGCCCTCGGTAGGAACACTCGCCGCGGCGAGTTCGGCGCGCAGCAGCTCCTCATCGGCAGGCAACGCCTTCCACGCCAGACCGCAACCGGCAGCGACCTCCCCGGGCACGGGAATCGTTCGCCCGGGAAGGCCGCGCTCGATGCACAGGGACTCGCACCCCATGGCGGCCGCCGTGGTGGGAAACGTGATGACAAGCGCCGGGCGCTTCTCCCTCATGGCAACTCCAACCAATACGCTACGGGCGCACGACGCGCACGGCCTGCTCCATCTTCTCCACGATTACGTACATGTTGGTGACCTCGCCCACCGCGAGCTGGTCTTTAATGCCATAGTGGTCGAGGCAGGTACCGCAGGTAAGGATCTCGACACCCTGCTCGGCCAGGCCCTTCAGGTCGTCGAGCACTGGCGAGCCCTCGACGGTGAGCTTGGCGCCGCCGTTGTAGAACAGCATGGTCGCGGGCAGTTCCTCCTGCTGCGTCACGGCAAAGATGAAGGCCTTCATGAGTTTGTGGCCCAGCTCGTCGTCGCCACGGCCCATGCAATCGGTGTAGACGGAAATGACGAGCTTGCCCTTGCCGGCGCTGGCGTCACAGAAGGCAGCGCCATCCTGCTCGGGATCGGCCACGGCAACGGCGCCAGAGGTCGCCACGGTCACGTGCCACTCGGCGTCAGAAACCTTCTCGACCGAGGCCGTGCAGCCCTTCTCCTGCGCCATCTTGGAGATGTTCTTGACGGCGGTCTCGTTATCGACCGAGGTCACGACGGCACCCTCGCCATCGAGCTGCTTCAGGGCTTTGAGCGTCTTGACGACGGGCAGCGGGCAGGCATCGCCCATGGCATTGACTTCAATCTTGGTAGACATAGCAAATTCCTTTCGAAAGAACCGTTCTAGAGAACGGTAAACAGTTACATAAACGTGCGGGCTAGCGAACAACGCGGACGACAGGACCGCCCGGCTCCGCCTCGTACACGCGCCCGACAACGGCGGCGATGCGCCCCTCGGCATGTAGACGGCGCGCAAGCTCATCAACATCCCTCGCGGGCGCCGCAATAAGCAAACCACCCGAAGTCTGCGGATCGTACAGCGCATCCAGCATGCCCGGTTCCATGTCATCGTCGGCCGTCACGCGCGGACCAAAGAAATCCTGGTTGCGGTAGGCACCGGCAGGAATAATGCCCAGACGCGCCATATCGAGCACCTGGTCAAAGAGCGGCACCGCCCCCGACGCAAGTACAATCTGCACGCCCGAGCCCTCGGCCATCTCGCACGCATGCCCGATCAGGCCAAAGCCCGTAATGTCGGTGCAGCCGTGAAGCTCGAGTCCCTCGGCCAGACGGATCGGGGCCTCGTTGAGGGTGCGCATCGAGTCGAACATGGCTGCGGCCTCGTCCTGCTCGATGAGCTCGCCCTTAATGGCCGTGGTGATGATGCCCGAGCCGATCGCCTTGGTCAGCAGTAGGACATCGCCCACGCACGCACCGCTGTTGGCGAGCATACGGTCAAGTGCGACAAAGCCGCTCACAGACAGACCGTACTTGGGCTCGTCGTCGTTGATGGTGTGGCCGCCCGCGATGGAGCAACCCGCCTCGACGCACTTGTCGGCGCCGCCCGCCAGAATCTGACCGGCAACCTCAACGCCCAGGCAGCTCGGGATGCACAGCAAGTTCATGGCATGGCTCGGCCGCCCGCCCATGGCGTAGATGTCCGACAGCGAGTTGGCCGCGGCGATCTGGCCAAACAGGAACGGGTCGTCGACCATCGGCGGGAAGAAGTCGATGGACTGCACGAGGCCAAGGTTCTCCCCTACGCGGAAGACGCTCGCATCGTCGGAGGTATCGAACCCCACGAGCAAGTTGTCGTTATGCACATTGGGTAAATCGCCCAGGACCTGGGCGAGGGCTCCGGGGGCCAACTTAGCGGCTCAACCGCTCGCGGCCGTCATGGACGTGAGCCTCATGGTGTCCTTAGCCATACGAACCCCCTTCCAACAAATCAACGACTTTAAGTATACGCCCCAGGCACGCTTCCCAAGAGACCGCCGACGGCTCGAACGTCGAAGGCGGAGCCGCAAGCGCCTGCGCGATAGCATCTGCCAGTGCGCTCTCAAACAACGGAAGGTCGGCCGCCACGGGCGTGTCCACATCCGTCATACGCGGCGACGCCACCCACGTCACGGGAGCGCCGGGAAGCATCGCCTCCATCCAGGGACGAACGCCGGGCAAATCGGTCGCCACAACTTTGCAGCCGCACGCGAGGGCCTCGATCGTCACGAGCGGCAGACCCTCGTAAAACGAAGGCAGCACAAAGACGTCGGAACTGCGGTAGGCACGCACGAGCCCATCGCTATCCAGGCGGCCCGCCAGCGTAACCGGCACATCCGAGGCCGCGGCCAAGCGCTCGATACGCGCGTACTCGGCATCGTCCCCGCGGCCGCCCACAAGTACCAAGCCAGATGGGCGGACGCCATCGTCAATCGGCAATGACATGGCTCGAACCAGCGACTCGACGCCCTTTTTAAAGCAAATCTTGCCCACATACACAAGCGATCCCGGCTGCCTCGCCACGCTTGCGTCGCGGCAGAAGACGCGATGGTCGTAGCCCGTCCCAATCACGTGGATGCGATCGGCATCGACGCCGCACACCAGGCCAATCTGCTCAGCCTGCTCAGCATGGAGCGCAAAGACGGCATCGAGCCGACGAACCGCACGTACGATGCGATCGCGCTCGAGCGCATGCGAACGCAGCTGGCGCAGGTCGGTCGAATGGCACACGGCAACAACCGGCACGCCCCGGACGCACTCGCGCGCCAATGCGGTCACCAGATACAGGTGATGGCAGAGCACCAGATCGGGCCGAAACTCAGCCACCGCCCGATCGATTGCAGCAGCAAATGCCCGCTCAAATGCCTTGAGCATCGAAGGCGTCAGGTCACGATAGCGTGTGGAGGGATAGGGCATGACATCGGACATACCGCAGATGGGAAACGGCAGCTCGGGCGACTCGAACGGTACGGCAAACACGGCAGCACGCCGGTCCAGCTCGCCTTGGGTATCACCCGGTGCCGCGCCGCAAAGCACGGCGGCGCGATGCCCCGTCTCGATCTGCTCGCGCACAAGAGCGGCAAGGTAGGTGCCACTGCCGGTGCTATCTGGTTTTTGTGCCGAGATATTGAGGATGCGCATGTCGCGGTACACCCCTAGGCCAAGGCGGCGGCACGGACAGCCGCGCCGATCGCTCCGGCAAAGCGAGCCTGGGGCGAGGTGGTCACCGGCGACCCCAGTAGCTCGCCCAACCGCTCCACCACGAAGGCGTTCTCGCACAGGCCACCGGTCAGGTAGTACGGGGCGCCCACCGCCTGCCCGGCCATGGTCGCCACGCGCGAGACCACGCTGTCGATCACGCCACGCGCAATGTTCTCGCGCGGCTCACCGCGACCGATCAGGCTGATGACCTCGCTTTCGGCAAACACGGTGCACATGCTGCTGATCTTGGTGGGCTCGCCGGAACGCGCCAGGTCGGCCATCTGCTGCTGGGAAATGCCCAGGCGGTCGGCCATGATCTCCAAAAAGCGCCCCGTGCCGGCGGCACACTTGTCGTTCATGGCAAACTTGGAAACGCGGCCGCCTTTAAGCTGAATGACCTTGGTGTCCTGGCCGCCCACGTCGATCACGGTGCCGTGGTCGCCAAACAGGCACACGGCACCGGTGCCGTGGCAGGTAATCTCGGTCACGACCTTGTGTGCATAGGGCACGGCGACACGACCGTAGCCGGTCGCGACCACGCGCACGTCGTCGGCAGCCACGTCATAACCCGCCGCTGCCAGTGCCTTGCGCAGCCGCTCGGCCGCATCGACCGAGGAGAACCCGGTTGGCTGCACGCACGTCCACGCCACCGAACCCTCCCCATCGACCACAGCAGCCTTAGCCGCCGTAGACCCGATATCGATCCCGATCCCTATCATGGCTCTCTCCCAATCTAAACATCAAAGACAGCGGCGCGTTCAGGCGCCTTAGCTCTAGGTTTCTCAGGTGCCGGAGATTGCCCCGAAAGAGGAGCGCAGCGTACTTTGGGTACGCAAGCGACGGTTTGAGGGGCAAAATCCGGTGCCTGAGGAAGCTAGAGGGTTTCGATGAAGGCGGCGATGCGGGTCTCGATCTGACCCATGTCGCCATTGCTGTAATCGGTCTCGATCTTCATGTACGGAATGCCCGCGCCCTCGACGGCCTCCTGCATGCGCGCGCTCTCAACGTTGAAGGTGTGGCAGGCCTGTAGCACGCTCTCTACCACGCCATCGACATGGTACTTCTCGCACATGGTCAGTGTGTTCTCCATGCGGCCGTCGTTAGGCGTCATGACCGAGCAGTTGATATCCAGGTAGCGGTCGGCGATGGCGCGCAGAATGTCGGGCGCATCCGGGTCGACCATCATGGCCGCCGTGCGCTCGCCCGAACAGTCGTCCATGCACACGACCACACCGCCGTTGGACTCGATGGTGCGGCCGATCTTGTTGATCACACCGCCCACCGGGCAGCCAGTGATCAGAATGCGCTTGGCATCCGCCGCGACCGGGCGTTCGCCCGCGTCGTAGGCCTCGCGCAGCTTGGCAACCTTTTGCTCCAGTTGCTGCGTATAGGCCTCGATATCAAAGCTGAACGTACCGGCAAACATGGTGCTCATCAGATCGACGCCGCTCATGGCCGCCGGCTGGTTGGCCTGCAGCGCAAACATCTCGAGCTGGGCAGCACGCAGGCGATTGCGACGACGGACGGCGACGCGCAAGTCGTCATCGGTGATCGTAATACCGTAGAAGTTCTCGAGCTCCTCCTTAAGCAGACGGCATTCCTCGTACCAGCCTTCACGCTCGTAGGCGCGATCGCGACCCTGCGGCAGGTGCAGAATGTGCGTGCGCTTGAGCTCGTTGAGTAACTCGTACATCTTCTTCTTGCCGTCGCAGGTGGTCTCGCCGATGATCATGTCGCTAAAGTACGTAAACGGGCACTTTTGCGAGTAGGCAAAGCCGTACGTCGATTTGATGAGCGGACACAGATTTGCCGGCAGCACCTTCTCGGCCTCGGGAATCACCTCATCGGACGTGCCGCACAGCGCCACGCTCGCAGCCCCCGCGGCATCGACAATCTCGAGCGGCGTATAGCTGCACAAAAAACCGACCAGGCGATTACCCGCCTGCTTGTAATCCTTAACGCGAATAAACGCGGCCTTGCGCTGCTCGTTGAACTCCTCAAACGTGGACGGCAACGGCTGCTCAATATTTTCCGACATATAACTCCTTAAGAAACCTTTTAACCAACCAAGGAAACGGCTTTCCCAGGTGCCCGAGGTTGCCGTGAAAGAGGAGCGCCGCGCACTTTGGCGCGCAAGCGACGGTTTGAACGGCAAGATCGGGTGCCCGGGAAAGCCGCCGGGACAGATAGCCCTAAATGGTTTCCAAGAAGGCCTCAATCCTGGTTTGCAGTTGGCCTGCGTCCTCGCCGGCGTAGTCGGTCGTGATGTGCATAAACGGAATGCCTGCCTCCTCGGCGGCCTTCTCCACGGCAAACGACTCCATCTCATAGAGCGTGCAGAACTGCAGGGCCACGTCGACGATGCCGTCAGCATGCAGGTCCTTGGCCATCTGGACGATGTCCTTCATGCGCTGGTCGTTGGGCGTAAAGACGGCGCAGTTGATCTTAAAGTAGCGCTCGGCGATGGCGTCAAGCATCTCGTCGACCGTCTCGCCGGACTCGTCGACCAGGTCCTTGTAGTAGCGCGAGCCCGTGCAGGACTCCTCGCCCACCACGACGCCGCCGGCCTTCTCGATGAGGTTGAACAGCTTCCAGTTGGGCACGGCCATGGGCGTACCGGTGTACAGGATGCGCTTGGTCCCCTTGGGCGCCACGCCCTCGCCGGCCTCGACACGCTGCTCGCACTCAGCCGCCATATCGTTGATGGCTCCGGTCAGACGCGGCGTGTCGTCCATAAAGGCGGCCTGAACGGTCAGCAAGCTGTCGAGACCACTGATGGGCGCCGGGTCGGCAGCGCGCGTGGCAGCGAGGCGCTGCAGGGCGCGGCGCTTCTCATTGACGGCGTGGATGGCGGCCTTCAGACGCTCGGGCGTGATCTTGACGTCACACTCTTCCTCGATCTTGGCGGCGAGCTTCTTGACCTCGGCCTTCCAGATCACGAGCGTCGACTCGTCGTGCACGTTGGGAATATCCATGACGTACATGTTCTTTTGCGTTGCAAAGAACTCGTAGGCTTTCTTCTTGCCATCGCAGGTGTTCTCGCCTACCACCAAGTCGCTCGACTCAATGTAGGGGCAGACCTCGCCCAGCTTAAAGCCGGCAAAGCTCTTGATAAGCGGACAGGTGTTGCGTGGCAGGTGCTCCTCGACTTTATCGGTTGCCCAATCGGCACCCGAGCACAGACCCACGGGGATACCGTCGCAGGCGAGCACAATCTCCTCGGGCACGTAGACGCAGAAGCTGCCAACAATCTTGGTGGCCTCGCCGGCCTCCTTCTTGTCGAGCATCTCCTTAATACGGCCGCTGTGGATGTTGGTGGCGACAAAATCCAGGTAGGACGTGGACTTGGGGCGATTATTCTGCGTCAGGAACATATCGCCGTACATCTGGCCCACAGCGCCCAGCAGCATGTCGTGGTCGGCAAGATTCATGCCGAGGCTCTCCCACATCGGATGGAAATCAAATTCTTCAGCCATGACGGTTCCCCTCTCGAACCAAAAACGGATAACAGCGGTATCGATGCACGACGGACGGCGATTGCCCGGCCGTGCTCAAACCCGGAATTTTAGGGAACCTGCTTTGCGGTCGATTATTTAGTTGTGCGTCGTCTCTCCCGGAGCCGTGAACATACCTGCTCATATGCGACTCCGGGCCATATATAGGGCACGCGCGGCAACGCGGCGAATGTATGTCGTCTGCGGCATGTGCGCACCCTCCTTAACCAATTGAGGTCAACTATATCAACGGTCATCGAACATGCGAACACCGTTGACATTCGTACGACAGCGTCGTGTACCGTCGTTTAATAAATAATTATCTCGATTGATAAGGGTTTATCATCCCTCATTCGGCGAGCGGCAGGACAAAGCCGCCGAGGCTTATATCCCCGACGGCATTACCCGGCGCTATCGACAAACCAGGTGAATCCTACTCGCATCGAAGTGCATACGCAGCGTCTCGCCTGCTTGCGGCAGCTCGTCGACAGGCACGCCCACTTTGTTGACCTTCCACTGCAGACGCGTGGGCGCATCAGTACGCGGCACGTCCAACAGCACCAGGCGCTCAAAGCGCGAATCGCTCACTCGGGCCACGTGCAAATCATAGCTGTTGCGACCCCGCCCCGCGCGATTGTCAACATGGAAGTAGCTTGCGCGAATGCCCAGGTACGCCACATTATCGGGAACCGCGCGGCCCACGTTAAAGGTCATGCCCCAGTCGAGGGCCTCGACTTCCTCGGGCCCGATCTTTCGTGTGCGGCTTGTGTTCTTACACCCCGTCAGGCGCAGTGCCGCCAGCGTCTGCGGACGGCGGACTACGTCCTCGACAGAACCGATCTCCTCGACGCGCCCGTTATGCATCACGCAGATGCGCTGGCACAGGCGGCACGCTTCGTCGATGTCGTGGCTCACGTAGAGCACGGTGCGGTTGCACACATCGAACAGGTCGAGCATGTTCTGCTCGAGCGCGCTCTTAAGATAGGAATCGAGTGCGCTCATGGGCTCGTCGAACATAAAAATGCCCGGATGCGCCGCCACCATGCGGGCAAGCGCCACACGTTGTTGCTGACCGCCCGAGAGTCGCGCGGGATAACGGTCGACAAAATCGGCCAGACCGAAAATGCTCAGATAGCGCTCGGCGAGCTTTTTGCGCGCGGCAGCGTCACCCGCGTCCTTTACACCAGCGCATACGTTATCGGCCACTGTCATGTTAGGAAACAGCTGATAGTTTTGGAACAGCAGAGCGCATTTGCGCTCCTGAGGCGACAGGTTGATGCCCATCGCCGAGTCAAAAAAGGTCACGCCGTTGACAACGATCTTGCCCTCGTCGGGGGTCTCCACACCGGCAATGCAGCGCAGCGTGCAGCTCTTGCCACAACCCGAGGCGCCCAGCAGCGCCACACGCTCCTCGCCGGCCTCAAGCTGCATGTCGAGCACAAACCCGGGATAACGTTTCTTAATATCCAAAACGAGCGACATGGCCTATCGACCTCCCTTCGAGACGGCGTCATCGCGCATGAGTTCGGCCAGCGCCTCGCGATCGATACGCAAGGCATCGCCGCCGACTGGGTCGAGCGAATCGCCCTGTCCGGCGAGATCTTTGACCTGCTTGCGCTCCGCACGGGAAAGGCCCCGCTCGCGATACTTTTGCGAATGAGCGGTGTACATATTGATGAACAGAATGACCAGGAAGCTGAACGCAATTACGACCACGACCCAAAAGAGGGCCACCGACGTATTGCCGCCCATCCATTCAAAGTAAATCGCAATGGGGATGGTCTGGGTAATGCCGGCGTAGTTGCCCGCAAAGAACAGGGTGCAGCCAAACTCGCCCATCGCGCGGGCAAAAGCAAGCACTGTGCCGGCGGCAATCGAGGGCCAGCCAAGCGGCATCATAAGCTTGGTAAAGATGCGGCGCTCGGACCAGCCCAGCGTGCGCGCGGCGTCGAGCATCTGCGTGTCGAGGCTCTCGAAGGCTCCGAGCGCCGTGCGGTAGACCAGCGGAAACGACACAACGACGGCAGATATCACCGCCGCCGGCCACGTAAAGACGATCGAGACGCCGTGCGCGATAAGCCACTGGCCCACCCCGGTCGATCGACCAAACAGCATGAGGAGCAGAAAGCCGCAGACCGTGGGCGGCAGCACCATAGGAATCGTAAAGACCGAATCGAGCAGGCCCTTGATGCGGCTCGTCGTACCCATGGTCTTCCATGCGGCAAACAGGCCCAGCGCAAAGGAGATCAGCAGGGCAAGGCCGCTCGTTTTTATGGACACCCAAAACGGGCGATAGTCGATGTCGCCCAAAAAGGAAGCCAGAGAGGTCAAGGGCCCCTGCTCATCCTGCAACACGACAGACGATGCTTCTACCATTTGAGCGCTATCAAGCCAACGCGCGCCGCCCTTGGCATCACCCGAGGCTGATGTAATCACCACATAGCGGTCCCCATCCGCACCGCGCTCGTCAAAGCCATAGGTATACCCGCCGGCATCAAACGTTGTTTCCGCCGTGACATACCAAGGAAGATCCACGTCCCCTAGCTGCGCACCTCCCATGCAGTTTGCGCTGTCGAGCTCACAGACGAGGGCTTTGAGACCCGATACGCACTCGTTATCCTGCGGATCCAATCCATACTTTTCGACCGCCTTGGGCGATATCCACACTACAACGCGATCGGCAGCAGGCGCCACTACAAGGTCCACGTCCTCGTCAACGGGAAACCGGTAGCCCTCAGGCTGGCCCTCCATGGCACGAGCGGTCCCCTTGGCCAACCGCTCAAAACCCTCGATCCCATAGGAAAGCCCATGAGCGGTCGCAGCAACCTGGGCCCCGTCCTCAGCAAACGCAAATCCCGGCACCCAGCAAAGCGCGAAGGTCAAAGCACAGGCGACAAGCATGCGGAATCTATTAAGCACGAAAAGCTCCAAGCGAATACAAGGACGGAGTGAAACACAAAACGATGGAATTATCGCGCCAAGCCGCACTACGCGGAAAGCTCAAAGCCGTACTTGGCCCATATCTTCTGGGCTTTCTTGTTGGACAGGCAAAAGTCAATAAACGCCTTGGCCTCGTCGGCGTGCTCGGAGCTCTCGGCAACGGCGCCCGGATACACGATGGGCTTGTGCGAATCCTCGGGGCACACGAAGGCCTCCTCGATGCCGTCGTAGCGGAAGATATCGGAGCTGTAGACAAAACCAGCTACACAGTCGCCTGTGGACACATAGGCGGCGGCGGTACCAACTTTGTCGGCCAGCGCGACCTTGTCGGCGATCTCGGGAGCATACTCGCCGTCGTCGCCCTCGGTGCCGGTGTAGAGGCCCACGGAGGCCAGGGCCTGGTTGGCGTACTTGCCGGCGGGGACGGTCTTGGCATCGCCGATGGCGATCTTGCCGTCCAGATTCGCGACGTCGGCGATGGCCTCGACCTTGGTTTCGGAGCCCTCGGCGCGAATGATCACGAGGTCGTTGACGAACATGTCCTCACGCGTGTCGGCGTCGACGAGCTCGGCGGCCTCGGCGTCGTCCATGGTGCCCTTGGAGGCCGTGATGAGCACGTCGACGGCGGCACCGGCACGCATCTGTTCGACGAGGTCGCCGGACGCCTTAAACTGCGTGTCGGCAAAGGTGGTGCCGGTCTGGTCGGTGTAGAGCTTCTGGACCTCGGGCAGAGCCTTCTCGAGCGAGTTGGCAGCAAAGACCTGCAGCTCGACAGCTTTCTTGGAAGACGCCTTAGCAGAACTGGCATCGGATCCGGCCGGCTCGGACGTCTTATTGCCCGAGCAGCCAGCAAGGCCAAAGCCGGCGGCGGCAGCAGAGAGCGAGACGAATCCGCGGCGAGAAACCATATCGAACATGTTCAACCCTTTCGAAGGCTACGCCCAGGCACCTCGCCGCAGGCTTTATTCTGTTACTAGATTATACTTCCATGCGAATAATATCAGTGATAGAGATTTCTCGTCTGATAATTTTCTTTCGCTGAAAGTCTCAGGACGTTCCGCGCTGTCGCTGCATAAAAAAGGCGGAGCGACTCGCAAGGTCACTCCGCCGCAGGTAGTGCACTTATTTGGCGTGCCCGCCGCCTGCCGTCATTTGGGCCGCATGCTCCAGCTGATCGCTCACGGCCTCCCAGCTTTCGCGGGCCGCTTTCGTGGATCCCGGAAAGTTGATGACAAGCGTATGCCCACGCTGCATGCACACGGCGCGCGAGAGCATGGCGCGGCGCGTCTTGGTCATCGAGTACGCACGAATTGCCTCGGCAATACCCGGCACATCGCGGTCGCAGACGGCACGCGTCGCTTCGGGTGTCACATCACGCATCGAAAGCCCTGTGCCACCGCAGGTGAGCACGACATTGGCGTGGCACTCATCGGCGGCTTCCGCAATGGCATCACCGATCTCGCTGACGTCGTCGCGCACGACCACATGTGAGGCGACCGTCCATCCCTGCGCCTCGATAAGCTCCTCGAGTGCGGCTCCAGCCTCGTCCTGGGCAAGGTCGCGCGTATCCGAGCACGTCACGATCGAAATCTTCAGCTCCATAGCGCTCCTCCTATAGCACCGTTCCCTCAGGCAGGTCGACGCGCACAACGTCCACGACATCTCCCGCCTTGAGCTCGCACGGCCCTTCGTCAATACGCAGCAGGCAGTTGGCCCGCTGCATCGTGCCGAGCAGCGCCGAATTCTGCGTCTTGGCCTCGGTCACCAACAGCTCACCGGTCTCAGGGTCGCGCAAAACCGTGGCGCGATCGAAGAAGCATCGGTCCTGGCGCTTCTTCACGCCGTGCGTCAATATCGCCTGCTGTACGGGACGCGTACCCTCGGCAAAGCCGCGCATCTTGCGGATCGCCGGGCGGGCGAGCATCTCAAAGCCCACATACGCCGCCGCCGGATTGCCCGAAAGCCCCAAATACGGCTTACCCCCGAGCAAGCCAAACGTGATGGCCTTGCCCGGACGCATCGAGATGCGGTCAAACAGCACCTCGCCCTCGCGCCGGACGAGCGCCGTCACGTAGTCGTAATCGCCCGCCGAGGCGCCACCGCTCGTAATGACAAAATCGCACTCCTGCACGGCGCGATGCACCAGCTCGGCAATCGCCTGCTCATCGTCGGGCGCGATGCCGTAGAACACGGGCTCGGCGCCGGCATCGAGCGCCTCGGCCATCAGCGCCGAGGAGTTGGAATCGCGAATCTGACCACGCGCCGGTACCTTACTCGGTGCGACCAATTCCGTGCCCAGCGAGATGATGCCCACACGTGGGGCAGCGTGCACCTTCGCGCTCGCATACCCGGCGCTTGCCAGCAGACCCGCGCCCGCCGGGGCCACGACCTCGCCGGCGTACATCACAACATCGCCGGCATGGGCCTCCTCGGCGGCAGAGCGAATGTTCTCCCCCACCTTGGCCGGCGCCGAGAACCTCACACGCGAGCCCTCGTTGCCGTCGCCGTCGAGCACCTCGACGATCTCGTATTTCACCACGGCATCGGCACCCTCGGGCACCGGCGCGCCTGTCATGATGCGGACCGTCTCGCCTGCGCCGATTGCGCCCTCAAACACATGGCCCGCAGCCTCGTGTCCGATAACGTCGAGCGTCACCGGCGCCTCGCCAGATGCCTGCGCCAAGTCCGCCGAGCGCACGGCATATCCGTCCATAGCACTGTTGGCAAACGGCGAGATGTCGATATCGGCCACCGCATCCTCGGCCAAGGGAAGACCGGCGGCCTGCCACACGGGAATCTCGACGAGATCGGTCGGAGCAACGTGCGACAGAACAATCGACTGCGCGTCCACCAGCGGAATGAGTTTCTCTGCCATATGCACCTCTTAATGCCACGGCGCACAACAGGGGCGCCGATTCTTTATGCTTGTCTCAGTATAATCCCCCAACGCGCGACCGCGACTTGGTCTGTACCCGCAAATACACCTGTCGGTTGCAGGCCGCGAAACAGAATGGATACCAACCCACCGGCTCATCGCGTTTACCGCGTTTTATAATGCTTGCGTTGCAACCTAAAAGAGGAACGTATGGCTCATAACGACAAACCCGAAAGCGCAAACGAGGCTCAGGATCATTCCCAGCCGCTCGACGACGGCGGCTTTTTCTCCCTGAACGACGTCATCATGGCAGGCAGGCATCAGCTCACCCGCTCCGAGCAGCTCTTGGCTGCCGACACGCGCCGCAACGCCCGCAACCTACTCGCGAGCGCCAAGTTGCTCGTACTCGTCGTCATCGTCTCGCTCGCCATGGGCGTCGCCGCTTGGGCGTTTTTGGCCTCGTTGAATATCGCCACCGACTATCGCGAACACCATGCGTGGATTTACGCACTGCTTCCCGTTGTGGGCGTTGCCACCGCATGGGTGTACAAAAACCACGGTCTTGCCGCCAAACGCGGTAACAACCTGGTCATCGACTCCGCTCTGGGCACACGTCTCATCCATATGCGCATGGCCGTCCTCACCTTCGTCTGCTCCACGCTCACGCACCTAACGGGCGGATCGGCCGGTCGCGAGGGAGCCGCGGTTCAGATTGGCGGCACCATCGCCAGCAACATCTCGAGCCTCGCCCACCTCAAAAAGCATGATCACCACGACCTCATGCTCGCCGGCATCTCGTCGGCCTTTGGCGCCGTATTCGGCTCGCCCCTTGCCGGAGCTTTCTTTGGCATGGAGATGTGCTTTATCGGCAAGATCGACTACACCGCGGGCATCTACTGCTTAGTCGCCTCGTTTACCGGCTACTTCACATCACTCGCCCTGGGTACCGAGTACGAAGCGAATGTCATCGCCAGCGTTCCCGCCATGACGCCCAAGACAGTCGTCATCGTTGTTATCAGCGCCATCATCTTCGGTCTGACGGCACGCCTCTTTGCCTGGTCGGTTAGAACCGTCAAGAGCCTGTACGGTCGCTTTATCACCAATTACCTCGTTCGCGCACTTATAGGCGCACTCGTGGTTTTGGCCGCCTATGCCCTCCTCGACGCCTGGGACTACGCCGGCCTTTCCACGTGGCTTTCCGGCGCTGGATTTGCCGGCAACACCACCCTGGCGGACGCAGCCATCAAGTTGGTCGTCACAGCGCTCACCCTGGGCGCCGGCTTCCAAGGCGGCGAGGTCACGCCCCTGTTTGGTATCGGTGCGGCGCTCGGCGGCTGGATCGGTTGCCTCGTCGGAATCGATCCCAGCTTTCTGGCGGCTCTCGGCATGCTCGGCGTGTTCTGTGCCGGCCTTAACGTGCCCATCACCACCTGTATGATGGCCATCGACCTGTTCCACGGCACGGCAGCCGGGTTCTTTGTCATCGTGGCCTTTATCAGCTACCTAACCGCCGGACACCGCGGCGTGTACCCCGCCCAGCGCATCATCTCGCCCAAGCGCCGTTCGCTTATTGTGGATGAGGGCGGTACGGTAGCGGATGCTATCGAGCGCCACAACGACCTGATAGAGTAGACGTTAGTATTCGCCGTGCAGCCACAATCGGGGGCAATTCGACCTGAGCGCGACCGCACCGTCACGTCATACGCCGGGAGTCGTTCCATGCACGCAACTGATTTTGGTCGCACGCTCATCATCGCCAACCCAGCCGCCCAGTCGGGTGCGGCGCGCGAAGTTGCCGAGCGCCTGCAGCGCTTTTTGGACATGACCGCGCGCGCATCCCAGTTTGACTTGGTGCTGACCGAGCGCATGGGGCATGCCAAGGAGCTTGCCGCACAGGCTCAGGGCTATCGCACCGTTATCGCCCTTGGCGGCGACGGCGTGATTCACGAGGTCGTCAATGGGCTTATGACACAGGATGAGGCGGTCCGGCCCGCTCTTGCCGTCCTGCCCGTAGGTTCCGGCAACGATTTTGCCCAAACGCTCGGCATCGATGATTTCTCCGGCAAGGATTTTGGCGCGCTGCTCACCTGCGAGCTGCAGCGTCAGGACATCGGGCGCATTCGCTCGTGGAGCCCTGCGAGCGGCAGCGGCGAGGCTGCCGTTGAGTACTACGACCAGACGCTTTCGGTCGGCATCGATGCCGCCATCGGCCTTGGCACCACCGAGCTGCGCAAAAAGACCGGTTTGACGGGCGCGCCGCTCTACACCCTCTCGGGACTTGAGCAGTTTGGCCTGCGCTATCGCAACTACCCCATGGCAGTCAGCTTTGACGGGGCGCCCGCCGAGCGCGTGAGGGCAATCATCATGGCGATTCAGCTGGGACCTACCTATGGCTCGGGCTATCGCATCTGTCCCGACGCCGACCCCTGCGACGGCATACTCGACGTCTGCTACGCCTGCGGCCCCGTCCCTCGCGCGGTCGCGCTTCCCGTGTTCCTTTCGGCCAAGGACGGCCACCATACCAAGTTGCCACCGGTTCGCATGCGCCGATGCCGCCATGCCGAGCTCACTTTTGAGGAGCCCGACTACCCCATCCAGGCCGACGGCGAGCCCGTTGTCGCCTCGCGCATCGAGGTCGACGTCCTCGGCGGCGCCCTCCACGTCTGGCACCCCATCCGCTAACCCCACCTAAGTTGCGGTGAAATAGGGACTGTTTATGCAGCTAAAGCCGCAAAACAGTCCCTATTTCACCGCAACTCGTGAGGAGGCTATTCGTCGCTACCCGGCTTGCGACGGTTGGCCTTTTTAATGGCGTTGAAGTGCTTGTCATTGAGCCTGCGCTGGCGAGAGCGCTGAGGCACCTTGGTCTTTACGCGTCGGTGCGGCGGACGGCCACGACGCTCAAGCTCTGCCCTCAGCTTACGCAGACAGCTTGCACGGTTCTGGAACTGACTGCGGCTCTCGCGCGCCGTCACGGTAATTCCCGAAGGGATATGTTTCATGCGCACCGCCGAGTCCGTCGTGTTGACGCCTTGTCCGCCCGGACCAGTCGCGCGAAACACCTGCACCTCGCAATCACGCGCCAACTCCTCGACCGACATCTCGGCATAGCGCGCATACTCACGCCATCCCATCGTGTTCTCATCCATATCAACACCTCCCCTCATACAAAAAATGTGACAAAGGGAAAGTCCCTTTGTCACATCGCATACCAATCGCTTGTGTTGCGCGCTTAGGCGAAGGTGATCTCGCCGGTCTCGCAGTCCATATCGGCGATACGGGCCAGGCTCTCAACGCGGAAGCCGCGTTTGCGGAGCTTATCGCCACCGCCCTGGAAGCCCTTCTCCACTGCAATGCCAATACCGGACACCTCGGCACCCGCAGCCTCGCAGATCTTGATAAGACCCTCGAGCGCGCAGCCGTTGGCCAAAAAGTCGTCGATGATCAGGACCTTGTCGCCCTCGGACAGGAAACGCTTGCCAACGATGACCGGGTACTCCTTCTGTTTGGTAAAGGAGTAGATGGTCGTGGCATACTGCTCGCCGTCAAGGTTGATGGACTGCGCCTTCTTGGCAAAGACCACCGGCACGCCGCCAAAATGCTGAGCCGCGATGCAAGCCATGCCAATGCCCGAAGCCTCAATCGTCAGGATCTTGTTGATCTCGACACCCTCGAACAGACGGGCCCACTCGGCACCCATGTGGTCAAACAGCTCAACGTCGCACTGGTGGTTGAGGAAGGCATCAACCTTAAGGACGTTAGCGGCCTTTACGATGCCGTCATGGCGAATACGATCCTCAAGCTCCTGCATGGCGCAACCCCTTCTCGCGGCAACGATACCGCGCGATTAATAAACGTTGTTCGATAGTCTACCACGGACCGACCCCCGCCCGCCCCACAAGCCGCATCGCACCACAAACCAGTCTTTTTGGGACGGCGCGAATCGTGGCAGACAGCCTCCCAACACGCTAATGGCGGGCGCGCATCTTCACCAAACGCACCATGGCAAGCGCAAAGCCCACGGCGGCCACAGCCATGAGTACGTAGAACACCGAGCGAAAGCCGAATAGGAATATATCCGGACGACCTGCAACAAAACTGGTCACGGCCTCGCCCATTGCCACGCTCATCTGCCCATACAGGATATGCGACGCCGCCGTAATGCCGAGCGCCATGCCGGCGTAGCGTGCCAAACTACCCAGGCTGCCCGCAAAGCCGAGCGCTTCGCGCGGAGCCGAGCCCATATACAGCGAGTTGTTGGGGCTCTGGAAAATCGACGTACCGCACGACATAAACGCGGCACAGCACACAATCACAGGGATGGAAGAGTGCTCGTCGAGCGTACTTACCGCAAAGAGCCCGCACACGTACACGCCCAGGCCGACCGCCGTGGGACCCTCGCAGCCAACACGGTCCGAAACCGCACCCGAAAGCGGGCCGATAAAGGCATTCACCATCGGCAGCGCCAAAAACAGCAATCCGGAAATGTCGGAACCAAAGCCGTGGGCGTCCTGAAAATAGAACGGCAGGATAAACTCGGATGCACCAATACCAACGAACACGATGAGCATGCAAGCAAGGTTGATGGTGAAGGCCGAATTTGCAAAGCAGCAACGAGCGGCATCGGCAAGGGACATGGGACGGTCGCCGGCCTCCGGCTTAACATGCGGCAGCGTGTAGAGCCCCACGATAAACGAGATTACGCCAATAGGCAGGTTGATGAGGAAGATACTCTCCCAGGGAAAGCTTGCCACCAGCATGCCGCCGAGCACGGGGCCACACATCATGCCGAGGGCCACAAAGGTCGCGAGAATACCCATGGCACGGCCTCGTTCGCGCGCCGGAAACGACTCGGTGATGATACCCATGTTGTTAGCCATAGCCGCCGCGCAACCGACGCCCTGAACAATGCGCGCCAGAATAAGAACCTCGAGCGAGGCCGAAAGGCCGCACAGCAGCGAACCGACCGAAAAGACGATGACGCCCAGCTGGAACACATTCACCTTGCCGCGCACGTCACCCAGACGGCCAAACGGCAACATAGCCACGCATGTCGCAAGCAGGTACACCGAACTCACCAGCTGAATGCGATCGAGGCCCACGCCCAGCTCCTTTTGCATCACGGGCAGCGCCACGGTCACGACGGTCGAATCCAGACACACCATAAACGTCATGATGAGCACGGTAAACAGAATCGCCCATTTGTTCTTGCCATGGGTGTCGCCCTCTAGGGCAATGTGCTCGCGGCGCAGCTGCTCTGCGGTTTTCTCCATATCCATCCTTTCGAGTGGCCCAACGCAAAAAACGGGGCCCCAATCGCCTGCAAACAGCCGCGATTGGGGCCCCGCCTACGGAATCGGAACGAAAGGTCGCCGAAGCTTTCTGCCAGCATCGGCACCTTGTACGGAGCTAGCCTAGCACTGCTCGAGCGCCTGCTCAAGGTCGGCAATCAAGTCGGCCGTGTCCTCGAGACCGCACGACAGGCGTACCATGTCGGCGGAAATGCCACAGGCGATGAGCTCTTCATCGTTCATCTGGCGATGCGTGGCGTTGGCAGGATGCAGGCAGCAAGTGCGGGCGTCGGCCACGTGCGTGGCGATCTGGGCGAGCTTGAGGCTCTTCATAAAGGTCTCGGCCGCCGCGCGACCACCGTTAAAGCCAAAGCTCACAACGCCGCAGGTACCGTTGGGCATGTACTTCTGAGCCAGGTCATAGTACTTGTCGCCCTCCAGGCCCGGATAGCTCACGAAGCGCACCTTGGGATGACTCTGCAGGAACTTGGCAACGGCCAGGCCGTTCTCGCAATGACGCGGCATGCGCACATGCAGGCTCTCGAGCGAGCTGTTCAAGAAAAACGCCGCCTGCGGGTTCTGCATAGGACCAAGATCGCGCATGAGCTGCGCGGTAGCCTTGGTAATGAAGGCGCCCTCGCGACCGAACTTCTCGGCATAGGTCACGCCGTGGTAGCTCTCGTCGGGCGTGGTGAGACCCGGGAACTTGTCCGCATGGGCCATCCAGTCAAACTGGCCGTGATCGACGATTACGCCACCCAGGTAGGCAGCATGTCCATCCATGTACTTGGTGGTGGAGTGCGTGACGATGTCGGCACCCCACTCAAAGGGACGGCACATCACGGGCGTCGGGAAGGTGTTATCGACCATCAGCGGCACGCCGTGGTCATGCGCAGCCTTGGCAAAGCGCTCAATATCGAGCACGGCAAGGGCGGGGTTGGCGATCGTCTCGCCAAAGACGAGCTTGGTATTGGGTTGAAAGGCCGCCTCGAGCTCTTCATCAGTGCAGTCGGGGGCAACGAAGGTGCAGGTCAAACCCATGCGCTCCATAGTATGGGCGAGCAGGTTGTAGGTACCGCCGTAGATGGCAGAGCTCGCGACCACGTGATCGCCGGCACCGGCCACGTTAAAGATCGCGAGGAAATTCGCAGCCATGCCCGAGCTCGTGAGCATCGCAGCGGTGCCGCCCTCCATCTCGCAGATCTTGGCGGCAACGAGATCGCACGTGGGGTTCTGCAAACGGCTGTAGAAGTAGCCCGACTCCTCTAGGTCAAACAGCTTGCCCATGTGCTCGGACGTGTCGTACTTCCACGTGGTGGACTGGTAGATAGGCACCTGACGCGGCTCTGCATCGCCCGGGCGATAACCGCCCTGAACACACGTCGTACCGATGGTCTGCTCGCTCATATCTAGCTCCCTTGCCTGGGTTTTAGTTTTATTCGGTTCACGATACCGCTACCCCGCACCCCTCTCAACCCATCCCCAAGGTAGGTTATGGGATAAATTGATCAGGGGTATTTATCTCAAGCCTTGGGCATTTGCTCGATAGATAAAAACGAGGCATACATGAAGCTCTCGATGATTACATGCCCCGTCACGGGTACCATAGGCGGGTACACCGTGACCAAGGAGACAACGATGAAGCAAATCGATACGGCCCAGCTCGACATCACCGCCTGTCAGGCTCAGGCTGCCGAATACCACGCCCGCGGCTTTAACTGCGCCCAGGCCGTCGCCTGCACGCTCGCGCCCGCCGTCGGGCTCGACCCCCAGGTCGCCTTTACCCTCACCGAGGGCTTTGGCGCCGGCATGGGCGGCATGACCGAAACTTGCGGCGCCATCTCGGGCGCCGTGGCCATCATGGGCTTTGTAATGAGCGACGGCATGGATAACCCCAAGACCAAGGGCCAGACCTACAAGCTGTCGCGCGAAATCGCAAAGCGTTTTGGCGAGAAGAACACGACGACCGTCTGCGGTACGCTCAAGGGCATCGGATTGGATAAGGGTCCGCTCCGCAGCTGCCCCGGCTGCATCGACGATGCCGTCGAGATCGCCTGTGATGTACTAAAGCAGCTCGCCGAGTAAACGGCAGCAACAGAAAACGACGGCCGGCGCGCTTGGGATCCATCCAAAAGCACGCCGGCCGTCGCCGTTAGAACTCGGCAAATTCGGGAGCGCCGACCTCGATCTCCTCGCGCCCCGCCATAAGCTCGCGCATCTTAGCGCAAAACGGCTCCTGTTCCCCCGCCTTAAACACCAAATGAAGTGTCACGGCATCCGCGTAATCGGTATCCGAAACCTTGGCACCCGAATCCTGCGCCAAACGAAGCACCTGGTCATACTGCGGATAGGCCACGTGCACGTCAACAGACACGACGCTTGTCATCTCAACGATCTGCCCGGCCTCCTGAGCAGCTGCCACCGCCGCCTGCGTCGCCGCAGTATAGGCGCGCACCAAGCCACCAGGACCCAACAGCGTGCCACCAAAATAACGCGTCACTACGCAGCAAACATTTTTGAGCCCCGCGCCGCGCAACACCTCGAGCGTCGGCATACCGCTCGTGCGACTCGGTTCACCGTCATCGCTCTGGCGCTCGCGTCCATCGACCAAAATCCACGCGGGCACATTATGCCGAGCGTCGTAATGACGCTTGCGAACCATCTCGATAAAGGCATTCGCCTCATCCTCGGACTCAATATGGACCAGCTGGGCAATAAACCGGCTCTTGCGGTCCACAAACTCGCCCGAAACCTCAATATTCGATTGCAAAGTTAAATAGCTGTCCAACAAAGCCCCTCAACAAAACTAAGCGTGGCAACAAACAGCTTCAATAATACGGCAAAGGCCGTACCGATAACCCCGGTAAATAGAACGGCAACGCCGATGACCAGGCAAAAACAGCGAGATGCCAAGAACGGAACCGCCGATGATTCCGCCAACGAAAGCGAGAGCCCGTCAGCGCGAGCAAGGTGCCTTGAAAGACGAGGGCATTGACCTTATGGTCATGCCCGAAGGCTTGAAAGGCAGATTGCCGCGCTGACGGGTTCGCAGCGTCAACAAAGTGCCGAGTGGGCCGATAAGCCGGGTTCTGTCGTGAACGGTCATTTATCTTGTCTGCACGTTACCGTGCAGCTCCACGCACGCTACCCGAACGCGGACCGGGCCGGCCCATAGCGTTCCTATTCGCGCTTGCTCCGGATGGGGCTTGCCAAGCCGCCGTGTTACCACGACGCTGGTGGTCTCTTACACCACCGTTTCAGCTTTTCCCTTTACGCCTTGCGGCGCAGGTGGGAGTCTTCTTTTCTGCGGCGCTTTCCGTCGGATCACTCCGCCCGGCCGTTAGCCGGCATCCCGCCCTCTGGAGCCCGGACTTTCCTCACGCGTACTGCAAGCAGCACATCGCGCGACCGTCTGGCCCACTCAGCAGTGCAAGAGTGTAGCACACCGTTGCCGCAGGCAATGGCACAACACAAGCGTTCGACACGATAAACCAAGAACCACGCTATACAGTACAATAGGGTCGTCGATGGGCAACGTCGTCAGTCGAGACGCGACCGCGCTCCGCACCCCTCCGTCTACTCGGTGCGTTCCCGCCTCCTCCCCGAGGCGGGATGTCGGCATTTTTATGCACCGACAATCCAATAGCCCGTGGACAGCACGCCAGCATTGCGCATTTCTGCGCCAAATGCAAAAAGGGACCCGTCCATTGCGGACGGATCCCTTAAAACAAGTGATCGTCAAACCGATTTACTCGGCGTCAGTCTCCTCGTCCTTCTTCTCGGAAGGCAGCGGGGTAACCTCGATCTCGACGCCCAGAGTCTCAGCAGCAGACTTCATGGACAGGGAGATACGACGACGGTCGAGGTCGATCTCCATGACCTTGACCTGAACCTTGTCGCCCACGTGGGTGACCTGAGAAGGCTGATCGACGTGCTTGTTGGCCATCTCGGAGATGTGCACCAGACCCTCGATGCCCTCGCCCAGGTCGACGAAAGCGCCGAACGGGACAAGCTTGGTCACAGTGCCCTCGACGATAGCGCCGACGGGGTACTTCTTGACCAGTGCGCGCCACGGATCCTCGGTGGTCTGCTTGAGACCCAGGGAGATGCGCTCGCGGTTGAGATCGACGTCGAGAACCTCGACCTCGACCTCCTGGCCGACCTTGACAACCTCGGAAGGATGGTTGACGTGGTTCCAGGAGAGCTCGGAGATGTGGATGAGGCCGTCGATACCGCCGAGGTCGACGAAGGCGCCGAAGTCGACGATGGAGGAAACGGTGCCCTGGAGACGCATGCCAGACTTGAGCTTGGACAGGATCTCAGAGCGCTCGGCCTTACGGGACTCCTCGAGCACGACGCGACGGGAGAGGACGACGTTGTTGCGGTTGCGGTCCATCTCGATGACGCGGGCCTCGATGCGGGTGCCCATGTAGGAGGTGAGGTCCTTGACGCGACGGAGGTCGACGAGGGAAGCGGGCAGGAAGCCACGCAGGCCGATGTCGAGGATCAGGCCGCCCTTGACAACCTCGATAACCTCGCCCTCGACGTTCTCGCCGGAGTTGAACTTCTCCTCGATGCGGTTCCAAGCACGCTCGTACTCGGCACGCTTCTTGGACAGGACCAGACGACCGTCCTTGTCCTCCTTCTGGAGAACCAGAGCCTCGATGGGATCACCGAGTGCAACGATGTCTGCAGGGTTAGCGTCCTTACGGATGGACAGCTCGCGGACCGGGATAACGCCCTCGGACTTGAATCCGATGTCAACGAGCACCTCGTCATGCTCGATCTTAACGACAGTGCCGTTAACGAGATCGCCCTCATCAAAGTCGGTAATCGTACCGTCGATGAGGTTGTTCATCTCCTCCTCATTGACATCGTCAAGAGAGAAAATGGACGAGTTCTGAATCTCACTCAAAGGTGGACCCCTTTCGAACTACGGGGCCCCGATTGCTAGGACCTACAGAAGGGTGCGACAAGCACACAACGTTTAGGAACACTCGGGAGCCGACAGATACTAATGTGACGCTTATGCAATCACGTTCGTATAGATTACGGGGAAATTACTTCGATTTCAAGCGCGAACTGCGATTTTTTACTCGTATGGAGACTTTTTCGCAATCTTGTGGACGACCGTCTCCATAAATTGACGATAGGCAGTTAGGCATACGGCTTTGGGGTAAAGTATCCGGAGCAACGATTCTGGAACGATTTATCGAGAAAGGTGCCCGCGTGCTCAAAGCAGTCGTTTTCGATATGGACGAGACGCTTCTTAGCATCAACCTCAACGCGTTCATCCTTCGCTATTTTAAGGATGTCTCGTCGATGCTCGCGGATATCGGACGACGCAGCCGAGGTGGCACGATGGCGCGCCTCGGCACCATCCTGGTCGACCTCAACGCCAACCGCCGAAGCGGCACGGACAACCGCACCAATCTTGAGTTTTACCGCACCGAGGTCGAGCGCAGGTGCGGCATCTGCCTCTCCGATCCCCTCATCTACGAGGCGTTTACCTACTACGACCGCGATGTGCTTCCGCACAAGAATGACGATGTCATCAACGCCCACGCCATGCCGGGCGCACACGCCGCTCTCCAGGCCGTACAGGATGCAGGGCTGCGCTGCGCGCTCTTTACCAACCCCAGCTTTCCGCAGGGGGCCATCGAGTGCCGCATGGGTTGGGGCGACCTGGCCGACGCCCCCTTTGAGCTCGTCACGCACATGGGAAACACCACCCGCTGCAAACCCGATGCCACCTACTATCTCGAGCAACTTCAGGTGATGGGACTCGAGCCACACGAGGTCCTTATGGTGGGCAATGACCCCAAGCGCGACTTCCCCAGCCCCGCCTGCGGCATTCAAACTGCCTATGTTGGCCAGGGAAAACCCAGCCGAGCCACCTGGTGCGGAACCATGGAAGACTTCGCCCGCGATTTCAACGCCGTAATCGAGGCCTTCTACGAACATCAAGTAGCCGACGAACTGTCATAGGACCCCTCACTCGCTCCAAACAAAACAACGCCGCAGGTTGAGCATAAGCCAGCGAAAACGCCCCTAAGCGAGCAATGTGCCTTGAAAGAGGAGGGCATAGGCCTTCTGGCCATGCCCGACGACTGAAAGGTAGATTGCCGCTTAGGGGCGTTTGCAGCGTCGACCGGTTACGCGGTTTGGTAAAACCGCGTAACTAACAAACCTGGGTTTTGCCGATCATGATGTTGAGGATCTCGACGTCGGTATCCTTCATGCCCACGCGGCCCACGTAGCCCATGCTGGCGATAGTCTCCTCCACCGTATCCTGGATCAAGCCCTCGCCGGCGCGGAAGCCGCGGCCCTGCATGGCCATATCGTGACCCAGAATCGCAGCGTCAACGGCTGCCGAAATCTTAGCCGCGCAACTCGCCTTGGCGCCATCGCATACGATGCCGCCCACGTTGCCGAGCGTATTGGAGACCGTTGCGCCAATCTGCTCGCGCGTGCCACCGCACAGCCAGGTAATCGCAGCACCGGCACCGCATGCGGCGCAAATAGCGCCACAAAACGCCGAGAGCGCACCAATATAGCTCTTGATATGCACGGCGATCAGATCGGACAGCATTACGGCGCGAACCAGGCGCTCATGGTCACAGCGCAAATACTCGGCATACTCCATAACGGGCAGTGCGCAGGTAATGCCCTGATTGCCCGAGCCGCACACAATGGCGACCGGCAGCGCGCAGCCGTTCATACGGGCGTCGGACCCGGCGGCCGCACGGGCGCGGGCACGGCAGGCGACGTCATCGGCACGAGCACCCAGCAGCGTACGACCCACCTCGGCGCCCCAAGCGTGCGCAAGGCCCTCGGCACTGATTGCGCCATTCAGCTCAATCTGACGCTCAACGGCAGCGCGGGCGTCCTCAATGTCACCGTCCTCGATAAAGTCGATGATGGACTCAATGCTCATAGGGGCATCGGCCTTATCCGCCGCACGCTCGGCCACCACGCGCTCGGCGCAGGCGGCACACTCCCCCGCCGACTTGCCGCATACCGGAATACCATCGAGCGTATGGCACGTGACATTGGTGTGGTGATCGGTGATCTCGACGACCGCGGTATGGCCCCCGGCCGTCGCAGTCACCTTGATGTAGAGGTTGGGCACACCTTCGACAAGCGACACATCGCAGTAGCCGGCGTCGGCGAGGAGCTCGGCCACGCGAGCGCGGTCTTCATCGTTAACGCTCTCGAGCACCTCGAGCGCGCTCTTAGCGTCGCCGCCCACGGCACCCAGCACGGCCGCGGCCTCAATACCGTGCATACCGCCCGAGTTGGGCACGGTCACGCTCTTGACGTTCTTGATGATGTTGCCCGAGCAGGCAACATCCATATGATCGGGCTCGCAACCGAGCGTCTGGCTCGCCAGTGCCGCTGCATAGGCAACGGCAATGGGCTCGGTACAGCCGAGCGCGCAGACAAGCTCGCGGTTCAAAACATCGCAAAACGCGGCATCGCGAAGGGAATCGGCAGGCATAGGTATCTCCTACTTGTATAACGGGCTGGGCTCTCAAGAATAATTAGCTCTTTTATTTGATAACAATGCATCAAAAACCGCAACCCAGGTTCCGGTAGACGGCATTCAGGCGCAAACTGACGGCATTCATTCATGAGAAACCGGTCTTGTCGCATGCTAAAGCGTTTGACCAAAAAACGCTCGAGCGTTTACGCAAAAGTCGCGCTATCATGCAGTCGAACGCGGTAAACACCTTTAGCATTTGCACCGCACAGACAAGAGAGGAACCATCCATGAAGATCGGTATCGGTAACGACCACGCCGCCGTCGAGCTCAAGAACATCATTTCCGAGCACCTGAAGGAGCGCGGCTGCGAGGTCGTGAACTTTGGCACCGACACCTCCGAGAGCTTTGACTACCCCATCGCCGGCTACAAGGTGGGTAAGGCCGTTGCCAACGGCGACGTCGACCTGGGCATCCTCATCTGTGGAACCGGTGTCGGGATTAGCCTGGCTGCCAACAAGGTCGAGGGCGTACGCGCCGTCGTGTGCTCCGAACCCTTCAGCGCCAAGCTCTCGCGCATGCACAACAACACCAACGTGCTCGCCTTTGGTGCTCGCGTCGTGGGCTCCGAGCTCGCCAAGATGATTGTCGACGAGTGGCTCGACGCCGAGTTTGAGGGCGGTCGTCACGAGCGTCGCGTTAACCTCCTCAACGAGATCGACCACACGCGCGGCCTCAAGGTCGTCGACGAGGCCTAAACCACTCAGTGCCACAAGCTAACAGCAGGGGCCCGCTCGGAACTCATGACCGAGCGGGCCCCTTCATAGATTTTGGAATAAAAGGGCGCCGCGGATGGAGTTCCGCGGCGCCCAAGCCACACGCTAACAGCTTTAAGGAGTCAAAGCTGGTTTAGCCAAAGAAGCGCTTGATCTCAATCTCGGCGTTCTCCAGGCAGTCGGAGCCGTGGATCACGTTGGCGTTGACATCGACGGCAAAGTCGCCGCGGATGGTACCAGGAGCAGCGTCAAGCGGATTAGTAGCGCCCATGAGGGTGCGCATCTTAGCAACAGCGGAGAGACCGGAAACGACCATCTTGACGACCGGACCGCTCGTCATAAAGTCGCAGAGACCGCCAAAGAAGGGCTTGTCGGCCAGATGGGCGTAGTGCTCCTCGACGGTAGCGCGCTCGAGCGTGGTCATCTCCATGCGCTCGATGACAAGGCCGCTGCGCTCGATGCGAGCAACAATCTCGCCGATCTTGCGGTCGCGCACGGCGTCGGGCTTAATCATGATGAAGGTCTTCTCGATAGCCATAAGGTAGCCTTTCAAGTAGGTTCGCGCGTGCCCAAGTCCCATTCCGGCACCCGCCTGGACTGCATCGTAACAGAGTTTTAGCTGCAGTTAAACAAAAAGCTGTTTATTGAAACGTTGCAATTTATTGAAGCGTTCCATATGTGTCACTTCTGTTTCGAAGCTCGATTAGAGTACCATCCTGCTGCCCATCAACCGCATCGAGCAGAGCAGACGGTCGGTTGCCGCCCGCGAACGTACCCCCTTCACAACCTGCCCAAAGGTCCTACAGAACTTCTCGACAAGCCCCTCCCCCATAGCAACAAAATACGGACGCCCACATCAGCAGACGCCCGTAAAGCAAAAAATGATTCCTCAATAAATGGCAAAAACGGCTTCGGCCAAACCCTTACTTTACCCCGTGGCCCATCTCGACGACCTTGGTCAGCGATCCAAACACGCCCTCGTCGGCCACGAGCTGTGCCTCGGCGCGCTCAAGCTGCACGGCAACGGCGGCAGGGGCGGTACCGCCCTCGGTCGTACGCGCGGCGACAATTGAGGGGATGTCGAGCGCCTCGGTAATGTCGTGCTCAAAGAGCGGGCTTGCCTCCTGGAACACCTCAAACGGCAGGTCCTCAAGATTGCAGCCACGCTTCTCACACATCAGGACCAGATGGCCCACCACGGCATGTGCCTCGCGGAACGGCAGACCACGCTTAGCCAGGTAATCGGCAACATCGGTAGCGGCAAGGTGCCCCACGCCACACTCGCGCGCCATGGCATCCTCGTTGACGGTCCAGGTCGAAATCATACCGGCCATAACGGACAGGCACTGCATGAGCGTATGGGCGGTATCGAGCGCACCCTCCTTGTCCTCCTGCAAGTCCTTGTTATAGGCGAGCGGCAAGCCCTTCATGGTCACGAGCAGCTGCACCAGGTTGCCATAGACTCGGCCGCTCTTGCCGCGGATAAGCTCGGCAAAGTCGGGGTTCTTCTTCTGAGGCATGATAGACGAGCCGGTGGAGTACGAGTCGGAAAGCGTGATAAAGCCAAATTCGGAGCTCGACCACAGCACGATCTCCTCGGAAAGACGCGACAGGTGCATGGCCATGACGGAGCCGGCGTAATGCAGATCGAGCAGGAAATCGCGGTCGGAAACCGCATCGAGCGAGTTGGGAATCACGCCCGCAAAGCCAAGCTCGGCAGCCGTCATCTGACGATCGAGCGGATAGCTCGTACCGGCAAGCGCGGCAGCGCCCAGCGGGCAGTTGTCGGCGGCATCAAAGGCGGCCTTCAGGCGCGTAAAGTCGCGCGCGAACATCCAGGAATACGCCAGCAGATGATGCGACAGCAGCACGGGCTGAGCGTGCTGCATGTGCGTGTAGCCCGGCAGAATCACCTTGTCGTACTTCTTGGCCGCATCCACCAGCACATGGCGCAGCTCAAGATTGGCCTCCATGAGCTCCTTGGCCAGCGCCTTGACGCCCAGGCGTGTGTCGGTCGCCACCTGGTCGTTGCGCGAACGCCCGGTATGCAAGCGCTTACCGGCCTCGCCGATGCGACGCGTCAGCTCGCTCTCGATGGACATATGAATGTCTTCGTCGTTGATGTCGAAGGTGAAGTTGCCGGCATCGATATCCTGTTCGATTCCGGTCAGGCCCTCGGCAATCGCCTGCTCGTCCTCGGCACTGATGATGCCCTGAGCCGCCAGCATTTTGGCATGCGCCTTAGAGCCGGCGATATCCTGCTTATAGAGATGTTTGTCGACCGGCAGCGACGCACCAAACTCCTGCGTGACCTCGGCCACGCCTGCCTCAAAACGACCGCCCCAAAGAGCCATGGAACCGTCCCCTTTCTCCAAATACCAAAACAAGCGCCCAAAGCAATGCGCCATATCGCTAAAGCGATTTTTCAACCGCTAGTTTTACACATTCCCCACCGTGTGCGGAGCCATGTAGCTAATTTGCAAAGAAGTGACGCGCCATGCACTTGGCGCCCAACGTCTCCCTCCGGATGTTGCCCTGCGAACCATCGATCCAGGCCTTCAGGCTCATAGGGACGTCCTCGACCCTTGCAGCATCGAACTCGGGCGCGAGGGCAAGTAAAGCATGCGCGATAGCATTGAACATAATGGATACTCCTCATATATATAGGCGCAGAGCCGCCAAATTGATAGAAGGAGCCCCGCCGGACAACCCCGGCGGGGCTCGGACTCAGCCGCAGACGCGGCATCATATATGCGGGCGGAACGTAGGGGCCACCGATGTTAAGAAGTGTCAGCAAGCATAACGAAAGGTAGGGACCCCGTGCGCCCGTTATGTATCACGCGGATGGGCCGCGCGGATACCAAGGGAAGGAGGCGCTAGGCCTGGGCGGCAGCAGAGCTGGGGCCCTGGACCTTTGCCCACGTCTTGAGCGACAGCGTATCGATCTCGATAAAGCCGGCGCTGGCCTTCTCGTCAAACGTGGTGTCGCGGTCGTAGGTAGCCAGACCGTAGTCGTAGAGGCTGAAGGGGCTCTTGCGGCCGACGACATGGCAGTTGCCCTTAAAGAACTTCAGACGGACGGTGCCGGTCACGAACTTCTGGGTGTCGGCCATAAAGGCGTCGAGTGCGTTCTTGAGCGGGCTGTACCACTGGCCGTTGTACACGGCGGTAGCCCAATCCTGCTCGAGCTTGATCTTGGTCTTGAGCAGGTCGCCCTCGACGCAGATGTCCTCAAGCGCCTTGTGGGCGGTGATGAGCGTCAGGGCTCCGGGAACCTCATAGCACTCGCGGCTCTTGAGGCCCACCAGACGATCCTCAACCAGGTCGAGACGGCCAAAGCCGTTGTCGCCGGAGATCTTGTTGAGGGCGATGACGATCTCGGAGAGCTTCATCTTCTTGCCGTCGACGGCGACAGGCTTGCCGGCCTCAAACTCAATCTCGGTGTAGGTCGGGGTGTCCGGCGTGTCCTCGGGGTTCTTGGTCATAACCCAAGCGTCATCGAGCGGCTCATTCCAAGGGTCCTCCAAGTGACCGCACTCGATGGCGCGACCCCACAGGTTGTCGTCGATGGAATAGGGGTTATCGTTGGCACCCTCGGGAACCGGCACGTTGTGGGCGTGGGCATAGGCGACCTCGTCGGGACGGCACTTCAGGTCCCACTCGCGAACCGGGGCGATAACCTTAAGCTCGGGGTCGAGGGCCTTGACGGCAGCCTCAAAACGGACCTGGTCGTTACCCTTGCCGGTGCAGCCGTGGGCGACGTAGGTCGCGCCAAACTCGTGAGCGACCTCGACAAGCTTCTTGGCGAGCAGCGGGCGGGAAAGAGCGGAGAGCAGCGGGTACTTGTTCTCGTACATGGAGTTTGCGGCGATGGCCTTAGTCAGGAACTCATCGGAGAACTCGTCGCGCAGGTCGAGCACCTGGCAATCGAGAACGCCCAGGTCGAGCGCCTTCTGCTTCTTGGCATCCAGTCCGGTCTCTTCCTGGCCCACATTGCCGCAGACACAAACGACATCGAGATTCTTCTCGTCCTGGAGCCACTTGACACATACGGATGTATCAAGACCACCGGAATATGCGAGAACGACTTTTTCCTTGCTCATGGCTGTTTCCTTTCGCCCTTGGTAGCTAGTTAGAACATCGGTCAGTTGCAAGTCACCTTGAGGTCAAAAACCGTGCAATATCAGGTTATTCAGCAGAATGCATCACAGGCATGCCCTAGAAACATGCGGCTATGTCGTGCTTAAACCCAACGACCTCAAAATGACTCTGTTGAGGCATTGCGCCCCATGCGGACAGAGACGATTGTTATCGTCGTCGGGAAATTGCGCGCTGGCGTCGGATGGCATTGTCTGCAGTGGTGATAATCTTTACGAACTGCATCTGCCTCTCCTTTCACGTATCGCCGGGCGCAATTCAAATATCGCAAACGGTACCTTTTCCTCGGTAAACGGCTCTTTTGCCGTCTCCGTTTTCGATGTTCGCTATATTACGATAAAGTGCACGCTGCGCAAGCGACAAATTCAAATTTCTGAAAAGTTTTTTCATTAGTTTGTGAATTGCAGTGCAAATACGCACCATTCCTGCGAAAATACGCTCGACTACTAGTTGATGGTTATAACGTCTGAAACAATCTCGAAACGAAAGGCGCATTTTTATGCAAACTTACGAATCGGACGCCAACATCGGCAACATTAAGATTCTCGCCGTCGATATGGACAAGACGCTGCTGACCGACGAGCGTGTGCTGCCCCAGGGTCTTGATGAGCGCCTGGACAAGCTCGCCGACGCCGGCATCGTATTCTGCCCCGCCAGCGGACGTCCCGCCCCCAAGCTCGAGGAGATGTTCGAGGGTATCAAGAACCGCCTCGCCTTTTGTCCCGACAACGGAGCGTGCGTGATCTATCGCGGCAGCTATATCTATAAGAGCAATATTGACGTGGAGCTGTATCAGCAGGTCTTGAGCCGTGCCTCGGAGGATCCTCGCGCTGTCCCCGTCCTGTGCTGCTTCGACGAGTTCTACGTGCTTGCCCGCGACCATCAATACCACGACGAGATCAGCGTCTACTACAACACAATCAACTACGTCGACAGCTTTGAGGGCATTGATTTCGAGTCCAACAAGATTTCGGTCTTCTTCCCCGGCTACGACGCCGAGCCCGCTTTCCGCGAGACCTATAGCCCCGAGTTCTCGGACAAGCTCTACGTCACCAACGCCGGGCGCGAGTGGATCGACTTTATGAACCTGGGCGTCGACAAGGGCGCCGGCGTCGCTCACCTGTGCGAGCACCTGGGCATCGATATTGCCGATGCTGCCGCCGTGGGCGACACCTACAACGACATCCCCATGCTCGAGCGCGTCGGTCACAGCTTTATCGTGGACAATGCCGAGGAGCACATGAACACGCATGCCAAGTGGCGCATTCCGAGCAACAACGACGGGGGCGTACTGACGCTCATCGACGCCATCCTGGCGGCTCGGTAACGTGGCTCGTCGGACCTGGCCGGGCGGCGCGGATTAGTTTTTCGTTCGGTCAGGTCCTGGGCTCGCTCGGAAAGCACATTAAGTGCTTTCCGGCTCGTGCGGAATCTACGAAAAACTAATTCGCGCCGCCCGGCCAGGTCCTAGGTTTACTTGCTTGCCGCCTAGATGGTGTCTTGAGTGTCTAGATACTTGGCTGATTTTTTGGAATGAAGGGGGCTCCTTGTTGGCAAGGAGCCCCCTTCTGGTTTGGTTACTTTGGAACTGTGGGCGCTTCCCTATTTGGCGTCGGCCCAGGTTATGCCGGTGCTGGCTTCGGCGATCAACGGTACGCGGAGGTCTACTACGTGTTCCATGACGTCGCGGACCATGGTGGTTAGGCGCTCGACTTCGTCGACGGGGCACTCAAAGTCCAGTTCGTCGTGCACCTGTAAGATCATGTGGGCAGCAAAGCCTTCTTCTTCCAGACGGCGGCTTACGCGGGCCATGGCGATCTTGATGATGTCGGCCGCGGTGCCCTGCATGGGGTGGTTCATGGCCGTGCGCTCGCCGAAGCCGCGGAGTTGCGGATTTTTGGCCTTGAGCTCCGGAATATGACGACGGCGGCCGTACATGGTCTCGGCGTAGCCCGTCTGCTTGGCGCGCGCCACCACGTTGTCGAGGAACGTACGCACGCCCGGGTAGGCCTCGTAGTAGCGGTCGATCATGTCGCGCGCCTCGGCCATCGAGATATGCAGCGACTGCGACAGGCCGTAGGCCTGCTGACCGTACACGATGCCAAAGTTCACGGCCTTGGCGCGACTGCGCAGGTCGGGCGTTACCTCGGACACCGACACACCGAACACGCGCGCCGCCGTCTCGGCATGGAAGTCCTCGCCCTCGTTAAAGGCGCGCACCAAGTGCTCGTCACCTGAGAGATGCGCCAGCAGACGCAGCTCGATTTGCGAGTAGTCCACCGCCAAAAAGACGCTTCCCTCGCCTGCCGAAAACGCCGTCTTGACGGTACGGCCCAGCTCAGAGCGCGTCGGGATGTTCTGCAGGTTCGGGTCGCTCGAGGACAGACGCCCCGTTGCCGTGATGGTCTGGTTGTACGTAGTGTGTACGCGGCCGTCGCCTCGGCGTAGCGGGCCCAGCGTGTCCAGATAGGTGGACTTGATCTTAGACTTCTCACGCCAGTCCAAGATCAGACGCACGATTTCGTGGTCACGCGCAAGGTCGCTCAGTACCTTGGCGTTGGTCGAATAATAGCCGCGCTTAGTCTTCTTGAGGCCCTTGGTCGGAAGCCCCATCACATCAAAGAGCACATGCGACAGCTGCATAGGACTGCCAATATTAAAGGTCTCGTCACCCGCCAGGTCGCGAATACTGCGCTCAACCTCGGTAATCTGGGTCGCCAGACCCTCGGACAGACTGTGCAGACGGTCGGGGTCCACGAGCATGCCCGCGCGCTCCATCTTGGCAAGTACCGGAACGAGCGGCATCTCGATGCCATCGAACACGTTGGCGGCATTCTCACGGGCCATGCACTCGCGCAACGGCGCCACGAGCGCCAGCGTCAGAGCCGCAGTACGGGCGGCAGGCGCCGGAGCGTCCTCACCAGCACCCTCTGCGCCGCGCGCCGCAGGCAGCGCCATCTGCAGATACGTATCGGCCAGATATGCCTCGTCAAACTCGGAGCGGTCGGAATCCAACAGGTAAGCGGCGACCACGGTGTCGAAGATGCACGTGGAATCGACTGCTAGCGGATCCATGAGCTCGGGCTCAGAAGAATCGATGGGCGAAAGCTCGTGCAGCAGCGCCTTCGTATCCGGGCTCGCCACGCGGCCCTCCATAAACAGGCGCGCAAGCACGCCGGCGATCACACCGTGAGCGAAGTTGAAGCCATCGAATACGGCAGTGGAGGCGCCGTCGCCCTCCTCGAGCGCGAACAGGCCCTTGGACGTCGCCAACCACAGCGTGCGCGTCAGTCCAAAGAGCGCGCCCTCTTCCTTGTCGTCGTCCACCACGGCGGCGACCCACTCGCCGGCATCAATCGCGCGGGAGACCTCAGCCGCAACGGCACCGAGCGCGTCGGCATCGCCGGCGGCCGCGCGAACCATAGCAGGTATCTCAAACACACTAGAGGCAGCAGCAGCCCCGCCCTCGCCGCCGATCAGCGCCAAGAAACGGTTCTGCATGGCGGTGATACCAAGCGTACCCAGCGCCGCGGACACTTCGTCGGCAGAAAACGCCGGGAAGGATGTTTCGTCAAAGTCGAGCTCGACGGGCGCATCGGTGCGAATGGTTGCGACCTTGCGGCTCAGCAGCGCATCGTCGATGTGCGCACGCAGGTTCTCGCCCATCTTGCCCTTGACCTCGTCGGCATGCGCGATGACCTCGTCCAAGCTGCCGTACTGTGCGATGAGCGCGCTCGCCTTTTTAGGGCCGATGCCCGGCACGCCGGGAATGTTGTCCGACGTATCGCCCTTCAGACCGTAAAAATCGGGCACGAGCGCCGGCGTAATGCCGTGATACAGGTCGTCTACGCTCTCGGGCGTCATGATTGCCACGTCGGACAGACCCTTGCGAGTCGAGACCACGTTGACGTGCTCGGTCACGAGCTGATACATATCGCGGTCGCCGGTCACCAGCAGCATGTCGCAGCCGGCCTCCTCACCCAGGCGCGCCATGGTACCCAGGATATCGTCGCCTTCCCAGCCCTCGGACTGCAGAATCGGCACGTTGAGCGCGGTGAGCAGCTCCTTGATCATCGGAAACTGCGCATGCAGATCGGGGTCCATGGGCGGGCGTTGCGCCTTATACTGCGGCAGCATCTCCATGCGCACGCGCGGTTTGCCCTTGTCAAACGCCACGACCACACCGTCGGGGTTAAAGGCATCGATCATCTTGAGAAACATGTTCAGAAAGCCGAAGATCGCGTTGGTGGGGCGCCCGTCCGGCGCATTCATGGTGGGCGGCACGGCGTGGAAGGCGCGGTGCATGAGCGAGTTGCCGTCGATAACGGCAAAGGTGCGGCGCTTGTCAGACATATTGAATACCTCGCTTTGGGCTGGGCACGGTTTGCTCACACCAGTTTACACGCTCCCCGCCCCGCGGCCACCGCACATCAGGCTTCCCTGCCGCCGCGGGCCCGCGCGTGATACGATGGCTCACGGTACATCAACCAGCACGATCGATCCGAAAGGAGCCTGCGTCATGGAGCGTCCCTGCGCATGGAAAAAGTACACGCCACAGCAAGTCGAGGAACTCGAGGGGCTTTGCCGCGGCTATAAGCAGTTTTTGAGCGAGAATAAGACCGAGCGCCTGTGCGTCAAGACCGGCATCAAGATGGCCGAGGAGGCGGGCTACGTCGACTTGGAGACCGTGATTGCCGAGGGCCGCACGCTCAAGGCCGGCGACAAGGTGTACGCCGCCAACCACGGCAAAGACCTCATGCTCGTCAACCTGGGCACCGCCCCGCTCGAGCAGGGCTTTAACATCCTGGGTGCTCACGTGGACTCGCCGCGCCTGGACCTTAAGCAGAATCCCGCCTTCGAGGCCGGCGACATGGCCTACCTCGACACGCACTACTACGGCGGCGTCAAGAGCTACCACTGGGTGGCCTCCCCGCTTGCACTCGTGGGCGTCATCTGCAAAAAGGACGGCACCACCGTCGACATCAACATCGGCGACAAGGCAGACGATCCGGTCTTTACCATCTCCGACCTGCTGATCCACCTCTCGAGCGAGCAGATGTCCAAGCCCGCCAAGGACGCCGTCGACGCCGAGATCCTCGACGTGATCGTGGGCGGCCGTCCCGTCAAGTTTGACGAGGACGACAAGGACGCTCCCAAGGAGCCCGTCAAGCAGATGTTCCTGGACATCCTCAAAGAGCAGTACGGCGTCGAGGAGGAGGACTTCCTCTCCGCCGAGATCGAGGTCGTGCCCGCCGGTCCCGCCCGCGACATGGGCCTCGACCGCTCCATGATTTTGGGCTATGGCCACGACGACCGCGTCTGCGCCTACCCCTCCATGCTTGCCCAGATCAATGTGGCCAATGTCGAGCGCACGAGCATCACACTCATCGTCGACAAGGAGGAGATCGGCTCCGTGGGTGCCACCGGCATGACGAGCCTCTTCTTCGAGAACACCGTCGCCGAGATCATGACACTCGCCGGCGAGGATAGCCCGCTGGCCCTGCGCCGCGCGCTCGCCCGCAGCCGTATGCTCTCCTCTGACGTGTCCGCCGGCTTCGACCCGGGCTACGCCGGCAAGTTCGAGACCAAAAACGCCGCCTTCATGGGTCGCGGCCTGTGCTTTAACAAGTACACGGGCAGCCGCGGCAAGGGCGGTTCCAACGACGCCGATGCCGAGTACGTGGCCCTCGTCCGCGACATCATGGACGAGGCCGGCGTGGACTTCCAGACCTGTGAGCTCGGTCGCGTCAACGCGGGCGGCGGCGGCACCATCGCCTACATCATGGCCAAGTACGGTATGAACGTCATCGACTCCGGCGTTGCCGTCCTGTCCATGCACGCCCTGTGGGAGGTCGCCAACAAGGCCGATATCTACGAGGCCTATCGCGGCTACAAGGCCTTCCTCGAGCGCGCCTAACCAACCCTCGTAAGGCGCACCAAACCAGCCCTTTATAACTTGCGGTGGAATACGGACTAACCTGGCCTTCAACCGGCCCGCGCAGACCGCATTCCACCGCAACTTCTTTTTGGCAGAGGAGAGTTCATGCTCCAGGTCATCGTTTCACCCGCCAAGCAAATGCGCGCGGCACAAGATGCTTTTGAAGTTCAGGGGATTCCGCCCTTTGCGTGCGAGACTGCCCAGCTGCACCATGCGCTCTTGGACATCGAACGAACCGAAGGCGACAGCGGCCTACAAGCTCTGTGGAACGTCAGCGACAAGCTACTGGCCCCTTGTCTCGACATTTTGCATGAGTTCGAGCCCATCTTGGGAAACGGCGATCTTGCCGATTCCGGTATCGCCCGTCACCTCTCCCCTGCCGTCATGTCCTATCACGGCATTCAGTACCAGAGCATGGCGCCCGAGGTGATGGATTCCGCGCAGCTCATATGGCTGCAAGACCATCTATGGATCCTCTCCGGCCTCTACGGGTGCGTTCGCCCCTTTCATGCCGTCGAACCGTATCGGTTGGAGATGGGCGCGAAGCTCGCCGTTGACGATGCCCGAGACCTCTACGCGTTTTGGAGCGACAAGCTCGCGCGGGCTATCGCCCCAGCAGGCTCAAACACCACGATCGTCAACCTCGCCAGCGTAGAGTATGCCAAAGCCGTTCTGCCCCACCTCACGGGCGACGCCACGGCCGTCACATGCCTCTTTGGCGAGGGTATCCGCAACGGCAAGCCCATCCAGCGCTCGACCGCCAGCAAAAAGGCGCGCGGCTCCATGGTGCGGTGGATGGCAGAAAACAAGCTCGAGGATGCAAGCGAACTTACCACATTCAACATCGGCTATCGGCACATCCCCGAGCTTTCAGACAAAAACACCCTGGTTTTCATGAACGCGCAGGCACAATAGGCCCGTCGTTTCCAAACACCCCATTACTCCGCCAAGCCATCGGCCTTTGCAATCTCGCTCGTCGAGCCATCTTGGTAGGTAATCTTAACGTGCTCTACGTCGGATACCGTAACGCCCGACGGAGGTTCCAGACGCCACTCCGTCAGAGCGATATCCATGGTCGTGGGCACATCGCCCTGATCTTTGAGCTTCACCATGAGTGTTTTGAGTGCCTCATCAAACGTCACGCGTTCGATTTCTTCACCCGGAATAGACCCGCCGCTCAACTGCAGCTGCACAAACTCGTCGCGCGGATACCAGTAGTCGCCCGGTGCGGCCACCGTGTTACCGCCAGCGACCTTCACCGTCATGATCGGCAGGGCATCGTCGGCCTCAAACTCCCAGGCAGCGCCGCCGCGACCGCCAAACGTCCAAATACAAAAGGCAATCACCAGCACGGCAAGCACCGCAAAGCCAATCGCGACCAACCCATGGTGCGCACGGCCCTCCTCGGCCGATATGTCCCATTGCGTCTCTCGATATAGATGCTTGTCTTCCATGTACGCCTCCCCACAGGCACGCTCGTTGGCCCAATCGTACCCATTCAGGCTATACTTGAGCCCATGACATAACGGGGAGCTTGCAGGACAAGACGGCAGGCTGAGATTGGGCGCGCCCGCCCTGACCCGCAAACCTGATATGGGTAATGCCAACGAAGGGAGCCGTGCCAATGAGCACACAGACCGAGCACAAGCTCGTCACGCAAATCGACTTCGCCCGTGCCGGGCAGATCACGCCGCAGATGAAGGAAGTCGCCGAGCGCGAGCATCGCGACCCCGAATACATCCGCGAGCGCGTGGCCGACGGCCGCATCGCCATTCCCGCCAATATTGTGCACATCAAAAAGGGCATGCGCGCCTTTGGCGTCGGTGAGGGCCTGTCCACCAAGGTCAACGTGAACTTGGGCATCTCGGGCGACAAGGCCGATGCCGCCGAGGAATGGAAGAAGGTCAAGATCGCCGAGGACTTTGGCGCCGACGCCATCATGGACCTCTCCAACTCGGGCAAGACGCGCCAGTTCCGCCAGCAGCTCATCGACGAGACGCCGCTCATGGTAGGCACCGTCCCCATGTACGACGCCATCGGCTACATGGAAAAGCCGCTGGTCAAGCTCACCAAGGACGACCTGTTCGAAGTCGTGCGCGCGCATGCCGAGGACGGCGTGGACTTTATGACCATTCACTGCGGCATCAACAAGTCAGTCACCAAGACCTTTAAGGAGACCGGCCGCCTGATGAACATCGTGAGCCGCGGCGGCTCACTGCTGTTTGGCTGGATGGAGGTCACCGGTAACGAGAACCCGTTCTATGAGTTCTACGACGAGTTGCTCGAGATTTGCCACGAGTACGACGTGACGATTTCGCTCGGCGACTCCTGCCGCCCGGGCTGCCTCTACGACTCCAACGACGCCACCGAGACCGCCGAGATGATCGAGCTGGGCAAGCTGTGCAAGCGCGCTTGGGCCGCCGGCGTCCAGGTCATGGTCGAGGGCCCGGGTCACATGGCGCTCGACGAGATCGCTGCCAACATGAAACTGCAGAAGCGCCTGTGCCACAATGCTCCGTTCTATGTGCTCGGGCCACTGGTGACCGATATCGGCGTTGGTTACGACCACATCACCGCTGCCATCGGCGGCGCCATCTCCGCCAGCTCCGGTGCCGACTTCCTGTGCTACGTGACACCGGCAGAGCACCTATGTCTGCCCAACGCCCAGGATGTGCTCGACGGCCTCATGGCTACCAAGATCGCCGCACACGCCGCCGACATCGCCAAAAAGGTGCCCCACGCCCGCGACATGGACGATAAGATGGGCCAGGCACGCCGCAAGCTCGACTGGGACGCCATGTGGAAGTGCGCGCTCGACCCGGTTACGGGCAAGAAGCGCTACGAGGAGTCCCCCGCCGCCACCGAGGGCACTTGCACCATGTGTGGCAAGATGTGCGCCGTCCGCACCGTCAACAAGATCTTCGAGGGCACCACGATTGACCTCGGCATGGAGGACTAACCTTATCGCCGCGATTCGCCGCGATCGCCTATAGGCTCACCGCAGCACCTGCCAATTGTTAACTTGTGAACATTTGCCTGCATTTGCGTAAAAATTGCATCTCGCGCCCGGGTTCGGCATATCGCCGGCCTGGGCATCTTTATAATGCGGGGTAATAGACCCATTTGATTCCGACCGAACAAGGGAGCGAACATGGATCGCAGTAAGGTACCTGCCGTTCTATCCATCGCAGGATCCGATTCCAGCGGTGGCGCCGGCATTCAGGCCGACATCAAGACCATCACGGCGCACCGCCTGTATGCCGAGACGGCCATCACCGCCATCACCGCACAGAACACCCTGGGCGTCACCGCCGTGCAGAACATCTCCCCGGATATTGTCGCGGCGCAGATCGATGCCGTTTTTGACGATATCCGCCCCAACGCCGTCAAGATTGGCATGGTTTCCTCTGCCGAGATTATCGATGTTATCGCCGACCGCCTGAGCGCCTGGAACGCGACAAACGTGGTAGTCGACCCCGTCATGGTAGCCACCTCGGGCGCACGGCTGATTGCCGAAGATGCCGCCGAGGCGCTCACCCGCCGCCTGTTCCCGCTAGCGACGGTTATCACGCCCAATATTCCCGAGGCCATGGCCCTGCTCGACTACGAGGTCGACTCCGAGCGCACGCAGCAAAATGCTGCCATGCTCCTCACCCGCCGCTTTGGTTGCGCGTCTCTCGTTAAGGGCGGGCATTTTGTCAACGAGGCCAACGATGTGCTAGCAGAGCCCGCGCCGCTCGATGACGAAGGCAACCACCTGGGCGATCCGCTCACCACGTGGTTCCGCCACAAGCGCATCGAGACCGGCAACACGCATGGCACCGGTTGCACGCTCTCGTCCGCCATCGCCTGCGCGCTGGCCCAGGGCATGGATCTTGCCGACGCCGTCAACGCCGGCAAGGCCTACCTAACCGGCGCTCTCGCCGCCGGCTTTGACATGGGCAAAGGCTCCGGCCCCGTTAACCATATGTGGCAGTATTAAGACTCGCAGTTCAAAACCACCGCAAAGGGGACAGGCACCTTTGCGGTGGTTCCCACAAACATCTCGATCTGTAACAGTTAGAGTCCATTTTTCGGCCCACCTGTTACAAATCGAGACATCCAAATTCCATTGAGAAGATAATCTCGATGTGTAACATTAACTCGGCAAAATCGACCCTAGATGTTACAGATCGAGACAAACGACCGATATCGACCTAAAATAATCTCAATCTGTAACATCTAGCCCGTTTTCGGCCTTACAACTGTTACAGATCAAGACAAATCAACGAAACAAGCCACCGCAAGGAGAACTATTGTGGTGGTTTGGGGCCGTGCTACTCACCGAGCATCTCTTGGAGCTTGGCCGCCACGGCGTGACCCAGGCTCTCATGGCTTTCGGGCATCATATGCAGATAGTCGATATCGCCCGGCTCGGCAAACTCCGCTGCATTCAAAAAGTCGCAGCCAAACTGCTCGGCTACGTGCGCATAGTATTCAGCAAAATGCTCCGAGGCCTCGACGGAACGCTCGTCAAAATCGGTCATATATACATCGGCGATTTGCGGCTTGATCTTGATAGGTGCCATCAGCAGAATACGCGGGCAGGGTGCGGCATTGGTCCAGGGAAATGCACGCACCGCGCGAATCAGCGCCATGGTGCCACGGGCAATATCGGAGGCCGTCACACCAAAGACCGTCTTGCAATCGTTGGTTCCCAGCATAATAACGATCGCATCCAGCGGCTTATGGGCCTCGAGCAGCATCGGCAGTGCGCGGATGCCGTTAAGATTGGTGTTCAGATGGCACATGTCGTCGCGTACCGTCGTGCGGCCGTTGAGGCCTTCTTCAATTACATGCCAGCCCTCGCCTAAGTCACGTTGGGCCACGCCGCACCAGCGCACATCCTGCGCATAGCGCACCGCGGTGCCGTCGCGCATGCCCGCCGGATCGTAACCATAGGTGTTGCTGTCGCCAAAGCATAGAACGTTTTTCATCGTAAGCCCCTCGCTCAGTAAAAAACCGACGGAAGCAGCCTCTCCCGCCGGCTCGACCCATCTGTCAGCACGTACCGATTACAGGTACTTGCGCCAATCGTCCTCGTCCTCATCATCCTCGGTAGCAGCCTGGATCTGCTCGGCGGCGCGAGCTGCCGCAGCGCGAGCGGCAACCTGGGCATAGGACTCCTCGTTGCGCTCGGGGAAGTTTGCCAGCACGTGCTCGAACTTGGCAAAATCCTCATCCCAGCGCGTAGAAGGCACGGCAAAGAAGACTTGCTTGACCTTAAAGTCGCCCGACGCGAGCTCCTTGCGGAAGAGCTCGGCCACGGCCTCTGCGTCAAAGCCGTTGTTGTCGCAGCCCCAAGCGCCCAGCACGAGCTTCTCGCGACCTAGCTCGTCGCAGATGGCAAGCACAAAGCGAATGCGGTCGCGCAGGGCATCCAGCAGAGCATCGTCGCTCACGCGATACTCCTGGCGGGCGCGCTTAACGTTGGGCGCGGCGGCCACGATCACGTCGGCGTATGCATGCACGTGGTTGCGGTCGAAGCGCACCGCAGGCACCACCAGCGCACGGTTTCGGTAAAGCTCGCAGTTGATGTTGCGGCGACGGTTCTCGCCGTACCATTTGCGCTGCTTATCGAGAACGTTGTACAGATACGAATCGGCGCACAGCGTGGCCTCCTGGCCCAGATAACCCTGAATATAGCCACCGCCCGGATTGGTGAACGAGGCAAAGTCGAGCACGGCCATGTCGCAGAACTGCGCATAGCCTCGACCGTTATCCAGAATGGCCTGCGTGGCAGAGGCGTCGAGCACGGTGACCTCGGGCAGGACCGGAGCGGGCTCCTCGGCGGCAGGCGCGGACTCGGTCTCCGTGGCCTCCTCTGCGTGTGCAGGCTCGGCCGTAACCTCGGTCTCGGCGGACGCAACCTCAGCGGTCTCGGCCTCGGCGGCCTCAGACTCCTCGGCAACCTGTTCTTCGGTGGCCACAGCACTCTGAACCTTGGCCTTCATCGCCGAGACAAAGCCGGCAGGCATACCGTCAAACTCGCGGACACCGGCAAGCGAACGCTCGATATCCTTGGCGCACGCTTCGGACACAGTTGCCACGTGACGCTCGGCGGCCTTGGCACGGGCCTCGCGCTTGGGATTGGGCTGACCCGCTCGGTTGGACCTGCGGTTACGGTTCCTGTTGTCGACATCTGCCATAAGTGGTCACCTTTCTCGGTCTCTGCCGCTATCGGCTTTTCCCATCCATGATACCCCGCCGCGTACAAAAAAGACGGCCCCGAAGGACCGCCTTTCGCATCGATTTGCACGCACGGCAAGCACCGCCGCAATTCGCCACTAGTCGCGACGGCCGAGGATGTTCAGAATGCGCAGGAACACGTTGATAATATCCACGAACAGGTTAGAGGCCATAAGCACGGCGTTGGGCAGCGTAGGCGGCACCGTCGTGGCAACATAGGTGTCGTAGCCAATGAAGCCGGCGAACACCACAATCACGATCAGGTCGGTGATGGACTGCGAAACGCCCATGAACATCAGCACGATCTCAACCAGAATAGTAGCGAGCAGAATGCCAAAACCGATGCCATATACGCGCTGGAAAAACTTGGGGAACGTCACACCCAAGGCGCCAAAGACAAAGGTGATGGCGGCCGTGGCGATAAAGGCAGTGTTGATGGTGGGCAGGTCGTAGTTGGCAAGGCCAAACGACGCGGTCAGGCCAAAGGTGCTCGCAAAGATTACGTAGCCCACAAGGGACAGGCCCACGGACTGCTTGCTGGCGGCGGCCGACATCATGACCATGCCGACGATGGTCAAAATAAATGAGCCAAAGACCAGCGGCAAAGCGGCGCCGCTCATCATCATGCGCGCAAACGACATGGTGCTCGTAAAGTAAGCACCGACGCCCATGGCGCAAAAGCCCAAAAAGATCAGGGCAGACATGACAAGGTTGTACGCGCGCGGCGACATCTCCTTGGCACGGCTTGCACCGGTCTCGATGGGGCCGTTCTGATAGCCCTGGATATCGTTCATACTTCGTCCTTTCAAAAAGCGCACGACAGCGCCGTAGGTGACAAGATTCCTGCCATTGTACCCGAATGCCGCACGTCCTTACCTACGGCGCTCGCCCTCAAGCGTACGATCAAAGGCCCAGACCCACCAACGCATCACGTGTGCCTGCGAGCCGTCTGCCCGCTCGCGCGTCTGGTCCTCCAGATACAACTCGGTCGCGTGCCCGCCAAAACGCACCTTATATGTTGCCGTACGGATGCCGTAGACCATCAGGCCAAACCCGGTGGTCGAGATAATTTCGTCGATCGTAAAACAACGGCCGTCGACCCAGCAGACGGTGACCGGCACGACCTGTCCGCCCGCGAGGATGCGGGCCACGACGTCCACATACTGCTTGTGCACGCGCCGAGTTTTGCCGTCTGTCTGTCGATATTCCATGCCTCCTATTATCGAACGCATGTTTGTATGTTGTAAAGCGAACAGACTGTGGTTTTGGAGTGTCGTAGTAATCGCACGTGTCCGCATGGCGTGTTAGCAAAAAGAACACCCGCGGTCAACAGGGCTAATATTCAATTTTAGTGCCAAAAAGTCCACTTCTCCCATCAGAACTCGGTAAAGAGACCCGCAGAAGGTGATACGATTTATCATGTTTTTGTAACGTGTCTGCAAACTTCGAGAAAGCCCATATATGGACGTAACGTTCTCAACCTTCCTCGGCCAAATTGTGTCGAACCCAGTCCTTGCCGTCACCGTGATCCTCGCGTTGGGTGCCATCTTCGTCAATGGATGGACCGACGCGCCCAACGCCATCGCGACCTGCGTCACTACGCGTTGCATGCCCGCCCGCGCCGCCATTCTCATGAGCGCCGCATTCAACTTCCTCGGCGTGCTCATCATGACGCACTTTAACGCGAGCGTCGCCAACACCATCTCACATATCGTCGACTTTGGCGGAAACAGCACCATGGCGCTCGCCTGCCTATGCGCGGCGCTGTTCTCCATCGTCGTCTACGGCGCCACAGCGTCGCGTTTTGGCATCCCCACCTCGCAAAGCCACAGCCTTATCGCCGGCCTGACCGGTGCCGCCATCGCCCTCGGCGGTGCGAGCAGCGTCAACGTCCACGAGTGGATGAAGGTCATCTACGGCCTGGCGCTCTCCATCGGCCTGGGCTTTGTCATGGGCTGGGTCCTGTGCAAGCTCGTCTCGATTCTTTTCGCCGCCGCCAACAGGCGACGTGCCAATGTCTTCTTTAAATACGCTCAGATCGCGAGCGCTGCGGCCATGAGCTTTATGCACGGCGCGCAGGATGGACAGAAGTTCATCGGCGTGCTCTTTTTAGGCGTGGCCTTTGCCAGCGGCCAGACGAGCGTCGGCGATGCAGGCATCCCCATCTGGATTATGCTGCTGTGCTCGGCCACTATGGGTATCGGCACCAGCGTGGGCGGCGAGCGCATCATCAAGTCCGTCGGCCAGAGCATGGTCAAGCTCGAAAAGTATCAGGGCTTCTCCGCCGACCTGGCGGGCGCCGCAAACCTGCTGCTTGCCACCCTTACCGGCATCCCCGTGTCCTCCACACACATCAAGACCTGCGCCATCATGGGCGTCGGTGCCGTCAAGCGCCTCTCAGCCATCAACTTCGGCGTCGTCAAAGACATGATGTTCACCTGGTTCTTCACCTTCCCCGCCTGCGGACTCATCAGCTTTGTCATGGCCAAGCTGTTCATGATGTTCCTCTAGTCAAACCGAACGTCCATCCGGACCGCATTACTTCGCCCACCCGTCTTCGCCTCGAAAGGACCCACCCATGGCAAAGAAACCCGATTCGTTCTACTTTGATAACTACGTTGCCTGCGCCGACCTCGCCGTTCAGGCAGCCGAGCTGCTCACCAAGATTTTTGAGAACTTTGACCCCGCGCAGATCCACGACATGCTCGATAAGATGCATGCGATTGAGCATGCGGCAGACAAGAAGCACCACGAGCTTGAGGACGCCTTGCTCACCGCCTTTATCACCCCGCTCGAGCGCGAGGATCTGGATCTGATGAGCTGCTCACTCGACACCGTGCTCGACCGCATCGAGGGCGTCGTGCAGCGCGTCTACTTCACCAACATCCAGAGCATCCATCCCGACGCCATCGTCATCGCTCACAAGGTGACTGACGCCTGCCGCGCCATGAAAGACCTGATGGTCGAGCTGCCCAACTACCGCAAGTCCAAGACCCTGCGCGAACTCGTCATCCAGATCAACACCATCGAGTCCGAAGCCGACGAGCTCTATATCAACGCCATGCGCAACCTGCACGTTAACGGCAAGGACCCGCTCGAGGTCATCGCCTGGCGTGACGTGTACGCCTTCCTGGAGTACTGCGCTGACTGCTGTGAGAATGTGGCCGATGTTGTGGATTCGATTGTCATGAAGAACAGTTAATTGGGGGTACGTGTCCCGGCGGCGAAGGGCCGGCACCTGTTTGCTTTCTCACTCCGGCTGCATGGCAGAGTCGTTCGAAAGTAAACAGGTGTCGGCCCTTCGCCTTACGTACCACCATTGGGAACTTTGGCTGATACTTTGAAAGCGATGGGGCTTTTGTTGGCGGGGCCTTTGGACCCGATTGGGAACTTTGGGACCGCCTTAAACGTTTGGGTGGATGGGGCTTTGGGTACCCTTTGTTTTACTTTGGATTGATTCGTTGAATTTGGAGGTCTTGGTTGTGAGTTATTTGGATCTGGCTCGTGGTCGGTATTCTTGTCGTTCGTTTGAGGACCGTCCTGTTGAGCAAGCTGTGGTGGATGCCATTGTTGAGGCTGGGCGGATTGCTCCTTCTGCTTGTAATAATCATCCAACCCGTGTGATGGTGTTGGATACGCCTGAGCTTCTGGAGAAGGCTGCTGCTTGTCAGCCTCGGTTTGCTCGTGATGGGTCTATCTTTGGCGCTCCGCTTATCTTCCTTATTTGCAGCGTTACCGATGATGCTTGGGTGCGCCCGTATGATCAGATGAATTCCAGCGAAATCGATACATCCATCGTTTGCGATCAGATGATGATGGAGGCCACCGAGCAGGGCCTGGGAACGTGCTGGGTATGCCATTTTAAGCCAGAGTTGGCACAGGAGCAGTTCAATCTGCCCAAGGGCGTTTATCCCTATCACATGCTTGTCTGTGGCTATCCTGCCGACCACATCGCCGACCCCGAGCATCGCGAGGCCCGTACCATTCCCCTCCCCAACTTCCTCCTCAAGTAGTTTTTTGGCACATGCCCTAAAACCTACCTTTTACCGCTCACCCATTCGCCGAGTTCTGCGCCACAATGTGCAGGGCTCGGTTTTTTATGTTGCGCGCCCCTGCACAGTCATAAAAAAGGACCCGCAAGCTGCGGGTCCTTTCTAGGCACTAAATTGTAGGCCGAATGTTAGTCCAGGTCGTCGGCAGCAAAGTTGTCGATCGGGGCGAAGGGATCGGCCACGGGGACAACCGGGTCAGCGACGGGCAGCGGCTCGGCGGGAACAGTCACTGCAGGAGAAGCGGCAGAACCGACCGGCGTGGAGGCCATCAGATCGGCCGGGAAGGAATTCTGGGCATCGTCCATGAAGTGCTGGATGAGCTTGAGATACTCTGCCTTGAACTCCTCACGGGAAGCCTTGAGACGATCGATCTCCTCGAGCTCGGCCTGCTTCTCGGTCAGAGCCTGGCGGATAACCTCGCGGGCCTTGGCGTCAGCCTCGTTGCGGATACGCTCAGCGTTCTCGTTGGCATCGTTGACGATGGTCTCAGCGGTCTGCTGGGCAGCGATCAGGGCAGCGGAAATCTGGCGCTCCTGAGCGGAGAAGTCAGGGGCGGGAGCAGCCACGGGGGCGGCAGGAACGGCCTGGGCGGTGGCATCCTGAGCTTGGGCAAGCTGAGCCTGCGCATCGGCAAGCTGCTGCTCGGTAGCAGTCAGACGACCCTTAAGGTCGACGATCTTAGCGAGCATAGCGTCAACCTCGGAAGACAGCGTCTCCAAGAAGACGTCGACCTCAGCAGGATCGTAGCCACGCTTGGCCTCAGAGAAAGTCTGAGCCTGGATGTCTGCAGGGGTAATAGCCATAACAAGTCTCCTTTTTCATCGCCTCGGCGCTACACGCCCGACGTAAGTTACTAAGTCAGTTCTACACGAGTATACCTATAAGAAGCTGCAGAACCAGCCTCTGCACCAACTGCAACGCAATAATCGCAACGACCGGCGAAAAATCGATACCGCCCATCGGCGGGATGAAACGACGGAACAGGTTGAGCCACGGACCGCACACGCTATCAAGCACCGCGGCAATATCCTGAAGCAAACCACCCTGCTTCATGGGAATCCACGTCATAAAGCAGTAGACGACAATGAGCGTGGAATAGAAGTTGAACAGCGTGTTGACCAGCTGGACGATAGTGTAGATGTTGATGGGAATCTCCTCGTCTTGTCTTTACTTAAGGTAGCCGTCGGCACGAAGCTTCTTGAGATCGGAATCTTTGACCTCGCAACCGGCGGGCAGCACCATGAACACGCGGTCGCCCACCTCCTTGACCGTGGCACCCAGACCGCAGGCAAAGCCGTAAGAGAAGTCCAAGACGCGCTTGGCAACTTCGGTGCGTACGCCCACAAAAATCAGTGCGACAGGCTGCTTGGTGCGAACGCGGCGCACCACGGTCTCCACGTCGTCATAGCTCTCGGGGCGCAGGACATAGGCCGGCAGCTGCGGTGTGGCGTTGATGATATTGCTCGCATAGGCCGAGGCATCGCTCGGTGCAGGCGCGGGCGCAGCGGCGGCACGGGCGCGGGTGTTCTCGGCGTAGCTCGACGGCGTGTCATAGGCACCAGGACGATAACCGCTCGCAACACTGTCCTGCGAGCGCGAAGGCGGATTATACGTCGTGGCATGGCGGGAGTCATCGCCGACCAGCTGACCGGAGCGCGTATACACGGCAACCGACTCAGCTTCACCGCGGCGCGTCTGACCAAGCAGGCCGTTGCTCGGCTCGTCTTGGGTGTAGAAGCCCTCGCCCGAAGCACCGCTATAGCCGTTGCCCTGATAACTATCGTCATAGCCGTCATCGTAGCCGTAGTCGTCGTCCTGGCCATAACCCTGGTCGTAACCCTGCTGGCCGCCCAGGTGCATTTTATTTTTAATCTCGTCAAGGAAGCCCATGGTTGTGTCCTCTCGCGGTTTAGTGCAGGCGCCCCGATAATCAGTGCGCACTTCAGAGCCTTATTTTACTGCAAACTCCGGGCTAAATACTACCCTGCCCAGGCGAACGAGCGTAGAGCCCTCCTCAAGGGCAGACTCAAAGTCCTCGCTCATGCCGCAGGAAAGCTCAGGCAGGTTCAAATCGGGATGCGCCGCCTCCAGCTCATCCCTCAGCTCACGAAGCCCCGCAAAGGTGCGGCGTGCCACATCCTTATTCCCCCGGGGCGCCATAGTCATAAGCCCCTGCACGCAAATTCCCTCAAGTTCCGCAAGCTCACCCGCGGCGGCGCGAATCTCATCGGGCGAAAAGCCTCCCTTCGACTCTTCACCACTCACATTGACCTCGATGAGCACACGCTGGGGGCCGGCGAGCTCGCCTGCCTCAATCTTGCGGACAGCACGGCTCGAGATCGCCTGCGCCAGATGCAGCGAACCCACCGAGTGAATCAGCTCGGCTGAGCCCAGCACCGCATTGATCTTATTGGTCTGCAGGTTGCCGATCATATCGAAGCGCACCTCGGGCAGCTCCGGATGCTCCGCCAGACCCGTGAGCTTGCGAACCAGCTCCTGCGGGCGGTTCTCGGCAAAATGGCGATACCCCGCCTGGATGGCGGCAACGGTCTCATCGACACCAACGGTCTTGGACACGGCAATGAGGCGCGCGGCGTCGTGAGGACGGCCTGCGCGATCGAGCGCCGCATAAAAACGTTCCAGAATCTGCTCGCGGCGAGCGCGCATCAAGTCCAAATAGTTATCCATTGCTAATCGCCTCCGCTGACAGCCAAACAAGTAGTCCCATGCTAACGCAAGAGCGCGGCCCCGCATGTGCAAGGCCGCGCTCACTTAGGTATTTACAATCTTTCGACGAACGGGGTTACTTACTCCTCGTCGTCCTCGCCATCGTCCTCATCCTCAAGATGATCGAGCAGGTAGCGAAGACCCTCGCTGACCTCGTTAGCGGGCACCTTGGCAACGTAGCGAGCGTCGACGGCGGGCCTCATGATAACACCCTCGCCCGAAGGCACGCGCATGCTCTCGAGCTCATCCTCATCAGTGCGGGCGATATCGCCGGCATTCATGCGCTGACCAGTCAACAGGAAGGTCAGACGGCAGGCGGCATCGATGGAAATCGAGGCGATGCGATCGAGGTAGCGCGAAACCATGATGGCGCGGCGCAGGTCGTCATAGTTGCTGTCGTCGTCCATAAAATCGCCCGTGTCCATGCGGTTAAAGGTGCGGAAGAACTTCTCGTACGCCGCATGCACCGGCTCGTCCTCGACGGCCAGGCTGCAGATGATGGACATGTCGTTAGTGACGAGCGCAGAAAGCGAAGAGCCCAGCACCTGGTAGACGGCCTCAGCCTCGGCCTCGACCGTACCGACGAGCTCCTGGGGCAGCGAGATGTCGGCCTTGATCATATGACGCGTGGCGCGGCAGATCTGGCGAACCTTATCGGTCATGCGCTGCAGGTTAAAGTCGACGTAGATAATCGTCTGCAGCAAGCGGAAGTCGGAGGCGACCGGTGACTGCGTGGCGATCAGGTTGTAGCACACGGCCTCCAGGTTAGCGCAGCGCGCGTCAATCGAAAGCGTGCGCTTCTTGGTCTTGGTGGCGAGCTTGCGGTCGTCGGTCACATAGGCCTTAACGGCATCGTGGAGGGCCAGATCGACGGCCTCATAGATGCTCAGCATCTCGTGACGGGCCTCGACGAGCTGACGGGAAAACAGTTTGCGCATGGTTCACTCCAATCAGTTGGGTGCGGTCATGCCGCCCGCACAGTGAATATACACCGGACCAGGTCCGATCAGCTTGGGACTAGTCGCACCGATCAGCCAAAGCGGCCGGTGATATAGTCTTCCGTCCGCGAGTCCACCGGACTGGTGAAGATCGCGTCGGTTTGACCATACTCGATGAGCGTGGCGGGCTCGCCGGCAACTTCCTGCAAGAAGAATGCGGTGTAGTCGCTAATACGAGCTGCCTGCTGCATTGAATGCGTGACGATGATGATCGTCATCTCGGGCGCCAGCTCGGCCATCAGATCCTCGACCTTAGAGACGGACGTGGGGTCGATGGCGGAGCAGGGCTCGTCCATCAGGAGGACATCGGGTTGCACCGCGAGCACGCGCGCGATGCACAGACGCTGCTGCTGACCGCCCGAGAGTGCCAAACCATCCTTGTTGAGCTGATTGGATACCTCTTTCCAGAGGTTGGCGCGCTTGAGCGATTCTTCCACGATGTCATCGAGGTCACTTTTGCTAGTCACGCCCTGCAGACGAGGGCCAAAGGCGACATTCTCGTAGATGGATTTAGGAAACGGGTTGGGCTGCTGAAAGATCATGCCCACGCGACGACGGAGATCGACCGGGTCGACACCCTCGGCATAGATATCGTTGCCGTCGAGCGTCTGTCTCTTATACACATCTC
>UQIP01000002.1:0-110132 GCA_900541005.1 uncultured Collinsella sp. | reverse complement strand
GCAGCGTCAGATGTGTATAAGTGCTCGCTACAGAAAAGCTGATTAGAAGTTTGTGTGCCGCCCCTTTTGGGCGGCACGTTTTGTATAGGGATTGGGTTGCGGCCATTTGGTTGATGGTTCGGTTATTTGGTTGACGGGGCTTGCTCCGGGTTGGGGCGGCGCCGTTGTTTAGGGGGTACACTGGGTGGCGACTTTTAGTTTATCTACTACCTGATGGGGTGTTTTTTATGGGCAAGAAGTCTCGGGCTCGGGTTGCTGCGGCGGGAACTCGCAAGGATCCTGGTCGTCGGGTTGCCGAGGGTAAAAAGGCCGATCGTGCCGAGAAGGACAAGAAAGTCGGCGCGCATGCTCATCCTGAGTGGGCGCCTCATTTGAATTCGGCTAGTGAGGATTTGACTGCCAAGTTGTTTACTCTGGTCGAGGTAATTTTGGGCGTGGTGCCCCTTGTGGTTATCGGTTTATTCTTGGCTTCGAAGGACGCCACGAGTGTCGATAAACTCACCGAGGTCTTTTCGCAGGACCCCTCGATGGTGGTCTCGTTTATTTCTGCGTGCTTGCAGCCGTTTGTGGCGTACATGCTGTATATGGTCTACCGCAAATACTGCGAGGGTGATGCGGGCTTTGCCGCCGGTAACCTGATCGGTCTTTTGTGCTCCGAGATCCTACTGCTCAATATCCCGGGCGTCATCGGTATGGGCATCTTGCTGTGGCGTGTTTGGCGCAACGTCGCCCCGCACTTTGAGAGCTGGTTGTTTGAACGCCGTGCAATGGGCGTGCTGGCAGACATCGCGGGCTCGCTCGTGATTCTAGCCTTGGCGTTTATGTGCGCCACCGCCACCCGAGGTCTCGCGGGCATCTAAAGCTGCCTCCACCGACTGCGGAGCACGGGGCGGGGAAACACCTTTCCCTCTCGCTCACGGCTGCGCAGGTCGCGCGAGGTAAAGGTGTTTCCCTACCCTGTGCTCCGGCTTCGGGTCGTCGCGTGCTTGCTACTGAAAAACTGATAAGAAGTTAGCGTGCCGCCCCTTTTGGGGCGGCACGTTTTTGTATGGGGTCCCTGTCTTCACAATTTCCGTCAAGCTTTTGGTTGGATTTTGGTCAGTTGGCGTAAGGGTGGAAGGCCAAAAGATTGCTGACGAAAAAAGCTCAGAGAAAGTGCTGGTAGGGGAGTTGTTGAGCTTTTCGACAGCTTTTGAGCAAAAGAAACTTTGTGGCTATTGCCGGCGATTGCGTTGTCGCGGTCATGGCGGTGCGGGATGCTGGTCGTAAGCGTCGAATGCTCCGATTTTGGAGGCCAGCATGGATCTGTTTCTTGAGACTCCGCAGCAACAAGCTGAGCGCATGCTGCGTCAGCAGCAACGACTCATGGAGATGCAAATGCAGGGGGCGGCAGCCCAGCCCCCTGCGCAAAATGCCACGCCTGTGGTTTCGCCTGCGGGCGAATCGGCACCAGAGGCCTATTCCGTACAGCAAGATTCATATGCGCAGGAGCTCGCGTTCGACAAGCGTCGTGCGCGTCGTCGCCGCGTGGGCCAGCGCCTGCGCACATTGGCGATGATCGTGCTCATCCCGCTGGGGCTTGCGGTCATCTTTCTGGCGTCGTATGCCCTCACGTGCATCCTCAACGGCGCATCGCCCAACGAGGTGCTCCAACATCTAGCGGCCCTGGGCCAGCGCCTAGGCGACGTCATAACAACCATCCGCACCGGCTGGGAGAGCTAGCGTTTGTAACATTAGGACTTCTAGGGTGTAGGGATTATCGCCACGAGCGGAATTCTTGCATCCTGTTGGTCCTGTCGTGCGACTGAATAGTATTATTGAAGTTGAATAATAATAGGATTTGTTATGTATAAGCAGGATTTAGAGCAGACTCTGTTGGGCATTGACGAAGAGGCAGAGCTGGAAATAGGTCCAAGAGACGACAGGCCGAGCGTTGTATTGGTGGGAGGAAGCGCCTTCATGCTAAACGATGTGACGAATCGTTCGGTTACACATGACATCGATGTGTTTGAGGCGGACAGGTGCCTCCGCGAGATCATAGCTCGATACCCCGAGGTGAATGGTATGGCGGTGGCATATTGTAATCAGATGCCATTCAATTACGAAGATCGTTTGATCCCCTTGGATATTGGGGCGCGTTTTATCAGGTACTTTACGCCATCCTTGGAGGATCTGGCGGTAATGAAGCTCTATGCCTTCCGTCCGAACGACATCATCGATCTTCATAGTCAGGCATTCGTCGACCGACTTGATTGGGGGCTGCTCGAACGGCTTATATTCGACGAGGGAGAAGCACTGGCGTCGTCGCCTTCGGAGCGGAGTTATCAAGAGATGGTCTGTGCATACAGGCAATACAAAAAGGAGGTGCTCGGTTGAATCTGACCTTTGAGGGATTCTTAAAAGGCTATTGCCGAGAGCTATCCGGACAGCAGTCGCTCAGTTTTAGAAAACTGGTTAAGCAAGCGACGACGGTTGCGCCGCGCGTGGCGGAGCCCCTGTTTTTGCTCGCTTTGGCACAGGGTAAAGCCGAATACGTTCTGGGCTTATCCGAGGGTTCGTGGATGGAAGAGGGTTACCGAGGCGTTTTGTCCTTGTACGCCCAAACGGGTAGCCTGGCATCTCTATGCGCCGAGGATAAACTTCCTAATCGTTATGCCAACGTTTGGCGTGCGTATAGAGCGGTGAAGGAAAAGCCAGTGGCGGACAGAAGGATCAACGCCCTGATGCGAAAAAGAACGTTGGGAGCGCTAGAGGAATCGGGCGTAACGCGCTACGGTCTCTGCCGCGATTTGAATCTGAATAAGGGAAACGTGTACGCATATTTAGCCGGTGATGACTCAAAGGTGAGCAGGGAGACGGCGCGCCGCATTATGGAATATGCGGAGGAGAGGGGCGCCCAAGAAGGGACCGGGCGCCCGGTGCGTATGGCGGGGTAAGATTGATCGCGGTTTTGATTGGTGCTCGATTGGGTTTGTTGGGCGGAGTTTATGTCTGCTATTGATATTGTGCTTGTTGTGATCGCCTTGGTGGCGGTGGGGGTTGCTGTGGCTTGCGCCCTCCAACTCAAGAGCCTGCGTGCCGAGTTGCGGGAGCGTGGCGACAGTAGCGCGGAAACGCTGGCAGCACTCGAGCAGGCTAACAAAGCGCTCGATGCCCTGAACGTCGCGCTGGCCGAAACCCGCCGCACGGCCAATGCCATCGCGCAGCAGCAGACGACCGATGCGGCCGTGGAGCAGCAACGTTACCTGACCATCGCACGCGAGTTCTCGCAAGCTGGTGACCGGATGGATGACCTGCGCCGCGAGACGGTCCAACAGCTCGGCGCCAATCGCGAGGGCATCGAGCATCGCCTGGACAAGGTGCGCGAGACGGTCGATGCTCAGCTGGGCGCCATCCGCAAGGACAACAACGTGCAGCTCGATCAAATGCGTGCGACAGTGGACGAGAAGCTCTCTCGCACGCTCAACGACCGACTGTCAGCATCGTTTAAGCAGGTGAGCGACCAGCTCGAGGCCGTGTACAAGGGCCTGGGCGACATGCAGTCCATCGCCACCGGCGTGGGCGACCTTAAGCGCGTGCTGGGCAACGTGAAGGCGCGTGGCATTTTGGGCGAGGTGCAGCTGGGTGCAATCCTGGCGGACATCCTTACACCCGACCAGTATCTGGAAAACGTCGCCACCAAGCCCGGCGCCTCGGAGCGCGTTGAGTTTGCCGTCAAGCTGCCGGTGGACGAGGGCGACCCCGTGCTGCTGCCGATTGACTCCAAGTTTCCGGGCGACGCGTACGAGCATCTGCTCGACGCCCAGGAGTCGGGTGACGCTGAGGCCGTCGCCGCAGCGCGTAAGACGCTCGACACCATGGTTAAGCGCGAGGCCAAGGACATCTGCGAAAAGTACCTGAGTGTGCCGGCAACGACCAACTTTGGCATCATGTTCGTGCCGTTTGAAGGACTGTACGCCGAGGTCGTCAGCCGTCCCGGGCTTATCGAGACCCTGGGCCGCGACTATCACGTCAACGTTGCCGGCCCCAGCACCATGGCGGCCATCCTCAACAGTCTGCAGATGAGCTATCAGACGTTTAAGTTGCAAAAACGCACCGATGACGTGCTGCGCGTGCTCTCCGCCGTCAAGGCCGAGCTGCCGCGCTATCAAAAGGCGCTGCGCCGCGCCCAGCAGCAGATCGAGACCGCGGGCAAAACGGTCGAGGGCATCATCACCACGCGCACCAACGTTATGGAGCGCAAGCTCAAGGATATCGACGCGCTGGAAGACGCCGACCAAGCCGATGAGATCTTGGGACTCACGCCCGTGGGCCTTCCCACAGACCAAGAAGACGAGGACTAATTGCAACAAGACGGTGGGGCGCCGGCGTAAACGCGGGTGACCCGCTGCTTTTCGCATCGCGCTTGTCTGAAGCGTACTCCAATGTGCAACAATGGCGTTTCGCCCTATCAGACGCGAAAGGAAGCCCATGTCTCAGAGAAGCACCAGCCCGCTCAGCCGCTCCACCGTGCGCCGCACGCTGCAGCGGTTTTGGGGTGTCACGCGCACGCAGCCGCTGATTGTCTTTCTCTCGGTGTTCTCGTCGGCGGGCTACATCTTTTTGCTGACGTTTGCCAATACCTATGTGATGGCCCTCATTGTCGACCGCGTTCAAGCCGGTCCCGTGGCGGGTGACCAGGTGTTTGAGGTCTTCGGCCCCTATATCCTGGCGCTCGTACTCGTCAACCTGGTGGGTCAGATCCTCTCCAAGCTACAGGACTACACCGTCTACAAGCTCGAGATTGCAGGCAACTATCACCTGGCGCGTCTATGCTTCGACACGCTCTCCAACCAATCCATGACATTCCATACCAGCCGCTTTGGCGGATCGCTTGTGAGCCAGACAAGCCGTTTTATGAGCGGCTACACGGGACTGGTGGACGTGACGGTGTATTCGCTCATCCCCACCATCACCTCGGTCATCTGCACCGTGGCCGCACTCGCCCCGGTGGTGCCGACGTTTACCGTGATCCTGGTGTGCATCATGGTCGTCTACATTGCGTTTGTCTGGCTTATGTACAAGCGCATCATGCCGCTTTCGGCCGCGACGTCCGCCGCGCAGAACAAGCTCTCGGGCGTGCTCTCCGACGCGGTCACGAACATCTTGGCCGTCAAGACCTGCGGGCGCGAGGACTTTGAACGCGATCTGTTCGACGCCGCCGATCGTGCCGCGCGCGACGCCGAGACGGTCTCGATGCACGCCATGATGCAGCGCAACTTTACGACCTCGGGCCTTATCGTCATCACCATGGCCGTGGTGAGTGTGTTCGTGGCGGGCGGCAACGCGTGGTTTGGCATCTCGGCCGGCTCGCTCGTCATGATCTTTACCTACACCTATAACCTAACCATGCGCCTGAACTACGTGAGTTCCATGATGCAGCGCATTAACCGCGCGCTGGGCGATGCGGCCGAGATGACGCGCGTGCTGGACGAGCCACGTTTGGTGGCAGACGACCCGGACGCCCCTGAGCTCAAAGTGACCGAGGGCGCGATTGATTTTGAGCACCTGAGCTTTGCGTATCGTGATGCAGCGGCGGGCGAGAGCGTGTTCGATGATCTGACACTTCATGTGGCGGCAGGCCAGCGCGTGGGCCTGGTGGGCAAATCGGGCTCGGGCAAGACGACGCTCACCAAACTGCTGCTGCGCCTAGACGATGTTCAGGGCGGCCGCGTGCTCGTGGACGGTCAGGACGTCTCGCGCTGCACGCAGCAGAGCCTGCGCCGCCAGGTTGCCTACGTGCCGCAGGAGGCGCTGCTGTTCCACCGCTCCATTCGCGAAAACATTGCCTACGGTCGTCCCGACGCCACTGATGAGCAGATTCGCGAGGCCGCGCGCCTGGCCAACGCTCTGGAGTTTATCGACCGCCTGCCCCGTGGCTTTGACACCATGGTGGGCGAGCGCGGCGTCAAGCTCTCGGGTGGCCAGCGTCAGCGCGTGGCTATCGCTCGCGCCATCCTAACCGACGCGCCGATTCTGGTGCTCGACGAGGCGACCTCTGCCCTCGACAGCGAGTCCGAGGCACTGGTGCAGGAGGCGCTCGAGAACCTGATGCGCGGCCGCACCTCCATTGTGGTGGCACATCGCCTGTCCACCGTGGCGGCGCTCGACCGCATCGTGGTGCTGGCCGATGGCGAGATCGTCGAGGACGGCACGCATGCGCAGCTCGTCGAGGCGGGTGGTGAGTACGCGAACCTGTGGAGCCGTCAGACCGGCGCATTCTTGGAGGCGTAAGCGTCTCGGACGTGGGACAATTGTGCCCATTAGTTTATTGTGCCGTTGAGCCAAGGAGTCGTTATGCCACGCGAGACCAATGCCACCAAGCGCGAGCGCGCCATCGAGGTGTGTGAGCGCCTCGACCGTCGCTATGGCCCGGTCGAGTGCTTTTTGGACCACGAGAATCCCTTCCGCCTGCTGATCGCGGTGCTGCTTTCGGCGCAAACGACCGATGCACAGGTCAACAAAGTGACGCCGCGGCTGTTTGCCCAGTGGCCCACACCCGAGGCCATGGCTGGGGCGAGCGTGGCTGACGTGGCAGACACTATCAAGTCACTCGGCTTCTACAAGAGCAAAGCCAAGCATGCCGTCGAGGCCGCGCAGATGATCGTCGCCGACTATGGCGGCGAGGTGCCGGCCGACATGAAGGAACTCGTGAAGCTGCCGGGCGTGGGACGCAAGACGGCAAACATCGTGCTCAACGTGGGGTATGGCATCGTGGAGGGTATTGCGGTGGACACACACGTCAACCGCATTGCGCACCGCCTGATGCTGAGTCCTAAGACGCATGTCAAGGAGCCGCTCAAGACCGAGCAGGATCTGCTCAAGATTTTGCCGCACGAGTATTGGGAGTCGGTCAACCATCAGTGGATCACCTTCGGTCGCGAGATCTGCGACGCCCGCAAGCCTAAGTGTGACGAGTGTCCGCTGGCAGATTTGTGCCCCAGCGTGCGCGTAGCGGGGTAGGGCGGAACGCATCTTCGTCTGGCGTTTTTTGCGGGGCTGGGTTTGCCCTTGAGCCGGAGTCCTCTCCATGCGCTACCATGACAGACAATGTATTTGACGTACGACCCGCCGAGCTTGCCCCGGCGGGCTTTTGGCGTTGCGATGCCGGAGGAACAGCATGCTTATTCACCGTATAGCCGCGCAGCTCTACACTGCCGAGGCGCTGCAGACCGTCGAGGCCGGACTCGATGCCGGCGAGGACGTGACGCTGGCCGTGTCGCAGTCGGGTCGCACGCTTATGGCGGCCGCCCAGTTTGCGCGCCGTCCGCGCCCGACGGTCTACATTGTGAGCGGCGAGGATGCGGCCGATCGCGCCGCTCGTAGCCTTGCCGCCTACGTGGGCCTGGCGCATGTGTGCCGTTTTCCTGAGCGCAAGGATTATCCGTGGCGCGAGCAGGCGCCCGACGACGCCGTGGTAGCGCAGCGCTGCGAGGCCCTGGGACGCATCGTGCGCGGGGACAACTGCATCATGGTTGCCTCGGCTCGCGCGTTGCTGCGCTGCGTGCCGCCAGTCGAGAGCCGCTACTGGGAGTCCACGACCTTTGCGGTGGGCGAGGAGATTCCTTTTGACGAGGTGCCGCAGCGTCTGGTGGGCATGGGCTACACCAATGCCGGCGCCGCCGACGCGCCCGGCCTGTTCCGCGTGCACGGCGACACCGTCGAGGTGTTCCCCGCACAGGAAAAGGCGCCCGTGCGCATCGAGTTTTTTGGCGATGAGATTGACCTCATCCGCCGCATGGTGAGTTCCACGGGGCAGACCATCGGCAACGAGGATAGTATCGAGATCTTCCCGTGCCGCGAGCTGGCGCTCACCGACGAGGCGGTCCACAACATGCATGTGGCGCTCTATCGCGCCAGCCAGGACGATAGCAAACTGGCGGCGCTGCTCGAGATGGTGGATGCACGCATCGTCACGCCCGAGCTCGACCGCTTTTTGCCGGTGATGTACGGCCAGACCGTAAGCCCGCTGGCACACGTGAGCGGCAAGGCGCTCGTGGTTTTGTCCGAGCCGCGTTCGCTGTTCGACGACTGCCTGCGCGCCTACGAGGATATCGAGGCCCGTGCCGGCGAGGCGGGGATTGACCGACTGGATGGCCTGTATGTACGTGCTCAGCAGCTCGATTTTGGTGCTCAGCAGCGCCTGAACTATGTGAGCCTGATTCGCGCCGGCGGCGCGGTTACGGCAGAGCTCAAGATTGAGCAGCCTGCTATCGCAGGCTCGGACAACCGTTTTATGACGCGCATTCAGGAAGTCGTGGGCAAGCGCTACGCCTGCGTGTTTGCCATTCCCGACCGTGGTGCACGCGAGTCGATGGAGCTCACCTTTGGTGACGAGGGCATTACCTTTGAGGAGTCGCTGACCGCGGCACCCGAAAACGCCGGCGTCATTGGCGAGCGCGTGCGCGTGGCAGCGGCGGATTCTGCCGACCGTGCTGCCCGCCAGGATGCCCATGCTGCAATTCGCGAGCGCCGCGCCGACGCGCTCAACGCCCGCTCGCTCGAGGCGGGTGCCGCCCAGGCAGCCGCCGGCGCCGCCGTGCCCACCATCTCGCGCGGACGCGTGACCTTTGTCGATGCCGCCTTGCCGCAGGGCGTAGTGGTGACCGATGCCAACCTGGCCGTGTTCTCGATCGCCGACCTCAACGCCCGCATGGATGCCAACCGCGCGCGCAGCCGCCGTAAGGTGGACATTACGCAGATCACGTTCCCGTTTAAGCCGGGCGACTACGTGGTGCACGCCACTCACGGCATCGCGCTCTTTAGCGAGATCGCGCGCCAGGAAGTGGGCGGCAAGGAGCGCGACTACTTCTTGCTGGAATATGCCGACGACGACAAACTCTACGTGCCGCTCGAGCAAGTCGACCGTATCACGAGATACGTCGGTCCCGACGGCGACAAGCCGCGCCTGACCAGGCTCAACACCGCCGACTGGACGCGCGCCACCAACAAGGCGCGCAAGAACGCCAAAAAGCTGGCGTTTGACCTGGTCGATTTGTATACGCGCCGCTCGTCGATTACCGGTATCGCCTGCCCGCCCGATACACCCGAGCAGATTGAGATGGAGGAGAGCTTCCCCTACGACGAGACGCGCGACCAGCTGGAGGCCATCGCCGACATCAAGGCCGACATGGAGGCGCCCAAGCCCATGGACCGCCTGCTGTGCGGCGACGTGGGCTTTGGCAAGACCGAGGTCGCCCTGCGCGCGGCGTTTAAGTGTGTGGACTCCGGCCGTCAGGTCATGGTGCTCTGCCCCACGACCATTCTGGCCCAGCAGCACTACGAGACCTTCTTTGAGCGCTTTGCCCCGTTTGGCCTCGAGGTCGAAGTGCTCAGCCGCTTCCGCACCCCGGCGCAGCAAAAGCGTGCGCTTAAGGCGTTTGCCGAGGGCACGATTGATGTGCTCATCGGCACGCACCGCTTGCTTTCTGCCGACGTGAACCCCAAGAACCTGGGCATGGTGATCATCGACGAGGAGCAGCGCTTTGGTGTGCAGCACAAGGAGCAGCTCAAGAACCTGCGCGAGCAGATTGACGTGCTCACGCTTTCGGCAACGCCGATTCCGCGAACCATGCAGATGGCCACGAGCGGCGTGCGCGACATGAGCCTGATCACGACGCCGCCGACCGGGCGTCGTCCCGTGATCGTGCACGTGGGGGAGTACGACCCCGATGTGGTGAGTGCGGCGATTCGCCTGGAGGTGGGCCGCGGCGGTCAGGTGTATTACGTGTCCAACCGCGTCAAGACCATCGACGACGCCGTGGCGCGCGTGCACGAGGCCGCGCCCGAGGCGCGCGTGGGCGTGGCGCACGGCAAGATGAGCCCGCGCGAGGTCGAGGACGTGATGATCGAGTTCGCGACCAAAAAGATCGACGTGCTCATCGCCACGACCATCGTGGAGAGCGGTATCGACAACGCGACCGCCAACACGCTCATCATCGAGGATTCGCAGCGCTTGGGCCTGGCACAGCTCTACCAGCTCAAGGGCCGTGTGGGCCGTTCTGCCACGCAGGCCTACGCGTACTTTATGTTCCCGGGCGAGCTGCCGCTCACCGAGGAGGCTACGGCACGCCTGACTGCACTTTCCGAGTTCCAAGACCTGGGCAGCGGCATGCGCATCGCCATGCGCGACCTGGAGATCCGTGGTGCCGGCTCGCTTATGGGCGCCGAGCAGCACGGCAACCTGTCGAGCGTGGGCTTCGACCTGTTTACGCAGATGTTGGGCCAGGCAGTGGCCGAGGCGCGCGGCGATGACGACGCCGGCGTGGAGGCGGCGAGCGTGGGCATTAACCTGCCGGCTGACTACTTCTTGTCCGAGGAGTACATGCCGGCGGTGGACCAGCGCGTGCTCGTGTACCGCAAGCTCGCGGCGGCTGAGGACCTGGAGAGTGTCGACGAGGTGCAGGAGGAGACCGAGGCTGCGCACGGTGAGCTGCCGTTGGCGGGACTCAACCTGTTCAATCGCGCGCGCATCCGCATTCGCGGCGAGCGCCTGGGGCTCGAGAGCGTCACGCTCAGCGGCGGTCGCATCACGTTTTTGGGCGTCGACGTGCCCAAGAAGGTGGCCTTTGAGCTTAAGACCCGCTATGGCGCGGTGAACTTCCCCAAGAGCCGCAAGCTGTCGGTGCCCTACAAGGCGGGCGCCGGTGCGGGCAGCGGCCTGGGTCGCGGCCTCGACGCCAACGACGGCACCGGCCCCGTGGCCGCGGCGCTCATGCTGCTGCAACAGCTGGGCGCTAGTGATGATGACTAGCGAGTCGACGCTGCAAACACCCCATTTGGGCATTCTGGCTCCATCGAAAGGAAAGCATGTTCGGATACATCTATAAGAAAGATGCCGCCATTATCGCGGTTGTCCTGTGCCTTTGTCTGGGCGTGGGCAGTTTCTTCGATTATCAGATCTCGAGCGCGCTGTTCAATATCGGCAGCATGTACGGTCGCTTTATCGAGGCCGCCGGCGAGCTGCCGTTCGAGCTGACGGCGAGCGTCGCGGGCGTTATGCTCGTACGCGCGGTGCGTCCCGACTCCAGGGGGAGCAAATGGCTCGCCGTGCTCGGCATCCTCGTCAACGTTGGCCTGACCGGCTACGAGATCGTTTCGTCCCTGAGGGTTGGCGGCAAACTCATCGCGGCTCAGTTGGTGCTGACGTTTGTGCTGGTCATCGCCGCCAACCTTATCGTCTATCGCCTCACGCGCACGACCGAGCCCGACGAGCTTACGCGCTGGGCGTTGATGGTGCTTGCCGTGTGGGTCGCTCAGGCCATCATCCTCAACGTGATCGTCAAGCCGCTGTGGTCGCGCCCACGCATGCGCGTGATCGAGGTCACGCCGGGGCTCAATTTTCAGCCGTGGTGGGTAATCGGTAACCCCGACAAGTGGAGCTATATCGCGGCCGGCGTAATCAAGGACGGCTTTAAGTCGTTCGCGAGCGGGCACACGGCGCATGCGGCGATCGGCCTTATGCTCGCCGGGCTTCCCGCGGCGGCCTTTAAGGGAAAACCGTCGCGCCGCCGCGTGGTCTTTTGGACGGCGGCTGTGGTCGCGGCGCTCGTCGCGTTTGGCCGTATCGTGATCGGGGCGCACTTTTTGAGTGATGTGAGCTGCGGTTTTGCTCTGGTACTGGCACTCGAGTGCCTTGCCGCGCGCATTGCCTATCCCAACGGCGTACAATAGCTCCGTTTGAATCATCTGGCCGATACCCGGTAAGAGAGGATTGCCATGCTCGCGTTCAACAACGACTATTCCCACGGCGCACACCCAGCGGTGCTGCAGGCGCTCGTCGATACCAACATGGAGCCGCAGCCCGGCTACGGTACCGATGCGCATACCGAGCGTGCCAAGCAACTTATTCGCGAGGCCTGCCAGACCCCCGATGCCGACGTGTTTTTTCTGGTGGGCGGCACGCAGGCCAACGCGACGGTGATCGACATGCTGCTCGCGCCGTACGAGGGCGTCGTTGCTGCCGAGACTGGCCACGTCGCCTGCCACGAGGCGGGCGCCATCGAGTTTGGCGGTCACAAGGTACTCACCATCCCCGGCTACGAGGGCAAGATGCACGCCGAGGACCTCGAGAACTATATCCAGGTGTTCTACGAAAACGAGAGCTACGAACACACGGTGTTCCCGGGCGCCGTGTACGTGAGCCTATCGACCGAGTACGGCACGCTGTACTCCAAGGCCGAGCTCGCGGCGATTCACGCGGTTTGCCAGAAGCGCGAGATTCCGCTGTTTGTGGACGGTGCTCGCCTGGCCTATGCGCTGGCGGCCGATGAGTGCGACATTACCCTGCCCGAGCTGGCGCAGCTGTGCGACGTGTTCTACATCGGCGGCACCAAGTGCGGCGCGCTCTGCGGCGAGGCCGTGGTGTTTTGCGGCATGCACGCTCCGGCGCATCCTATTCCGCGCATTAAGCAGCACGGCGCGCTGCTTGCCAAGGGCCGCCTGACAGGCGTGCAGTTTGAGGCGCTCTTTACCGACGGCCTGTATTTTGAGATTGGTCGCCAAGCGATCGAAACCGCGCAGGCGCTTCGTCGCGTGCTGCACGAGCGCGGCTACCAGTTCTTCTTGGAGACGCCGACCAACCAGCAGTTCGTGATTCTGCCCAACGAGGATATGGCCCGCATTCGCGAGCATGCCTCGATCGAGTACTGGGAAAAGTACGACGATACTCACACGGTGGTGCGCTTTTGCACCAGCTGGGCCACGACGCAGGAGGACATCGACGCGTTGGCGGCTGTCCTGTAGCTTGATGCAATGACGAGGGCCGCCTTGCGCTGGGTCTGGCGCAAGGCGGCCTTTGCTTCTGGGGGAGAAGGGTTGTATGACCGAAATGTTCGAGCCGACGATTCGCCTGGCGACGCCCGAAGACGCGCCGGCGTTGCTTGCCATCTATGAGCCGTATGTGCGCCAGACGGCAATTACCTGCGAATACGAGGTGCCGAGTGTTGAGGAGTTCACCGGGCGCATCGAGCGTACGCTCAAGCGCTATCCGTATTTGGTGATGGAGTTGGACGGGCGTCCGGTAGGCTATGCCTATGTGAGTCCGCTTAACAGCCGCGAAGCATACGACTGGTCGGTTGAGACATCGATCTACCTGGCGCGCGATGTGCGCCACGGCGGGCTGGGCCGCAAACTGCATGACGCGCTCAAGCAATGCCTGATCGCGATGGGCATCACCAACATGTGCGCGCTCATTGCCGTGCCGCACGACAAGGACGACGAGTACCTGACGCACAACAGTCAGGATTTCCATGCCCATATGGGATATCGCCTGGTAGGCGCCTTTGACCGCTGCGCCCAAAAGTTTGGCCGCTGGTATGACATGTGCTGGATGGAGCTGGTCCTAGCCGAGCGCACGCCCAACCAACCCAAGCCAACCTGGTTCCCCGACCTCCCCAAACCTACCATTTAGGGACAGGTTTATTTTGGCAGGTTTTATCTGGGCAAACGTGCAAGCCGCCGCGAAGGATACGGATACCTTCACGGCGGCTTTTGTTTTGGGTGTGTATGACCAAGGCGATTGACCTGCGGATGTAGCGAAACCCCAGATAAAACCTGCCAAAATAAACCTGTCCCTTTTTGGCAGGTTAGCCGATGGGCTCGGTGTATTTGGCGCGGTCGGTGCGCTGGATGCGCTTGGAGACGTGGAGCGGACGGCCGTCGGTGTCGTAGACGTAGTCGGTGATCAGGATTAGCGCCTGCCCGCGTGCTACGTTGAGTAAAAACGCCTCGTTTTGCGACGCATAGCACACCTCAAAGGTCTTGTGTCCCTGAGCCGGCGCGCGATGGAACTCCTGACGCAACGTGGCATAGAGCGAACCGTCCATGTTGCGGTCTATGAGCGCTTCAAAGCTCGGCGGCAGATAGGTGGTCTCCAGGCATAGTGGCATATCGTCCAGATAACGCAGGCGGACGAGCTTGACGAGCTTGCTGCCCACGGTAGCGTCGAAGAACTTGGCAATGCTGCCCGTTGCTTTGGCAAAACCCGAGTCCACCGTGCGCGTGGTAGGCTTCAAGCCCTGGCCTTCAATCTGCTTGGTATAACTCGAAAACACCAGGTTGTTCTCGTGCAGCGCCGGCGTGTCGGCCACAAAGGAACCGCGCCCACGCTCGGTGCGAACCAGGCCCTCGTCAACTAACACTTTAAGCGCGTGGCGCACGGTGCTGCGCGATAGCCCCGATTCGTTCATGAGCTCCATCTCGGACGGCAGCTTGTCTCCGCGTGCGTAGATGCCGACGGCGATGCGATCGCGCAGCGTGCCTGCCAGACGCTCGTATTGGGTCAGGTTCTTTTTTGACGAAGTGCTCATTCGATCAACCTGTATCTAACTTGTATGCTTATCGAATCAAGCATGTATCCAACATGACAACAAAACCGCTGATAATTGATTGTCGAAAACCTTACCAGCAAAATTTCTAAGTCAAATATAGCATACAACTAGTCGACATAACCAAAACATGTATGTAACTTGTATGCCATCAAGAGCATCAAACGAGAAGAAAGGCTGATGCGCGATGACTACTCAGGAACAGGTTAAGGATGTCGTCTCCCAGGTTTTGGCCGACAAGGCAGACAAGGGCGGCATCAAGCGCGTCGTGTGGATTGGCGCCGGCGGATCCAACGGCGGCAACTATCCTGCTCAGTACTTTATGGAGCACGAGGCCACGCAGGTCGTGAGCTCCAGCTACACCAGCAACGAGTTCGTGCACGCCACCCCGGCCTACGTCAACGAGAACACCCTGGCCGTCGTCGTGTCCATGCGCGGCACCAAGGAGACCATCGTCGCTGCTCAGGTCGCCAAGGACCACGGCGCCAGCACCATCGCCATCTATGTTGACGAGTCCGGTCTCACCGAGGTCTGCGACTACAAGATCCAGTACGACAGCCTGGCCGTCGACGAGTCCTGCATGGGCCGCACCAACTCCGCCGTCGTGACCATGATCGCCATGGAACTCACGCAGCAGACCGAGGGCTATGCCGAGTACGAGACCGCTATGGCCGCGTTCGACTTGGTCGACCCCATCTATCGCAAGGCCGTCGAGTACACCCGTCCGCTCGCTGCCAAGTGGGCCGAGCAGAACGCCGACAAGCCCTGCATCAACGTCATGGCTCAGGGCCCGCTCTTTGGTGCCGCCTACGTCTTTAGCATCTGCAACGTTCAGGAGATGCTGCAGATCGACTCCTGCACCATCAACACCTGCGACTTCTTCCACGGCCCCTTCGAGATCCTGGACAAGCGCACCTCGCTGTTCCAGCTCATCAGCGTCGGCCGCAGCCGCTGCAATGATGAGCGCGGTATCCGCTTCGTCAACCAGTACGGTGGCGAGCGCGTCTACCAGCTCGACGCCAAGGAGCTCGGCCTCAACGACATCAAGGACAGCGTGAGCGAGTACTTCAACCACCTGATCTTTGCCCCGATTCTCAACAACGTCTACATGCGTGCGCTCTCCGCCGTCACCCACAAGGACTACATGACGCGCCGCTACATGTGGAAGCTTGATTATTAGTTACGGCGTTTTACCAAACGCCGTAACGGCTCGACGCTGCGCGGGCCGCATTTGGACAATCTGACGTTCAACTTCAAGGGCGCGACCAGAAGGTCAGCGCCCTTTCGTTTCACGTCCCCAATGACTACCCAATGAGCGTGTGGGCGAGCAGATTTTCCGCTCGCCGATTTGTGTCTTGAAAAATGTATATAACGACTATAACGTAGTGTGAAACATATTGGAAACAATACCGAGGAGGCTGCGTTGAAGAAAAGCAATCTGGGCTATGTGCTGGTGCTGATCGCCGCGCTTATGTGGGGCAGCATCGGAATCTTTGTAAACGGCATCTCGGCCATGGGCGTTTCGTCCCAGAGTATGGCTGCCTTTCGCCTGTTGTCGGGTGCCGTCTTAATGGCTCCGGTCTTGGCATTCATGGGTTGCCAGAGAGGTGCTCGTGAGGGAAAAGCCTCGGGTCCTATGGCGCTATTCAAAGCAAGCCCCAAAGAGCTCGTCCCCTGCGCGCTTGTCGGTATCGTCGGCTTGGCCGCCGCCAACACTTGCTATTACGAGTGCATGGGCGAGTTGGGCATGTCTACGGCCTCGGTGCTGCTCTATACCTCGCCGGTGTTTGGCGTCGTGCTCGGCCGCGTGCTTTATCGCGAGGACGTGACCCCCAACAAGCTCGTTGCCATCGCTTTTAACATAGGTGGCTGCGTACTTGCAGTGACCAATGGCGACCTTTCCGGTTTTCATTTTTCGGTTTGGGGCGTCACGTCGGGCGTGATTGCAGGCCTTTGCGGTGCGTCGCTCGCGGTGTTTAGCCGGATAGCAACCAAGACGGTCCACCCGCTGGCTGTCACGTTTTGGGGCCTTGTTTTTGGCGGTGCGGTTATGGCAGCTATCGCGGCTCCGTGGCCGGATGTCGCCGCGGCAATGTCGCCACAGCTGCTGCTGCTGTTCCTTGGCTTTGGACTCATCCCCACAGCCGTGGCTTACATCTTATATATGCAGGGTCTGTCCATGGGGCTCGAGACATCGAAAGTTCCCGTCGTAATGTCTTTCGAGACGGTCGTCACCGTACTGGTGGGCATTGGTGTCTATGCCGAGTCTGCCGGCGCGATCAAGGTTCTGGGCATTGTGCTGGTGCTCGCGTCCATCCTGATCATGAACACCGACTTCTCCAAGCTGCGCAACAGTGTGTTTGTCGGTCATGTCATTGAGAGCATGACCTTTAAGCCCAACGCGTGGTGGACCGAAAAATCTCAGGACATGGATCTGTTTAAGGAACGCACTGGCATCGCGCTGGAACCCACCGTGCAGGAAAGCCCCTGGTACTTCGTGCGATAGAGGATTGTACGCGGCGTCTGACCTGGGGTTATCCAGCCAGCGCCGGCCTATCCAGTCCAACGTTTCAAGTACGTTAAACCCGTCAACGGTCGATTTTCACCCGCGAACGGTCTTTATACTAATTAGCAATATAAGCAACGTATAAGACGTTATAATGACCATAACGAAAAGGAGGAGGCAAGATGAATCAGATCATTCTCGCATCTCATGGCGGCCTGGCCGCAGGCGCCAAAGACACGCTCGAGATGGTTCTCGGCGACGTGTCGAACGTCCACGTCGTGTCGCTTGCTCGTGACGACAAGGAGCCCATCACCAATAAGGTTGAGGCTATGATCGCCACGTTCAACGCGGACGACACCGTCTATGTGCTGACCGATATGCTCGGCAGCTCGGTCAACAACAACATGGTCGAGCTTTCCAAGAACGGCACGAAGTTCACGGTTGTCAGCGGTTTCAACATCCCGCTGGCGCTCACGCTCGCTATGAGCCCCGTCCCTGTCAAGGGCGCCGAGCTCGCGGCCCTCATCAACGAGGCCCGTACCGGTCTGACCAACCCCAATGCTCCGGTCGAGGCTGCCGCGGCTCCCGCCAAGAAGGCTAAGGCGCCCCGTCACAGTTCCGGTCCCGCCAAGATCGTCCTCGCACGTCTTGACTACCGTCTGCTGCACGGCCAGGTCGTCTTTACCTGGACCACCAAGGTTCAGGCCGAGCGCATCATCGTCGTCGACAACGCCGCCGCCAACGATGACATCAAGAAGGGCGCTCTTAAGCTGGCCAAGCCCCAGGGCGTGCGTCTGAACGTCTTCACCGTCGAGCGTGCCCTCGCCAAGATGGACAAGCTCAACACCCTCGGCGAGCGCGTCATGTTCGTCTTTGGCAACACCGCCGAGATGCTGCAGTTCTGCCAGGGCTACAAGCTCGACGCCATCAACCTGGGCGCCACCGCCAACCACGACGGTGCCGATCAGGTCGGCGGCAAGGACAGCTCCGTCTTCCTCGACGCCACCCAGAAGGCCGACGTCAACCAGCTGCTCGACATGGGCATCAAGCTCTATGTTCAGCAGACCCCTACGTATCAGAGCGTCGACATCGACGCCAAGCTGTAATCAACCAGGCTTTTGCCTGACTGAAAGGAGAAGGGTATGAATACGTTCATCAGTGCGGTGCTCGTCGGCCTCGTCGGCGTGTTCTGCATGTGGGACTCCCGCCTGCTCGGTCGTCTTAACTTCGAGCAGCCCCTCGTTGGCGCTACGCTCGTCGGTTTGCTGCTGGGCGATGTGCCCACCGGCCTTGCCGTCGGTGCCGCCGTCGAGCTCGTGTCCATGGGCCTGGTGCAGGTCGGCGCCGCCGTTCCGCCCGATATGGTCCTGGGCGGCATCGTGGCCGCTGCCTTTGCGTGCTTGACCGATGCTTCCGCCGAGACCGCCATGACGATCGCCATCCCGGTCGCCGTCCTGGGTCAGCTCCTCGGCATCGTGTTCCGCTCCATCATCGCCGCCCTCACCCATGTGGCAGATAGCGCGATCGATAACGGAAAGTTTAAGACCGCCTACCGTATGCACATCTGCGCCGGCTCCGGTCTGTACGCCGTCATGTACTTCCTGCCGATCTTCCTCGCCGTCTTTGTTGGCACCGACCTGGTTCAGGCCATCGTCAACATGGTTCCCGAGTGGCTGTCCACTGGTCTTAACGTTTCGACCAAGATCATGACCGCCTACGGCTTGGCCCTGCTGCTCACCATGATGATCAAGAAGGGTATGACTCCGTTCCTGTTCATCGGTTTCCTGCTCGCCGCTTACCTCAACCTGTCCGTCATCGCGGTCGCTCTGATCGGTGTGTGCCTGGCTGTCGTCTTCATGGGCTTCAAGTTCAACGGTTCCCATGCAGCCGCCGGTGTCGATTCCGATTACGATCCGCTCGAAGACGACGAAGACTAAGGAGGAACACACTATGGCAACCGCAACCAAGGACGTGTCCCTGAACAAGAAGGTCAGCCAGTTCTTCTGGCGCTCCTGGGCCATCCAGGCCTCTTGGAACTACGAGCGTCAGATGAACATGGGCTTCCTCTACGGCATGGTTCCCACGCTCGACCGCCTCTATCCCGACGAGTCTGACCCCAAGCAGCTCGAGGCCAAGAAAGAGGCTTACCACCGTCACATGGCGTTCTACAACTGCACCCCGCAGACGAGCGCTTTCATCCTGGGCCTCGCCGCCTCCATGGAGGAGGAGTACGCCAAGGATCCTGAGAACTTCGATCCCGATTCGATCAACGCGGTCAAGACCTCCCTCATGGGTCCGCTTTCCGGCATCGGTGACTCCTTCTTCCAGGGCACCATCCGCGTTATCGCCTTTGGTCTGGGCGTTCAGCTGGCTCAGCAGGGCTCCATCATGGGCCCGATCCTGGCCATGCTCATCTCCATCGTCCCCGCTGTGCTGATCACTTGGTTCGCAGCCAAGATGGGCTATCAGGGCGGCCACGAGTACCTGAGCAAGCTTCAGGGCGGCGACCTCATGGAGAAGCTCATGTATGTCTGCGGCATCGTGGGTCTTATGTCCGTGGGCGGCATGATCGCCACGCTGATCGGCGCCACCACCCCGCTGCAGTTCGCTGACGGCACCGTTGTGATCCAGGACATCCTGGACGGCATGATGCCCCAGATGATCTCCCTTGGCCTCACCGGCCTTATGTACTGGCTCATCAAGAAGAACGTCAACACCGGTTGGCTTCTCGTGATCGCCATCGTGGGCGGCATCGCCCTCTCCGCGGCCGGCATCCTGGCCTAGTCGCGACCAAGCGTCCAACCGCTTTCCCCCGGGGGCCTGCCTGGCATCCCATACCCCAGGCAGGCTTCCATCCCTAAATGTGTCAAAGGGACAGTCCCTTTGACACATCCTCAACGGGCCGGTGACTCGGTCCAAATCACGGTAACCCTGCGTGCGCCCGGCAAAGTGGCGCCGCAAAAATCGAAAGGAATGTGTCAGATGTACGAGATCGACCTTAACCTCCCTAAGCAGATCGTCGCTGACGTCCTGTCCAACCACGAGATCCACAGCGTCGCCTTCGTCGGCTGCGGCGCTTCCATGTCCGACCTTTACCCCGCCAAGTACTTCCTGGCCAACAACACGGACAAGCTGAACGTTCAGATCTTCACTGCTAACGAGTTCAACTACGACACGCCTTCCTGGGTCAACGAGCACACCTTCGTGATCACCTGCTCCCTCGGTGGCTCCACGCCCGAGACCGTCGAGGCCAACAAGACCGCCAAGAAGCACAACTGCCCGGTCGTCTCCCTCACCAACAAGGCTGGCTCCGCTCTGACCGTCGACGCCGACCACGTCATCGTCCACGGCTTCCACGCCAACTACGCTGCCAAGTGCGAGAAGCCCGGCTACGCCATCGCTCTTGCTCTCGAGATCCTTCAGCAGACCGAGGGTTATGACCACTACGAGGACATGATCACCGGCCTCACCAACATCTTCGATCTCTGCGAGAACGCCGCTCAGCACTGCAAGAAGCTCGCCAAGAAGTTCGCCGAGGACTTCAAGGACGACAAGATGATCTACTTCATGGCTTCCGGTGCCTCCGAGAAGATGGCTTATTCTCACGCCGCCTTCCTGTTCACCGAGATGCAGTGGATCGACGCCGCCGCCTACAACACCGGCGAGTACTTCCACGGCCCGTTCGAGGTTTCCACCGAGGGTAAGCCCTACGTCTTCTTCATGTCCGATGGCGCCACCCGTCCGATGGACGCCCGCGCCCTCACCTTCCTTGAGCGCATGGGCGCCAAGGTCGCTCTGATCGACTCCAAGGACTACGGCCTGGCTGACGCCGTGCCCGCGAGCGTCGTCACCTACTTCAACCCGCTGCTGCACCTCGCCGTTATGCGCGAGTACGGCAACCAGATCGCCGAGGCCCGTCAGCACCCGCTGACCATGCGTCGCTACATGTGGAAGCTTTCCTACTAATCACAAGTAAGTAGACCTTACGGGTTGATTGAGAGGGGATGGGGTTTGCGCCCCGTCCCCTTTTTGCTTTGGGGGCGTGTCTGTCGCGTCATAAAACCCCAGATAAAACCTACCAAAATAAACCTGTCCCTTTTTGGCAGGTAGGAGGAGATGCGTATGATCAAGGCAGTGCTGTTTGACATGGACGGCGTGCTGGTCGATACCGAGTGGTTCTACAACCGCCGCCGCGTGGCGTTTATGGAAGAGAAGGGGTTCCACTTTGACGAGATTCCCGATCTTTCGGGGTCTAACGAGCCGGCCATTTGGGAGGCGCTGGTGCCCGACGATGTTGAGCTGCGCGAGCGCCTACGCGTGGAGTACAAGCAGGTCTACAGCCCGGACCACCCCGTTCCGTATGCCGAGCTGCTCAACGAGCAGACGGAGCCGGTGATGCGTGAGCTGCATGAGCGTGGCGTGAAGTGTGCCATCGCGAGCTCGTCCTATCGCGAGTTGATCGACGAGCTGGTGGAGATTGCCGGTATCGCCGACGTGCTGGACTACACCATCAGCGGTCACGAGTGCAGTGCGTTTAAGCCCGACCCCGAGATCTACCTGCGTGCCATGGAGGCGCTGGGGGTGGAGCCTGCCGAGTGCCTGGTTATCGAGGATTCGCCTTTGGGCATCGAGGCTGGTAAGCGCTCCGGCGCCTGCGTCCTGGCGCTGCGTCCGCACGAGGGTGTCAACCTCGATCAATCGCGAGCCGATTCCGTTATCGATAATCTGACCGACATTTTGGCCGCTTTGTAGCGTCAATCCGCCGCGAGAAGCACTGATTCACGCGTCTTTTGCTGCGGATTGGCTTAATTTGTCATCTATTTGGATCCGTTTGGCTTCGATTCGGACTAAGTGAGTAGACTTTTTGATGCAAGACGAGCACAAAGCGCATCTGCTCTAGTAAAACCGCAGGTCACAGGGGTGGCGGTTTTGGGTGTGCTCTGCAGGTCGCGTAAAGTCTACTCACTTGTAATTTGGGCCTTTGGTCGTGGGGTTGCTGGTCCCGCTTTGGTTGTCGAGAGAGGGTGAATTGAAGCGCCCCCGCACGCTCCATGCTACAATCGCGGACATACCCCACAACTACATCTGCCTTCGAAAGGAGCCTGCGTGGCGAACGCCATCGATCAGCTCACGGACCGCGTGCTCGTGCTCGGCCGCCTCACCATCGTCCGCCGTGCCATTACCGCTGTGGCGGTCACCATTTCCGCCGTTCTCCAGACATTTCTGATCCAGGCGTTCATTCAGCCCGCCGACCTGCTTCCGAGCGGTCTTACCGGCGTCGCGGTCCTACTCGATCGCGTTACCTCGCTGGGTGGCGTTCATATCGACATCTCGCTCGGCATGCTCGCGCTCAACATCCCCGTGGCGCTCCTATGTTGGAGCGGCATTAGCAAGCGCTTCGTCATCTTCTCGATGATGCAGGTCGTGCTCTCATCGCTGTTCCTCAACGTCTTTCACTTCGCGCCGTTTTTGGGCGACAAGATCATGCTCATCATTTTTGGCGGCGTGGTCTCGGGTCTGGGCGCTGCCATCGCGCTTAAATCCGGCGCATCCACCGGCGGCACCGACTTTATCGCGCTGTGGGTTTCCAACCACACGGGCAAGACCATCTGGGGCGTCATCTTTGGTTTCAACTGCTTTATCCTGGCGATCTTTGGCTTTATGTTTGGCTGGGACAAGGCGGCGTATTCCATCGTGTTCCAGTTTATTTCGACCAAGACTATCGACAGTTTCTATCGTCGCTACGATCGCGTGACGCTGCAGATCACGACGCGTAAGGCAGACGAGGTCATGACTGCCTACGTAAACCATTTTCAGCACGGCATTAGCTGCGCCGAGGTCGTCGGCGGATATAGCCGCGAAAAGATGTACCTGCTGAACACTGTTGTCTCGACCTACGAGAGTCAGGACATTATCAAGCTGGTGTGCGACGTTGATCCCGGCGCCGTGATCAACGTGTTCCACACGCTCAACTTTGTGGGCGGCTGGTGGGGTGGTCATGTCGACGAGCCCATGCCCACGGCCGTTCCCGATCCCGACAAGCCCGCACGCATGGCCAGCAGGCAGGCGCGCCTCAGCGAACAGGACAGCCTGCAGCAGGACGACGGCAAGTAGAGTATTGGCATTTTGCCGGTCCTGCGCAACCCATCCGAACGAGCCCCCCGAAAGCCCCGTTGCTTTCGAGAGGCTCTCGTTTGCCCAGATAAAACCTACCAAAATGAAGCTGTCGCTTTTTGGTAGGGAGGGTGTATCGTTTTATCATTATGAGGTAATATGAAACTAGACGTTATATACGTATTAGTTATTTCGATATTTCGATAAGAGTGATTAGATATGCCTGCGCCCAAAAATGCACCGCTTTACCAGCAGATTTACGACGAAATCAAGGATGCGATCGAGAAAGGTGTTTATGCACCCAAGGAGCGTATTCCGTCCGAGCTTGAGCTAGCCGAGCAGTACGACGTGAGCCGCATTACGGTGCGCCGCGCCGTCGAGGAGCTGTGCTCCGATGGCTACCTGGTTAAGCAGCAGGGCCGTGGCACCTTTGTCTCCACGCCGCACATCAATCGCCAGTTTCACGCCTCGACGCTGCAGACGTTTACCGCGCTGTGTGCCGGCAACGGCATGAAGGCCGGTGCGCACGTGATCGATCGCCAGATCGTTCCGGCGCGCCAAAACGAGATGGAGTTCTTTGGCCTGCAGAAGGATGCGCTGCTGCTGCATATCAAGCGCGTGCGTACGGCCGACGGCGAGCCCATCTTTGAGGAGAACATCTTTGTGCCGTTTGATGCCTACCGTGAGCTGTTGACGGCCGATCTTGAGGACAAGTCGATTTTTGCCGAGGTCGAGCGTGTTGGCGGAACGCCGATTGTTTCGGTTGGCTACCGCACGGTCGAGGCCGTTCGTGCCAATACCGAGCAGGCGGCCGAGCTGGGCATTGCTCCGCACGATCCGCTGCTCAACCTGCGTGCCGGCTTCACGGGTCCCAATGGCGAGCCGGTCCTGATGGGTAAGCAGTACTACGTGGGATCGCGCTACGTTATGGTCATGTAAGTTACGCGGTTTTACCAAACCGCGTAACGGCTCGACGCTGCAAACGCCCCTAAGCGGCAATCTGACGTTCAATCGTCGGTCGCGTACCGAAGTACGCTTCCCTCCTCTTTCACGTCACCTTGCTCGCTTAGGGGCGTTTTCGCTGACTTATGCTCAACCAGCGACGTTTGCGCGCTTGTCAAGAGATTAGCCGTTGGGAAAGTGTCCAAAAATCCCACGCTCGTTCCTTTTGGATTGCGTTGCCCGTGGCCGACGGCCGTGCGGCACCGGTCCGCGTGGCGGCGTATAATCGGCGGCAGATGACTTGGACGTTAGGAAACCATGACCGATAGTATGCAGCAAATGGCGCTCGACACGCTCGGCGCCTATTTTGGCTACACCTCGTTTCGCCCGGGGCAGGACCGCATGGTCGATGCGATCCTTGCCGGTCGCGATGCGCTGGGTGTTATGCCCACGGGCGCCGGCAAGTCCATTTGCTACCAGGTACCCGCGCTCATGCTGCCCGGCATCACCTTTGTGGTGAGCCCGTTGCTGTCGCTTATGGAGGATCAGACCCGTGCATTGCTCGCGGCGGGTGCGCGGCCCAGCTATCTCAACTCCAGCCTTACTCCGGCTCAGCAAAACACCGTGCTCAAGCGGGCGCGTGAGGGTCGTTACCAACTTATGTACGTGGCGCCCGAGCGCCTGCTCGAGCCGCGCTTTTTAGCCTTTGCCCAGGAGGCTGCGGGTTCCGCCGGCATTGGCGTGCCGCTCGTGGCCATTGACGAGGCCCACTGCGTGAGTCAATGGGGCCAGGATTTCCGCCCCGCCTACCTGCAGATTCGCGAGTTCATCGATTCCCTGCCGCAGCGCCCCATCGTGGCGGCCTTTACCGCCACGGCGACCGAGCGCGTGCGTGCGGACATTCAGCAGATGCTCGGCCTGCAAAACCCCGCGACGGTGGTGACGGGCTTCGATCGCAAGAACCTCTACTTTGGCTGCGAGGAGATGGGCGACAAGGCCAAAGCCGCGTGGGTGCGCGACTATGTGATCGCGCATTCGAGCGAGAGCGGCATCGTGTATTGCTCGACCCGCAAGACAGTCGATGCGCTGGCAGGCGAGCTTGCCGAGGCGCTGGGCCCCAGCGGCATTCGCGTTGGCCGCTACCATGCCGGCATGGGCAACGACGCCCGTCGTCAAAGCCAGCGCGCCTTTATCGATGACGATATCCAGGTGATGGTTGCCACTAACGCCTTTGGCATGGGCATCGACAAGCCCAACGTGCGCTACGTCATCCACAACAACGTGCCCGAGAGCATCGAGGCCTACTACCAGGAGGCGGGCCGCGCCGGCCGCGATGGCGATCCGGCCAGCTGCCACTTGTTGTGGAACGGCAACGATTTTCGCATGCGCCGTTTTTTAATCGATCGCGGTGATTCGGACGACGAGGCACTCGACGACGAGCAGCGCGCATGGGCGCTCCAGAACCGCTACCGCCTGCTCAGCCAGATGGAGGGCTACTGCAATACCACCGGCTGCCTGCGCGAATACATGCTGCGCTACTTTGGCGACGAGGCCGCGGCCGAGCATGCTGCCGCGGCTGGTGCGGGCACCACCGCCACGGATGACGCCGAGGGCTGCGGCAACTGCAGCAACTGTCTCACGCAGTTCGAGATCGAGGACGTCACCGATATGGCACGCGCTGCCGTGCGCTATGTGGCCACGCGCCCCATGCGCTTTGGCAAGTCGCTGATCGCCGACGTGCTCCACGGCGGCAACACCGAGCGCATTCGCCAGATGAATCTGGACCAGGACCGTGGCTATGGTGAGCTGTCGAGCGAATCGGTCGGGCGTATTAAGGACATCATTGGCCAGCTTTGCGGCCGTGGTTATTTGGCCACCTCGCAGGGGCAGTACCCGGTCGTGGGGCTGGGCCCGCGTGCCGTCGAGGTCGAGGATGAGGCGTTCGCCTTTACCGTCAAGCGTCGTGCGTCCAAGCGCAAGGTCTCGGCCCGCGCCCGCCGTGCGGTAGATCTGCTGCGCGAGGAGGCCGAGCTGGATCAGCGCCCACGCGTGGGCGACGATGCCGAGCTGTTCGAGCGCCTGCGTGCCCTGCGCAAGGAGATCTCGACCGAGCTGGAGATGGCGCCGTACATGGTCTTCTCCGACAAGGCCCTGCGCGGCCTGTGCCGCCTGCGCCCTCAGACGCGCGACGAGCTTATCCAGGTCAACGGCATCGGCGAGAAAAAAGCCGACGCCTTTGGCGAGCAGTTTATGGCGGCGATTGAAGAGTTTGAGTCCGAGCATGCGCGGGATGGAGCGTAACGATGGTAGCCGATAGCAAGACCGACCGTACTGATGTGTCCGCCGTGCCGCTGTACCAGCAGGTTATGGACGATCTAAAGGGCGAGATCGCACGCGGTGTGTACGCTGCCGGCTCGCGTATTCCTTCTGAGATGGAGCTCGCGAAGTCCTACGGCGTGGGCCGCATTACCGTGCGCCGTGCCATCGAGGAGCTATCGCGCGCGGGCTACCTCAACCGCCAGCAGGGGAGGGGCACCTTTGTGTGTGCTCCCAAGCTCAAGCGCAAGATTCGCCAGAAGGGCGACGTCCAGAGCTTCACCGAGGGTTGTGCCGCCAACGACATGGTGCCGGGCGCGCGCCTGGTATCGCGCACGGTGGTTGCGGCGACGCGCGAGGACGCGGCTTTTTTTGGCGTGGAGCCCGGCTGCGAGCTCATCGTGGTCGAGCGCGTACGTACGGCCGATGGCGTGCCCGTCATGCTCGAGAACAACGCCTTTGTGCTGGCCGACCATCCCTATCTGCAGCAGATTGCCGACGAGGACCTCGCCGATAACTCGATTTTTGCGCTCGTTGCCGAGCACTCGGGCCGCGCGCCGCTCAAGTCCGACCCCTGCACCGTGGAGATTGCGCTTGCCGATGCTCAGGTGGCCCCGCTGTTGGAGGTGCCGGTCGGCGAGCCGCTCTTTTATATGGAGGCGTACTTTACCGATGAGGACGAGCGGCCCCTGCTGCTCGGTCGTCAAAAGATCGTGGGCTCGCGCTACGTGTTCGACATCTAACGTCCACGGATAGAACAACATAGAACAAGTTTGGTGAAATGACTTCACCTGCGACAGCTTGCGTGCTATAAATAGGACAACATAGAACGACCGCAGGTACGAGCTGTCGTCGCTCAAAGCCGCCACACAGGGAGGAACGTCACCGTGAACGCACACGATCTGGTTCAGGAAATTATCGAGCGCAAAGGTAAGATCGAGAATGTCTTTTGGATCGCCTGCGGTGGTTCGATGATTGACCTGATGCCGGCCAATGAGCTGCTCAAGCGCGAGGCCACCACGTTTACCTCGACGGTCTACACGGCGCGCGAGTTTTGCCTGATGGCTCCCAAGAGTCTTGGCAAGAAGTCGCTCGTCATCGCCTGCAGCCACAGCGGCAACACGCAAGAGGTCGTCGACGGCTGCGAGATGGCGCTGGCCGCCGGTGCCGAGGTCGTTGCCCTCACCGACTGCGAGGGCTCAAAGATCGACAACGGCAAGTGGACTACCTGGGTTTATCCGTGGGGCGAGGGCGTGTCACAGGCCGAGGTTCCGCAGGGTATCGGCGCTCTGATCGCCGCTGAGCTACTCGACCAGCAGGAGGGCTACGAGGCGCTCGCCGACATGTACGCCGGCCTTAAGCAGATGGACGCCCTGCTGCCCGCTGCCCGCGAGAAGGTCAACGCCGAGCTGGGGGATCGCTTTGCCGAGCTCTGCCAGCAGCACAAGTTCTTCTATATCCTTGGTTCCGGCCCCAACTTTAGCCAGACCTACGCCATGGCCATCTGCTCGCTCATGGAGATGCAGTGGCAGCACTGCTGCTATATCCACTCCGGCGAGTATTTCCACGGTCCCTTCGAGGCTACCGAGCCCGGCGTGTTCTACTTTGTGCAGCTTGGATCGGGCGAGTGCCGCCCCATGGAGGAGCGCGCGCTGGCGTTCCTCAACACGCACACCGATACGGTCATGGTGCTCGACGCGCTCGAGTACGGCGTGGGCGACGTGCCCGTCAGCGTGCGTTCTTACCTGGAGCCGATCTTCTTCTATGCGATGAGCTGCGAGCTGCGCGCCGCCCGCGGCAAGGTCTTCGACCACAGCCCCGAGGTCCGTCGCTACATGGGCATCGAACAGTACTAGGTAACGGGGAAAGCGATTTTTCATGATGGGGCTTTCGCCAAGCGCGGGCCCCGTTTGCGTTACGGCGTCCCTTTCCGTTTGTCGAAAAACGAAGTCAAATACTTTTCCTGAGAAGTGAACGACCTATTTTGGACCCCCGAAGCATCGACATTTTTTGGCGCCAAAATCGCAGGAAAATCTTAATGAAACTGCAGGAAATGGTCCCCATAAAGTGTCGATGCTTCGGGGGCTTGTTTCTGCTCGTTCACTTTTCGGGAAAAGTATTAGACCTAAATCTGCAAGCGTGTCGCGTGAGTCAAAAAGCGGGCCGCGCCGGTGGGTTTCCGGCGCGGCCCGCTTTACATTGCGTCCGTAAGAGCGAGTTGTCGCATCAACCGGCAGACTACTTGGCGTCGTAGGCCTCGGCGTCCCACCAGTCGAGCTGGGCGATGTTGTCGCGGATGTGCTGGCAGCTCTTGTGGAAGCCCTCGAGCTCGTGCTCAGAAAGGTCCAGCGTGTAGACCTCCTCGACACCCTCGGCACCGATCACGCACGGCAGAGAGGTAAAGATGCCCTCCTCGCCATACTGGCCGGTCATAAGCGTAGAGGCCGAAAGCACGGCGTGCTCGTTGTGCAGCACGGCGGCACAGACGCGCGCTGCGGAGTTGGCGACGGCGTACTCGGTGCACTGCTTGCCCTGATAGGTTACGTAGCCGCCCTTGCGCGCGAGCTCCTCGACCTCCATGTGGTCGAAGGCATACTTGTCGGGGTTCTCGGCCTGGAGCTCGGTGAGGCTTTTGCCGGCGATGGTTGCGGCCTTAAAGGCAGCAAGCTGGCTAAAGCCATGCTCGCCGATCATGTAGGCGTCGATGGACTTGGGGCTCACGCCGACCTTCTTGGAGATCTCGGTGCGCAGGCGGGCAGAGTCCAGGCCACAGCCCGAGCCGATGATCTTCTTGGGATCGTAGCCGGTCAGGTGCCACAACTCAGTGCACACGACGTCGCAGGGGTTGGAGATGCTCACGAAGATGCCGTCAAAGCCGGCATCGACGATGCGCTTGGCAAAGGTGCGGGCGGCGTCGGTGGTAAAGAACAGCTCGCCGTCGCGGTTGCCGGCGGCCAGCGCGACCTTGCCGGCGGCGTTGACGATGACGTCGCAGCAGGCCAGCTCCTCGTAGTGGTCGTAGCAGTTGACGATCTTGGTGTTGTACGGGACAAACGAAAGGGAGTCGCGCAGGTCCTGGACCTCGGACGTCACCTTGGCCTCGTTGATATCGCACAGATACAGCTCATCGGCAATGCCCTGCATGAGCAGGCTGTTGGCGACATGTGCTCCTACGTGGCCCTGGCCGACCACACCGATCTTACGCGTCTGGTACATATATGTATCCTTTCGGCCGAGTTTTTCGCGTCGAACCATTGTAGCGTCCTGCTGCTACTTTGCTAGGCTAAAGTGCCGTAGATTTTTGGGACATGCCTTAATCTCTACTTTTGGAGTGATTTGGGCCGCTGACGGCATCGCTGGGCGATACACTCGCGCGGATGGGGCCGCTCGTTGTACCATAGCTGCAACTGACTCGTAAGGAGCATCCATGCCCATTCGCATCCCCGACGCCCTCCCTGCCGCCGCGCAGCTCGAGAGCGAGAACATCTTTGTCATGACCGAGTACCGCGCGCTGCACCAGGACATCCGTCCGCTGCGCGTGCTCATCCTCAACCTCATGCCCACCAAGATCGCCACCGAGACGCAGATCATGCGCAAGCTCTCCAACACGCCGCTGCAGGTGGAGGTGGACCTGCTGCGCACCAAGACGCACGAGGCCACGCACGTGAGCGCCGGCCACCTGGAGACGTTCTACCGTACGTTCGACGACATCCGCGACATCCACTACGACGGCCTGATCATCACAGGTGCGCCGGTGGAGCAGATGCCGTTCGAGGAGGTCGACTACTGGCCCGAGCTCTGCCAGATCATGGACTGGTCTACCACGCACGTGCACTCTACGCTGCACATTTGTTGGGGCGCACAGGCCGGCCTGTACCATCATTACGGTATCCAGAAGTACGACCTGCCGGCAAAGGCGAGTGGCGTGTTCGAGCATTATCTGGTGAAGCCGCAAAGCCCGCTGGTCCGCGGCTTTGACGACCGCTTCTATGCCGTGCATTCGCGCAATACCGATGTGCGGCGCGAGGACGTGGAGGCCGAGCCACAGCTTGAGGTTGTGGCCGTGTCCGACGAGGTGGGCCTGTACATTGTCAAGTCGACCGACAGCCGTCGTTTCTTTGTCTTTGGCCATCCCGAGTACGATACCGACACACTGCGCCTGGAGTACGAGCGCGACGTGAAGCGCGGCCTCAACCCTCAGGTGCCGGCGCATTACTTCCCGGGGGACGACCCCACCGCCGAGCCGCGTAACGTCTGGCGCAGCCAGGCTCAGCTGTTCTACACCAACTGGCTCAACTACTATGTCTACCAGACCACGCCCTACGACCTGGCCCGTGCCGGCGAGGAGCACTAGGCTGCGATGATGCCGCTGTAGCCGTGGCTGATGTGGTAGCGGTTAGGCGCTGATGATGTTGGACAGCGGCAGGTCGTGGGCATCGGTGGGAACGTGGTCGACACGCTGTTCGTCAAAGGCGATGCCGATGATTTGGCATGCGGGTGAGAGCATGGGCAGGTAACGATCGTAGCAGCCGCCGCCGTAGCCCAGGCGCGCGCCGGTGCGGTCGAAGGCTACGAGCGGCACGACGACCATGCCGAGCGCCTCGGCAGGCACGATGGGGAAGCGGCCGCTGTCGATGTCCTCGGCAGCAAAGGTTCGCGTGGGATGGACAACAAATGGGGCCGCGGTCGCGTCGCTGGCGGCGACCGCTCGCATGCACATACGCTGGCCACAAGCCGCAGCGTCAGCTGCCGAGAACATGCACGGATAGGCCACGCGCCTGCCGTTTTTGGCGGCCGCTGCGGCAAACACGGCAGGGTCGACTTCGGAACCCATCGCGGCATAGACGGCAACGGTGTGCGCCGCCGCGGCACTCAAGCGATCCAACAGCTCAACCAGCCGCGCACAGATAGCGGCGGACTTTGCCGTCCGCAAATTCAAATCAATCGCATCGCGCCGAGCAATCACCGCCCGTCGCACCTCAGCCTTACCCATCCCGGCCTCCTCTAGCAAACCTGCCAAAAAGGGACAGGTTTATTTTGGCAGGTTTTATCTGGGCAAACACCCAAACCACCACACAAACCATCGCAAAAGGGGACAGCTCATGGACACCTTCGTGGGTTTTGACGAAGGGCAGGTGTTCGCGGCGGTTTGTCTCGATCTGTAACAGTAACTCGGCAAAATTGGACCTAGATGTTACAGATTGAGACAAAGGGCCGGCGTCATCCGGAAACGTCTCGATTTGTAACATCTGGAGCCAATATTGCCGCCTTAGCGTTACAGATCGAGACAAACCGGCAGACTGCGGCAAAAGAAAAGGTAGATTTTCAGGCATGTTCCAAAAATCTACCTTTGTTGTGGTTAGCTCAGCAGGTCGATGACGTTGAAGCCGGCGTTGCTCTTGGCGATGACGTCTCGGCCGCCAAAGACGCAGGTGGGCGAGGTGCCTGCGATGCGCGTGACGTCGGCGCCGAGCGAGCGCAGCTCGCCGGGCGTGGCGGCGAGCATCTGGGCGCGGCGCTCCTCGCGTGCATGCGGATCGAGTCCGGCCAGGTAGGTCGTGTTGCGGCGTTTGGTGAGCGCGTACGGCTTCATCGGCGCGTCCATGCCGCTCACGCAGCTCACGATAAAGCCCTCAAAGGCGGCCTCGTCGGGCTCAAAGCTGCCGAGCCATTCGCCTGCGCGCGCCACGCGCTCAATCGAGGGGTCGATTGCCGGGTCGCGGTAGGTGTAGAACGCCGCCTGACGCTCGCCTGCCGCGCGGAATCCGCAGCCGTACGCACCGCCCTTCACGCGGATCTCGTTCCACAGGTAGTCGTAGGAGAGTGCGTTGGCGGCAACCGCCCAGGCGCCTGTCACGTCAATGCCCAGGCGACGCGGGTCGCACGCGCTTGCCGCAAAGCAGATGTCGCTGGGGATGACAAAAGCCTCGTGGCGGTCGCACGGCGTCGGCACCACGAGCGCATCGCGGCCGGCATCGGCGCCGTTGCCAGCGTCCAGCCCCAGGTCGCCCGCGGCATTCCAGTATGCGTTAAAGTCCTCATCGCTGCCGGTAAAGCTCGCCAGGCAGCCGTCGGCCACAAAGATGCGGCCTGCCAGCTCGGTAAGTTTGGCACGCAGGCCATCCAGGCGCTCGTCAAAGTGGTCGAGCAGATCGCGCAGGAACAGGTAGAAGTCTACGCCCGAGAGCTGCTCACGCACCACGGCCGAAGGCGAGCTGTAGCTCATCGCGCGACCGAGTGCCGCCGAGTGTCCGTTGTTGATAAAGCCCTGCTCAAGCCCAATGCGAATCTGCGTGAGCACGTCGCGCACGCGGTCGGCATCGGCATCGAGCAAAAGCGTGCTCGACCACACCTCGCGCGGCAGGCTCGCCAGCGCATCGATCTTCTCGGACAGGGCTCCGGCGCTCACCAGCAGATAGGGGCGCACGCCGTTCACGTCGGGCTGGGTCATGACCTCGGTCGTAAAGCTCAAAAAGCCCAGCTTGCCGGCGAGCAAGTTGTCGAGCTCCTCGGCCGAGTGCTCGCTCGTGGGCAGCTGTTTGAGCAGACGGCAGAGCAGCGTCACATAGGGCAGGTCCTCAAACGCGACGCAGCTCAGGTCGAAATACTGCATGGCGTAGGCCAGACGGTTGGTGGGGATGCCGTGGCGCAGGCAGGGGATGGGCGCGGTCGTGTCTACGACCAGCGGCGGCTCGGGGCGCGCCTCGCCAATGTCGGACACGCGCAGGCGCGGCAGCGTGGCCTTGGCCTCGGGCGTGTCCTCCGCCTCCTGTGCGGCACGCAGCGCGGCTGTGCGCTCGACCACGTCGGCCAGCTCGGCATCGGTCATGGCATCGCGCTTGGCTGCCAGCTCGGCGGCTTCGGCGCCCTCCGAACCCTCGGCGGCATCCACCGGCACCAGCTCGACCAGCGCCATGTGATCGTTTTCCAGCACGAGCTCGCGCAGCAGGTCCTCAAAATAGCTGCCGTCCAGCTCGCCGCGCAGTTCCTCGTACACCGGACCGTACTTGAGCGCCAGCGTTGCAGCATCGTCATCGTAGAGCCAGGTGCTCAGCGCATCGCACGCAATGGCTACGCCGTCGGCGATACCGTAGTCGCGCTGGCGCAGGTCGTATTCGTTGCTGCTGATGATAGCTTCCAGGCGCTCGTGCGGAACGCCGTGCTCGCACAGGTCGCGGCAGGCGTCCTGGAACACGCGACGCAGCTCGCGCGCCACGCCGGGCTGCGCGTTTTGCAGCATGATGAGCTCGTAGGGCTGCAGGCTCTCGGCCGCGGTGTAGCTCACCACGTTGCCGCCTAGGCCGGCGGCAAGAATAGCCTTCTTAACCGGTGCCTCGTTAGAACCCAGCAGTGCCTCGAACAGGATGTCCGCCGCGATCGTGCGCTTGCGGTCGAGCGCACTGCCCAGCACAAGACCCAGGCCCACCAAGGCGTTCTCGGGCGTGGTGGCCATCTCGATGCGCTTGTACTCGCAGGTCACGGGCGCCTGCACGTCCAGCGGATTGGGTGCCAGCGTGGACGGGTCCTCGCCGGCGGCGACGGCAGCGTCCATGCGGCGGCTCGCGGCACTCGGCTGCGACAGATAACGCTCGTCCAAAAAGGCCAGTGCGCGGTCCACGTCCAGGTCGCCGTAGAGCGTGATGTAGGAGTTGGAAGGATTGTAGTGGCGCGCGTGCGTGTCCAGGAACTGCTCGTAGGTGAGCGCGGGAATCGCGCGCGGGTCGCCGCCGCTCTCGTGCGCATAGGCAGTGTCGGGATAGAGCGCGGCGTTGACGGCGTCGTCCAGCACGCTCATGGGGTCGGACAGCGCGCCCTTCATCTCGTTGAACACCACGCCGTTATAGCGCAGCGTGCCCTCGCGCAAGCTGGCGGAGCTGCTGTCGCCCTCGCCCACGGCGCCCTCCGGCAGGTCCAGCTCGTAGTGCCAGCCCTCCTGCTCAAAAATGGTGGGCTTGGTATAGATGGCCGGGTTGAACACCGCGTCCAGGTACACGTCCATCAGGTTGTACAGGTCCTGCTCGTTGGTGGTGGCAACGGGGTAGATGGTTTTGTCGGGGTAGGTCATGGCGTTGAGGAACGTCTGCATGGAGCTCTTGATCAAGTCGACAAACGGCTCCTTGACGGGGAACTTTGCCGACCCGCACAGCACTGAGTGCTCAAGAATATGGAACACGCCGGTGGAATCGGCCGGCGGCGTCTTAAAGCCAATGGCAAAGGCCTTGTTTTCGTCGTCGCACGCCAGGTACAGCAGGCGAGCGCCCGAGGCGGTGTGGCGCAGCACGTAGGCGTCCGAGTCGAGCTCGGGCACGGTCTCGCAGCGCTCGACGGCAAACCCGTGGCAGGTGGTGCCGGGCACCAGCAGCGCGGCGGCAGCGGCGCGCGGGTCGGTTGAGGTGGTGGGCATATGCAGTCTCCTTTGACGCCCCAGCGGGGGCGAATCGAGTCGAATCCTCGAGAGTATACCCATATGGGGCCGCGACCCTGCGGCGAACTGAAGACGATGCCAACGGATTGGGTAAAGGCCCCGCGTGCCCGCCGCGCGAGCGCGGAAACTTGGACGCCTATCGAATGAGAGTGGATTTTCGGACGGAATCAGCCTCAAAACGCCCAAAAACCGTCCAAATATCCACCCTCATTTCCCGACCGTCCAAAATTCACGCTCATCCGCCGCCAGCACATCTCTCATCTCTCATCTCTCATCTCTCATTCGTCACGAATACGAGAGATAAATATGAGAGATAACTGAGCAGTAAAGAGACAAGCAATCATGGTATTATCTCAATATCGATTGTTCTACCAGCAAAAACATGTTTATATGAAACAGATGGCAGACATCTTATCTTTTATCTCTCACTCATCTCTAATATGAGAGATAACAGAAAGATGAGAGATAATTACGAGAGATAACTGAGAGACGAAGGAAATCCATTCGCGGCATTCTTCGCAGAACCGAGCGAAAGGACGTGCAGATGAACGAAAACGAACTGACCGGTCTGCTCGAGTCTTTAAGGCGCATGGGCTCGGACGATCTTAACGTCGAGGTCAAGGAGAGCGCCACGACGCTTTCCCGCGACGTATGGGAAACGGTCAGCGCTTTCGCAAACACCGCCGGCGGCATCATCGTACTCGGAGTGAGCGAGCGCGCGGGTTTTGCCCCAGTTGCAAACTTTGAGACCGAGAAAGTGCTCAACCAATTCGTGGCGGGCATGGGCGATGCCGGCGGTCGCGGAAAGCTGGCCAATCCGCCCAAATACACCATTGAGCGAGTGGAGCTTCAGGGCGTCATCGTTCTCGTCATTACGATTGAGGAGCTCGATCCGTCGAGCAAGCCCTGCTATGTCATAGAGCGGGGCGCCCAGGGCGGCAGCTACAAGCGCATCGATGACAAAGATGTCCCGCTTTCGTCGACCGAGGTGCTCGCATTGGCGTCATATGAGCGGACGAGTCCTAGCGATCGCGATGCGGTGCCCGGCACGAGTGTGGGCGATCTCGACGAGTCGCTGGTCGACCGCACGATAGAGCGTGCCTATTCGTTGACGCCTCGAGCGATGCGCGGTGCGGCGGACAAGAAGACAAAGATGGAGCGTCTGAATTTCCTCGACTTCCAGGGCAATGTTACCAAGGCCGGCCTCCTTGCCGCGGGCGTTTACCCTCAGCAGTTCTATCCCAAGCTCTTCATTGACGTGGCTGTCCATGCGGGAACTCAGAAGGGCATGGCGGGGTCGCTGAGGTTCATGGACCGCACAATCTGTGAGGGAACGTTGGGCGAGATGATCTCGGATACCGTCGCAGCCGTCGCCAAGAATTTGCGGCGAACCTCGACCGTCCAAGGCGTCTCGCGTGTCGACTCGCTTGAGATCCCCGAGGAGGTTCTGCGCGAGGCAATCGCCAATGCCGTAATCCATCGAGAATACGGGGATCGGTTCTGTGGACAATCGATCGCCGTCGACGTCTTTGACGATCGTGTCGAGGTGACGAATCCTGGCGGCCTTTACGGGGGAAAGACTCGCGAGAACTTGTTTGACGGCAGCTCCCGATGCCGTAACGCGACGCTTGTGAAGCTCATGTCGATTGTCCCGCTGCCGGATGGCGCAGGTTCGCCGGCTGAGGGCAATGGCTCGGGCATCCCGATGATGATCGATGCCATGCGCGCGCATGGTCTGGCCGATCCCCTGTTCTGCCCGGGATTCGATCGGTTCAAGGTCGTACTTTACCGTTCAAAGATCGAGCCGGTCGATCATGGCGGGGGCTTAATTGTGACGGCACTCAAACACTACGGCGAGCTGGGGACGCGCGAGCTGGCAGAGCACACAGGGCTCACAATTTCCCAGGTTAGGTCGCGCGTCAACGCGCTCATTGCTCAAGGCGAGCTTGAGCCCACGGCGCCGGCGACGAGCCGCAACCGCAAGTATCGACTGTCGGAGCGCGTGGGATAGATGCGTTAGTGGACGAGGCGACCCAATAATCGACCCTCGATTGACGTCCATTAAGGTAAAGCGGTTGTTGCCCAGTCGATGGTAATGCTAAAGACTCGGCTTACGCCGGCATGGCCCCGAACCCGTCTATCAAGAACAGCCTAAGAACCAGCTTGATGACATTTCCCGGTTTGACTTCTGCCGCGTCAAAGACGTGGCACTCGGCGAGCTCGCTGCAGTATGCATAGATGTCGCGGATAAGGTCCGCGCCCGAGAGCGTAAACATGTAGCCTGCGTCCGAAAGCGCATTGGGCGCGGCAGGCAACTTGGCCATGTGACAGAACGTTTGCAGGTCGGGCGCCATAACGTTCTGGTAGTCGAGGTGGCCGTTGGCATCCTGCGCGGCAAGCTCCAATTGGCGCACAAAATCCAGCGCCGCCGCTAACACAAAGCTCGGCGTAGGCGCATTGACGTCCTGAGTGGTCGCCACAAGCCTGCCCGCCGCCTGCGTGACAAGCCAAGCGACCTCGCGCTGGCAACGCACGGCCTTGCGCGTAACCGGCTTGATGGACGAAGAAGAAACGCTCCCCTTAGGCGGATTCGAAGCAGCCACAAGACCCTCCCATGAACAATCCGGCCCAACAAGCCCGGATGAAACACGTGCTACATCAGTATACAGGGGAGTGGGGTAGCGGGGTACAAGCGCGCCAACGGCAAACCGAGAGCATCAACGACGTGCCGATCGCGGAATGAGATCTCGTAATAATTGACTCTCGGCCATATTATTGAGGGGCATGACTCGCGTTCGTATGGTTGTAGGTGCTGGCGATGAACGACATTGACCTTGCTGTTCCGTTGATGGATGGACCAAGCTATGACCGTGCCTGCAGTCTCGTGCCTTCCGAATACGTTGAGGCATGGGAGTGGTTTCTGGGTGAGGAACAGCGCGGCGGCGTTTGGACCAGCCTTCCGCACCACACCAAGGAAGATAGCCCTCAGTATCAGTATCGTTTGAGAATTGGCTCGGACTTCTTTCCCGTAACGCGGGATTCAGGGATCTTCTGGCCGGGCCAGGATCGGGTGAAGCAAGATCCCAATAAGATCTTTGCGCTTTCGGTCCATAACTCTAAAAAGAGCTTCTACACCGATGTGCCTCCGCTCTATTTGGACGATGGTACGTGGGTCATTAAGTACTCGGTTCAAGCGCCGGGTACTGTTGGTTTTCGAGACCAGAATTACAACCGTAAAATGCTCAACTGCATGGAATGTGGCGTTCCAGTCGGAGTCATATTTGCAACCGAGGTGGGCTACAAGGTGCTCGGCCTTGCGTTTGTTGAGCGGTTCGAGCCCGAAAACGGATGGTTTGTTCTGCACGGTCCTGTTCATAAAGGCGGACCGGACCCTCGTTTTGCACCAGACATGAGTTATCTGAAGCACATGCCCGTCGATATTGAGTTTACCGGACAGGGTACGACCGACGACGAAAAGGTCCGCTATGCGTTAAGGCGCGAGCGATTGGGGCAGCAATGGTTCCGCAAACAGCTCGTTGCCGCCTATGATGGCCGTTGCGCGGTGTCGGACTGCGGCGTCAGCGAAGCTCTGGAGGCTGCACATATCGAGAATTACTCGGGACCCAAATCGCAGGTTGCCAGCAACGGCATTCTGCTTCGGCGCGATCTTCATTCCCTATTTGATGCTCACCTGATTTCGTTTGAGCCTGTTTGCGGCGAATATCGGCTGTGCGGATCGTACCTGCTGGATAAGACCGACTACGTTTCCTTTGCGGGTGCGACGCTAAGGCAGCCGAATGAGCGTCAGTGGCGACCCAATACGGTGTTTCTTGAGGCCCATCGCATTGAGTTCGATCGCTCGGAAAAGAAGCGTGAAAAGGCGGGGCTTCTGCCGTATTAGCGTATTTGGTTTTGGCATTCTTTGACGATCGTGTTGTTTGATCGGATCGCGTGGCGATGCAATCTCGCGCACGCCCGCCGGTGCATGCTCTTCCTGATTTGTATAGCGAGAGGGGAGCGTGTATGAGCTGGCGAGGCGATATTGCGATGGGGAAGTACGGAAAACTGCCGTGTGCCCTTATCGACAACAATATGTTTCCGAGCGTAGAGGTTGATTGCGGGTCGTTTGTCGTCGCCTGCCCTTGCTGCGGCTCGCAAATACCGTGTCTCGACATTCGGTTCATCGATGCGTGCGACAGACTCAGCGACGAAGTGAGAAAACGGACAGGCGTTCATATGCCGGTGTATCCGGAGAAATGCCCTGTTTGTGGCCTCGATATCGTGTACGACGCCGGCGACGAGGGATAGGTGATGCGGAGGAGCTGACTGTGAAGGCCTCTCCGTCCCTACAAATAAATCCCCTCACCGAGCTGCTTGTGGAACTCGGCGTGATGGTCGCGTGCCCAGGTAAAGAGCGCCTGGTTAAAGTCGGTGCGCGTGGCCGGGACGCCAAAGACGCCGGCAACTTCGACGCGCACAAACTCCAGTGCCGGCAGCTTGTTGATGGCAATGAGGGCAAACGGGGACGAGGGCTCCTCGAACAGATAGCGGCTGCCTTGCAGCGCGTCGCAACTGGTGCACGTGTTGCCGAGCGACGGGGCTTTGGAGGCTCGCGCGCCTACGGGCTTGTAGCCGCAGCGCTTATGAAGGTAGTCGCGGATCTCGCCCGGCACGCAGCCAAGAGCGGGCACGATGGCGAGTGCGTTGGCGTTGGCCGTGTCGATGGCAATGTGCCCGGCTTCGTTGGGCGCGTGCGCGATGGCGATGCTCTCGTCGTTATCGGTTCGATAGGGAATGCCGAAGGCCGCGACCGAGGTCTCTTTGTGACACTTCCAGCACTCGCGCTTGCCCAGTACTAGATATATATACGGCGCCGAGGGGTCGGATCGGTCAACACCGGGCAGCCACTCGGCAAAGGGCTCGGGGTTGACGCCGCTGGGTACATACCAGATCTTCTTGGTCCGGTCCCATTTGGCGCCCAGCGCCTTGGCTTCTTCTTTGTGCGAAAAGGGGACATCGAGCTCGGTGCGCATGGCGGCTCCTTGGTGCTGTAGGTGCAAGTGGCTCAAGGATACCGCAGGGCGCAGACATCGCGGCGTTTTGCTGAGAAGCTGTGGCTCGGATGGGTTCGAGACGCGTTGGTCTCGGCCTCGGTGGCTATTGGGGCGGTTTTAATTGACTGCGGGGTCAGCCGGGATAGGCGCTTGGGTCGCTGACGCGGTTTTGCGCATGGGCGGGGTGGTTGTTTGGGCGGTTGGAGCTGCCAGCGGATTTGGCGGCATAAAACAAAACAGCCCAGAGGGCATTGCCTCTGAGCTGCGAACATTTGGTGGGCGTTAGAAGATTTGAACTTCTGACCTCTTCCGTGTCAGGGAAGCGCTCTCCCCCTGAGCTAAACGCCCGATCAAGGGTGCGCAAGCGCGCAAGGGATAATATAACGGAGCCTGAACTCGGTGGCAAGAACATTTTTAAAAATCGCTTACATTGTGGAGTTCGGGGGCTTTGCCGTATCCATCTCAAAAGAGCCTACTGCCGTGATTTGGCTGTCGCATAATGCAAGGCCATTGCGGTATCGAGCTATGGAAAGACGCCTGCGGAATTGTCCTACCGATAAGCGGACAAGCCTCCAGCTGGTGACTTCGCCGTGGTAAGGTAAGCCGAATTGTTTCCAGGCTGTTTCGGGGGAGTGGAATGAGCAAAGAGTGTGTCGAGCAGGTCGAAGGCGCAGGGGCTTCGGTGCCGATGACCGATATATCGAACATTGATGTGCCCGAGGGCACCGACGAGCTCAGCCGTAGCACCCGCCGCGCCTGGCGCGAGCGCCTGAACAGCGCTTCGACGCGCAAGATGATCACGGGCGTCTTGGCTACGCTGGTGGGCGGTTCGTTTTGGGGCTTCTCGGGCACCAGCGCGAGCTTTCTGTTCGATACCTACCACGTCGACACCTTGTGGCTTATGAGCGTGCGTCAGATTCTCGCCGGTCTACTCTTTATGGCCGTGGTTGTTACGCGCGACCGCGAGCGCCTGATTAAGCTCTGGACCACACCCGCCGATCGCAAGCAGCTGCTGCTCTTTACCGCCTTTGGCCTGCTGTTCAACCAGTTTTGCTATCTTTCGGCCGTGCGCCTGACGAACGCCGGAACCGCGACGGTGCTCCAGTGCCTGCAGCTCGTTATCATCATGGGCTACACCTGCGCGATCGATCGCCGCATGCCGCGTACTCGCGAAGTCATCGGCATTGGCCTGGCTCTGGGTGGAACCTTTTTAATCGCCACCGGCGGCGACCCCACCAGCCTGAATATCTCGCCGCTTGGCCTGGCAGCAGGTCTTATGTGTGCGGTCAGCGCCGCGTGTATGGCGGTGATTCCCGCCAAGATCCTGCCCGAATACGGCAGCCCCATCGTCACGGGCTCGGCAATGCTCACGGCGGGCGTGATCTCATGTGTCTTCGTGCAGCCCTGGGCGCATATGCCGGCACTCGACGCTGCCGGCGTCGAGGCGCTCGCGGTGTTCGTGGTTATCGGCTCGTTTTTTGCTTACATGCTCTATATGCAGGGCGTTAAGGACATCGGCTCGGTGCGTGCGAGCCTCATCGGAACTGTGGAGCCGGTTTCGGCGACCATCACCAGCGCCGTTATGCTGGGGACGGTGTTTTTGCCGACCGACCTTATCGGCTTTGTCATGATCATCGTGATGATGTTCCTCACGGTGTAGCTGGCGCCGCCGCCAAGACGGAAAAGGTGTTGTGCCGCATTTTCGCCAATTGATGTCCGTGTCTGGAGTTTAGCTGTCGATGCTCAAAATGCCATAAACTAGTAGCGTTATGGACTTTTTCATTGCGACTCAATTGCGAGGATTTCTTTATGGCTGGTAATCACTTTAAGGGTAGCGATAGCGGCCGTCCTGCAGTTCCGCCGCGTCCGAACGGGGCTGGTAAGGCCGGCACGCCGGGCGGCGCTGGACAGGGCGGTTCCGGTAAGCGCGTGTCCCCGGGCGAGACGGCGATGTTTACCGCTCTGTACGAGCAGTCTCAAAAGGCAAAAAAGACCGGCCGTGCAAGAGGGAATGTCTTTGCGGGCGGTGCAACCTCCACGTCGCAGCCGAGCGGGGCTCCTTCGGTACCCGCGAACAACGCAGGTGCTGCCAACGCCGCGAATGCCGCCGGCAACGTTAATGCCGACAAGGCCGCCAACAATACTCCCTCTGCCGGTGGCGCGGGGCTTACGGGTAACCTTGGCACGATTTACACCGGCGCCTCCGAGACTGGCACGTTCGCCCGCCTGGATGATAGCGGTGCCGAGTTTGCGGGCTCGGGTTCCAAGGAAGATTATTACGATTTTGGCTTGAACTACGGTAGCGACGCTTCGTCGAGTTCGACCTCTGACGGTCTGGTCCGTCATCGCCATCGCAAGGGCGAGCGCAAAAAGCGTCACACCGGCGCCATTATTGCCGCTGTAGTCGCGGTGCTTCTCGTTGCGCTTGGCGCAAGCGGCTTTATGCTGCTTAACTCGGCAAAGACCGTAAAGAGTGAAGCGAAGGAGGCTGTCGAGATCGTCGGTGGCCTTAAGGACAAGGTCACGTCGGGCGATTTTTCGACGCTGCCTGACGACGCGAAGAAGATCGATGAGCTCTGCAACAGCATGAAGGCGGAGACCTCGAGCCCGCTGTGGGCGGCGGCTTCGTTTATCCCGGTGTATGGCAGCGATATCAATGCGGCCCGCACCATGATCGACGCCCTGTCCGATGTCTCGAGCAATGCGCTGGTTCCCATGGCCGATAACCTTTCGCAGGCTACGCCCGGCAAGCTGTTCCAGGACGGCATGATTAACGTGTCCGCGCTGCAGGCGGTCGCCGATTCGCTTTCCAGCAGCTCGAAGGTGTTCAAGAGCGCCAACGAGAAGGTCCAGGGCATTGGCGATACTCATATTTCCCAGGTGACCGAGCTGGTCGATAAGGCCAAGGACGGCTTTGCCACCCTCAACGGCGCGGTTGACGCGGCGGAGAAGGTCGCCCCCGTCCTTCCCCAGATGCTCGGTGCCAACGGCCAGACGCGCAACTACCTTATGTACGCCATGAACAACGTCGAGATTCGTGCTTGCGGCGGCTTTGGCGGTTCGCAGGGCCTGATTTCGGTCACTGACGGCCAGATGTCGATTGGCGAGTTTGTTCCCCGCATTGGACTCAGCGAGGATGAGGCAGTCGAGAGCGTCGACGAAGAGGATGAGGCGCTGTTCGGCAACCACAGTAACCTGTACAACTCGGGCAATACCTATTCGCCTGATTGGCCCCGCAACTCGCAGCGTGTCGCCGCGCTGTGGAAGTCCCAGTATGGACAGGACGTTGATGGCGTCATCGGTATCGACCCGGTGTTCCTGCAGTATCTGCTGGGCCTGGTCGGTAACGTGTCACTGCCCGACGGAACGGTTGTCGACGGCACCAACGCCGCAAAGGTCCTCATGCACGATGTGTACTGGAACTATCCGGTCGAGGAGTCGGACGGCATCTTTGCATCCGTCGCCAGCGCTGCCTTCGACAAGATCCTTGGCGGTATCGGCGATGTCGATGTTACGAAGCTTGTCAGCGCCGTTGAGCGCGGTGCCGAAGAGGGCCGCCTGATCGCTTGGATGAGAAACGATGATGAGCAGAATGCCATCAAAGAGACGGGCATTGACGCTTCGCTGCCCGATCCGGATGATCCGAGTGCCGATCCCGTTGCCGGCGTTTACTTTAACAACCTGAGCTTCTCCAAGCTCGACTGGTATCTGAACGCCGACACGCAGATTGGCCAGGGCGTGAAGAACGGCGACGGCACGTGCTCCTATCGCATCACCGTTACCCTGACGAACATCATGACGCAGGAGGAGGCCGGCAAGCTGCCCGACTACGTTGCGGCGAGCGCACCCGATGCCGCGCGTGACGACGAACGCCTGAATGTCTCGTTGTTTGCCCCGACGGGTGGCAACATCAGTGACCTTACGGTTGAGGGCACCCAGTTTGGTCTTGGCGCCGCTACGTGGCATGGAATCCCCTTCTATTCGGGTACCGTTGACCTGCATGCTGGCGAGACGACGACGATCACGTATACGCTGACCACGTCGGCCGAGGCGGGGGACAAGCCGCTTACGCTGCGTCAGACTCCTACATGCCAGGCGGCTCGCGACAGCGCGTCGGCGTAGGGTTTTTCTGGTAGTGCAGATAATCGAGTACCATTTTGGGGCGGACAGGCAATCTGTCCGCCCCTATTTTGTAAGGAGAGCGCATGAAGTACTTTGGCACCGACGGCTTTCGCGGTGAGGCCAACGTTGGGCTGACGGTAGAGCACGCTTATAAGATTGGCCGTTTTGTGGGCTGGTATTACGGCGCCAACCGCGAGCGCAAGGCGCGCGTCATCGTGGGCAAGGACACGCGTCGCTCGAGCTATATGTTTGAGGCGGCGCTGGTGAGCGGCCTGGTCGCGAGCGGTGCGGACGCCTATATGCTGCACGTGATCCCCACGCCGGGCGTGGCGCATCAGACCGTGGAGGGCTGCTTCGATTGCGGCATCATGATCAGTGCGAGCCACAACCCGTTTTGCGATAACGGCATTAAGCTTGTCAACAGCGACGGCTTTAAGATGGACGAGGACGTGCTGGAGCTCATCGAGGACTATATCGATGGCAAGAGCGAGGTGCCGCTGGCAACGGGCAATCACATCGGCGCCACGGTGGACTACATGCAGGGCCGCAACCGCTACATTGCTTCGCTCATCGCCAGCGCGAACTTTTCGCTGCAGGGCGTCAAGATCGGCATCGACTGCGCCAACGGCTCGGCTTCCTCGGTGGCCAAGCCGGTGTTTGACGCGCTGGGCGCCGACGTGCGCGTGATCAATGCCGCGCCCGATGGTTTTAACATCAACGTCGACTGTGGCTCCACGCATATGGAGCGCCTGCAGCGCCACGTGGTGGAGCAGGGGCTGGACGTGGGCTTTGCCTACGACGGCGATGCCGACCGCTGCCTGGCCGTGGATGAGCGCGGTCGCGTGGTAGACGGCGACCAGATCCTGTACGTGTGCGGCGTGTATCTGAACAAGCACGGGCGACTCTCGGGCGGTACCGTGGTGCCGACGATTGCCAGCAACTTTGGCCTGGTCAAGTCGCTGGAGCTTGCCGGTCTGAGCGCCGTGACCAGCGGCGTGGGCGACCGTCACGTGTATGCCAAGATGCGCGAGGGCGGCTACAGCCTGGGTGGCGAGCAGACGGGCCATACGATCTTTGGCGATATCGAGCGCACGGGCGACGGCATTATGACCTCACTGCGCGTGATGGAAGTGATTCGTGCCGAGCGCGAGACACTCTCGCAGCTCACGGCTCCGTGCAAGCTGCTGCCGCAGGCGCAGGTGGCCGTGCACGTGGCGGACAAGGACGCCGCGCTCGAGAACATGGGCGTGCAGAACGCCATCGCCGAGGCCGAGGCTGCGCTGGCAGGTGAGGGCCGCGTGCTGGTGCGCAAGAGCGGAACCGAGTCGGTGATTCGCGTTTTGGCCGAAGCCCCCGACCAAGCCGCCGCCGACGCCGCCATGAAGCGCATCACAAGCGCTCTGGAAGCTCTATAAGGTAGTCATTGGGGACGTTCTTAAGCGACTAGGTGGAAAGGGGGCGCTGCGGATTGGTTCCGCGGCGCCCCCTTTGCATTGGCGTGTCGCCTAAGCTTTACAGCTCGTAGAGCGTGGTGAACTTGTCCTGCAGGTAGCTGCAGTAGTAGCGGGCGTCAAAGTCCATGCCGCAGGCGCCCTTGATGAGTTCCGGCGCGTCCTTGGCGCGGCCCCACTGCCAAATGTGCTCGCCCAGCCAGGCGCGGACGGGCGCCAGATCGCCGCTCGCGCAGGCGCCGGTAAGGTCGACGCCGTCGCGGCACATGGCCGGCACAAACATGGCATCGTAGGCGCTACCCAGCGCATAGGTGGGGAAGTAGCCAAACGAGCCGCCGCTCCAGTGCGTATCCTGCAGGCAGCCGTGCGTGTCGTCGGGAACGGGAATGCCCAGGTACTCATCCATAAAGCGATTCCAAAGCGCGGGGATATCCTTGGCCGTGGCCTCGCCGGCAAACAGCATGCGCTCGATCTCGTAGCGCACCATAACGTGCAGCGGATAAGTGAGCTCGTCCGCCTCGGTGCGGATCAGCGACGGCCGTGCGATGTTCACGGCATGGTAGAGCGTATCCTCGTCCACACTGCCATAGACCTCGGGCGCGTGACGGCGCAGCACCTCGAGCAGCGGGCCCATAAAGGCGCGGCTGCGACCCACGGTGTTCTCGAAAAGGCGGCTCTGGCTCTCGTGGATGCCCATGGAGGTGCCACCTTCAAGACAGGTGCGCGCATAGGCAGGATTGACGCCCAGCTCGTACATGGCGTGTCCCGCCTCGTGGATGATGCTGTAGACGTTGGAGATGCAGTCGTCCTCGTAGATGTGCGTCGCGATGCGCGCGTCGCCCACGGCAAAGCCCTCGCTAAACGGGTGCTCGGTAAAGGCAAGTGTGGTGTCGTTCAGGTCCAGGCCGACGAGCTTCATAAGGTCGAAGCTCATGGCGCGCTGGGCGGCCTCGGGCACGCGGGCGTGCAAAAAGTCGGCAGCGGGCTGCTGGCCGCGCTCGCCGATGGCATGCACGAGCGGCACGACCGTCGCCTTGACCTCGTCGCAAAACGCATCGAAGCTCTTGGTGGAAAGGCCGCGCTCGTACTGGTCGAGCCAAACGTCGTATGGGTCGCGCTTGGGGTCCATGAGCTCGGCCTGATGCTTAAGCTGGGCGACGATTCTATCCACATAGGGCTCAAAACTCGCCCAGTCATTGGCCGTCTTGGCCTTGTGCCACACGGCGTCGGCCTCGCAGGTGAGCCTGGTCCAGGCTTCGGCCTCCTCGGTAGGAATAACGCTTGCCTCGCGCTGGTCGCGGCCGAGCACGCGGATCTCGTCGAGCAGCTGCGGGTCGTCTACATGTCCGCCTGCAACCGTCTCGCGCGCTAACGAGCGTACGAGCTCAACGGACTTCTCGCTGGTCAGTAGCTTGTGATGCTCGCCGGCAAGCGTGCCCATGGCGTCGGCACGGGCGGCAGCACCGTTGGCAGGAGCAATCGTCGCTCCATCGAACTCGGCAATCTTGAGCAGGTACTCGCGAGTCCACAGCTTGCCCTCGAGTTTGCGGAACTTTTTGACGGCCTTGTCGACTTTAGCAGCCTTGACGCCCTTGGCAGCCTTTGCCACGGCGGCCTGGGCCTTCTTATCGAGTTTCTTTCCCATACCGTATCCTTAATCTCGCAGGCCGAGCGCCGCAGGCGGGTGCGCGGCCAGTTTGCACAGCTACCTGCCTTGTACCCAGCGCGAACAAAACGGAACGCGGCGATGCGCTCGCGAAATGTGTTATCCTATAGCCCAATGCGTTGACGGAGAGGGTTTTGCCCGCCGCGTCGCCGGCAAGAGAGGGAAGGTCATGGGCTGCAAGCCTTCCTGCGGCGGCAAGGGCCAAGCGTTCACTCCCGAGCAGCAACCTCAACGGGCGCGCGGCCAGTGGCGGCGAAGCCCCAGTAGGGAAGCCGTGAGCCTCGCGATAAGGGGCGCAGAGTGGGCGCGGCGGGCAAGACATCCGCCGGGTCAAACAAGGTGGTACCGCGGAATTCAACCGTCCTTGGGCAATGCACATGCCCGAGGACGGTTTTTTGTTACCGAACCGGGCCGCGTTTTCGCAGCGCCAAGCGGCATCGGTCGCCCCGGCAAGCGAATGCGCGAGAGACGAAAGGGAAGACATGAGTCTGATTGATGATCTGGTCAAACTCGAGGAAGAGGCCAAGGAGCTCGTCGCCGGCGCCGACGACGCCGCCAAGCTCGAGGCCGCGCGCGTTGAGCTGCTCGGCCGCAAGGGTCGTATTACCGGCCTGATGCGTATGATGGGCAAACTCGCCCCCGAGGATCGCCCCATGATGGGCAAGCGCGCCAACGAGATGCGCCAGCTGATCGAGGGCATGCTCGACGAGCGCACCACCGAGATGAAGGCCGCCGCCCTCAAACACGCACTCGAGCACGAGGCCGTCGACATCACGCTGCCGGGCATCCGTCCGCAGATCGGTCACCAGCACCTGATCAAGCAGATCATCGAGGAGGCCGAGGATATCTTCTGCGGTATCGGCTACACCGTCGAGTCCGGCCCCATGGTCGATACCTCCTACTACAACTTCACCGCGCTCAACGCGCCCATGGATCACCCGAGCCGCTCGGCTCGCGACACGTTCTATGTGGTCGACAACAACCCCGGCAGCGTCGCGCACCCCGAGGCTCACGCCCACGGCGAGTCCGACGTGCTGCTGCGCACCCAGACCTCGGGCGTGCAGATCCACACCATGGAGTCGCAAAAGCCGCCCATCTACATGATCTGCCCGGGCACCGTCTATCGTCCCGACACGGCCGACGCCTGCCACCTGCCGCAGTTCAACCAGATCGAGGGCCTGGTCGTCGACGAGGGCATCACCTTTGGCGATCTTAAGGGCACGCTCGACTACTTTGTTAAATGCATGTTTGGCGAGGATCGCAAGACGCGTTACCGCCCGCACTTCTTCCCCTTCACCGAGCCTTCCTGCGAGGTGGACGTGAGCTGCCACGTGTGCGGCGGCAAGGGCTGCAACTTCTGCAAGCACAGCGGCTGGATCGAGATCCTGGGCTGCGGCATGGTCGACCCCAACGTCCTGATCAACTGCGGCATCGACCCCGAGAAGTACACCGGCTTCGCCTTTGGTATTGGTGCCGAGCGCGTCGCTGCCCTGCGCTACGACCTGCCCGACCTCAGAACGCTCATGACTGGCGATATGCGCTTCTTGAACCAATTTTAGGCTTGCCCAGGCACCCCATCTTGGCGTTCAAACCGTCGCTCGCGTACCTTTAGTACGCGTCGCTCCTCTTTCACGCCAACCTGGGGCACCTGGACAACCCTAAGGCGAACTTCTTCATTTGATATTTCCTCCCTATGCGGAGATTAAGAACTAGGAGAGCTACATGCGCGTTTCTTACGACTGGCTCAAGACCATGATCGATATTCCGGAGGATCCCAAGACCCTTTCGGACGAATATATCCGTACCGGCACCGAGGTCGAGGCGATCGACACCGTGGGCGAGTCCTTCGACCACGTGGTGACCGCCAAGGTGCTCACCAAGACCCCGCACCCCGATAGCGACCACATGTATGTGTGCTCGGTCGACGTGGGCGACAAGAACCTCGACCCCGACGGCAATCCCGCTCCGCTGCAGATCGTCTGCGGCGCGCAGAACTTCGAGGCCGGCGACCACATCGTCACGGCCATGATCGGCGCCGTGCTTCCCGGCGACGTCAAGATCAAGAAGAGCAAGCTTCGCGGCGTCGTGTCCATGGGCATGAACTGCTCCGCGCGCGAGCTCGGCCTGGGTGGCGACCACTCCGGCATTATGATCCTGCCCGAGGATACGCCCTGCGGCATGCCGTTTGCCGAGTACGTGGGCTCGAGCGACACCGTGCTCGACTGCGAGATCACGCCCAACCGCCCCGACTGCCTGTCCATGATCGGCATGGCCCGCGAGACCGGCGCCATCTTCGACCGCGATTTCCACGTTGAGCTGCCCGCCATCAAGGCCGAGACCGGCCGCGCGACCGACGACGAGCTTTCCGTCGAGATTGCCGACGAGGGCCTGTGCGACCGCTACGTTGCCCGCATCGTGCGCAACGTGAAGGTCGGTCCGTCGCCCGACTGGATGGTCAAGCGCCTTAACGCCCTGGGCGTGCGCCCGCACAACAACATCGTCGACATCACCAACTATGTGATGATGCTCACTGGTCAGCCGCTGCACGCCTTTGACCTGGACACCTTTGCCGAGCGCGATGGCCACCGTCATGTGGTGGTTCGCGCCGCCCAGCAGGACGAGAAGTTCACGACGCTCGACGGCGAGGAGCGTACGCTCGACGCCGGCATGGGTCTCATCACCGACGGCGAGCGTCCTGTGGCGCTGGCCGGCGTTATGGGTGGCATGGATTCCGAGATTGAGGACGACACCGTCGACGTGATGGTCGAGAGCGCCTGCTTCAACGCCGGCCGCACCTCGCACACCAGCCGTGACCTGTCGCTGATCTCTGACGCCTCCATCCGCTTTGAGCGCCAGGTCGACGAGACCGGCTGCGTGGACGTCGCCAATGTGACGTGCGCGCTCATCGAGGAGATAGCCGGCGGCGAGGTCGCCCCCGGCTATGTGGACGTGTTCCCCGCGCCCAAGACCATCGACAGCATCAAGCTGCGCCTGGCCCGCGTGCGCGCCATCTGCGGTGCCGACATCGAGCCCGACTTTATCGAGCGCTCGCTCACCCGCCTGGGCTGCACCGTCGAGCGCGACGGCGAGGACTTTATGGTCACGCCGCCGAGCTTCCGTCCCGACCTGCCGCGCGAGATCGACCTGATCGAGGAGGTCCTGCGCCTGTGGGGCATGGGCCGCGTGACGGCGACCATCCCGGCTGCCAAGAACCATATCGGCGGCCTGACCCGCGAGCAGAAGCTCACCCGCAAGGTTGGCGAGATCCTGCGCGCCTGCGGCCTCAACGAGACCACGACCTTTGGCTTCGCCGCCCCGGGCGACCTGGAGAAGATCGGCATGTCCACCGAAGGCCGCGGTTGCCCCGTGGTGCTCATGAACCCGCTGGTAGCCGAGCAGACCGAGATGCGTCGTTCGCTGCTGCCGGGCTTGCTGCAGTCCGTGGCCTACAACGAGGCGCACGGTACGCCCAACGTGCACCTGTACGAGGTCGGCAGCCTGTTCCACGGTCGCGAGAATGCCAGCCTGCCCAAGGAGACCAAGTCCGTGGCGGGTGTGCTCTCGGGCCAGTGGAGCGAGCAGTCCTGGAGCATGAAGTACCGCAAGCTGCGCTTCTTCTTTGGCAAGGGCATTGTCGAGGAGCTGCTCGCCCAGCTGCGCATCGAGAAGGTTCGCTTCCGTCCCGTCGAGGGCGAGGGCTACGCTTTCTTGCAGCCGGGTCGTGCGGCCGAGGTTCTGTCCGGCGGCACCGTGCTGGGCTGGGTCGGCGAGATTCACCCCAAGGCGCGCGAGGCGATGGGCATCGATGAGGTTGTCGTTGCCTTTGAGCTCGATCTGGACAAGCTGATCAAGGGTGCCCGCAACCAGGAAAACTACCGCGAGTTCTCGCAGTACCCGGCTGTTGAACACGACCTTGCCATCGTGGTCGACAACGCTGTGACCTGCGAGGATCTTGAGCGCCGTATTACCAGCGCCGGCGGCAAGCTGCTCGAGGGCGTGCGCCTGTTCGACGTCTACCGTGATCCGGTCCGCGTGGGTGTGGGCAAGAAGTCCATGGCCTTTGCGCTTACGTATCGCTCCGACGACCACACGCTCACCAGCGAAGAGGTCGAGAAAGCGCACCAGAAGATCGTCACCAAGGTGTGCAAGGGCGTAAACGGCGAGGTCCGCGGCTAGGGCTTGCGCTGGGTATAGGCCAGCGGTGGCTGCCGCCGAGTCCTACGTGATTGCTATGCTCGGTATAAGGCACTGCTGAGCCTGCATATATGACACGCGCATTACATAACGGCGTGCTGCTTTGTCGGCAGCGCGCCGTTTTGCTATGATAGCCCGCGGCGTGTTACGAATATGACAATACGTAACACTGACAAGGTGATTCAGGCGGCGTTGCAATTCCGTGCGCCGACAACCGGGAGGCGTACATGCACATTCCAGATAATTATCTGTCCCCGCAGACCGATGCCGTCATGGCAGTGGCGATGGTGCCCGTTTGGGTTCACTGCATCAAGAATGTGCGCGCCACGCTCGATCGCGAGCACATGGCGTTCCTGGGCATCTGCGCCGCATTCTCCTTCTTGCTCATGATGTTCAACGTGCCGCTGCCCGGCGGTACCACTGGTCACGCCGTTGGTGGCGCGCTCATCGCGCTGCTGCTGGGCCCCGAGGCTGCTGCCATTGCCGTCTCGGTCGCGCTGGCGCTGCAGGCGCTGCTGTTTGGCGACGGCGGCATTCTGTCCTTTGGCGCCAACTGCTTTAACATGGCCTTCGTGCTGCCGTTTGCCGCTGCTATCGTGTTCCGTGCACTCAACAGCCGCTTGCACGACAAGAGCTGGGGCACCTCGGTTTCGGCCATCGTAAGCGGCTGGGTCGGCCTGTGCCTGGCGGCCCTGTGCGCGGCGATCGAGTTCGGTATTCAGCCGATGCTCTTCACCAACGCCTCGGGTGCTCCGCTGTACTGCCCCTTCCCGCTGTCCGTGGCTATTCCGGCCATGTTGATCCCGCATATGCTGGTTGCCGGCGTGATCGAGGGCGTGGCGACGGCCGCCATCTACGGTTTCATTAAGAAGACGGCGCCGAGCGTTATCGTCGGGCCCGAGGCCGTCGATGGCCAGCTTACTGCCGAGGGCGCTGCTGCCAAGAAGACCTCGCTGGTCCCCACGCTCATCTTGGTTGCCGTGCTTGTCGTGGCTACGCCGCTCGGCTTGCTTGCCACAGGTGACGCATGGGGCGAGTGGGACGCCGAGGGCGCCGCGACCGCCGTTCAGGAGGCTGGTGACGACAGCCTGCAGGCTTCGGTCGGCCTTGATACCCCGACCTTTGCCGACGCTCTGCCTACGGGTGATTACCTGCAGGCCTATTCCGAGGAGCAGGGTCTTGGCTTTGCCGGTCAGGCTGCCATGTATATCCTGTCCGGCGTGATTGGCGTGGCGGTGCTCACCATCGCATTCCGTCTGATCTCGCTGACGGTTAAGGAAAGCGGTGCTCATGGCAATAGCCGAGCTGCCTAGCTGGCTTGCGGTCGAGCAGCGTTACGAGCCCACGGGCGCTCGTCATCGCGTGATGCAAAAGAACGTCCTGCACCTGGCGAGCCTGCTTGAGCGGGTTCGCCTGGGTGGAGGCGCGCACGAGGGCGGGTCGATGGTCGACCGCGCCCTTTCTTGCGTTTCGGCTCCGGTGCGCCTGGTGGGGATATTCGTTTGCGTCCTGTGCGTGTGCCTGACACAAAGCCCGCTGTACCTCATGTTGATGGCGGCCATTGCGCTGGTGCTGGTCGCGGTGCGCCCCGCACGCGGGCTGCGTGCGACCATTGTACCGGCGCTCGGCGCCACGGGGCTTGCGGTGGTTCTGGCATTGCCTGCCCTGCTGCTGGGCGCGTCTGCCACGGGCGCCATGCTCAAGATCGCGCTCAAGACCTTCATTAATGTGTCGCTGGTGCTGGGCGTTTCGTGGACGCTTACCTGGAGCCGCATGTCGGCGGCGCTCAAGATGCTGCATCTACCCGACGAGGTCATCTTTACGTTTGATATGGCGCTCAAGCACATCGAGGTGCTGGGCCGAACGGCGCACGATCTGACCGAATCGGTCATGCTGCGCAGTGTGGGTCGCGCGCCTGAGGGGTTTTCGCGCACCGACTCGGTCGCGGGTATCATGGGCATGACCTTTATCAAGGCGATGGAATGCAGCCGCGCGATGGACGAGGCCATGCTCTGCCGCGGCTTTGCCGGCGCGTATCCGGCTCCCGCGCGGAGCGGCTTTGGCTGGCGCGATGGGGTCTATGCGGTCGGCGTGGCGTTGCTCGCCGTGTTGTGCGCGGTGCTGTAGCGCGGGCGGTCTAGCCATCGATGTGAGTAGGGAAGGGCGACGTTTTGACGATCGATATGAATAGTGCGGCGGGCACGAACGGTGCGGGCGGCGCCGAGGGCGCGCCGCTTATTGAGTTGCGCGACGTGGTGTTCTCCTATGCGGGGCATACGGTTGTCGATGGCGTGTCGCTGCAGGTCGATCGTGGTGAACTCGTTGCCCTGCTCGGTCCCAACGGCTGCGGTAAGACGACGATTATGCGTCTTATTAACGGCCTTGAACTCGCGGACGCAGGGGCATACCTGTTTGACGGGTGTATGGTCGATGCGACATATCTCAAGGATTCCGCGACGGCCCAGTGGTTCCATCAGCGCGTGGGCTTTGTGTTCCAGAATGCCGACGCCCAGTTGTTCTGCGCTACGGTGGGTGAGGAAGTTGCTTTTGGTCCCGCGCAGATGGGGCTGCCGGCAGACGAGCTCGACCGTCGCGTGCACGATGCCATAGAACTGTTTCAAGTTGCCGACCTGGTCGATGCCTCGCCCTATCAGCTTTCGGGTGGGCAAAAGAAGCGTGTGGCGCTGGCGGCAGTCGTATCGATGAACCCCGATATCTTGGTTCTCGACGAACCTACTAATGGGCTCGACGAGGATTCATGCGACATCGTGGTCAACTTCTTGCTGGCCTACGTCGCGGCGGGTAAGACGGTCTTGATGAGCACACATCACCAGGATTTGGTGCGACGCCTGAGTGCCCGTGCAATCTATATCGATCGATATCACCATGTGGTCGAGGCGCCTTCGCCGTCGTATGGAACCGAAAGCGGTGCTACGGACTAGTTGCTGCGTAGAGCGTGCGTAGCCGCCCGCGCGGCTTTGCCGTGATGGTATAGTTATCCAGGTTTTTTATGGGGGTGGCTATGCCAAGCTGGAACATTCATATCGCTCAGACGGAGCGTTTGCTGGAGCGCACCGGTGCGCTTGCCAAGAGCGTGCGCGACCGCAATGCCTTTTTGTTTGGCTGCGTGGTTCCGGATATTTTCGTGGGCTATATGGTCCCTGGCATCGCCGATCCCATCCCGTACCGCATTACGCACTTTGCCAAGCCCGAGCCTATCCCTAAGCCGCGTGAGCACGAGTTCTGGGATACCTATGTGGCACCGTTGCTTAAAAGTTCGCCCACCGGTGCGCCAGCCGCGGCGACCTCGATTATCGAGGAGCGCGAGCGACTGAATCGCGTGCACTATCCCCAGCGCTACAGGGATGCTGAGCCGGTTGTCGGTCCCGGCGCTCGTGAGTTCTCGCTTGCGTCCGAAGATGTGGCGCAGTCGTTGCTCGATTTGACACTGGGTGTCTGGTCGCATCTGGTGGCCGATACCGTATGGAATACGCGCGTGAATCAGTACCTGGAGGCGCACGGCGGCAAGCCGTGCGAGGAGTTCCGCATTAAAAAGCAAGGCGACTTTGACTGGTTCGGCAAGACGCTCGGCATTGTTTCGATTCCGCGCGCGACCGATCGCCTGTATACTGCGGCGACGCGTTTTGGGCAGTATCCCATCCATAAGGAGTATGTGCTCAAGACCATCGGCGTCATGCACGAGATTGTACGCGAAAACCCCGGCGATCCCGACCATCCGCCATACCGCCTGCTAACCGAGGAATTCTTCGACGCAACGTTTACCGAGGTCATCGAGCTGACCGAGGCGGGTTTTGCCGCCCGTGTCGAATCGCCCGATGTGCCTGCGCTGCCCCTGATTGCTAGCTGCTAGCTGGCCGGCCCGGCAGTGAATAGCTCAACCCAATCGACAAGTAGCTCTTGCCGTAAGGTATCTTCGGCAATGCGCTCCTGTTTGGTCTTTGGGATGTGGGGAAGCCCGGCCTTTTTATGGATGAGCTCGGCTATGTGGTCGAAGCTCTTCTTCTCCTTGATCTGGTCATAGGTAATTTGGATGACGTCGTAGCCCATGCTTGTGAGTGCGGTGGCGCGCTCGGCATCGGAGAGGCTCGCAGCTTCGCTGTCGTGGGCAGAGCGGCCTTGGCATTCCAGAATGACGCCCATGCTGTCGGTGGCGCTTTCGATGAGGATATCGGCGTAGCAGCAGGTTTTGTCATACAGCGAACGTGCGGCTTCACTGAGCGGGATGCGCGCGTTGTTGGCGATCTCGATGCCCTGGCCGCCCTCGTCGCGGGGGAGCGAGATAAGCATGGAGGTCTGTACTTCGAAGGGCGAGGCGGCCTGCCCCGTCATGTGCTCGGCCGCCCAGCGCAGTTGTTTGACGCCGCGCAGGCCTGCGGCTTGCTTGGCGAACGCGGCGATATCCGTTGCGGTAAGAAGCGGCGTGCGCTTCCACAAGTTGGTGTCATTGCCCTTGGTGTCGTTAACTCGCTCCCACCCGCAGTTGGGTGGAATGAACTTAAGCGAAATAGCTTCATCGAGTTGTTGTTGCGTTCGCTCGCAGGGCTTAAACACTGCAAAGGAGCCGCACATCTCGTAGCAAGCCATGAGTAACTGGTTGCGTGAAACCTGCGTAGCAAGGTTGAGCAGCGTGAACTCCGGTGACGTGACATCAAACCTATGTTCAGTCTGCCTAAACGACCCCGGAGGTGGTTCTTGGGTCAGGAGGTGCGATTTAAACAGGCTTCGCGACCCGGATTGTGCCCGAGTGAATACAAGCCTGTGAAGTGGTGCGTGAAGCAGGTCTTTTACAACTGCATGACTTCCGAGGCCACAACATCTGCGATCCATATTGCCAAGGCTAATGGCGGGGTAAAGGCCTAATACCTGCGGCGGGATGCGGCAATAGTTAAAGGCGGATTGCCCACAAAGCGTCAGGTCCATAATGCCCTCCTGGCCGAAATCATCTCTTTGAAGCGAGTGATGCCAGCGTCAATCCGGAAGTATGCGGCAAAATCTGAACCCTATGAGCGGACCTTGCTTTTGAGGCTAGTTTATCAGGCATTTTGTTGCGAAAAAACAGGGTGTGCTCGGAGGTTCCAGAATTTGCCGCATGCTTCCGAAAACCAGGTCGATTTGGTTCTTGCTAAAACGATTTATCAGCCCTGTGTGAGGTGTGGGTTTGCCACCGGGCGAACACTTTTAGCGCTTGGGGCTTTATTTTTTGGGCCTCGAAGGGTGGATTTCGCGCTTTTGGTAAAGAAATGAGTGCGTGTTTTGCCGTGCGGCGGCATTGGCACAGAAAAAAGGCCCGGAAGGCGAAGCCTTCCGGGCCCTTTGCAATGCAAGTATGCTTGCAAGTTCGTTTTAGCGCACCTGAGCGACGTAAGCGACGTTGGTCGAGGAGACCTTGTCCTCGAGCTGGACGCTCATGCGGGGATCGCCGGCGGTAGCGACGGTCAGGTCGCCGGCCTCGACGTAGCCGAGCTCCTTAGCGGTCTCGATCGCCTTGACGATCGTGCCGTTGACGGTGCCCTGGGTAATCTCGGCCTGATGCGGGATAACGCCCCAGTACATGATCATCTGCTGGACGGCCCACTCGTGGCGGGAGAACGCGCAGATCGGCATGTTGGGACGGAAGTGCGAAATCAGGCGAGCGGTACGACCGGTGGTCGTCGGCACGGTGATGCACTTGGCGCCAACGGTGGTGGCCATGTTCACAGCGGACATACCCACAACGTTGTTAACAACGCGGGTGCCATGAGCGTCGGCCGGAACCTCGAGCGGAGCGTGGGCCGGGAGGTACTTCTCGGTCTCGAGAGCAATGCTGGCCTGCATCTTGACGGCCTCGACCGGGTACTTACCGGCAGCGGACTCGCCAGAGAGCATAACGGCGTCGGTGCCGTCGTAAATGGCGTTAGCAACGTCGGCAACCTCGGCGCGCGTCGGGCGCGGGTTCTGCTGCATGGAGTCGAGCATCTGCGTAGCGGTGATAACGGGCTTGTAGGCCGCGTTGCACTTGGCGATGATCTCCTTCTGGATGTGCGGAACGAGCTCGGGCTTGATCTCGATGCCCAGGTCGCCACGGGCGACCATGATGCCATCGGAAGCCTCGAGGATCTCGTCGAAGTTCTCGACGCCCAGGGCGCACTCGATCTTCGGGAAGATCGTCACGTGCTCGCCGCCGTTCTCGCGGCAAAGCTCGCGGATGCCGCGGACGGACTCGCCGTCACGGATGAAGGAAGCGGCGATGTAGTCGATGTTCTCGGTCAGGCCAAAGAGGATGTCCTGACGATCGCGCTCGGTGATGGCGGGCAGCGAGATATTGACGTTGGGCATGTTGACGCCCTTGCGCTCGCCGATCAGGCCGTCGTTCTTGACGACGCAGGTCATGTCCTGGCCGTCGACGGACTCGACCTCGAGGGCGACCAGGCCGTCATCGATCAGGATGAGGGAGCCCTTCTCGACCTCGGAGGGCAGAGCCAGGTAGTCGAGGGAGATGTGCTCAGAGGTGCCGTGGAAATCCTCGGACGTGGGCTGAGCGGTGACGACGATCTTATCGCCGGTCTTGACGGCAACCTTCTTGCCATCGACCAGAAGGCCGGTGCGGACCTCGGGGCCCTTGGTGTCGAGCAGGATGCCGACGGGCAGACCGAGCTCCTTGGAAATACGACGGACGCGCTCGATGCGACCGTGGTGCTCGTCGTAGGATCCGTGCGAGAAGTTAAAACGGGCGACGTTCATGCCCGCCTTGATCATCTCGCGGATGGTCTCGTCGCTATCGCAGGCGGGACCCATGGTGCATACAATCTTGGTGCGCTTGTACATTCAGACCTCCATCTGACATCGTCTTGCGCTGATAGATAAACCATAAGAAATAAAACTGAGATGATTATAACGAAATGGCGACCGAATACCCCAAAAAATCGACCGTATGCCGAATTAGAAGTTCATTTTTTGCGAAAAAACGGTATATGAAAAAACTTTACCAACCGTTCTGACCGCTGCTATCTGGGCGATATTTCAGTTTGACGATGTGCCGAAGAAAAAACGTTTTATCAATATTGAGCATCACACGGTCTGCATCGTTGCACTCGAGCCGTGTTTCCAATTGGAATGTTTTGGCTAGACGCGCTGCTTTGGGGTACCATAGCTCCACTATCAACTGCCGCTCAGCACGGCAGCCTTGATGAGCCCTTGCCCTTCTCCTGGGAATTATGATCGGGCATCAATCTGCTGAGTGGCCCGAATCCCAGGAGGGGACTCTATATGCAAAAGGAATACCTGTCCGCCGCGGCGGAGGTGCTCAGCGACCAGGGCGTCGATGAGAACCTCGGCCTGAGCAACGACGAGGCGTCGTCGCGCCTCGCCAAGACAGGCCCTAACAAGCTCGAGGAAGCCGAGAAAACGCCGCTGTGGAAGCGTTTCTTTGAGCAGATGGCCGACCCCATGGTCATCATGTTGATCGTTGCCGCCGTCATCAGCGCGCTCACGGGTATGGTCAAGGGCGAGCCCGACTTTGCCGACGTCGCCATCATCATGTTCGTCGTTATCGTCAACTCGGTGCTGGGCGTGGTCCAGGAAGCTAAAAGCGAGGAGGCTCTCGAGGCCCTGCAGGAGATGAGCGCGGCGCAGTCCAAGGTGTTGCGCGACGGCAAGCTCGTGCACCTGCCGAGCGCCGAGCTCGTGCCCGGTGACGTGATCATGCTCGAGGCGGGCGACTCCGTCCCGGCCGACTGCCGCGTGCTCGAGAGCGCCACGATGAAGATCGAGGAGGCCGCCCTTACCGGCGAGTCCGTGCCCGTCGAGAAGCATGCCAACGTGATCGAGCTCGCCGCCGGCACCGACGACGTGCCACTCGGCGACCGCAAGAACATGTGCTACATGGGTTCCACCGTAGTGTACGGCCGCGGCCGCGCCGTCGTGGTCGGCACCGGCATGAACACCGAGATGGGTAAGATCGCCGGCGCCCTGGCCGAGGCCAAGGAAGAGCTCACGCCGCTGCAGGTGAAGCTTGCCGAGCTCAGCCGCATCCTCACCATCATGGTTATCGTCATCTGCGTCGTCATCTTTGGCGTCGACATCATCCGCCACGGCGTGGGTAACGTCCTTACCGACCCGACTGCCTTGCTCGATACCTTTATGGTTGCCGTCTCGCTCGCCGTCGCCGCCATCCCCGAGGGCCTGGTCGCCGTCGTGACTATCGTGCTTTCGCTCGGCGTGACCAAAATGGCCAAGCGCCAAGCGATTATCCGTAAGCTTTCCGCCGTCGAGACCCTTGGCTGCACACAGACCATCTGCTCCGACAAGACCGGTACCCTCACCCAGAACAAGATGACCGTCGTCAAGCACGAGCTCGCCGCGCCTAAGGAGAAGTTCCTGGCCGGCATGGCTCTGTGCTCCGACGCCCAGTGGGACGAGGAGCTGGGCGAGGCTGTGGGTGAGCCGACCGAGTGTGCGCTCGTCAACGATGCCGGCAAGGCGGGGCTCACTGGCCTGACTGCCGAGCATCCGCGCGTGGGCGAGGCCCCGTTTGACTCGGGCCGCAAGATGATGTCCGTGGTCGTCGAGACCCTGGACGGCGAGTATGAGCAGTACACCAAGGGCGCGCCCGACGTGGTGATCGGCCTGTGCACCCATATCTACGAGGGCGATAAGGTCGTCCCCCTGACCGAGGAGCGTCGCGCCGAGCTCGTGGCCGCCAACAAGGCCATGGCCGACGAGGCCCTGCGCGTACTGGCGCTGGCAAGCCGCACCTACACCGAGGTCCCGAGCGACTGCAGCCCCGCTGCGCTCGAGCACGACCTGGTCTTCTGCGGCCTGTCCGGCATGATTGACCCGGTCCGCCCCGAGGTCGCCGACGCCATCCGCGAGGCCCACGATGCCGGTATCCGCACCGTCATGATCACGGGCGACCACATCGACACCGCCGTGGCCATCGCCAAGCAGCTGGGCATCGTCACCGATCGCAGCCATGCCATCACCGGTGCCGACCTCGATCGCATGAGCGACGAGGAGCTCGACGCGCACATCGAGGACTACGGCGTGTACGCCCGCGTCCAGCCCGAGCATAAGACCCGCATCGTCGAGGCCTGGAAGTCGCGCGACCAGATCGTGGCCATGACGGGCGATGGCGTCAACGACGCCCCGTCCATCAAGCGCGCCGACATCGGCGTTGGCATGGGCATCACCGGTACCGACGTCACCAAGAACGTTGCCGACATGGTGCTTGCCGACGACAACTTCGCCACCATCATCGGTGCCTGCGAAGAGGGCCGTCGCATCTACGACAACATCCGCAAGGTCATCCAGTTCCTGCTTTCGGCCAACCTTGCCGAGGTGTTCTCGGTGTTCATCGCCACGCTCATCGGCTTTACCATCTTCCAGCCGGTGCAGCTGCTGTGGGTGAACCTGGTCACCGACTGCTTCCCCGCGCTTGCGCTGGGCATGGAGGACGCCGAGGGCGACATCATGAAGCGCAAGCCGCGCAACGCCAAGGACGGCGTCTTTGCCGGTAATATGGGTCTGGACTGCGTGGTCCAGGGCCTGATCATCACCGTGCTGGTGCTGGCGAGCTTCTTTGTGGGCGTGTACTTTGACATGGGCTACATCCACATCGCCGATATGATCGCCGGCAATGCCGACGAGGAAGGCGTGATGATGGCGTTCATCACGCTCAACATGGTCGAGATTTTCCACTGCTTCAATATGCGCAGCCGTCGTGCGTCGCTGTTCACCATGAAGAAGCAGAACAAGTGGCTGTGGGCTTCCGCCGCGCTGGCGCTGGTACTGACGGTGATCGTAACCGTGCAGCCGACGCTTGCCGAGATGTTCTTTGGCCCCGTGACGCTTGAGCTCAAGGGCGTTGTCGCCGCCCTGGGCCTTGCCTTCCTGATCATTCCGCTGATGGAGATCTACAAGGCGATCATGCGCGCGGTCGAGAAGGAGTAAGTTAACCTGTCCGGGCCCGCCCCTGCGTGTTTTCTTCTTCGCTGGTCCTCGCGCTTCGCGCTGCGGGATCGCTCAGAAGAAAACACTCTCGGGGTGGGCCCTACGGTATCCTTGCTGGCTTTACTCCCGCGCGGATGAAAAAGGGCTGAGGGAAAGAAGGTGAGCGGCCGAGCAATTGCTCGGCCGCTCGTTTTGAATAAAGGATGTGCCCTTAGGAAACCCCTCCCGGCGGGCGGGCCCTGCGGTATCCTTGCTGGCTTTTCTCCCGCGCGGATGATAAAGGGCTGAGGGAAAGTTTGTGAGCCGATCGAGCGTTTGCTCGACCGGCTCTTTTTGATTTAGGGCTTTGCCCGGCCAGCTCTTTTTGATTTAAAATACCTGCTCAGTTGTGATTTATGGTGCTGGGAGGCGCTTGTGGGCAAGGCTAAGGCTAAAGCGAAGAAAAAGACGACGGGGGCGCGGGCTAAGCGCGATCGTCGTCGGAAGCTTGCGACCGAGGCCCCCGCGTCTGCCGAGGAGTTGCTGGCAAGCGTGCCGGGACTTGACGCGCTGCGGGATGTCCCGGCGTTTGATGACCTGCCGGTCGATGAAGCCCAGCAGACTGCCTTTGATGATTTCTGCGCACATGCCGAGGAGCCCGAGCAGATGCGGCTGGGTGCCGTTATTCGCCTGGATCGCGGGTTTCCGCTGGTGGCCACTGCCGACGATACCTTTCGCGCCGAGCATGCCGTGGGGTTTGCCAAGTCGCGCGGCGAGGACGAGGTCCTGCTGCCTGCCGTGGGCGACCGTGTGGCGGTGCGCCGCGCTCCCGGGCACGATATGGGCGTGATTGAGTGCGTGCTGCCGCGCCGTACGAGCTTTGAGCGTTGGCGCGGCCGTGCCCGCGGAGAGCGCCAGGTGCTCTGCTCCAACGTGGATAGCGTGCTAATCGTGCAGGCGCTCGGTGCCGGTGAGGTGCTGCTCGACCGCGTGGCGCGCTCGCTGGTGTTGGCGCTCGACTGCGATGCCGAACCGGTGGTGGTGCTCACCAAAGCTGACCGCTGCGATGCCGAGGAGCTCGAGCGCGATCTGGACCGCGTGCGCCGCCTGGTGGGTCCGGACGTGCGCGTGATCGTGACGTCCTCTGCCGAGGGCCGTGGCCTGGACGAGGTCCGTGCCTGCGTGCCTGCCGGGAGCTGCGCCATGATTCTGGGCGAGTCGGGTGCCGGCAAGTCGACGCTGCTCAATGCACTGCTGGGCCACGATACGTTGGCGACCGGCGGTGTGCGCGAACGCGACGACCAGGGCCGTCACACTACCGTCGCGCGCGTGATGGTGGCGCTGCCGGGCGACGCCGGTGTGATCGCCGATGCCCCGGGCCTGCGCAGCCTACCGCTCGTGGGTCACGAGCGGGGTCTGGCGCGCGCCTTCCCCGAGATTGTCGAGGCATCGCGCGCGTGCCGGTTTGGCGATTGCACACATACCCATGAGCCGGGTTGCGCCGTTCGCGAGGCCGAGGACGCCGGGCAGATCGACAGCCTGCGTCTGGAAACGTTCCAAAACTTGGCGTCATCCATGCGCGTGAGCGCTCAAATGCTCGATCCCGATGTCCATCTGTAATTGATTTTTCCTATGACAGCCGTCTCCCAACTGTTCGGGAGACGGCTTTTTTGCTGCGGAAAAGCCTCGAAATATGCAGTTTGCTGACATGCTGACCAAAACCTTGCCACGAGCTTGACGGGCTGGTCAGCTTTTGGTCAGCGATTGGTTTGACATCGAAAACCAAGATCGCGATTGCGCCGCTTTGCACTCTGACCGCCCAGACAATGGTGGTACGGGCATTCGCCCGGCACTGCCATGAGAGGAGCGGCCGTGAACAAGAGCAAGCGCATCGCCATCAGTCTGGTCGCGGGCGTGCTCGCTGCTCTGCTCTGCATGGTTTACGGCTCGTCGATCCGCTCGCAAGCCGAACGGGTCCAGGCTGAGACCTTGGCCAAGTATGGTGGCGATCGCGTCGAGGTATGCGTCGCGGCGCGCGATATCGATGTGGGCGAGACCCTCGATGAGACCAATGTCATAACCCAGGAATGGCTGACAAGTCTGCTGCCGCGTGACGCGGTGACCGAGCTGCGCCAGGTGCGCGGCGACGTGACGACTTCGCGTATTCCCAAAAACGCCGTGATCTGCAATGTCTACACCAAGGCCGAGAGCCACAAGCTCGAGGTGCCTAAGGGCAAGGTCGCCGTTTCGGTGGCGGTCGATGCCGAGCACTCGGTCGGCGGCGCCACGGGCGTGGGCAGCTACGTGGATGTGTATGTGCAAAAAGACGGCGTAACCGATCGGCTGTGCGGCGCGTACGTGATCGATACCAGTGAGGATTCCGGTGCCACGCGCGAGGGCAAGATCGAATGGGTGACGCTGGCGGCTGACCCCGAAGACGTCAAGGAACTGCTGGGGGCATCGGGCAAGGGAACGGTCAGCTTGACGATTCCCGCCACGGCGCGCGGCAAAAAGAGCGGAGGCGACGAGTGATGAAGGCGATCTGGCTTGCGTGCTGCGCGTGCGGCGATTACGGGCTGTTGCAGCGGGAAGTCGAGGGCCGTGATGCGGGTGCACAGGTGCTTCGCGTGGGTGATCTGGACGGGCTGATTTCCATGGCGCGGGCGTTTCCGTCGCGCCGCGGGGCTGCCATCATCGCGGCGTCTCTGTTTGATACCGAAGATGTGCGCAAGGCTGTTGCGCACCTGACGGCCGAAGGCCGCGTGAGCCGCGTGGTCGTGTTGATAGAAGCACTCGATCCGTCGGATATCGAGGGGCTGTTTCGCGCAGGGGCGACCGAGGTCATCGCTGCGCACAGTATATGCGGCAACGGGCGCGCGGGCGAGGGAGCGGTTGATTCCGATCGGCGCATGACGATTGAGCCCGATGCTTTTGTTGATAGGGAACCCGGGGCGCCTCGCGCTACAAGAGGCCCGCGTGTTGATGATTATGGAAAAGCGGAAGCCGAGCATGGTCGGCGCCCCCGGAACCCCCTTGTATACGATGACGCTGGAGGGCCAGCGCAGCACGCTGGCGACTCCCCGGCTGTAGATATGGGATACGTGCACGGCGTGAATCTGGCGGATGAACTCGACGAAGTTGAGGGCTTTGCCGGGTGCGGCGAGTTGTCGTTGATGCAGCATGAGCAGATTACACAGAACGAGCCTGCCTCGCAGACCGAACAGGCTGCCATGCCGGCTTGGACGCAGCGCGTGGTTGCGGCGGGGGAGACGGGGGCGCTGTCACCGACGCCCGCTCCGCCGCCTCCGATGCCGCCGGCAGACGCTGCCGCTCCGCAGCATCGAGCTCCGGTCATCTGCGCCATTTCGGGTTCGGGCGGTTGCGGCAAGTCGACGATCGTTGCCACCATGGCACACGCATCGTCGCTGTTGGGCTTGCGTGCCGCCGTGCTCGACCTGGACCTGATGTTTGGAAACCTTTACGACTTGTTAGGCGTCGATGCTCCGCGAGATATGGCGGCACTTATCGAGCCGTCGGCGGCGGGCGCGCTTGCCGAGCCGGATATCGTGGCCGCATCGATGCGCGTGGCGCCGGGCGTTACGCTCTGGGGTCCCGTCGCGGCGCCCGAGCAAGCCGAGCTCATGGCACGTCCGGTGGAGCTACTACTTGATGTTCTGCGTCGCGAATCCGACGTGGTCTTTATCGATACCTCGGTCTTTTGGGGCGATGCCGTGGCGGCTGCGGTGGCGGCGAGCGACCGTTGCCTGGTCGTTGGCGATGCGGCGGTGTCGTCCGCGACATCGGCATCGCGCGTCATTGAACTGGCAAGTCGAGTAGGTGTGCCGCGCACGCGCATGAGCGCCGTGTTCAACCGGTTCGGTGCGCGCGGGGCAGACGAGGACGTCGCCATGCGCTTTGAGATTGCCTGCGCGTTGAGCTCCAAGATTCGTATCGCCGATGGCGGGCAGGATCTCGCCGCGCTCATGGCGTTTGGGCGCGCTGACGAGGCAGTGGGGCAGACCAGCGCTTTTGCGACCAGCGTGCGCGAGGCCACGCGCGAGATGCTCGTGGAACTGGGGTGCGCCGTCGGCCCTTGGAGCGATATGGTCGCCGACCGTGCAACGCGTACCGAGCGCCCGCGTATCCGCCTTCCCTGGTCGCGCGAGGGTGATCAGCGATGAGTCTGCAAACAAGGATTAAGGCTGCCGGCGCTGCAGCGGCGGCAGCGCCTGTAGATGCGGGGCGTCGCCGCGCGGTGAAACGACGTACCAAGCGCGCCGTGATGGACCGCATGGGTTACGACGAAGTGGCGCGTATCAGCGCCTATATCGACCCGGCACTTGCCCGCTCGGAATTACGTCCCGCGGTGGAGGCGGCGCTCAATGTTGAAGAGCCGACCGATCTCGCGACGACCGAGCGCGAGACCATCATCGACGAGATTTTGGATGACGTGGTGGGCCTGGGGCCGTTGCAGCCGCTCATCGAGGACGACACCGTTACCGAGATCATGATCAACGGCTGCCGCTCGGCTTTCTTTGAACGCGGCGGCGTCTTGTACCCCATCGAGCATGCGTTTGAGGATGATGAGCAGATCCGTGTGCTTATCGACCGCATCATCTCGCCACTTGGCCGCCGTATCGACGAGCGCAGCCCCATCGTCAACGCCCGCCTCAAAACGGGCTATCGCGTCAACGCGGTGATTCCGCCTGTGGCGATTGACGGACCGATTCTCACCATCCGAAAGTTCTCGGACCGCATCTGCTCGCTGGACGAGCTTGTGGGGCTGGGGTCGCTGCCGCTTTGGTATGCGCAGCTGCTGTCGTGCGCGGTGTCGCTGCGACAGGACCTGGCGGTTGCGGGAGGCACGGGATCTGGTAAGACCACCCTGCTCAACGCGTTGTCATGCGAGATTTCCACCGGCGAGCGCATCGTGACGATCGAGGACTCTGCCGAGCTCAAGTTTGCGCATCATCCGCACGTGGTGCGCCTAGAGGCGCGCGAGGCTTCGATTGAGGGCGAGGGCGCGGTGACGATCCGCGACCTGGTGACCAATGCCCTGCGCATGCGCCCCGACCGCATCGTGGTGGGCGAGGTGCGCGGTGCCGAGTGCTGCGACATGTTGCAGGCCATGAACACGGGCCACGATGGGTCGCTCACCACGCTTCATGCGGGTTCCGAGCAGGAGACCGTGGTGCGTCTGACGCTGCTTGCACGTTATGGCATCGATCTGCCGAGCGAGCTCATCGAGGAGCAGATTGCCATGGCGCTCGACGGCATCGTGATGTCCGAGCGCCACGCCGATGGCAGGCGTTTCGTCTCCTCGTATTCGGGGGTGCGCCGCGCCGCGTCGGGCGGTGTTGAGCTCGAACGCTACGTGACTTTTGATGCCGCCGAGCGCACCTGGACGCTTGACCGCGAGCCGCCGTTTATTGCAGAAGGCCTGCGGTCGGGGACGCTCACACAAGAGGAGGTGGACGAATGGAGGTCGCTGTGCCCCTCGTCGTAGGGGGTTTGGCAGGGTTTTCTGTTGCGACGGCGTGCGGGGCGGAACCTCGTGTGCCGCAGGTGCCGCCGGCGGAGCTGGCGCGTCAGGCGCTCGAGACGGCGGCAGAGAAGCTGCCGCGCGAGCTGGTGGAAAACGATCTGCTGAAAAAGATCGCCCGTTCGTGGGCATCGCTGGCTCCGGCGCATCGCCTTGGCCTCGTGATCGAAGATGCTTCGGGGCGTTTGGCGTTTCTGCTGCTATCGAGCGGTATCTGCTGCGTTTTACTAACGATAGTGTCGTTATCGCCCCTCGGATTTGCCTTGGGACTTGTTGCTCCGTTTGCCGTTGGCGCCGCCCGGGATGGCTTTGAGAGCCGGCGTGAGCAACACGATGCAGAAGAGGCCATGCCCGAGGCGTTTACCGCACTTTCCATGTCGCTTGCCTCGGGACATTCGCTGGCCCAGGGCATGCGCTTTGTGGGCGCTCATGCGCAAGAGCCGGTGCATACCGAGTTTTTGCGGGTGGCGGCGGCGATCGATTGTGGCATCTCGGCGACCGACGCGCTCGATGACTTGCTCGCGCGCATCGACGCCCCCGGTCTTTCGCTTGTGACCTTGGCGCTTAAGGTGTCTCAGCGCACCGGCGCTCCGCTTGCCGACTTACTGTCCGAGGCGTCGAGCATGGTGGGGGAGCGCATTGAGCTCAAGCGCCGCCTGGATGTCAAGACGTCGCAGGCTCGCATGTCGGCGCATATGGTCGCGGCGATGCCGGCGGGCATGTGCGCGGTGTTGGCGCTGCTTTCGGCAGATTTTCGTCGCGGTCTTGCGACGCCTGCCGGTGCGGGCGCTGTGGTGCTGGGTCTTGCCCTCAACGCCGTTGCCCTGGTGGTTATCCGGCGCATTATGAGGGTGGAGCTATGAGCGCCCCGGTTGCAGTTGCGGCTTGCCTGTGTGCCCTGAGTGTATTTGTCGCGACGGGTTTGGATCGGGCGGATGCACGCAAGATCGCAGGGGCCTGCAAGCGCGAGGCGGTGCTGGTCGCTGCCGCGGGTCGCTCGGTGGTCGATGCTCTGACCGCGCGAATGAAGGGCGCGGTTGGAGCGGGCGGCTCGGCGCGAGTGTCGCTCGGCGAAGTGTCCGAGATGATCGATGTTGTGCGCTTGGGTCTTTCGGCCGGTCTTTCGTTTGATGCGGCGCTTGAGATTTTCTGCGCCAACCGCCGGTCAGTGCTGGCTCTTCGCCTTGAGCGGGCCTGCATGGCGTGGCAGGTGGGCGTGGGCACGCGTGAGGACGAGTTGTTGGCCGCCGCGCGCGACCTGGACGTGCGAGCGCTCGAGACCTTTGCCATCACGGTGGGGCAGGCGCTCGCCCTGGGTGCCCCACTTGCCGAGACGCTGGCCGCTCAAAGTCGCGAGATCCGTGCGGCTCATCGCGCCGCGGTCGAGCGTGAGATCGAGCGTGCGCCCGTCAAGCTGCTGATTCCCACCGGCACGCTCATCTTGCCGGCGTTGCTTCTGTCCATATTGGGCCCGCTGCTGGGAGCAGGCGGGATGATGTAGGGAGGAATACATGAACACGATGACTGACGCTGCTGGCAAGGTCCAGGGCTGGGCTTTTTGCCGGGCGATCCGCGCTCGCCAGCATGCCAAGGAGCTGTTGCGGGAGGAGAGCGCGCAGGGTACCACCGAGTACGCCATTTTGGTGGGCGTGCTTGTGGTGATCGCGATTATTGCCATCGTTGCATTTAAAGGCAAGGTCCAAGATCTATGGAACGCTATCAGCGAGGGCATCAACAGTCTGTAGAGGGCGAGCGCCCCATCGGGGTGCTGCTGGTGTTTGCTTGCCTGACCGTGGCGATAGCGGCGGTGCTTTGGGGGCTTAACGCCGCGCGGCAGCAGCGTCCTGGGGCCGCCTTCGATTCGGGTTCAGATTCGGCGGTGGCGTCTCAAAAAGATGAGATGCGAGATGCGGACGATTCGGATGTCGCTGTCACGGCGCAAACCTTTCTGCGGACGCTCGACAAGCGGTCTGGCACTGCGACGGATTCGCCTGAGGACAACGCGATTGCGGTCCGGCTTGCATGGTCCGAGGACCGACCGATGACCGAGGCAGCGGCGGATATGTTACGCGCCTACCGCGAGGTGCCAACGGCCCAGCTCGCCCTGAGTGGCTATCTTGATATTAAGGGCAACGTATGGGGCGCCATCGTGCGCGATGGGCGCGGCTGGGTCGATATGGTGACGGTTGCCGCGGATGCCGGCGATGCCTCGTGCCGCCTGCGCGTGATCCGCCTGAGCCCGCAGGCATCGAACTCAAAGGAGGGGTCGTGAAATGCATGGCGTTCTGCGTGAAGAGGTTGCCCAAGCGACTGTGGAATACGCCATCGTCACGGTGGCGCTGTTATCGATCGTGCTGGCGATTGTGGGACTTTGGCGTGCTGGCACCGATGGACGCTTGGCGGCGCTGGTTGAGCGGGCGGCATCCCATGGCGTTGCCTCGACGTCGGTTATCGACGCCGCTGCGGGCGCTAAGGACATCGCGTTGTATTGATATCGCGCGCGAGGACCGGGCACAGTCTACGGTCGAGGCCGCTTTTTTGCTGCCGACGTTTCTGACGCTCATCCTTCTCGCACTGCAACCGGTGTGCCTGCTCTATACGCGCGCGGTCATGGAGTCTGCCGCCGCCGAGACCGCTCGGCTCATGACCACGACGACGGCGGAGGACGACGATCTTAAGGAGTTCACCCGCCGCCGGCTTGCCGCAGTGCCCAACGTTTCGATCTTTCATGCCGGCGGGCCGTTGTCGTGGGATATCGAGCTTAGCCGGGCCGATGCGGGTGGCGTCTCGTCCGTGTCCGTTTCCGGCGAGGTCAGGCCGTTGCCTGTGATCGGTGCGTTTGCGCAGGCTATGGGTGGTACCGCCGAGGGCGGCTACGTTGAGCTCAAGGTCGATGTCTCGTATCAATCACGTCCCGAATGGCTGGAGGGAGATTATGATTCGTGGATTGCTGCATGGGATTAAGCGTTTCTGGTCTAGATGCGTTTTGACGCGCCGTCCGAGCTGCCATCGCAAGCGAGGCGGCTTTATGGGCCGCGCCGGTATCGACCTGTTTATCGAAGACGGTGCCTACACCACGCTTTCTTCTGCCGTGGTCATCCTAGTGGTGCTCACGTTGTTGTTTTCGTCGACCGCGGCGATATGGAGCATGTCGCGTGCCGGGGATACCCAGGTGGCGGCCGATAGCGGCGCGCTGGCGGGTGCCAACGTAGTGTCGTCCTATCACACGGCTGCCACGGTGGTTGATGCGAGCATCTTGAGTCTGGGGCTGGCGGGGTTTGCCACAATCGGGACGGGCCTGGTCGCCATCCTCATCCCAGGTGCCGAACCAGTTGCCGGCAATATGGTCGACACCGGGATTGAGATCATTAAAACGCGCAACAAGTTTGCCAAAAGCGCATCGGAAGGCTTACAGAAAATCGAGACGGCTCTGCCATATCTGATCGCCGCGCGTGCCACGCAGGCGGTGTCGTCGCAGGATACCGATAGTGTGACCTATACCGGTACGGCGCTTGCTGTGCCCAGGACATCCGAGTCGGACTTTGCTGCGCTCAAAGGGTCAGAGATCTCGACCGATGCCATCGAGAGCACCTCAAAAGACCTTGACTATGCTGCCAAGGAACTGAAGAAAGCGTCCGAGAAAACGTCAAAGGCCAAGGAACGCGCCTGGCTTGCCGACTGCGGTGGATCGGACAGAGGCGCAGTCGGAAGCTGTTCGTGCATGTGGGAACGCGCGAAGAGCTTGGCGAAGCTTTCGGATATTGAGAATCCGCACTATGCCTCGAGTGTCACATGGGAGCCGCAAGTGGCGCTCGATCGCGCGAAGGCCTATTACCGCTTGCGCCTTGCAAACGAGGCACCTCAGGGCTCAAGCGTCGAGACGAAGGCGGAGTCGGCGGCGCGCAAGGCGTTTTACACCTATGCGAGTACAGAGGTCAATCGTGCATATGTAACCGAGGACGGAGATGCAGTCACTTTCCATATCCCGCTGTTGCCGCGCAACGCTGACGAGGTGCGAGCGACGGAACTCTATACCGATGCGGCCTGGCCAACCAGTGCCATCGATGGCAAGACGTATCTGCATTACGGAACGAGTTGCCCCAACTATAAGAAAGGGTCGCCAGGCGGGTTAGCCTCGGTTGCTGATTATGACGGACAGGACAGATGCAACAGATGCCATTTTGGCGTTTCGTCGCTCGGTGCCGTTGCAGCGCCTTCGACTTCTATCGAAAACGGCTTCGAGTACCACTTCGATAAGTTCAAAGAGGCCCTGGAAGACTACGTCGAATGCCGCAACAAAGAACTCGAACTTGAGCGTCAGACCGAGAATGAGGCCGACCGTGCGGGCAATGCGTTTGACCAGACCATTAAAGCGCTTTCGGGCGAGCGCCCGCGTATCGCTCCGCCCGGTCGCAACGGCGTGGTCGCCTTTGCAGTTTCGGGTGACATTACCAGCCCCGATCAACTTAACTCCTCGTTTAACACGGCAGTCAGGCTTGGCGATCGCGGTGCTATCTCTGCTGCGGTGTTGGCACCCGATGACGCGACGGCGCAAAACAACGTGCTTTCGCGATTTTTCTCGACATTGAAGGAACGCTCGGGCGGCGTTGCCGGCGTGCTCGACGGCGTCATGGATGTTTGGGGACGGCTGCTCGTAGGATACGGTGATATCCAAGGTTCGGCCGACGAACTTATGGACGAGATGATTAAAGGCCTAGGAGGGGGCAGCGGCGCGTTGGGCTCCATCGCATCGTGGCTCGGCGATACCGTTTCGGCGTCCGTGGCGGCGTTGGGTCTGGAACCGTGCGACTTGCGCCTGCGAAAGCCAGTGCTGACCGATTCCGCCAACGTCATTAAGAGTCCGGGGTCTGACATTGCTGGCCTCTCTCAAGCGCAAGACAAGCTGCGAAGTATTCCGTTGGGCGTGACCGATCCCAAGGCGCTTTGCGAGGCGTTGGAATATCAAGTCGAACGCACCATTAGCGGTACGGTGTTCACGCTTGCGGAGATTCCTCTGCCCGGCGGCGGCTCCATCCCACTCACCGTCGATGTCGCGCCGCTGGTTGGCGCTCTGGGCGGTGGGTCGTAATGAGTATTCGCATGCGTCTGCGCGAGGAGCGCGCCCAGGCGACGGTGGAGATGGCAGTGGTTACGCCCGTTTTGCTGGTGCTGGCACTCATCGTGTACAACGTCATGATCTTTGCCAGCGCTGTCGCGCGCTTCGACCGCGTGGTACCCGACATCGTGTTGGCGCACGCCGTGGCGTCGGAGGGGGAGGGCGACGAAAGCTCTGCCGATGCCTCGGCGACGGTTCAGACTCAAATTCTGAATGCCATGGAAGGCTATGACTTGCGGATCGAAGTGTCGAGCGAGCAAGGCGCGGAGGCATCGGATGGTGGCCTGCTCTCCCTATCCGGTACGTTTAGGACCTACGCCTGCACCATGCACTATGAGCCGTGGCCGACTTCTCTCAGCATCGCTGGCGTTTCGCTGGGGGCGCCGACAACGTTGTCGCACGAGCGCGCGGTGACGGTCGATCCATGGCGTCCGGGGGTGGTCATGTGACCGCGGTCTCGTCCTACATCGCCTACGCGCGGGCACTCAACAGGCTGGGTTGGACGCCGGCCGAGTTTGCGGTGGCGGAGTCGTTTGTCGTGCGCCTGCGCGGCATGCTGGGACGGCGTCCGGTTGCCGCCAACGGCCTGCCGCTCGTCATGGCGTTTCCACGCTGCTCTTCGGTCCATACGTGTTTTATGGCCTATCCCATCGACATCGCCTTCATCGATCGCGACGGCAATATCCTCGCGCGCTACGAAAACGTATGTCCCTGGTGTATGTGCTCCTGCTCCGGCGCCTGGGCGGTATTGGAACGCCCTTCAATCCTCGCTACACCTCCCGCCCTCCAACAAGTGCCGGCGTAAGAGATTGGCGACAGCGGACTTTCGTCATACGAAATTGGGTAAGATGGAGGAGAAGGTGCATGGATGTTGAGATCCATCCGAACGCCAAAAAACACTTGACGGAAAAGCAGGTACTAGGTGCCTGGTTCGCGGTTACTGAGTGCATTCGCCGCGAGTCGGAGGACGAGCCGCCGAGATGGCTTGCCATTGGATGGCTTCCAGATGGTCGAAGTGTGGAACTTGTTGCGGTCGAACTAATTCGTGGATGGCTCATTATTCATGCCCTGTCTCCGGTTCAGAAGAAATTCTGGCAAGAGATCGAGCGAGCTCGGCAGAGGGGTCGATGATGGGCAAGACGTATACGGCCGCTAATGGTCAGGTTGTAACGGATGAAATGATTGACGCGTGGTGCGAGTCGTACGAGCGCGGAGAGTTTCCGGATGGCGAACACACCGTTGGTGGGATCGTGCATGGACGGCCCCCGCTCTCAGGTGAGGGGACGGCAACGCTGTCGGTCAAGATTCCTCTGGGAATGAAGGAGGCCATTCGTCGACGGGCGGCTGCCGAGGGGATGACGCCAAGTGAGTTTGCCCGTGCGGCTCTGAGCGAAAAACTTCTTGCTGCCGGCTGATGCCCCTGACGTGCCGATTTATAGAACCGAGGCTGTGCTCAAAAACTTTTTTAAAATTCTCGGTTGACCGGAACGCGTCCTTGGTTATACTAATCAAGCCTTGAAACAAGGCACACCTCAAATGGCTGGGTAGCTCAGTTGGTAGAGCAGAGGACTGAAAATCCTCGTGTCAGGGGTTCGATTCCCTTCCCCGCCACCTTGAATTGACTAGGACCTCTGCAAAGGGGTCCTTTTCTTTTATACAGCCCCCACATGGAATCGAACCCCGTGAGGGCGCGGAGCTGAGTAAACGCGTAAGCGTTTGCCAGCGCAGCTCGCAAGGCGCGTAAGCGCCACAGCGGTCCGTCCGCGCAGCGCGCGGACGCGATTCCCTTCCCCGCCACCTTGAATTGACTAGGACCTCTGCAAAGGGGTCCTTTTCTTTTATGTAGGGTTCTGCGGAAACTGCGTCCCGGAATTTGGCTTCAGAGTGGGATGCGTTTTCCGCTTTGATGTCGCTTGGGAAAGCGCGACCCGGAATCCGGCGTCAGAATGGGATGTGCTTTCCTTTTGCGGTCTTTGGCGGAAACTGCGTCCCAGATCCCGCGCTCAGAACGGGATGCGCTTTCCGGCGCGTACTTCCGACGTGCGTGCACATCTCGGCGCGCCATCTCGGGCCCGCTCAGACATTCCTCCCGCTTTTGCGCCACTTTACAGACCGTTCGGTCGTCTGTCCGCACGCGCGGGTATACTCAAAACGATACTTTTCCTATGCAATACGATGCAGGCTCGGCCTGCACGATCCGAAGGGGGCAGTGATGGAGAGGATACTCGGCGTTAATCTCTCTGGCTGGTTTATTCCCGAGCCTTGGGTGACCCCGTCGCTATACGCGGCGACCGGTGCATCCAATGCGGCCGAGCTGCAGGAGGCCATGGGCACCGCCGCCTATAACGAGCGCATGCGCCGTCATTACGAGACGTTTGTGAGCGAGGATGATTTCCGTCGCATGGCGCAGATCGGTCTCAACGCCGTGCGCCTGCCGGTGCCCTGGTATGCCTTTGGCTCGCAGGAGTCCGATGCGTCCTACATCTCGGTTGTCGACTACATCGACCGTGCAATTGAGTGGGCTGCCAAGTACAACATTCGCGTGCTGCTTGACCTGGCGACTGTGCCCGGTGGCCAGGGCGATTCCAACGATTCGCCCGCCACGCCGGAGGCTGTTGCCGAGTGGCATTCGTCCACTAACGGCCGCCATGTCGCACTCGACGTGCTCGAGCGCTTGGCCGAGCGTTACGGCGAGGCCGAGAGCCTGCTGGGCATTGAGCTGCTGGATACGCCGCAGATGAGTGTCCGCAAGAGCCTCTTTACCATGACGGATGGCATTCCGGCCCACTACCTGCGCAATTTCTATCGCGATGCCTACGAGCTCGTTCGTTCGTATATGCCCGAGGATAAGATCGTCGTCTTCTCGTCGTCGGGGCATCCCAGCGAGTGGAAGCATTTTATGCGCGGCGCCAAGTACAAGAACGTCTACATGGACCTTCACTTGTACCATTACCGCGACGAGCATGCGCTCGACATCACGAGCCCCCGCGGGCTGACGACGGCGATTTCGCGTAACAAGCGCGAGCTCAAAGAAGCGATTTCGACTGGGTTCCCCGTGCTGGTGGGCGAATGGTCGGGCGCGGCGATCTTTGCCAACTCGTCGGTTACGCCTGAGGGCCGCAATGCCTACGAGCGCGTGTTTATCGCCAACCAGCTGGCTTCGTTTGCGCCGGCTGCCGGTTGGTTCTTCCAAACGTGGAAGACCGAGAAGCGCATTGCAGCATGGGACGCCCGCGCGGCGCTCGGTACGCTCGAGCGCGGCATGATAGAATAGGTTGATATGACGCAAAACAGCGCCCATACGGGCAAACTCTATGTGGTCGGCACGCCCATCGGCAACCTGGGCGACCTGTCCCCGCGCGTTGGCGAAGCCTTTGCCGCTGCCGATGTCATCTGCTGCGAAGACACGCGTGTGACGTCAAAGCTGCTGATGCACCTGGGCATTTCCAAGCCGCTTGTCCGTTGCGACGAGAATGTGATCGCCAGCCGCGCCGCCGGCCTGGTCGACCGTCTGCTGGCGGGGGAGACCCTCGCCTTTGCCTCGGATGCCGGCATGCCGAGCGTGTCCGATCCCGGCCAGGCGCTGGTCGAGGCGGCGCGTGAGGCCGATGTGCCCGTCGAAGTTATTCCCGGGCCCTCTGCTTGCGTCACGGCACTCGTTTCGTCCGGCATTCCCTGCGAGCATTTTTTCTTCGAGGGTTTTTTGGGCCGAAAGCACGGCGACCGTGTGCGCCGTTTGCAGCGCCTTGCCGTGGTGCCCGGCGCGCTCATCTTCTACGAGTCTCCACATCGCATCGTGGCGACGCTCGAGGCCGTGGCGGAGGTCTTTCCCCAGCGTGAGGTTGCCGTCTGCCGCGAACTCACCAAGCTGCACGAGGAGGTCTTGCGCGGGCCCGCTGCCCAGCTTGCCGAGGAGCTGCGTGCTCGCGGCGAGGTAAAGGGCGAGATTGCGCTGGTCATCGCGCCGCCGAGCGAGGACGAAGAGGCCGGTATCGCGCCGGTTGGCGCAGCGGCAGTAGATCCCGATGAGGCCCTGCGCGCGGATATCCGCGCCGCGCTCGAGGAGGGGGAGCCCGCCTCTGCGGTGGCCAAGCGCCTGTCTCAGAAGTATTCGCGCCGCAAGCGCGATGTCTATGCCATGGTGCTCGATATGCAATAGATGGAGGATATCCAGCCCTTGCGCTAGAATCATCCTCTGTATGCAACGTTTTTCTGGAGGACAAACCCCATGGATCAAAGCAAGCCTTCGTTCTTTATCACGACGCCCATCTACTACGTCAACGCCGATCCGCACCTGGGCACGGCTTATTCCACCATCATCGCCGATGTTCAGGCTCGCTATCGCCGCTCCGCCGGCTATAACGTCAAGTTCCTGACCGGCATGGACGAGCACGGCGAGAAGGTCGCCGAGGCCGCAGCCAAGCACAACATGACGCCGCAGGAGTGGACCGACAGCCAGGCCCCGCACTTCAAGGAGCTTTGGAACAAACTCGAGATCTCCAACGACGACTTCATCCGCACCACCGAGCCGCGCCAGCATCATGCCGTGCAGTACCTGTGGGAGCGCATGAAGGAGTCCGGCTACCTGTATAAGGGCAGCTACGACGGTTGGTATTGCGTGCCTGACGAGACCTACTTCACCGACACGCAGGTCCAGAAGGGTGACGAGGAGTACGGCAGCGTCGGCCAGCACCTGTGCCCCGACTGCCACCGTCCGCTCGAGCGCGTGCAGGAGGAGTCCTACTTCTTTAAGCTTTCCGCTTTCCAGGACAAGCTGCTCAAGCTCTATGACGAGCACCCCGACTTTGTCGAGCCCGCGTTCCGTATGAACGAGGTGCGCAGCTTTGTCGAGGGCGGCCTCAACGACCTTTCCGTGAGCCGTACGAGCTTTGATTGGGGCATTCAGGTTCCGTTTGACGAGGGCCACGTGACCTATGTGTGGTTCGACGCGCTGCTCAACTATATGACGGCTGTCGGCTACGGTGTCGATACCGACGAGGCCCGTGCCGAGCTGGCCTATCGCTGGCCCGCGCAGTTCCACATCGTGGGCAAGGACATCATCCGTTTCCACTGCGTCATTTGGCCGGCCATGCTCATGGCCATTGGCGAGGCCCTGCCCGAGCACGTCTTTGCCCATGGCTTCCTGACCGTGCGCAATGCCGAGACCGGTAAGGCCGAGAAGATGTCCAAGAGCCGTGGCAACGCCATCGCCCCGCAGGATGTCATCGATATGCTGGGCGTCGAGGGCTATCGTTATTACTTTATGACCGATGTGGTCCCCGGTACCGACGGCGCCATCAGCTTCGACCGCATGGAGCAGGTCTACAACGCCGATTTGGCCAACAGCTGGGGCAACCTCATTTCGCGCTCGCTCAACATGAGCGGCAAGTATTTTGACGGTTGCGCGCCCGCCAAGCCCGCATCGTTCGATGCGTTCGACAACCCGCTGGCAAAGATCGCCGATGGTCTGGTCGAGCGCTACATGGCCAAGATGGACGTGCTCGATTACGGTGGAGCCAAGGACGAGGTCATGGAGCTCATCCACGCCGCCAACCACTACATCGAGGACTCCGAGCCTTGGGCACTTGCCAAGGACGAGGCCAAGGCTGACGAGCTGGCGTTTGTGATCTACAACCTGCTCGAGGCCATCCGCATTGCCGCTCACCTGCTGATGCCGCTCATGCCCCAGACTTCTGCCGAGGCTCTGCGCCGCCTGTCCTGCGAGGACGAGGCCGCGAGCGACGACCTCAAGGGCATTTGCGCTTGGGGCCTGCTTGCTGGTGGTCAGCCCGTCGAGAAGGGCGATCCGCTGTTCCCGCGTCTGGCGTAGTGACCGCGCGAGCGCCATATCGGCAATTTGCTGTTTAGCTGTAAGGGCATGGCCACCACGGTCCATGCCCTTTTGTTTCAAGACGCCGCCATCATGCTAAGGAGGCAACCATGACAACTTCGCCTTTGGCAAACCCCACGGCCACCAGGGAGCTGCTGGAGGAGTTTGGCCTTGCGACTAAGCATCGCCTGGGCCAGAACTTTCTAATCGACAATCATGTGATCGAGCGTATCTGCGAGCTTGCCGAGCTTGCAGGTGACGAGCGCGTACTCGAGGTGGGTCCGGGTTGCGGCACGTTGACACTTGCGTTGCTGCAGGAGGCGGCGTGCGTTACGTCGATCGAGGCCGATTCCGAGCTTGAGCCGGTGCTTGACGCCCACGCCGCCGACTATGCCAACTTCCGCTTTATCATGGGCGACGCGCTTAAGGTGGGCCCGGAGCAGATTGAGCAGGCCGCCGGCGGCGAGCCCACGGTATTTGTCGCGAACTTGCCCTATAACGTGGCGGCGACAATCATCCTGCAGTTCTTCCAGACGATGCCCGCGCTCAAGCGCGCCGTCGTCATGGTTCAAAAGGAGGTTGCCGATCGCATTGCCGCAGTGCCGGGTAACAAGACCTATGGCGGCTATACGGCAAAGCTCGGCCTGTATGCGCAGGTTACGGGTCGCTTTGAGGTGCCGCCGCGTTGCTTTATGCCGGCGCCGCACGTGGACTCGGCCGTCGTGCGTATCGACCGTATTGACGGCGTGGTGCCCGAAGGACTCGATCGCGAGTTTGTGGCCCGCGTGATTGATGCTGCATTTGCTCAGCGTCGCAAGACCATTCGCAATTCCATGAGCGCCAACGGTTTTGCCAAGGACGTGCTCGATGCCGCCTTTGAGGCTTGCGGTATCGCACCCACCACGCGCGCCGAGACGCTCGATGTTGCCGACTTTGTCCGCCTGGCCCAGGAGCTAATCCATGACGCCTAATGCCGAACGCGTGACGTTTACCAAGAAAAAGAAGACGGTCGCCTGCCCCGTGCCCTTGGCACCGCTTGCCGATACTCATGCGCATCTGCTTTCGTTTTGGGGCAAAGAAGTGCCCGAGACGCTCGTGCGCGCCAAAGCCGCGGGCGTCGACCTGTTGGTGACGATGCTCGACCCCATCGCCGACAAGCGCAGCGTGACGGACTATAGTGACTGGCTCGTGCGCGAAATTCTGCCGATGCGGGATATTCCGCAGATCAAGTATCTCGCTGGCGTTCACCCCTATGGCGCGCCGGACTACACCGATGATATCCATGCCCAGATTGTGACTGCGCTCGACGATCCGTTGTGTGTTGGCATCGGCGAAATTGGCCTGGACTACCACATGGACTATGACGACGATGTCGCGCCGGCGCCTCATGACGTGCAGATTGACTGCATGGCGCGTCAGCTCGAAGTTGCCGTGCGCTGTAACGTGCCGGTAGAGCTGCACTTGCGGCACGAGGACTCGGATGGGGAGCGTACCTCGCACGTGGACGCCTACAACGTGCTTCATGAGGTGGGCGTGCCCCAAGCCGGTTGTGTGCTGCACTGCTTTGGCGAGTACCGCGCCACGATGGAGCGCTTTGTGGAGCTGGGCTGCTATATCGCCTATGGTGGTGCGGCCACCTTTAAGCGCAACGACGACGTGCGCGAGGCATTTGCGGCAACCCCACTCGATCGAATTTTGTTCGAGACGGATTGCCCGTATATGGCTCCGGAGCCCATCCGCGGTCTTGAATGCGAGCCGGCAATGATTTCTATCACGGCAAACACGCTGGTCAACGACCGTGTCGATCGTACCGGCGAGGATGCTGAGGCAATCGCGCGAGCAGCTTGGGAAAATGCCTGCAAACTTTTTCAAAAATAGTTCTTGCGTTCGTGGTGGCGCTCCGTTATTCTAATTCCTGCACGCGGGCGTGGCGGAATTGGCAGACGCGTACGGTTCAGGTCCGTATGGGGGCAACCCCATGAAGGTTCAAGTCCTTTCGCCCGCACCATTGATTGAAAGAGCTCCCAGCAATGGGAGCTTTTTTGTTATGGGCCGTTTTGGCAGATTTGACATATCGATTTCGCGCGGTAGATGTCCCTGTGGTCAAAAAGTGGCAAATATGAGTACTGACATGAAAATAGAGACATTTCATGAAGCTATTTTTGCTCATTTTGCGCAACAGATGTACGCTAATTTGGCTCAACCTTGAGACAAAATGAAGTAATTTCGATAGACCTCGGGTTCAACGAGGCGATTTTGACCCAAATACGCTATTACTAAACTGGTAACAGTACTCATATTTGGCCTTTTTTGACCACGGGTCCTCTTGTTGGTGTCACACAGCTGCTTCGTGCGGGTATCCTAGTCCCAACGTGTGCCTATCAGAGGAGAGACCATGCTGTTGTCCGGTATCATTGCCGCCCTTACGAGCCTTCTGCTTCCCATCATCATTCTGTTGCTACTGCTTCCCAACGCCTGCTATGTCGTTGAACAACAGCATGCCGTGATCATCGAGCGCCTGGGCAAGTTTAACCGCATCGTCAACGCGGGCTTCCACATGAAGGTGCCCGTGATCGACCGCAAGGCCGCCACGGTGAGTCTGCGCACCATGAAAAACGGTTTTGGCATCGACGTTAAGACCCAGGACAACGTGACCATCGGCCTTGAGGTCTCTGCTCAATATCACGTGAGCTATGACATGGGTGCTGGCCCGGCGGATTCGGGCATCTACAAGAGCTACTATATGCTGCAGGAGCCCGTCGACCAGATGCGTGACTTCATCACCGACGCCCTGCGCTCTTCGATTCCCGTCTACACACTCGATGAGGTCTTTGCCAAGAAGGACGACATCGCCAAGGATGTCAACGCTACCGTTTCCGAGCAGATGGCCGCCTACGGCTTCACCCTCGTGTCGACGCTCATCACCAAAATCGCACTGCCGACCGAGGTCGAGAACTCCATGAACGACATCAACGCTGCCCAGCGCAAGCGCGCTGCGGCACAGGAGCTCGCCGAGGCAGACCGCATCAAGCGCGTCACCGAGGCGACCGCCGAGGCTGAGGCTATGGAAAAGGCGGGCGAGGGCATCGCCAACCAGCGCAAGGCGATCGCGCTGGGCATTAAGGACTCGCTCGAGATTATCCAGGAGACAGGTGTTGGCAACGATGAGGCCAACCAGCTGTTCATGTTTACGCAGTGGACCGAGATGATGACGGAGTTCGCACGTACGGGCAAAAACTCGACGGTCGTGCTGCCGAGTGACTTTTCGCAGTCGGCCTCGATGTTCGAGCAGATGCTGACCGCCGGCAAAGTTCAAAACGATTCGAAGGAGTAGACGCGCGTGAAATACACCGTCGTTTGTGTCGGTAAGCTCAAAGAGCGCTTTTGGAAGGACGCGTGTGCTGAGTACACCAAGCGCCTAGGCGCCTATGCCAAGGTGGATATCCGCGAGGCGGCCGATATCGACCCAGCTAAGGCGGGCGGCGTGGATGCCGCACGCGACAAGGAGGGGGCGGCAATTCTTGCTGCATTGCCGTCTCGGGCGCATGTGATCCTGCTAGCTATCGAGGGCAAGGAGCGTTCGAGTGAGGAGCTCTCGGCGCGGCTCGACGATCTTATGCTGCGAGGCAGCAGCGACATTGCCTTTGTAATCGGCGGTTCGGACGGCGTGAGTGATGAGGTGCGCGCCCGCGCCGACGAGATGCTCAGCTTTGGACGCATTACCTTGCCGCATAACCTGGCGCGTGTGGTGCTGCTAGAGCAGATTTACCGTGCCTGCAAGATCAGTCGTGGCGAGCCGTATCACAAATAGGTCGGCAATACGAAACAATGGCGTGGGACAATACCTTTCGTTTTGAGGAATGTGTCTGAAAGGACTATGAGATATGAAGATTGGATTTGTCGGTTTTGGCAATATGGCGAGCGCTATGGCCGATGGCTGGATCGCTGCCGGTGTAGCTGCGAGCGACATGTGCGCCTGCGCGGGTCGCTACGACGCACTGGTTGAGCGCTGCGAGGCACGCGGCATGGTCGCCTGCCACGATGCCGCCGAGGTTGTCGCCGCATCCGATATCGTGGTCGCTGCGGTCAAACCGTACATGATCGAGAAGATATTCGCCCCGCTCAAGGATGCTCTTGCCAAAAAGGTCGTTCTGTCGGTTGCCTGGACCTGGGACAGTGCCAAGTGGGAGCAGGTCCTGCCGGGCGTCGCGCATATCTCGACGGTGCCCAACACACCGGTTTCGGTGGGCGAGGGCGTCATCGCCTGCGAGAAGGCTTCCACGCTTAGTGATGAGCAGAGCGCAGTGGTGCTTGATCTGCTTGGCAAGCTCGGTGCGGTGGTCGAGCTCGATACGAGCCTGCTGTTTGTGGGCGGCACGGTGGGTGGTTGCGCTCCGGCATTTGTCGCTATGGCAATCGAGGCCCTGGGCGATGCGGCGGTCAAGCACGGTATCCCGCGTGCCGATGCCTATCGCATTGTGAGCCAGATGATGCTGGGTACGGCAAAGCTGCAGCTTGCAACTGGCCAGCATCCTGCGGCGATGAAGGATGCCGTATGCTCGCCCGGTGGTGCCACCATCAAGGGCGTCGTTGCGCTCGAGGACGCCGGCATGCGCAGTGCCCTGGTCAAGGCAATCGACGCAACCCTCCAGTAAAACCGACCAAAAAGGGACAGGTTTATTTTCCTGCGGTTTTGTCCTTTTAGCGAAAAGTGCCCCGCAACTGGCTCAATTCCAGTTGCGGGGCGCTTGCGTTTGCCCAGATAAAACCGACCAAAATAAACCTGGCCCTATTTGGCAGGTTAGTCCCAGAAGCTGTCTTCCTCATCCTCGGACTTGGGTCCGCGGTCGACGTACATCTTATGGGTACGCTTCTCCATTACAAAGGCAAGAATCGCAAATAACAGGATGCCGCCGGCGAAAAGGATGGCAAAACCGGTGCGGGTGCCAAACAAAAAGGAAAAAACTGCGTCCATTGGGTGCCTTCTTGCGTAGTTGAGTTGGGTCGTAAACGCTCATAAGTATATACTTGCCCATACATGTACAAGGTTGCAACCTAAATGGAATGTATATCGCCGGAGGATCTAATGCTTGATATCAAGTTTGTTCGCGAGAACCCCGATGCCATCGATGTCGCCATGGCTAACCGCCAGACGTCTTGGGATCGCGAGAAGTTCTTTGAGCTCGACGACGAGCGTCGTGCCGTCATCACCGAGGTCGAGGAGCTCCAGGCTACGCGCAATGCCGAGTCCAAGAAGATCGGCGCCCTGATGAAGGAGGGCAAGAAGGACGAGGCCGAGGCCGCCAAGGAGGCCGTGCGCGCCGTCAACGAGAAGATTGACGGTCTGGCCGAGCGCCGTACCGCCCTCGAGCAGGAGCAGTACGACTTCATGGCTCACCTGCCCAACATTCCTTGCGAGGCCACGCCGTACGGCAAGGACGAGGACGAGAACATTGAGCGCCGTCGTTGGGGCACCCCGCGCGAGTTCGACTTCGACTTTAAGCCGCACTGGGATCTGGGCACCGATCTGGACATCCTCGACTTCGAGCGCGGCAACAAGCTCTCCGGCAGCCGTTTTACCGTTCTCGGTGGCGCTGGCGCCCGCCTGGAGCGCGCCCTCATCAACTTCTTCCTCGATACGCACACCAGCCGTGGTTTTAAGGAGTGGTGGCCGCCCATCGTCGTCAAGCGTCAGACCATGTTTGGCACGGGTCAGCTGCCCAAGTTCGAGGACGACGCCTACCACGTCTCGGGCGACAACTTCCTGATCCCCACCGCCGAGGTCGTGCTCACCAACCTGCACGCCGGCGAGGTCCTCGACGCCGACACCCTGCCGCGCCGCTACACCGCCTTCACCCCCTGCTTCCGCGAGGAGGCCGGTTCCGCCGGTCGCGACACCCGCGGCATCATCCGTCAGCACGAGTTCGACAAGGTCGAGATGGTCAAGTTCGCTAAGCCGGAGGAGTCCGACGAGGAGCTCGAGAGCATGACCGCCGAGGCCGAGTACCTGCTGCAGCAGCTGGGCCTTCCGTATCGCGTGATTAGCCTGTGCACCGGCGACTTGGGCTTCTCTGCCCGTCAGACCTACGACGTCGAGGTCTGGCTGCCGAGCTACAACGCCTACAAGGAGATCAGCTCCTGCTCCAACTGCGGTGACTTCCAGGCCCGTCGCGCCAACATCAAGTATCGCGACCCCGAGAACTTCAAGGGTTCGCGCTACCTGCACACTCTCAACGGTTCCGGCCTGCCGGCCGGCCGCACCATGGCCGCCATTCTGGAGAACTACCAGAACGCCGACGGCACCATCACGATCCCCGAGGTCCTGCGTCCTTACATGGGCGGTCTCGAGAAGATCGAGCCGGTCGCGTAAGTTGGCTGCATAGGGGATATGCAAGGGCGCTCCTTCGGGGGCGCCCTATTTCGTGCGCAGGTCCATACCATGCCGTGCGGACAACTCAATAGAAAACACACGAACAACTGTTCTGTATACAGCCATCTACCTGCTATGCTTTTGCTAAATAAGAGCGAGAGAAAGGGGACGCGATGGAGTTGTTTGATGATCGGGTGGTTTTGTTTGAGAGCGACGAGGGCGGGGAGTACCTGCTTGTAACGTGTGAGCCGTCTGGCATGGGTGGCCTGGTGGTTCGGCAGGCGAGCGAGGGCCCGTTGACCCAATGGTGCTTTGAGGAGTCGCCGCATGTGGTCGAGACCTTTGTGACGCACGAGGGGCTCGTGGCGCTGGAGCACTTCTATGGAGTTGGGACTTCCAACCAGGTCGCGCGCATGCTGAGCATCTCGTTTGCCGATTATGACTGTGCCCAGCGGGTGAGATCGCTCCTGAGGGAACTTGATGCTAAGTTTGACGTGATCGAAAAGCCAATCGATCGTACGGGGAACGTCGGTATGTGCGGAGCAGCATGACAAAACTGCGTTTCACAAAAAAGTTTGAGATTGTGCTTGACTCCAATAAGCTAAAGTGGTTTTATATGTCTTGCGCTGCGGCGTTACCTCAGCTGGATAGAGGGTCTGACTACGAATCAGAACGTCATAGGTTCGAATCCTATACGCCGCACCAATTGAGTTTTAAGCCTCCGGAAACGGGGGCTTTTCTTTTACGTAAGCACTGCATGGATTCGAACCTCGGTCGAGGCGCGAGCGTGAAGCGGACGCGGAGCGTCCGTAGCGAGCGGGCGAGCACGCCGGCAGGCGGGCGAAGCCGGTGCGGATCCGCGCAGCGGATGCGCGGAATCCTATACGCCGCACCATTTGAGATTAAAGCTCCCGGCAACGGGGGCTTTTCTTTTACGTAAGCACTGCATGGATTCGAACCTCGGTCGAGGCGCGAGCGTGAAGCGGACGCGGAGCGTCCGTAGCGAGCGGGCGAGCACGCCGGCAGGCGGGCGAAGCCGGTGCGGATCCGCGCAGCGGATGCGCGGAATCCTATACGCCGCACCATTTGAGATTAAAGCTCCCGGCAACGGGGGTTTTCTTTTGCGCCGGCTTGAGTGCTTTCGTCCAAAGGGACGATTTCCTGTCGACTCGTGTAAGATTCCGAGTAGATGTCGCGACTTATTCGCGACCACTCCTTCTTCAAGCGACCGATCAGGGTGATACTTCGTGGCAGAGCGTCCGACATACAAGCTCAGGTTTCTCGATCCTAAGAAGCGCTTTCCGGCGATGCCCGAGCAGCCTGCGGGACGCTCATATGGCGTGGTCTGGAAACTCTTTGGCGAGGATCAGCATGAATCTTGTTATGTCGTCGAGTTCGTTGGCAAAAGTCATGTGTCGCTTTTGGGCTACGTAAGCGTTTCGGGTGAGGTGTACAAGGTGGACCGCCCCGTCAGCGAGGCTCCGCTGCCCAACGATCCCGACATGGAACTGGTCCTTGACGAGTCGGATTCCAGTATTGGTGAGATTATGGTAAGGGAAGCCAACGGTGCAATGCGCGCGTGTGCGCAAACTGCCGGCTCTCCCGAAGGCCCCATGCGCGAGCAGTCCGACCACGAGACATGGAATTCGACCCGCGCCCTTCCTTACGGCGAGTTCATGGCCTCGATGTTCTTGCGCTACGTGATATTTGCCAACTCCGAAAGCGCTATTGCGAGCACGGCGAACGCCGGCGGACTCGACGAGGGTATGCAAAATGTTGTCGACAAGATCAAGCTCGTAAAGTTGCCCGAGCCGGTCGAATTGTTTTTGGGCTTTAACACGGCACCGCTACCTGACGCTATCGAGACGCTGCTCTACCGCGTTGACCATGCCGAGAATCCGAGCGGTATCGAGCGTTATGCCGCCGCCCTTATGAGTGAAATTGACTTGCCCCGCCTGCGCACCATCGCTGCCAAGTCCGAGATGAGCTTGGCTCGCATTGATCGCTCAAAGCTTTTCTATCTCAATTTTGATCGTAGCCTGCTGGACCAGGACGAGATTGACATGCTGCTTGCAATAGAGTGCCGTCTCAACCGTCTTTCCGGCATCCTTGAGCGCATCGGGGCCGGATTGGTCCCTGCGGCATCCTCGCCGAGCCTTGAGGGCTGCGCGCTCTTTGATGCGTGGCATATCGCCAAGACGACCAACGATGTTCCCCGACTGCTCGATACGGCCTCGAGCGATAACCCGTGGGGCAAACCGGGTACGGTGGCTTGCCAGCCGGGCGGTGAGTGGGATGTGCGTACCCGCTTCGCGCGTATTGTCGAGGCACTTAACGTGGTCACACGGCTCGACTATACCTATCGGGCAAACGTTGCCGAGGGGATTATGCTCGTTCGGTTTGGGCACTCTGTCGTGGATGCCATGCCGCAACGTGAATACGACGCCCAAGATGACGCCTGGCGCGAGCTGGACGAGGACACGCGCGCGGTCTGGGCCGCGGAGCACGATGCACGCGTGGCACTCACGCTTGCGGCAGCGTGTTTTGCCGCGGGCACCTGCATCACGCGCTGCTATGTGCAGATTGCTGCTCCCGACAGTGAGCAGGGCGAGCGCGTTGTTGCAACGTATTTCTTTGGGCGTGCGGCCTATCTGGCCGATTGCGTGCCTGTCGCCAAGGATCTTGAGGGCATGGACATGGACGATATGCCGTGCAAGCGTGTGCTTGAGGCGTATGAGTCAACCGCTCCGGAGACGATTGAGCCTGCGGGGGTTCATGCTCGTCCGCGTGATGACCATCGCACGCTGCCGCCGGCGCTGCGCGATCTGCTGCTTGCCGATACGGCTGACGAGTTGGAGGTCATGGAAGAGGACGACGACCCATACGTGGCCCGTGTTGTTGAATTGCGCGAGCAGGCAAAAGTCGACCGTACAGATGCTTTTGAAGGCTTTTCTCGTCTTGTCGAGGAGTTGGAGGCTAAGTGCGCCGTCGCCGAACTTTTGGCGACAGGTCCGGTTCAAACGCAGTTTTGCGATAACCAGCTGGTGCGCATGGTGCTACCGGTGTTGGAAGAAGACCGCTCTGTGCGAATCCTTCGTGCGCCCGATGCGTTGTACTTTGCCCAGCACGAGATCTGCAGCTTTTACGCCGAGCAAGAGGACTTTGAACGAGCGCTGCCCGAGGTGCGCCATCTTTACGATCTGGCGCGCTCGTCCATGCAATCGCACTTTGCGCTCATCAACGTGCTTGCGCGTCTGGAGCGCTTTGACGAGATTATCGAGGTGGCGCGCCACGGCCTACGTATTGCCAGCGATCGTTCTGCAATCGGCTACCTGTTCTATCGCTTGGCGTTTGCCTATTGGAATTGCGATCAGCTCGACCTGGCGCTGGCTTGTTACCGTCTGGTGCCGCGCGGCGAGGAGTCGGGCAGTAGCGCGCTGGAAGAAATGCAGGGCCTTATGAACGAGATGGGCGTCAGCGAGCCTCCGACGTTCGAGGAGGCGGTCGAGACCATCCGCAAGGCTGGACTCGAGCTGCCGCCAGTGTCCGCCGTGACGAATCAGCTGGCAGATGCCGCTGTGCAACTGGTCGACAACGGCTTCTTTTTCCTGGCACGCGGTTGCATCTTCCAAATGTGGCGCACCATGGGCAACGACGAGCTCGGCTCCCTCAACCGCTCGCTGGGGTAGGCGAAGCCTCCAAGGAGGAAAGGATGCTAGGCAATTAGAAAATTTCCTCTTGCCCATCCTTGGCTGTTTGGTTACTATAGAACGGCTGTTACGGAGAGCTGACCGAGAGGCCGAAGGTGCTCGCCTGCTAAGCGAGTATGCCCCAAAAGGGCATCTGGGGTTCGAATCCCCAGCTCTCCGCCAGTTTAACTTTAAAGAAGGGTCCCATCGGGGGCCCTTTTTTATTATCGAGAAAGGGCGCTGGGGATTCGAACCCTCAAAAAAAGGAGGCATCCTTTCGGACACCTCCTTTCAGCGAGTGTATTGTTCTTCGATCTTACATCTCGGGCGCCTTGGCTACGGTCTCGCTCTCGGCTGTGAGCGGGCGGTTGTCGATGCGGCGGCCCAAGCGATCGAGCTTCACGAGCAGCCATTCAATGGGATTCGGCCCTGCACCTTCCTCGTCGGCAACTAGGTCCATGACGGCGATCTTGGTGCCGTCCTGCTTGAGCGTAACGCTGCCCACCTTGTCGCCCACATGCACCGTGCCCGAAAGATCGTCGTAGCTAACCTTTTCGGTCACCTCGCCGGCAAGGGAAAACACGGTCGCTTGCGCCGTAGGATCGGCGAGTGTGGCGTCGATCGTCTTATCCGTCCAGTCGGTTTGGCCAATGCGCGCCATAAGCGGGTTGCCGTTGGCGGTCTTTTCCTGCGTGTTGGCGATCGCGACCGTCACCTTGTGACCGTAGTACCAATTGGCAAGGGTTGCGGTATCGGTAAAGCGCTGGTCGGTGGTGGTGGAGTTCAAAACGACGGTGTAGATCTCGTCGCCATCGCGGTTGTAGGCACTCGTAAAGCAATAGCCCGCGTCGTCGGTGGTGCCGGTCTTGCCGCCGATGTTGCCATCTTGGCCCAGCAAATAGTTATGCGTGTCCATGGAATGCGAATGGTCGGTGCCGTCGGCGCCCGTGACCTCGATCCAGGAATCCTCGCTCGCTACGACCTCGCGGATCGTGTCGTTTTTCATGGCCTCCTGCATCATCAGCGCCACGTCATGTGCGGTTGAGTGCATTTCGCCAGCCCACTCATCAAAGTCCAGACCATGCGGGTTTTCAAAAAGCGTACCGGTACAGCCGAGCTTCTTAGCGCGCTCGTTCATGGCCTTCACAAAGGTGGCCTCGGCGTCTTTGGTCTTAGGGTCGATCTTCTTGCCCACATATTCGGCGAGCACGATGGCGGCGTCGTTGCCCGAGGGAATCATCAGGCCGCGCAGTGCCTGCTCAACGGTAAGCTCGTCGCCTTCGAGCAAGCCGGCGGTCGAATTACCCACGGTGGCTGCGGCGTTGCTCACCGTGACCTTCTCGTCCATCTTGCAATTCTCGACGGTTAGGATTGCGGTCATGACCTTGGTGATCGAGGCGATTTTGACCTGCTCATCGGCGCCGCGCCCATAGTAGACGGTGCCGTCTTTGCCCATGACGAGGGCATTGGTCGCATCGATATCGGGCAGGTTTTCGGCCGTGATGCCGCGCGCATCGGCGGTTTTGCCGCAAACATTGTCGGTCGTAAGCACTTGGGCGCCGGCGACGGTGGGCACGCCAGCGGCAAGGGCGATAGCGCAGACAAAGCCGGCGGCAAGCTGGGCTGAGCGCTTTGCAAAAGAGGTGAGGGACTTCACGGATTTCGCTTTCGACGGGATGGTCTCTTCTGGAACTAGAGTATATCGTTTGCCGGCGTCGGCGATCATCGCGTGCGTGCGTGGCCCACATCCGCGCCCGAACGGGCACAAGGGTGCTTAAGGCCGACTTAATCACCCACGCTTGTTGTGTGTGACGGGCGCCCCCTCGGGCATAATGGAGCGCGAGAGGAGCACGCATGAACGAGCGCATTTTGGTAGTTGATGACGAAAAGGCCATCGCCGACTTGGTTGGTATCTACCTTACAAAAGAGGGCTTTGATGTCCAGATTGCCTATAGCGGGGCCGATGCTGCCAAGGCAATCTTGGAGCAGGAGTTCGATCTGGCGCTGCTGGATGTCATGCTGCCCGATATCGATGGCTTTGAGCTGCTGCGTACGATCCGTTCCAGCCATACCTATCCCGTGATCATGCTGACGGCGCGCGATGCCCAGCAAGACAAGATCGAGGGCCTTTCGCTTGGCGCGGACGATTACGTGGTTAAGCCGTTTCGTCCTCTGGAGCTCATCGCGCGCGTGCACGCTCAGCTTCGCCGCTACACCAGCTACGGTAGCCGCGCACAGGCGGCCGAGTCGCCGACCCTCCAGCTCGACGGCTTGGAGATCAACCGCGATGCTCGTTCCGTAACGGTGGACGGTGCACCGGTACGCCTCACACCCACCGAGTATTCAATCTTGCTGTATCTGGTCGAGCATCGCGGCAGCGTGGTGGGCGTGGAGGACCTGTTCCGCGCGGTATGGAACGAGGACTTTATGCCCGGCTCCAACAATACGGTGATGGTGCACATTCGCCACTTGCGCGAAAAGATTGGCGACGACGCACAAAAGCCGCGCTTTATCAAAAACGTCTGGGGCGTCGGCTACATCATCGAATAACGCTTTTCGCTTGTGAGGATCTTGATATGACAAAAGACGATAGACGGGTATTCGAGGTGCCCGATCGACTCTTTGAATACATAAGGGCGGTCGTCGACAACCGCGCGCTTGCGACGGTGCTGCTCTTTTTGCTGAGTCTGCTACTCATCGGCATTGACAATATTGTTGGCATCCTGGCAGTTCTGCTCATTGGCTTCTTGCTGATCGATCGATTCGAAATCGTTCGCCGCTGCGTGGTAATCGGCGGTGCCGCGTGGACGATTACGCTGGCGATCGGGGCCATGGCGCTTGGCGGTATTGGCGAGCCCGTGTTCTTTGATGCCGCCTTTGTGTTCAACATGCTCGGCTTTGTGCTGGCGCTCGCCGTCTGTGTCCTGTTCTTTTGCGGGCGCGCCCTGTATTACCAGGGTTATGAGCAAGGCGAGCAGCATGCCGACCGCGTGATCGCCGCCCGTATTCAGGACCGTCTGATCGATAGCCCTGACACGTGGGATACCATCGACGGCGACTTTCTCGAGGTCGAGGGTGCGCTCAATCGGGCGCGCGATTGTGAGCGCAAGGTGCAGCAAGCTCTGCGTGACGAGTCGCATCGCAAGGACGATCTGGTCACGTACTTGGCACATGACCTACGCACCCCGCTTGCCAGTGTGGTGGGCTATCTTTCGCTGCTGCAAGAGGCTCCTGAGCTGCCGGTTGAGCAACGTGCGCACTTTACGGGCGTGGCTCTCGACAAGGCGCACCGGCTCGATGCGCTCATCGAAGAGTTCTTCGATATCACGCGCTTTGACTTCCACGATATCGTGCTCACGCGCGGCTATGTTGATCTGGGGTTGCTGCTGGCTCAGGTGGCTGACGAGTTCTATCCCATTCTCAACGAACAGCACAAGGAAGCCCAGGTTGATATCTGCGAGGACCTGACGGTGCTCGTGGACGGCGACAAGATGGCTCGCGTATTCAACAACATCATGAAAAACGCCGTTGCCTATAGCTATGAAGGCTCGACGATCACGATTGAGGCTGGGCGCCAAGATGACGGTGGCGTGCGAATTCGCTTTATCAATCAGGGTGATCCGATTCCGGCGGCTAAGCTCAAGGTGATCTTTGAGAAGTTCTATCGCCTGGATGCAGCGCGTGCGACCAATCGCGGCGGTGCTGGGCTGGGCCTCGCCATCGCCAAGGAGATTGTATGCGCACATGGCGGTGCCATCGCGTGCGAATCGACGCCCGAGCATACCGTCTTTACCATCGAGCTGCCCGCCGCGTAGCGTAGGCGCCTTTACAAACACCTGACAATGCGCTCACGTGCGTATGAGTCGCGATTTCTACTATCGATACTGCTGAATTGATATCGATGTGGAGGTATGCGGTATGACAGCTGCTGCGGCTGTGGAGCCCACGGAGCTCGAGGAGCTAATGGAGGCGCAAGCCGAGGCTGCGCACGAGCGCGAAGTCGGGGACGCGACTCGTCCCACGGCGCAGGATCTTGCCGCCTCGCCGACACGCATCGACGTCGAGGGCCTCGACCTGTTCTATGGCGACCATCACGCGCTCAAGGACGTGTCCATCAAGATCCGCGACAAGCAGATTACCTCGTTTATCGGTCCTTCGGGCTGCGGCAAGTCAACGCTGCTGCGTTGCTTTAACCGCATGAACGACGGCATCAAGGACTGTCGCATCGAGGGCAAGATCGCACTCGACGGCCAGGATATCCTGGGCGACTACGACATCTGCCGCCTGCGTCAGCGTGTGGGCATGGTGTTTCAGCGCCCTAACCCGTTTCCCATGAGCATCTACGACAACGTCGCGTATGGCCCGCGCGGCATGGGTGTGCGCGACCGCGCCGTGCTGGATGAGCTGGTCGAGGACTCTCTTCGTCGCGCTGCGCTATGGGATGAGGTCAAGGACAAACTCAAAGAGTCGGGGCTGGGCCTTTCGGGCGGGCAGCAGCAGCGCCTGTGCATCGCCCGCGCGCTTGCCGTGCAACCCGATATGCTGCTGATGGACGAGCCCACGAGCGCTCTCGATCCCGTATCGACGCTGGTGGTTGAGCAGCTGGCCTGCGAGCTCAAAGAGACCTGCACGCTCGTGGTCGTTACGCACAATATGCAGCAGGCGGCGCGCATCTCCGACTCGGTCGCGTTTTTCTTGCTGGGTGAGTTAGTGGAGCACGCGCCCGCCGCTCAGCTCTTCAAAAATCCCACCGACCCGCGCACGGCGGATTATTTAACGGGACGTTTTGGCTGATACCATCTAGTAAAGGTACCTTTAGGGTTAAGATGCGGTCATGCCGGCCGCAAAGGGGTTCAACATGATCTATTACGTCGAGGACGATGACAACATCAGGGATTTGACGGTCTATGCGCTACGCAAGCAGGGGATCGAGGCCGAGGGCTTTTCGTGCGACGGCGAGTTTAAGGCCGCCGTGGCGCGACGGGTACCCGATGCCGTCCTGCTCGACATCATGCTGCCCGATACCGACGGCTTGGCAATTATGCGTCGCCTGCGTGCCGATCGTCTGACGGCGACGGTGCCCATCATGATGCTCACTGCCAAGGATACCGAGCTCGATAAGGTAATGGCGCTCGATGGCGGTGCCGACGATTATCTGACCAAGCCGTTTTCGCTCATGGAGCTTGCCAGCCGTTGCCGTGCGCTGCTGCGCCGCGGCGGCATGGTCAAGCAGGCGAGCGATGTGCTCAGCGTGGGCGATATCGTGCTTTCGCCCAGCCATCGCGAAGTGACCGTTGCCGGCGAGCCGCTCAAACTCACCTTGCGCGAGTTCGATTTGCTCGAATATCTTATGCGCAAGCCCGGCGTGGTCTTTACCCGCGAGTCGCTGCTGCAGAGCGTGTGGGGCTGGGACTTCGATGGCGGCTCGCGTACCGTCGACGTGCACGTGCAGACGCTTCGCCAAAAGCTCGGAGAGCGTGCCGGCGCTATCGAGACGGTGCGCGGCGTGGGTTATCGCCTGGCCGAGCCTTCTGCCGGTGGCGATGTCGAAGATGCCGTCGCTGCGGCAGCAGCATCGGAGGAGTAGTCCGTGGTCTTTGCCCCTCAGGGAAAACATACGCTCTCGCATCGCGTGTTTGCGACGATATTTGTCTGCGCTATGTCCGTCATTTTGGCGTTTACGGTGCTGGGTGCCTTCTTTGTGCAAAACACCTTGGCAGATGCCACGAGTGCCAATCTTTCGCAAGAAACCGAGCTTATTGCCGCCGCCTTAAACGAGCAGCAGGAACCCATCGCATTTTTGCGAAGCCTCGATCGCGAGGACCTTCGTATCACGCTGATCAACAGGGATGGATCGGTCGCCTACGACAACGAGGCGTCTCCTTCCATGTTGCCCAACCATGGCGATCGCCCCGAGGTCGTTGAGGCCCTTGAGAGCGGTTCGGGCTCCGCGGAGCGCTCGAGCGCCACGCTCGACGAGATTATGCTCTATCGCGCCGTCGCCCTTGATAACGGTCAGGTCGTTCGTTTGGCGCAAGCCCAGCCTGGCGTCGCGGCGATTTTGCTTTCGCTGGTGGCGCCGATGCTGCTTATCGCGGCGGCGGGCGCGGTGCTTTCGTTTTTCCTTGCGCGCCGCGAATCCCGTGCCATCATTGCGCCGCTGCAGGAGGTCGATTTGGACCACCCGCGCCGTAGCTATGAACATGCCTACACCGAGATGGTTCCCATGCTCGAGCGCATTGAGTCGCAGCGCCAGGAGCTTAAACGCCAGATGGCGGTGCTGGCCGATAACGACCGCATGCGTCGTGAGTTCACGGCCAATATCACTCATGAGCTCAAGACCCCGCTTACCGCGATTTCGGGCTACGCCGAGCTTATTGCAAACGGCATGGTTGAGGGCGAGGATGACCTGCGCAACTTTGGCGGTCGAATCTATCGCGAGGCGGGCCGCCTGGCAGCGCTGGTAAACGACATTTTGACGTTGTCTAACCTGGACGAGGCCGAGCGCGCGACCGAGGGCGAGGCAGTGCCTATTGGTTCCACGGAACCCATTGAGCTCTCGCGTGCCATCTACGCGGTTGAGCAGCGTCTTGAACAGGTTGCCCGTCAGGCGAATGTGACGATAAGTCATGAGACCAAGCCTGTGGTCATCGAGGGCGTGTCGCGCTTGATTGACGAGCTCATCTATAATCTGGCAAGCAACGCCATCCGCTACAATCGACCCGGCGGTACGGTTACGCTGCAGTGCGGCACCAACGACGAAGGCCATCCGTTCCTCGCGGTCGCCGACACGGGAATCGGTATCGCGCCTGAAGAACAGGGCAAGGTATTTGAACGGTTCTATCGCGTGGACAAGAGTAGGTCCAAGGCACGCGGCGGAACCGGTCTGGGGCTTGCCATTGTCAAGCATGCGGCCCTGTATCATCACGCCACGCTCGATCTGTCGAGCGAGTTGGGCGTGGGAACCACCATTACGGTGACGTTTCCCATACAGCAGGACGAGCCATTCGCATAGAGATACAACATAGGTATTGATGTAGACGCCGCATTTGACTTTCGGGTGCGGCGTTGTTGTGCAATTTTACGATTGCTTCCGACATTTTTACAGGAGAGCCTGTTTCTTATGTATAGAGTTTGGTCTCGGTAAAAAGATGCGATAACATACGGACAGTTTTGTCAATCCGAACTGGGGAAATGAAAGGCAAGCTGCATGACCCTTCTCGAACTGTTCCAGCTGCTGAAGAAGCACCTCAAGCTGGTCATCACCCTTCCGGTGGTCTGCGCGATCGCCATGGGCATCGTGTCCTTCGCCGCGATGGACAACACCTATACCGCGACGACGAGCATGTACATTCTCGCCAAGACCGACGATAGCGGCCAGATGAGCTACAACGATCTCTCGGCGAGCCAGATGCTTTCCAACGATATCGCCACGCTGCTGGATAGCGATAGCGTTAAGAGCGGTGCTGCCAATGAGCTGGGCCTTGCTGACCTGGATGACTACAAGGTGTCTGTTTCCTCCGAGACCACCACGCGTGTCATTACGCTTTCGGTTACCGGCACCGATGCCAAGGAGACGGCTAAGGTCGCAAAGGCCATGGCCAGCTCGGTGAGTACGGTCGCTCAGAACGTCGGCGCTGCCCAGAGCATCAACGTTATCGACGAGGCTAAGACTCCCGAAGTCCCCAGCGGCCCCAAGCGCACGCTGTACGTTGCTGTCGCGTTCCTCGCCGGTATCTTTATCGCAGTTGCCTATGTCGTTTTGGCAGACATGCTCAATACCCGCATCCGCGGTGCCGAAGAGGCAGAAGAGCTCCTGGGCATTCCCGTTGTTGGCCGAATTCCGGCTATGAAAGGTGGTAAATAGGCATGGCTAAGGCAAAGAACACCGATAAGCTCGTTGTACAGAATGCCGCCAAGACCCTTCTGGCCAACATCCGCTTTGCGAGCGTGGACGACCCCATTCGCACCATCACCGTTACCTCCTCGATTCCCAACGAGGGCAAGTCTACGGTTTCCATTAACCTTGCTCAGGCAATCGCCACGAGCGGCAAGTCCGTGCTCCTGGTCGAGGCCGATATGCGCCGCAGGTCCCTTTCCGATATGCTCGGCGTTCGTTCGCGCGGCGGACTCTATGCGGTTCTTTCCGAGCAGATCTCCATTGACCAGGCAATTGTCGAGACGGGTCAGAAGAACTTCTACTTCCTCGATGCCGAGCCGCATATTCCCAATCCTGCCGACATCATCGTCTCTCACCGCTTTGCCAAGCTGGTAAAGGCGCTGTCCGCCAAGTTCCAGTACGTCATCTTTGATGCTCCCCCGGTCGGCACCTTCATCGATGCTGCCGAGATTGCCAGCCTGACCGACGGCACGCTGTTCGTGGTGCGTGAGGACTTCACCAAGCGCGAGGAGGCGCTCAACGCCATCGGTCAGCTTAAAAAGTCCGAGAAGGTCAAGCTCATCGGTACCGTTATGAACTACTGCGAGACCGAGACCAGCGAGTACTACTACTCCTACTACACCAAGGACGGTAAGAAGGTGAAGAAGGGCTCCGACGATCAGGGGACTTCCAAAAAGGGCATCTTCACCAACCGAGCAAACGTTTAGTTGATTAAGGCTGACCTATGCGTGACATTCATTGCCATATCTTGCCGGGTGTAGACGACGGCGCCGCCGATCTCGATGAGAGCTTGGCGATGCTCGAGGCTGCCAAGCGGGCCGGTGTAACCAGAATCGTTTGCACTCCTCACTGCCGTGATCCCTATTTTGATTACGACAAGATGTGGGATGCCTTTGAGCTGCTGCGTGATAACACTGACGGTTTTCCGCTCCAGATGGGCTTCGAGGTCAACCATCGAAAGCTCGTTGAGCTTGGTATCGATGCCGCGGAGCACTTGCATTTCGATGGAACCAACGAGTTTCTGCTCGAGCTTTCGACGCATGCCGATGCGTATGCGTTTAGAGAGTACGAGAACACGATTTACGATTTGCAGTGCCGTGGCTACCAGGTGATCATCGCTCATCCTGAGCGCTATCGTGCGGTTCAAAAGGATGTAAGCGTGGCGGAGCGCCTGGTCGATATGGGCTGCAAGCTGCAGGCTTCGGCGGACTTTATTGCCGGCGGTCGCTTTGGTCGCGAAAAAAAGCCGGCACAGCGCCTGTTCGATCAGAACCTGTACAGCTTCATCGCGAGCGATGCCCATAACGTGGGTCATTACGACTGCCTGGCGAAGGCTCGCGCGAAGTTTAGCGTGCGCGGAGCTCATTTTCGCTAATATCTGTCCCTAACGTTCGCATTGAATGAAAGGGCAGCCATGGATATCCAACTTAAGACGGGATGCTTTGATGACGCGGCGTTGGTGCGCCGCGTCGTTTTTATGGACGAGCAGGGCTACGAGAATGAGTTCGACGCTATCGACGAGGATCCGAACTGCATTCATGTGACGCTCTATGTAGACGACGAGCTTGCCGGTTGCTCGCGCGTGTTTCCCGAAGAGCTTGAGCGCGTGGCTGACGCAGAGGCCCCGGTGTTGCCGGCATGCGACATGGACGAAGACGTTGCGGCGGGGGAGACCTACATTATGGGGCGCGTTGCCGTGCTGCCGGCTATGCGTCGTCGCGGACTGGCGAGTGCGATCGTCGAGACCAGTGCTTCGTGTGCGCGTGATGCCGGCGCCAAGCTTATTAAGCTGCATGCGCAGGAATACGTGCTGCCGCTCTATGTAAAGGCGGGCTACACGCAAATTGCCCCGGTAGACTACGAAGACGAGGGCCAGCCCCATGTCTGGATGGCCAAGCGCGTAGATGGTAGATAGGGACGTTCCTTTTTTGCCGGCAGTTTGGGACACTCCTTGGCAATTGACGCATTGGAGCGCTCGGACATACAGTTTTTCGATTCCGTATGTATATATGCGCGTTAATGGGTTATAAAATCTAAGTGTGAACATAGCAGGTCTGCGATGCGGCTCGGGCGACCGGGCCGTTTTTGCGGACAGGGATAGCGCGAAAGGACTGCACATGCGTCAATTTAAGACCGAGAGCAAAAAACTGCTCGACCTCATGATCAACTCCATCTACACCAATAAGGAAATCTTCCTGCGCGAGCTTATCTCTAACGCGAGCGACGCCGTCGACAAGCTCAACTTTAAGAGCCTGCAGGACCCGAGCGTCAAGATCGACCAGGGCGACCTGGCCATTCGCGTCTCCTTTGATAAAGACGCCCGCACCATTACCATCTCGGATAACGGCATTGGCATGACCGCCGAGGAGCTGGAGCGCAATCTGGGCACCATCGCCCATTCCGGCTCCGAGGAGTTTAAGACCGAGAACGCCGAGCAGCAGGGCTCCGATGTCGACATCATCGGTCAGTTTGGCGTGGGCTTCTACTCGGCTTTTATGGTCGCCAGCCATGTGAAGGTCGTCAGCCGCGCCTACGGCGAGGATGTCGCCCATGTGTGGGAATCCGACGGTCTTGAGGGCTACACCATCGAGGACGGCGAGCGCGCCGAGCACGGTACCGATGTCATCCTGACGCTGCGCGAGAACGAGAAGCTCGATGCCGATGGCGAGGCCGAGACCTACGATCGCTTCCTGACCGAGTGGGGCCTCAAGAGCCTGATTCAGCAGTACAGCAACTATGTGCGCTACCCGATTCAGATGATGGTGTCCAAGAGCCGCCAGAAACCCAAGCCCGAGGACGCCGGCGACGATTACAAGCCCGAGTACGAGGACTACCAGGAGCTCGAGACCGTCAATTCCATGACACCGATCTGGAAGAAGCGCAGCTCCGATGTCGAGCAGAAGGACTACGACGAGTTCTACAAGTCCACGTTCCACGACTTTGACGATCCTGCGCGCACCATCAGCTTCCATGCCGAGGGCACGCTCGAGTATGACGCCCTGCTGTTTGTGCCGGGACGCGCGCCGTTCGATCTGTACAGCAAGGACTACGAGAAGGGGCTGGCGCTCTACAGCTCCAACGTCCTGATCATGGAGAAGTGCGACGACCTGCTGCCCGACTACTACAACTTTGTCCGCGGCGTCGTGGATTCCGCCGACGTGTCGCTCAACATCTCGCGCGAGACGCTTCAGCAGAACCGTCAGCTCAAGGCCATCGCCAAGCGCGTGGAGAAGAAGATTACCGCCGATCTTGAGGATATGCGTGACAACGACCGCGAGGCCTACGAGAAGTTCTTTGAGAACTTTGGCCGCGGCCTTAAGTACGGCATCTACTCGAGCTATGGCATGAAGGCCGATGAGCTCGCCGACCTGTTGCTGTTCTGGTCTGCCAAGGAACAGAAGATGATTACCCTGGCCGAGTATGCCAAGGGCATGCCCGAGGATCAGAAGGCCATTTACTACGCCGCCGGCGACTCGCGTGAGCGCTTGGCCAAGATGCCCGTGGTAAAGGGCGTGCTCGACCGCGGCTATGACGTGCTGCTGCTGACGCAGGATGTGGATGAGTTCACGTTCCAGGCCATGCGTGAGTACGTTGCCGCCGATATGCCCAAGATCTACGAGGACGATGCTGCCCGCGAGGCTGCCGAGAAGGCCGTTGCCGACGGTGCTGAGCCCGAGGTCGAGGATCGTCACTTGGAGCTCAAGAACGTCGCGACCGGTGATCTTGACCTGGCGACCGAGGACGAGAAGAAGGAGGCCGAGGACGCCACCAAGGAGAACGAGGACCTCTTTAGCGCCATGAAGGAGGCGCTCGACGACAAGGTCGAGAAGGTCGCCGTCTCTGCGCGCCTGACCGATGCTCCCGCGTGCATCACCACCGAGGGCCCGCTTTCGCTCGAGATGGAGAAGGTGCTCCAGAAGGGTCCCGAGGGCGCGCCCGACGGTATGCCCAAGAGCCAGCGCGTGCTCGAGCTCAACGCCAAGCACCCGGTCTTTGCCAAGCTCGTCGCTGCCCAGAAGGCGGGCGACACCGACAAGATCAAGCAGTACTCCGGCCTGCTCTATGACCAGGCCCTGCTGGTCGAGGGCATTCTACCCGAGGACCCCGTGGCCTTCGCGGCGGCTGTCTGCAACTTGATGTAGTTAGGTAGTTACGCGGTTTTACCAAACCGCGTAACAGCTCGACGCTGCAAACGCCCCTAAGCGGCAATCTGACGTTCAATCGTCGGTCGCGTACCGAAGTACGCTTCCCTCCCCTTTCGCGTCACCTTGCTCGCTTAGGGGCGTTTTCGCTGACTTATGCTCAACCAGCGACGCTTTCGTGGTCCTAAGTAGTCATTGGGGGCGTTTTTGTTTGACTAGTCGTTTAAGAACGTCCCCGATGCTATTTGAATTGCTAATTTGTGCGGGTTGTGGTTTTGTGACATGCTGAAATTAAAGATACTGTACAACTGTACGTTAATTCGTCTTCGTAGTATATTGCTACCCGCAAAACTCAATACCATTGTGCTCTGAGACGCTAAAGCGCCTACGTACAATGGTTGTCGATAGTACGATTTGATTCAACGACAGGATGGATGGCCCAAGCGTGAGTCTCGGCAGCAAACTATCCGATGCAAAGGTCTCCTTTGCGATATTCAAGCGCGACATTAAGCGACTACTTGTGAACCCCGTCGCCTTGGTGGTTACCCTCGGCGTGTGCGTTATTCCCTCGCTGTATGCCTGGTACAACATCGTGGCAAACTGGGATCCGTACGGAAACACTCAGGGTATCAAGATTGCCATCGCCAACAACGATCAGGGCACCCAAAACGACCTGGTGGGTGAGCTCAACGCGGGTGATAAGGTCGTCGATCAGCTCAAGGAGAACGATCAGTTGGGCTGGACCTTCGTCGATTCGGCGGCCGACGCCAAGGAGGGCGTCGAGAGCGGTGAGTACTATGCGGCCATCGTAATCCCCAAGAACTTCTCGGATAACCTGGTCTCGATGCTCGACGGCAACTACCATCAGCCCAAGCTTACGTACTACGTCAATGAGAAAAAGAGCGCTATTGCACCCAAGGTTACCGACACCGGTGCAAACACCATCGAGCAGCAGATTAACTCGGAGTTCGTCTCCACGGTGGGTGAGACCGTTGCCAGTATTGCCAAGGATGCCGGAGTCGATTTAAAGGACAAGGCAACCCAGGCTCAGGATTCGTTGGCCGGTTCGGTATCAGAGGCTTCTGATACGTTGGGCGAAGTGCGCGATTCGATTGACGACATGAATGCCGCCATCGATAAGACGAGTGGTTCCATTGCCTCGGCAGATGCAGCACTTGCCGGTCTGCAGGGTCAGGCGCCGTCGCTGACGCAGGCGATCTCCCAGGGCAACGACCTGCTGGGCGAGGCTCGCGCCACGGCGGGTAACTCTGTCGCCTCGCTCTCCAAGGCGCTCTCGGAAGGCAGCCTTGCGCTCACCAAGACGTCAGCCTCCGCGAACGCTGCGATTGGCAAGCTGACGGGCACGATCACATCTACGACCACCCGCATCGACAACTCGCTCGAGTCTCTCCAGGCGACGATCGACCACAATAAGGCCGTTATCGGGCACTTGGAAATTCTCGTCAATGACACGTCGACAGGTTCCAAGGAAATTGACGCGCGCATTGTATCGACCATCGATTTGCTCCGCAAGCAGAATGAAAAGCTTCAGAGCATCAAGGACGGTCTGTCTGCACAGTCGAGCGCCATGGCGAATGACGCCGCGGCTGTCTCGGGTGCCAGCGACGCTATCAATAACGCAATCCAGACCGGTGCGACCAACCTTGGCCAGGCCCAGACGGACCTGGGTCAAAACGCGCTGCCGAAGGCCTCGAGCGCGCTTGATTCATTTGCCGCCGTCTCGGGTGATCTGACGGGAATCGTGTCTGGCCTCACGCCTACTATTGCAAGTGCGCGCGGTACACTTTCGCAACTCAACGCTACGCTCGGTCAGGCCAAGACCACGCTGTCCCAGACCGACGCCTCGCTTGCCAAGGTCCAGGACAAGCTCGCCACCGCCGCCAACGACATCGCGGCGCTGCAGACCTCCGAGTCCATGGGCGAGCTGGCCGACCTGATGGGCGTCGACGTCGATGACGTTGCTGACTTCATGGCATCTCCGGTCGAGCTGACCTCCAAGTCGATCTATCCGGTTAAGAGCTTCGGCTCGGGCATTGCTCCTTTCTACACCAATCTGGCGCTTTGGGTGGGCGGCTACGTGCTCATCGCCATTTACAAGCTCGAGGTCGATCGCGAAGGCGTTGGCAGCTTTACCGCGCGTCAGGGCTACTTTGGCCGCTGGTTGCTCCTGGTGATCCTGGGCGCGTTGCAGGCCATTATCGTTACGGTGGGAGATCTTGTCATTGGTGTACAGTGCGTCAGTCCGCTCCTATTTGTGCTGGGCGGCATCGCCATCTCATTTACGTACGTCAACATCATTTACGCGTTGTCCACTACGTTTAAGCATATCGGCAAGGCAATCGGCGTCATTCTTGTCATCGTGCAGATCCCGGGTTCGTCGGGCATGTACCCCATCGAGATGATGCCCGGCTTCTTCCAGTGGCTGCACCCGCTGCTGCCCTTTACCTATGGCATCAATCTGCTGCGTGAGACGGTCGGCGGCATGTATTCGTTCAACTACCTGTTTAACCTGTGCATTCTGGGCGTGTTCTTGATCGTGGCGCTCTTTATCGGCCTGCAGCTGCGTCCGCTGCTGCTCAACCTCAACCTGCTCTTTGATAAACAGCTTTCCACGACCGGTATGATGATTTGCGAGTCTAACGACCTGCCGCGCGAGCGCTACTCCTTGCGAACGGCCATGCGTGTCATGCTCGATTCCGATTCGTACCGTCGCGAACTGCTCGATCATGCGGTCGCCTTTGAACATCGCTACCCGTACTACATCAAGGGCGGTTTTGCCGCCGTGGTGGGCGTTCAGGTCCTGCTCTTTGTCCTGTCGACGGTTCTCGATGTCGACAATAACGGCAAGATCATCCTGCTTGTCATTTGGATCATCTCGGTTATTGCCATCTGCGGCTGGCTTATCAATATCGAATATATCCGCGCGAGCCTCAATACCCAGATGCGCATCTCGGCGCTTTCGGATGAGGACCTGCGTCGCGAGATGCGCGAGCACACGGCCGCCATTCCTGCCGCCCGCCACATGTTTGGCCTCAACGCCAGCGAGCGTGGTGCCAAGGGCGGCGATCAGTCCGCGGGCCGCTTGCCGCATATAGGCTCGCACCATAAATCTCAGGGCAGCGACAGCACAGCCACAAATGATGGAGATACCACCGCGCTTGGCAAGCACTCCAAAGGAGGTGAGGCATAAATGAAGAACATCCTGCATCTGTTTAAGCGCGATGTCCAAAACGTGTCTCGCTCCGTGATCGGCTTGATTGTCGTGATGGGCCTCATTATCGTGCCGTGTCTGTACGCGTGGTTTAACATCGCCGGCAGCTGGGATCCGTACGGCAACACCGGCAATCTTAAGATCGCCGTGGTCAACACCGATGAGGGTTACGAGAGCGATCTGATTCCCGTCGAGGTTAACGTGGGCGAAAACGTGACCGCCACCCTACGTGGCAACGAGAGCTTCGATTGGGTTGTGCTTAACGATCGCGAAAAGGCTATCGAGGGCGTTAAGTCGGGCGCGTACTATGCTGCCGTCGTTATCCCCAAAACGTTTAGCGCTGACATGATGACGCTTTTCTCGACCGACGTGAAACACGCCGATATCGAGTTTTACGAGAACCAGAAGGCCAACGCCATCGCGCAGATCGTGACCGAGAAGGGTTCGAGCGCCGTTCAGAACCAGGTTAACGAATCTTTTACCGAGACCATTACGAGCATCGGTCTTAAGACGGTGTCCAGCCTGCTCGATTACATGAGTACCGACCAAGTCAGCAACTTTATCGCCAACCTGTCCTCGACGCTCGGCGATTCGATTGAGGACCTGCAAGACGTTCAGGCCAATGCTTCGTCGCTGGCGGGCATTTTGAGCTCTACGTCCGATTCGTTGACGTCGGCGAGCGGTATGCTCCAGCAGACGGGTACGGTCGACGAGTCGACCAGGCAGTTGATGGAGCACGCCAAGAGCGGCATGAGCGATTCCAAAGAAGCGCTGAAGGCCGCCAACGACGCCATTAACGCCGCGATTGACGGAAGCGCGGGTTCGTTTGACAACGTGTCCGCTGAGCTTGCGAAGGCATTCGATGCCGCGAATCAGCATGTCGACCTTACAGTGTCACAGCTCAACGATGCCGCGGCGGCGCTCAATACACGTGCCGACGATATCGACGCCACGGCCGACCAGCTCCGCGGCTTTGCCGAGCAGGTCAGTGACGAAAAGCTCCAGGAGAGCCTCAAGTCTGTGGCAACATCGCTGGGCAGGATCGCGGCGGAGTATCGCAACAACGCCAAGGACCTAACGGCAACCGCTAAGTCCCTTTCTGACAGCATGGCAGAGGTCAACAGCGCGCGTGCCGAGGTCGACCAGGCCATCGCCGATGCCAAGGCGGGCATTTCGGGCGTCAAGTCCGACTACGATTCCGCGTTCTCGGACAAGGCCAAGGAGCTCAAGAAGACGGTTTCGGGCATCCTGGACTCGCTGGATGGCATCTCGGGCGATCTGGATAGCGCCGTAGACGGCCTGACCGACGCATCCGGTTCGCTGGCAAAGGGCCTCTCCAAGGCTGCAAAGCTGGTCAACAAGGCTTCTGATCAGCTGGGTGAGGCGTCGGACAAGATCAGCGCGTTTAAGGACGAACTCGACGGTGCCTTGATGTCGGATGACCTCGCTACGATCAAGACGATGATCGGCAACGATCCCGAGGGCCTGGCCGTGTCGCTTTCCGGCCCCGTCGCGCTCGACCGCAAGCCGGTCTATCCGATCCGCAACTACGGTTCGGCCATGGCGCCGTTCTACACGATTCTGTCGCTCTGGGTCGGCTCGATCGTGCTGGCGGCCATGATGAAGGTCTCGGTTGACGATGAGCTCATCAACGAACTCATTCCCGTGCGCTTGCACGAGATCTACCTGGGCCGTTATCTGTTCTTTGGCGGTCTGGCCTTGCTGCAGGCAACGCTCGTGTGCGCGGGCGACATTCTGTTCTTTGGCATCCAGTGCGACAACCCCCTGCAGTTTGTGCTTGCCGGCTGGGTCGCGAGCCTCGTGTTCTCCAATATCGTCTACACGCTCACGGTATCGTTTGGAGATATCGGCAAGGCCCTCGCCGTCGTGCTGCTGGTCATGCAGGTCGGCGGTTCGGGCGGTACGTTCCCCATCGAGATGACCGGTCCCGTGTTCCAGGCGATCTATCCGTTCCTGCCGTTTACCCACGGCATCAACGCCATGCACGCCGCCATGGCCGGTGCCTACCATATGGAGTACTGGATTGAGCTGGGTATCTTGGCGAGCTACCTGATTCCGTCGCTGGCCCTGGGCGTCGTCTTCCGCCGCCCGGTTATCAAAGCCAACGACTGGATCATCGAAAAGCTGGAATCAACCAAATTGATTTAATGCAGCGACGTAAACGCCGTCGGAACATCGAGGCCTTCCAACCCGATGCTTTAGCGTAGTGAATTGCACGGGTTGCTTGGTTGTTGTTACAGTAGCGGGGCGTGCCGGGGGTCCGGTGCGCCCCGTTTTTATTTGACCATGAGGCGGCACGCAGCCATACGCGTGCGGACACCACGCCCAGATTGAGTGCGAGGATGTTCCATGGCCCAATACGCTGCCAACGAAATCGAGAACTTGCCCGATAGCCCTGTAGCCCGTGAGGATTTGGGCGCGGGCGGTATTCCCCGGGGCGCCGGCGCACGCTCTCCGCTGTTCTGGAAGGTTCTGCTCCTTTCGGTGGCGGTCATCTGGGGCTACTCCTTTACCACTATGAAGGACGCACTCGGCACCATTCCGGTGTTCGCGCTGCTCTATGTACGCTTTCTGCCCGCAGCGTTGGTCATGTTTGCCGTCTTCCACAAGCGCATCATTGCACATTTCAACGCTCGCAACCTGATCGTTGGCCTGAGTATGGGCGTGCTCATGTGGGCGGCCTATGCGTTGCAGACGGTCGGTCTGGCACATACTACGGCGGGCAAGAATGCTTTTTTGACGGGCACGTACTGCATCCTTGTGCCGTTCGCGAGCTATTTTCTGAGCGGCGAAAAACTCACCCGCTATAACCTGGGCGCGGCACTGCTGTGCTTGGCGGGCATTGGTTTGGTGGCGCTCGATAGCGTTGAATTCAACATCGGTGACGTCATTACGCTGGCGGGTGCGGTCTTTTTCGCCATCCAGATGGCGGTGACCGCCAAGTACGGTCGCAAAATGGACATCAACGTCATCACGTTTTGGATGTTTGTGGGCAACGGCGTGCTGAGCCTGGCAACGTCGCTGCTATTCGAGACCCAAGCGCCTCTGTCCGTGTGGACGCCGAGCTTTATCACTGCGATGGCGTTTCTCTCGGTGGGCTGCACATGCGTGGCTCTGCTCATCCAAAACGTCGGCTTGGCGCATGTCCCGGCTTCGACGGGCTCGCTGCTCCTTTCGATGGAGTCCCCTTCGGGCGTGTTGTTTTCGGTGCTGCTGATGGGGGAGGCGCTCACCTCGCGTCTGCTCGCCGGCTTCGTGCTTATCTTCCTGTCGATTATCTTGAGCGAGACTCACTTCGATTTTTTGCGCAAAAAGCCGCGCCCGCAATTGTAAACAACTTGTTGCGCCGCCCTCCCGGGGCGGCATTTTTTATGCGTCACCCTTAAAGTAATACCTTGCACTTTACGCTATCAAAGTGCTTGCTGCAAAAACGTTACTGGGGGGCATCTATGGCACCAGCACTGTCCGATCTTCAACCGCAATCAGCGCCCAAGGCCACCGCGGCGGCGCAGGCCGCTATCGGTGACGGTCTTGTTGCAGAAGCTCAGGCTTTTGCAGACGAGCTCGCTGCGTGGCGACACGATTTACACCAGATGCCCGAGCTGGGTAATAGCCTCCCGCAGACCTCTGCGTATATTCAAGCGCGCCTGACCGAGATGGACATCCCATTTGCCACGCTCGTCGATGGTTCCTGTGTTGTGGGCCTTGTCGGCGCCGGTGCCGCTGCGGCCCAGGGCAATGGCGTCTGCACGGACGAACAGGCCGGTACGGTCGTTATGCTGCGCGGCGACATGGATGCCCTGCCCGTTGCCGAAGAGTCAGGCGAGCCTTTCGCCTCTACGAACGGCTGCATGCATGCATGCGGACACGATATGCACGCGACGGCGCTGCTTGGTGCGGCGCGCCTGCTCAAGGCCCGCGAGGCCGAGCTTGTCGACGCCAACGCCACCGTCAAACTGCTGTTCCAGCCGGGCGAGGAAACCTTTGAGGGTGCCCGCGCCGCCATCGCCGACGGTCTGCTGCAGAACCCGCGTCCCCAGGCTGCCTTTGCCATGCATGTCAATAGCCAGTCGCCGCTCGGCCTGGTGCTCTACGGCAGCCCGGCGCTCTCGGGCGTGTACGGTTTTCGTATCACGCTTCAGGGCAAGGGCGGCCATGGCTCGAGCCCCGAGATTTGCATCGACCCCATCACGGCCGGCGTGCATGTGCATCTGGCGCTTCAGGAGCTTATCGCTCGCGAAGTGCCGGCGGCTAAGGAGGTCGCGCTTACCGTTGGCAAGTTCGCCGGCGGTCAGGCCGCAAATGTCATCCCCGACACTTGTGTGCTCGAGGGAACGCTGCGTGGCTTCGATGTCGAGCTCATGGCTCATCTCAAGGAGCGTATCGCCGAGGTCGTTAACGGCGTGGCCGCAACGTATCGCACGCCGGCGACCCTCGAGACACTCTCGGATGTTCCCCCGCTCGTACTCGATGACGACATGACCCAGGCGTCGCTTGGCTACGTGGGCGCGGTGCTGCCCAAGGCCGCCTTCCTGCCGCTGTTCCACGCCATGGCGAGCGAGGACTTCGCGCTGATCTCGAGCGAGATCCCGAGTGCGTACTTTACCGTGGGCGCTGCCGCGACTGATACGGACGAGCATTTTGCTCAGCACCATCCCAAGGCACGCTTTAGCGATGCCGAGCTGCCGCTCGGCGCCGCGGCTTATGCGGCAGTCGCTTTGGGCTATATCGCCGACCACCGGTAGCGCCCAACCTTGTCTTTCAAGCCTGCGGGCATGGCCATAAGGCCTATGCCCTTGTCTTTCAAGGCAATCTTGGGCACCGTGGGCGCCATCGTCTCGGGCGTGCTGTTCGATGCCACGGGCTCCTTTGCGAGCACCTGGATCGTGTGCCTGGCGTGCTCCGTGGTCATGCTCGTGTTCCTGCTGGCATCCGAGCCCATCGCCGCCAAGCTGCGCGCGAGCGTGGCGGGGGAGTAGACGTCCGTCGCTCTTTTCTGTTCGCTCCGTTCTGTCCGTGGCCGCCTTGGAAGCCGAATGGATGCTCGTACCATCATTCGGTTTCCAAGGCGGCCACGGGCCTACGAAATGGTCCCTTTTCCTCCGTCCCCAACAGATCACGTGATCCGAAGGGGACGGAGGAAAACGGATCACAAACAGCGGCGGCGCGTCTGGCCGAACGAGTCCCCATACCCTCGTTCGGTCAGACGCGCCGCCGCGTTGCTGCTTTGTGCCGTATAATGACCGTTACCTATGACGCGATACAAAAGAAAGGTGTTTGCCCATGCAGGCACAGAAGGCGGAGGGAACCCGCGACCTTATCGGCGCCGAGATGCGCGCCTGGCAAAAGATGCAGCAGATTGCGGCCGGCGTGTTCGAGCCGTTTGGTTTTAAACCCATCGAGACGCCCGCGATCGAGCAGGTTGACGTGTTTGTCCACGGTATCGGCCAGTCGACCGACGTCGTGCGCAAGGAAATGTTCCGCGTGTTCAGCGGTGCCAACCTGGAGCGCGTCTTTACCGAGGGCACCGACACCAAACTCAAGCCCAAGCAGCGCCTGGCACTTCGCCCCGAGGGCACGGCCGGCGTGGTGCGCGCCGTCGTCGAGAACAATCTGGTGCCCCAGGGCTCCACGCCGTTTAAGGCTTACTACGCCGAGGCCATGTTCCGCGGCGAGCGTCCCCAGAAGGGCCGCCTGCGCCAGTTCCACCAGGTGGGCATCGAGTGGCTCGGCGCTCCCGATCCGGCGGCAGACGCCGAGTGCATCATCATGCTCATGGAGTTCTACAAGCGCCTGGGCTTCGATCTTTCCAAGCTTCGTCTGCTCATCAACTCGATGGGTGACGCCCAGTGCCGTCCGGCTTATCGCGAGCAGGTTAAGCAGTTCATCCTCGATCACGCCGACGAGATGTGCGATGAGTGCCGCGAGCGCGCCGAGCTCAACCCGCTGCGTGCCTTCGACTGCAAGAACGACCACTGCCGCGAGATCATGGCCGAGGCTCCGCTGATGGGTGACAACCTGTGCGATGAGTGCCGCGAGCACTACGAGCAGGTCAAGCGCTATCTGGATGCCGCCGGTATCGAGTATGTCGAGGATCCCACCTTGGTGCGCGGCCTGGACTACTACACCCGTACTGTCTTTGAGGTCGAGGCCCCTGGCGCCGGCGTCGGCTCCATCGGCGGCGGCGGCCGCTACGACGGTCTGGTCGAGCTCGAGGGCGGCAAGCCCACGGCGGGCGTCGGCTTTGCCGTCGGTTTTGAGCGCGCCCTGCTGGCCCTGCAGGCCTTTGGCAGCGATCTGGGTGCCGAGGAGGCCCCGTGCGTCTATGTCGCCAACGCCGGCAAGGAGCTGCGCCAGAACGTCTTTGCCATTACGCAGGAGCTTCGCGCCGCAGGAATTGTGACCGAGGCCGACTATCAGGGCCGTTCGCTCAAGGCCCAGTTTAAGCAGGCCGACAAGGTGGGCGCTAAGCTCATCCTAGTCCTGGGTGGCGACGAGCTTGCCGCCGGCAAGGTCAAGGTGCGCGACATGCAGAGCCACGACGAGGTACTGGTCGATCTGGACAACGTCGTCGAGGCGGTTCGCGAGCGCCTGTAGCGCATCTTTTTGAGCTTCGGGCCTGCTAACGTGCCCTGCTCATGGAGAGCGATTGTTACGGGGGTGTTTCGCTTTTATGCGGAATGCCCCCGTTTACGTATGCCGCCCACCGAGAAATACGACCATTTAGGGCAAAAACCTTTGCAATGCAGAAAATACTTTTGTGTGGTAAAGCGCAATCAGTGTCGAAAGTATTTCTCAAGCGCCTATAATGAATACCGCATGTTACGTGCATAGAAGGAGGAATGGGAGGAAACGTGGCTGAGAACCTAAGCAACCAGTCTGTACCCGAAGCCGCGGCGCGCGTCGCTGCCGTGGTCAACCGCCTCGTTAACCGAATCGGCTCGAATGCCGAGTCCAGGGAGCGTCTCGCCGAGATCGAGATCCCCGAGGAGCTGCGCGACAATCTGGCGCTGTTCCTGCGCCTGGAGCGCCGTGTGCTTAGCGAGTATGATCCCGAGATCGCGGACCTGTTCGACAAGATTTTGACAGCCGAGATTGTGGTCAATGCCGGCAACCCCGGTACCTGCGCTGCCGACGAAGCCGTCGACGAGCAGGGCGTGCCCACCGCCGACGAGCCCACTGCCTGTCTCTTATACACATCTGACGC
>UQIP01000001.1:0-116536 GCA_900541005.1 uncultured Collinsella sp. | reverse complement strand
GGCATCGACCTGCGCCGATGCCCCCAACGTGGACACACATTTTGTCCTATAAGCCGACTTGAAAAGGGCAGCCGTAGCTACCCTCACAAATCAATTACATACCGTTGGTATCTATATTACCACCCGGCACGGTTCCATACGTCCCAAATCTGGGCCGTTGTCTGGAGCACTTCATTACCCAAATCAAGCCCCACCGCGGCCGCCATCTGCGCCAAGCATTGCGCGCGAGCGAGCATTCGGTCCTTGGATTCAAGTGGACGGAACAATGGCAGCAGCCAAAGATTCGCCAACAACGATACGGCCTCCGCCGCTTCGCGCGGCCATTCGCACGCAATGGAGCCGTCGGCGATGCCCTCCTCGATCACTGGCAAGAGACAACCATCGGCCGACTCGTCAAACGAGCCCTGGTACTGCATCGCCAGTAGACGCGAACTTTTTGTCGGATCCGCCGCAGGATGCATGCGTGCCCATAGCTCAATTTGTGGAACGACGGACTCGGGCGCATACAGCCGCTTGAGCTTTTGGGCTCCAGTCATATTGCCAGCACCGAGTGTCGCGCGGCGACGCTCAACAACGGGAGCCATCGCCCGATCAAATGCAGCGTTGAAAATCTCTTCTTTACTTTTGAAATGATGGTAGATGGCACCTTTGGTCATCCCATCGAGATGGTCGACGATATCTTGGATGCTCGTTCCCTCATAGCCCTGTGCACAGAAAAGTTGCAGTGCCACATCGAGAATCTTCGCGACCGTCTCTTCAGGATATTTATTGCGACCCATAATCATTCCATCCGCAATGCAAGTCTTGTGCTTCACTGCACTATTTTAACGTTGAGGATGGCAGACGGTCGGCCCTACACCGCGGCGGGGCCGTGTTCGCCGGTACGGATGCGGATAACTTCCTCGACCGGCTCGACCCAAATCTTGCCGTCTCCAACGGCACCGGTGCGAGCAGCATTGCAGATGATGTCGACAATTCCGTCGACGTGCTCGTCGGCACAAATGAGCGTGAACTGCACCTTAGGGATCGTGTTGACGAGCAACTCGTTGCCGCGTACGTACTCCTTCCAGCCATGCTGCGCGCCGCAGCCCTGCACCTGATTGATGGTCATACCACGAACATCAGCAGCAAACAGCGCGTCTTTAAGAACCTCAAGCTTTTCCTGGCGCACGATAGCCGTGATCTTTTTCATAATGAATTCCTCTCAATAATCAACGTATCCCTTTACATGAGACGCGGGTTTTCCAGGTGCCGCAAATCAACCTCAGAGATCAAAAAGTTCAACTGATTGGTCTTAGCAGGTTTCCCAAGTGCCGCAGATTGCCGTGAAAGAGGAGCGAAGCGTACTTAAGTACGTGAGCGACGATTGAACGGCAAGGTGCGGTGCTTGGGGAAGCTGCTAATCGAGTCCGGAGAAAGAGGGGTACGCGCTCTCGCCGTGTTGACTCGCATCCAAGCCCAGCGCCTCGTCGGCCTCGTCCACACGCAGGCTGCCGTGGAACAGCACCTTCACCACTGCGGCGATCACCAAATCGAGCACCAGCACAATAGCGACCGTCACCACAATGCCCAAAAACTGCGAGATGAGCAGCGAGACGTCGCCCGTGTAGAACAGGCCGCCCTTACCGGTCCACGAGAGCTCCGGCACGCAGAACAGGCCCGTGAGCACGCCGCCCAAGATGCCGCCGATACCATGGCAGCCAAACGCGTCGAGCGCGTCGTCGTAGCCGAGCTTGGTCTTAAGACGGCTGATGGCCAGGTAGCAGACGGGAGAGACGATCAGGCCCATGACCAGCGCCGCCCATGGCTCGACAAAGCCCGCGCCCGGCGTGACCACCACAAGGCCCGCAACCAGACCGGTGCTGGCACCCACCAGCGTGGGGCGGCCGGTATGCACGCGCTCGACGGCAAGCCACGAGACCATGCCCGCCGCGCTGGCCGTCACGGTGTTGAGGATGGCGAGTGCCGCCACGGCGTCGGCCTTAAACTCGCTGCCGCCGTTAAAGCCAAACCAGCCAAACCAAAGCAGCCCGGCGCCCAGCGCCACAAACGGCACGTTATGCGGGCGATAGCTCACCATGCCAAAGCCGCGACGACGGCCGAGCATTAAGCAGAGGATCAGGCCGGTAAGACCGGACGAAATGTGCACCACGTCGCCACCGGCAAAGTCGAGCGCGCCGATGATGTCACCGATAAAGGAGCCCTCGCCGCCCCAGACCATGTGGGCGAGCGGCGCATAGACCACGAGCAGCCAAATGCCCAGGAAGGCCGTCATGGCACCAAACTTAACGCGACCGGCCAGGCTACCCGTGACGATAGCGGCCGTGATCATGGCAAACGCCATCTGGAAGGCGATGTTGATAATCTCCGGGTAGACGGCACCGTCCGCGGCATTGCCCTCGGCCGCCTGCAGCACCTGGCCGAGCACCGGCAGGCACAGCAGCTGGTCAGGGCCTCCAATAAACGGGCTGGAACCGTCGCCGCCGTAGGCCAGCGACCAGCCGGCAACAATCCACAGCACACCAACCAGGCCAATGGCGCCAAAGCACATGAGCATGGTGTTGATGACATTTTTGCGCCTGGACAGGCCGCCATAGAAAAACGCCAGACCCGGTGTCATTAAAAACACGAGCATGGTGCAGATGAGCATAAACGTTGTCGATCCCGTATCGTACATTCGCTCCCCCTTGATCGCATGAACGTCGTCGGCGCCCATAATGCGGCCGAGGGGCAACTGGTGTAGACCAGATACGGCGTTGTTAAACGCTGCGTTGTCGAATGGAAACGGTGCCGCAATCTTGGAAACGGCGCGGCAACGGGCGCGAAACGAACGGGAAATACGCGAGCAAGGGAGCCGTGGGCGCGCCCGTCCCGGCTAGCGCCGAAACAGCTCGTGAGCGCGGTCGCGGAGATTAGTTGCTCGAATGACACCTTCGTAGCGATTGATGCGCAAGCGCGGGAAGGCGTTAAAGAAGCGTAGGTCGCGACGACTGAGCGATACACTCGGCACCGGACGGCCCATGCGCTTGCCGGCAAGGCGACGACTGAGCGACGGACGCGGCATGCTCGGCGCGGCATCGGCCACGCGGCGGGCGGCAAGTGCCAGACCGCGGGCACCATCCGAGATAAACGTCGGCATCGAAGCCTTCTCACGAAGGGCATCGAGCGCCGCGTCGCCCAGCTCCGCCAACCACGCGTTAACGGCACGGCTACGAATGTGCGTCTGTGCCACCGAGTCAATCGTCGATTCGGGAATGCGCTCGAGCATGGAATCGGACGCGTCGGCAAGCGACTCGTTGATGCGGTCGGCAAGGTCGGCGCGCACACGCTCCAGCTGATCGGACAGGCGGCGCCAGCTGGCCAAAGAGCATGCCGCGTCGACCATCATCGCAACCGCGACGATAAAGGCGGACAGCCGCACAATCAGCACCGGCAGATGTCCAAGCAGCCCCAGCAATGCCGGCTCCACTAAACGGCAAATGCACACCGCACCCAAGCCAAACGCGCAGGCCCAGTACAGGCAGATACGTCCGTGCAGATTAAACGGCAGGTGCGAATAGTCCCAAAAGCGAGCGCCCGTTGTTTTTTCCAACAGCACGCCTACGCTGTACTCAATCACGCTGCACACGAGCGCCGCGGCGACAAACTGGCTCGAGGCATCCGGAATCCCGCGCAGCAAAAGCCAGCAGGCTATGCCGCCCACACCATAGATAGGACAACACGGCCCCAGCAAAAATCCGCTGTTGGCGAAGCGTCCGTGGTTGAGCATGGCGCATACTGTCGACTCCCACGCCCAGCCGCAAAACCCGTAAAAGGCAAACGAGAGCACCAGTGCCGAGAGCGGGCAGGCGGCAAGCGTCGCGCCGCCAAACGCCATATCAATCGCGGTTTCCACCGTCTACCCTCTCCTCTTTTCACTCGATGCTTTACTCACGCTATCGTCCGCCTCGTCCTTATGCGGCAGGCGGCCGGCGACCGTCTCGCGCAGAGCACACCATTTATCCGCCAGGCACACAATCCAAGCCTCACGACACGTCGGCGGCACCGGCACCAGCGGAAACATATGCCGCACGATGATATTCCGCTCGCGCGACGTCAGCTCAAAATCTTCCTCCGCGCGCGCTAGGGCAAAAAACGGGTGGCGAAAGCCATGCAGCCGATGGCTTGGGTCGGGATCGTGCCAGTCATAGAGAAAGTAATCGTGTAACAAGGCCCCGCGCAACAGCGAGGCGCGGTCGACCGAAATACCGACGCGGCCCAGGCGCTCGGCAAAGGACAGGCTCGCCCGCGCCACCAAGGTCACATGTGCATAGACCGTCACGTCACCATGCTGGATAAACTTGCGCGTCAGGTCCAAGCGGCCCGCTTGGGCCAGCTGGCGGGCGGCATGGTCTACTTCGCACGCGATTTTCTCGGCACGAACGACATCGAACATGCTGTCTCCTTCCAGCGACTCACGGCGACAAGCCACGGCCTGTGCACAATCGATAAAAACATCATGGAACACATCAGTATGGCATCGGACAAAACGTTTTGCCCCACCAGTTGGCGAATTACCGCGCCGCCGTCACATATCAAACGCCAAAATGTGCGAGACTGTCTTGTGCAATTGTGCCGGCCGAGGGAGCGCCGGCGCACGATTCGCATGGAGTAACCCACAACGATGCTGCTTACGCAAACGACAACGCCCGAGGACGTCAAGGCTCTTAATCGCGCCGAGCTCCCGCAGCTCTGCGGCGAGATCCGCCAGGCAATCCTCGAAAGCTCCGCCGCTGTCGGCGGGCACGTTGCCCCCAACCTGGGCGTCGTTGAGCTTACGGTTGCGCTTCATCGCGTGTTTAACTCCCCCATCGACAAGATTGTCTTTGACGTTTCGCACCAGACCTACGCCCACAAGGCGCTGACGGGGCGCGCGTACACTTATATCGATCCGGAGCGTTATGGTGAGGCTTCTGGCTTTGCCAATCCCGACGAGTCCGAGCACGACCTTTTCGCCATGGGTCACACCTCGACCTCGGTGAGCTTGGGCTGCGGCCTTGCCCACGCTCGTGACCTGGCGGGCGATGCGTATAACGTCATCGCCATCATTGGCGACGGCTCGCTTTCGGGTGGCCTGGCGTTTGAGGGCTTCAACAATGCCGCCGAGCTCGACAGCAACCTGATCATCATCGTCAACGATAACGACCAGTCCATCGCCGAAAACCACGGTGGTCTCTATCGCAATCTAGCCGAGCTGCGCGCCAGCAACGGCACCTGCGAGCGCAACGTTTTCCGTGCGATGGGGCTCGACTACCGCTATCTGGACACCGGTAACGACGTGTTGGCCCTGGTCGACACGCTGCAGGAGCTGCGCAATATCGATCATCCCATCGTGCTGCACGTCTCCACCGCCAAGGGCAAGGGCTTTGAGCCGGCCCAGAGCGACCCCGAGCGCTGGCACCACGTGGGTCCGTTTGATATGGCGACTGGCCGCAAGCTCTGCCCGGGCCATCCGAGCGAGCCTGCGCCGCGCACCTATGCCGACATTACGGGCGAGGCGCTCAGCGCCGCCATCGAGCGCGATCCGCAGGTCGTGGGCATCACGGCCGCCACGCCCTACATCATGGGCTTTACACCCGAGCTTCGCGCTGCCGCCGGCAAACAGTTCGTCGATGTGGGCATTGCCGAGGAGCACGCCGTGACCTTTGCCACCGCGCTTGCGCGCTCGGGCGCCAAGCCAGTCTTTGGTGTGTACGGCACGTTTTTGCAGCGCGCCTACGACGAGCTGTGGCACGACCTGTGCCTCAACGACGCCCCGGCAACCATTTTGGTGTTTGGTGCGTCGATCTTTGGCACCACGTCCGAGACGCACCTTTCGTTCTTTGATATTTCCATGCTGGGCGGTCTTCCCAACATGCGCTACCTGGCGCCGGCCTGCATGGAGGAATATCTGTCCATGCTAAGCTGGTCGCTCGACCACCGTGAGCATCCCGTGGCGATTCGCGTACCGGGCATTGGCTTGGTAAGCCGCCCCGACCTAGCACCCGCCGAAGACACCGACTACGGCGTCGCGCGCTACAACGTTGTGCGTCAGGGCCGCGACGTTGCCGTGCTCGCGCTTGGCGATTTCTTTGAGCTGGGCGAGCGCGTGGCAAACCGCCTGACTGCCGAGTACGGCATCGAGGCCACACTCGTCAACCCGCGCTTTGCAACCGAGCTTGACCGCGAGTTCCTCGACAGCCTTGCCGCCGAGCATCGCGTTGTCGTCACCCTCGAGGACGGCATCTTGGACGGCGGCTGGGGCGAACGCGTCGCATGCTACTTGGCCTGCACGCCCGTGCGCACGCGCACCTTCGGCATCGCCAAGGGCTTCCCCGACCGCTACGACCCCAACGAGCTGCTCGCTCAGAACGGCATGACGGTCGAGAACATGGCCGCCGAAGCCGTAAGGCTACTCAACGAGTAAAAAACCTCCGCAAGGGAAGCGTCCCTGCGGAGGTTTTTGTTTTCGCGACGCGATTATCTCAATCTGTAACATCCAAGGCCCGAATTCCCGTCTAACTGTTACAGATCTAGACAAGACGTCTTAGTCCCTGACCTTTGTCTCAATCTGTAACAGATAGAGACCTTTTAGCCATCCAGATGTTACAGATCGAGACATTCGAATTCCCCTGAAGTGAAAATCTCGATCTGTAACAGGTAGAACCCATTTCCTCGTCTAACTGTTACAGATTGAGACAAAGCAGCAAGGCATGCCGCCGCACCGACCATGCCGTCTGCAAAGCGCTATCTCAGCTGTAATAATCGACGTTTACCCAGATAAAACCTGCCAAAATAAACCTGTCCCTTTTTGGTGGGTAGAATTACCCATAAGGTCAGTATGTTTCTGAGTTATTTCGTGTTGACCCATTTGAGCGCAATAGGGTATAACTCTACTCAACCGCTAGGGATTTTATTGAGAAAGGTGTTCTACCATGAGCAAGAACCTCTCCCAGCAGGTCGTTCTCGACCGCCGCGGCTTCGTTGCCGCCACCTTCGCAACCGTCGCCGGCCTTGGTCTTGCCGGCTGCTCGGACACCAGCGCCGAGGCCGACAAGGGTTCCGCCGCCGGCTCCCCCAAGGGCTCCGAGGATACCGAGGTTTCCGCCACGCTCGATGCCAAGGCATTCGACAAGCTCGTCAACGACGGCCCCAAGGCCGATGACGACGCCATCGCCGCCAGCACCTGGGCGACGGCCGTCAAGGACGCCGGCGTCTTTAAGATCGGTGGCGTTCAGACCTCCACGCTCTTCTCCCTCCTCAACGAGAAAGACGGTCAGACCCGCGGCTTCGATGCCGGTATCGCACAACTCCTGTCCAACTACATTCTGGGCGAGAACAAGGTCGAGATTACCCAGGTGACCTCGGACACGCGCGAGTCTGTCCTGCAGAACGGCCAGGTCGACGCTGTCTTTGCCACCTACACCATCACTGACGAACGCAAGAAGCTCGTCTCCTTCGCCGGCCCCTACTACTACACCCAGCAGGCCATCCTGGTGCTCGCCGATAACGACGACATCAAGAGCGTCGATGACCTGGCCGACAAGAACGTTGCCGTTCAGTCCGGCTCCAACGGTCCCGCCATCCTAGAGGAGTTCGCCCCCAAGGCCAGCCAGCAGGAGTTCAAGACCGACGAGGAGGCCCGCCAGGCACTCCAGCAGGGCCGCGTTGACGCCTACGTCATCGACAACAACATGCAGCAGAGCGCCCTGGTTCGCGAACCCGGTAAGTACAAGATTGCCGGCAAGCCCTTCGGCAGCAAGGAGCCCTATGGCATCGGTCTGCCGCTCGATTCCGACGGCGTCGCCTTTGTCAACGACTTCCTTAAGAAGATCGAGGACGACGGCACCTGGACCGAGCTGTGGCAGATCTGCATCGGCGACCGTACGGGTGACACCAATGTTCCCGAGCTGCCCGAAATCGGCGCCTAGGCAGCGAGCCTGGTAACGGCCGCAACGAAACCATATGGAAACGCATGATGCGCTTTATTGCGGTAAACTGTTTCCTCACTGAGTTGTCGGGGCTTCCGTACACACGGGAGCCCCTTTCCTTATCGGCGGGAGGTCCGCATGAGTCTCTCCGAACTCTGGTCGCTCTATGGCCAGAACTATATCGACGCGCTGCTAGCAACCTGGGGCATGACGCTTGAGTCGTTTGTCATCGCCATGGTGCTGGCCGTTGCCGTCACTGTGATGCGCGTGTCGCCGCTCAAGCCGCTGCGCGTCTTTGGCGACCTGTATGTCCAGGTCTTCCGCAACATCCCCGGCATCGCGCTGCTCATTATCGTCGTCTACGCACTGCCGCCGCTCAAGGTCGTCCTGCCCTACCGCACCTGCGTTATCGTCGCCACGGTCCTTTTGGGCTCGGCCTTTGGCTCCGAGAACTTTATGAGCGGCATCAACACCGTCGGCGTCGGCCAGGTCGAAGCCGCCCGCTCGCTCGGCATGAGCTTCAGCCGTATCCTCGCCAAGATCGTGATTCCGCAGGCGCTGCGCTCGAGTGTGCTGCCCATGACCAACCTCTTTATCGCCGTCATGCTCACCACCGCACTCGGCAGCCAGGTGCCGCTTAAGCCGCAGGAGCTCACCGGCGTGGTGAGCTACATTAACACGCGCTCGCTCGGCGGCGTCGCCGCGTTCTTTATCTCGGCGCTCGGCTACCTGGGCACGGCCTTTGTGGTGAGCCACATTGGCAACTATATCGATAAGAAGGTGAGGATCCTCCGATGAACAAGCATTCCTCCCCTGCACTTACCATGCGCGATGCGCTCTACGAGGCTCCCGGCCCCAAGATGCTCGCCAAGATTCGCATCGGCACCGCCATTTCGCTCGTTGCCGTGGCCGCACTCGTCGTCCTGGTACTGCAGCGCTTTTATGTGACCGGCCAGCTTTCGGTCCACTACTGGTATTTCTTTACGCACCTCACCACCTGGAAGTTCCTGCTTGCCGGCTTTGAGGGCACCGTTAAAGTCGCACTCACCGCCGGCGTCATTGCGCTGGTGCTGGGCTTAGCCCTTATGCTCGGCCGCACGAGCGATATTAAGCCGCTGCAGCTGGTCTGCCGCGTACTCACCGATTTCTTCCGCGGCGTGCCGAGCCTGCTGTTCATCTACTTCTTCTTTTTGGTGCTGCCCCAGTACAAGATCGCGCTGCCGTCGTTTTGGATGCTCACGCTTCCCGTCGCGCTCGCTGCGGCCGGCGTACTTGCCGAGATCTTCCGCGCCGGCGTCAACGCCGTGCCGCGCGGCCAGGTCGAAGCCGCCCAGGCGCTCGGTCTCTCCAAGGCTAAAATCACCTTTAAAATCGTATTGCCGCAGGCTATTCGATTTATCATTCCGTCGTTGATTTCACAGCTCGTGGTCGTAGTCAAAGACACCACCGTCGCCTACGTGGTGAGCTACCCCGACCTCATGCAAAACGCCCGCGTGCTCATTACCAACTACGACGCTCTCGTGTCGGTCTACCTGGTAATCGCGGTCATCTATATCCTCATCAACGTCGCGATTAACAAGGCTGCTGTCTACGTTTCGCACAAGACCGGCGCGACCATCATCCGCTAACGCTTTACCATTTCGAGTCATAAGGAGCCGAGCACCATGGCACAGAGCACTTCTTCTACCGGCAATCAGCCGCTGATTGAGCTCAAGCACGTCGATAAGCACTATGGCGACCTGCACGTTCTCAACGGCATCAATCTGTCAGTCGATCGCGGCGAGGTCGTTGTTGTGATTGGCCCCTCGGGCTCGGGCAAGTCGACCATGTGCCGCACCATCAACCGCTTGGAGACCATCGACTCGGGCGAGATCCTCATCGAGGGCGAGCCCCTGCCGCAAGAAGGCAAGGATCTTGCCCGCATGCGCGCCGAGCTGGGCATGGTGTTCCAGCAGTTCAACCTGTTCGCACATATGACCGTACTGCAGAACGTCATGCTGGGGCCGGTCGACGTGCTGGGCGTGTCCAAGGAGGAAGCTCGTGAGCGCGCCATGGACCTGCTGAGTCGCGTGGGCGTGGCCGAGCAGGCCGACAAGGTGCCCGCACAGCTTTCGGGCGGCCAGCAGCAGCGCGTGGCCATCGCCCGTTCACTTGCTATGCAACCCAAGGCCATGCTTTTTGACGAGCCCACGAGCGCCCTTGACCCCGAGATGATCAACGAGGTGCTCGAGGTCATGGTCCGTCTGGCGCAGCAGGGCATGACGATGATCGTCATCACCCACGAGATGAACTTTGCCCGCCGCGTGGCCGACCGCGTCGTCTTTATGGCCGACGGCCAGATCGTGGAGACCGGCACGCCCGACGAGTTCTTCGACCACCCCCAGACCAAGCGCGCCCAGGACTTCCTCAACTCCATCAAGGGCCACTAGCTCAATTGCCATGTTCGCTCGCCATGACCATCCAAACTCGAAAGTTACACCTATGATCGGAACTCGTACTTCATCGTCATACACCCCGCACGTCGACGTTGCCCCCGCCGACCGTCCGCTCATCCTCGTCGCGCCGCGTTGGGAAGAGGCAAAGCCGTTTTTAAGCGAAACGCTCTCCCCCAACGAGGAGATTGCGAGCGTCTTTGTCGACGCCATTCTTGCCGCCGGCGGCCTGCCGCTGCAGATGTCTATTACCGAAGACGTTGAGGTCATCCGTCATTACGTCGATATCGCCGACGGCATCGCCATTCCCGGCGGCCCCGATGTCAATCCCAAACGTTGGGGCGATGATCGACCCTACGACCCCACCCTCTGCTGCGAGATCCGCGATAGCTTTGAGTTTAAGCTGGTCGGCGAGGTGCTCCGCGCCAAGAAGCCGCTCTTTACCACCTGCCGCGGCACGCAGCTGCTCAACGTCGCCACCGGCGGCACCCTGTGCATGGACGTGCCGAGCCTGGGTGCGCGCGGGGGCCGCACGCAGTGGCGCCACACCCACGTGCTCAACGATCCCGTGCACCCCGTCGAGGTCGTGCCGGGCTCGTTGCTCGACCGCGCGGTTGGCGGGCACAGGCTGATCCAGACCAACTCGGCACACCACTGCTGCGTCGATCGTCTGGGTAAAAGCACGCGCTTGGTCGCCAAGGCAACCGACGGCGTTCCCGAGTGCATCGAGGTCGAAGGCCAGCCATTCTGTCTAGGCGTGCAATGGCACCCTGAGTACACGTGGAAGACGCTCGAGACCGACTTTAACCTGTGGAAGTCGTTTGTCGAGGCAGCTGCCAAGGTAAAGCAGGCCCGCTAGCTCGCGAATCACGCAGGCTTAAACCTTCCATGCCGGGGGGGGGCGGACACCAGCCACGGTGCCCGCCCCCCTGTATTTGGTATGCTCGGTATGATTATCCCTCACAAGCAATCAAAGAAATCTCGACCGCAATCGGTCGACGGTAAAGCAAATGGCAAAAACGCTTGCTACGTTTATTAGGCAGTCAATTAGAATCGAAATGCATTGACTATTCCCCAACGGGGTCACGCCACAAATCCACATGAGCATCGAGGCTGGAAGCGGAAGCATGGAATTGGCCCCGATCTGTATGTAGATCGCTACAACGTTGACAAGCAACAGCATGCCAATCGGACCGAAGCCGGACCCAAAATAGGAAACAGCGATCACGCAAGAGACCACGTATGCAAGGCAGGCAGCGGCAGCAAGAACAAGTCGATAGCAAAATACATGCAGGTTGAAATACTGCTGAGCATCCAGAACGATTACGCAGTTAAGACAGTACAAAACGACACTCGACAGGATAAACGCGTCCAAAAGGGCAAAAGAAGACAGCACCACTCGAGCAACGATAGCGCACACACGCTTCCCTCCCCGAGCCTCCGACAACCCCCACGGTTCCTCAATAAAGCCCGAACTGACAAAGCGCGGCACAATGCAAGCCGCGATGAACGGAAAGAACAATGCATGAGCCAACGGGGCTACGTTGAAAAGCAGACCGCGAAAAACCCCTGCATTACCAAATAGAAGGACATCCTCTGCCGATAGCCGAAGCGTCGGGTCTGGGAAAAAGCCCAAGAAACTGTTCTCGCGGAGGCTACAGAACCACATCGGGAAAGAATTAAGCTGCAATACCACCATGCACGCATAAATTACCAGGATTAAGGCGTACGCCCATTTGCTCGCATGCTTCCATTCTGACTGGAGAAGTCTTTTAATCTGACGAGCCATTGAACACACCCCCAGCGCGAAAGCTCACGAGAGCGTAAATCAATACCGATAGACAGCTGGCTGCCACGCCATATCCCAGAAGCGTCAGCTGCCCCATATCGCTATACCCAAGAGCACTTCCGACTCCAAGATACGGCCCCGGAAGAAGGAAAATCCATCGCAAGGACGGTATGGGCGCCTGAAGGTAAGTTCCGTAGAGCGTCAAGCTCATGACAAATCCGATTATTATCACAGCCCCGCTAAATACAGCGCTGCTTGTAATCCGATAGATGGTTACCGTCTCCAACGCAACCGATATCACCAATACGGCGTTGATTATCATTGCGGGCAAAAATGCAGCCAGCATACTATGCGCATAGTTTTGCCCTCCACGTGTTATCGCTATTGCAAAAAGAAGAAGGCAAAGCGCACTATATGCTGCGCCAATTATTAAAGCAGACGAAAGCACATGTGCTAGGACCCCATTAAAGCGAGTAAGACCTCTTGCTGAAGAAATTCGGTGTCCCTCTTCATAGCCGCGCTCCTGTAAAATCGCCAGGCAAACGATGAGCGGAACGAACAGAGACGTGCCGGCAAAAGCACTGCGCACAAGGGACTCATCGGGTGCAGAAGGATCGATTACATTCCAGCAGAAACCAATATCCTCCCCAAAAACGCTATTGCCAAAGGCGAGCAACGTTGTTCCGTTTTTTAGAAAGACACCGAAGAGAAGGCCGAACGCCAGAATAAGCGCAAGACCAAACTTCGCCGGAAACATCCTGTGCAAACGCATCATATCTGCCTTTATGGGATGGATCGCCCGCTTCATAGCGAGACCGCCTTCATCAAGCGCCTGTAATACTCTTTTAGGGACGACGCCTCATCCCTTATGACGTCCATCGATTCCTTTTTCAGCAGTTCGCCGTCATGAATAAACACGCAACTTGTTGCAACTGATGCCAACTCATCCAAATCATGGCTAGAGATGAGCATGGTCTTACCCTGTTCTCGATTCAATCGACCGATAAGGGCCCATATACTCTCGATGCCCAGCGGGTCCAAACCGTTTGCTGGCTCATCAAAAATAAGCAGGTCAGTGTCACCCAACAAAGCCGTAGCTATATCCAGCCGCCGTTTCATTCCCAGAGAAAAACTGCTTACGCTCTTTTTCTCTTCGACGTCCAGTCCAACTAGACTCAAAACGCGAGGAACCTCACGTTTCTCATCAAGCCCCCATTCCGCACATCGGATCCGAAGATTCTCAACCGCACTGAGGGACTGGTATGCTCCGCTGGAATCTGGCACATAGCCGACACGCGTCCGCATCAGGCCAAGCTCTCTTTTTGATTTGCCTCCAAAGAGCTCCACGCTCCCCGACGATGGCTCGCAGAGGCCCAAGACGATTTTAATAAGCGTGCTTTTGCCCGCACCGTTTGCACCGACAAGGGCACAGAGCTCAGACTGATGCACCTCGAAGGAAACGTCATGCAAAACGCGCCGTTTCCCGTAGCGCTTTGACAGCTTTGATAGCTTTATCGCTGATGCGTTCATTGGACCCCCGTTCTGCTTGATAGAAAAACCGCTCATATAGTTCCTTCTTTCATTTATCGTTTTCCATGGTTGTTATTGTTTTTCGATAACTCATATTTGTCAAGATAATCTAAAAGAAGGGACCCGTGTTAGACACGGGTCCCTTCACGCTGATACTTCGTTTTAGTTGTTCGCCTTAAGCTACTCGTCACTCAAATCGACAGCAAAGACGGATGTCGGAAGCGATACCTCGTTGCCTCCGCCGTCCCGCATCTGCCTCACGACATTTTTTGCACGCTCAACAATAAGTTCCTCAAGCTCTTTCTCACTCACACGCTGAATAATATCTCCCGGTTGACAGTCAAGTTCATCGCAGATATCAAGAAGCGTCTTAAGACGAATAGCTTTTATTTTCCCGTTTCTTAGCTTTGAAATATTAGCCGGAGTATGCCCCGTGGCCCGAATCAGATCAGCACTGGTCTTCCCGGTCTTAAGCAGCTGCGTCTCAAGCTCAATGATGAGATAGCTCATGTCTCCTCCTACACAAGCTCGTCAGACTGCTCTTGGAGCAGCGAGGCATAACTCCAGATCGCCGAGATAAACAAACAGACAACTGCGCCGATAAACGACCCCGTATCAAAGGTAGCGCCTTGGCAAATCTCAATAACGAAGGAATGAGGCACGATGTAAAGCTCCAGTCCGCCAATGGTGAGATTGACCGATCCATAGGCACCAACAAGCGAAACCACGGCGTTAACAGCAAAGGCAAGTGCAAGAACACGGATAAGCCGCACATGCGCCTTGGTAAAGGGTGAGACGCCCCGAGAGATGTTACGGCTGATTCCGCACAAAACGACAAGCGAAATACCCACGACGAGTGCCAGGCACAGTCCGCTTGGGATAACGATGCACCCGCCATTGAGAAGCGTCACGACACCCAAAGAATCGACAGAAGCAACGTTTGCAACTGCATACCAGATCACGTAAACAACCAGCGCGGCAAAAGCGACGAGCATCCCTGCAAAAACGGCTGCCATGCAAAAACCAAGCTTCCTGATTTTTTCGCCCGCCTTGGCCATACGCTGAACGCTGTTGGACATACACTCACCCTCATCGACCCTATCGTTATCCGAATAGTTTATCGAACAACGATATGGATTGCATGCGGAAAGCCCCGCCAGTGCGCATAGGCCATTCACTAATCAGAAAGGGTGAGAGTGGATTTTTGGACACGTATCGAACGAGAGTGGATAATCTCCCACTTTGAGGCCGCCACCGGGCCTAAAACGGGAGATTATCCACTCTCATAGTCATCAAGGCTCGCAAGCTCTTATTCAGCAGCCTCGCGCAGGGCCGACAACGTGGCCGCATATTGCTGCTGCAACGCATGCATTCCCTCGCGAGCGCCGTCAACGGCATCGGCGCCGCGCAGCGCCTCGGTCACCACGACCGCCGGCTCGTACAGATTATCGAATCCCAGGTTCTGGCTCACGCCCTTGAGCGTGTGCGCTGCCATAAACGCACCTTCGGCGTCTCCCGCCGCCATGGCGGCCTCCAGCTTGTTCATGCTCTCGTCATCCAAAAACTTGAGGGCAAAGCGGGCAAGCATTTCCTCGCCCATCAGCCGAGCGCACGCGTCGTCATAATTGGCGCCGATCTTCTCATACGCCTCACGCATGGAAATCATGGATTAAAACTCCTTTGGTCAAACTAAATCGTGGGAAACGCGACAACGTCGGCGGGGCGTGCCAACGTCTCGGCAATACGGTCTTGCACCTCGAGCAGACAGTCGAGCAACAGCGGGTTAAAGGTGCCGCACTTACCGTCCAGGATCATCTGGATCGCCTCCTTGTGCGGGATAGCGTCCTTGTACACGCGCACGCTCGTCAGCGCATCGTACACGTCAGCCACCGAAACCACCTGTGCGGCGATGGGAATCTGGTTGCCCTTAAGGCCATCGGGATAACCCTTGCCGTCCCAGCGCTCGTGGTGCCAACGCGCAATCTGGTACGCATATTCCATAAGCGCATTGCCGACGTGATGGCGACCCAGCTCAAGCAACATGTCGGCGCCGATCGTGGTATGCGTCTTCATAATCTCGAACTCCTCGGGCGTAAGGCGCCCGGGTTTGTTGAGGATTGCATCGTCAATCGCCATCTTGCCAATATCGTGCAGCGCCGAAGCCAGGGCAATCGTGGAGCGCTCCTCATTGTCGAGGGAGATCGTGTCGCTACGCTGGACCAGACAGTCAAGCAGCAGCTCGGTCAGTTTTTCGATATTCGTAACGTGCCTGCCGCTCTCGCCGTTGCGAAGCTCCATGACGCCGGCCATGATGTCAATGAGCATGCGACTGTTCTTGACGCGCTCGTTGTACTGCTGGGACAGCAGGCTCGTCAGGCGGCGCTGTTTGGCGTATAGGCGGATGGTGTTGCTTACACGGCGGCGCACGACACGGGAGTCAAACGGGCGGTTGATATAGTCCGAGGCGCCCAGCTCGTACGCGCGCAGAACCATATCATCGGAATCTTCGCTCGAAATCATGATGAAAGGCAGATTGTCGATACCCGATCGGCGCGACAGATCGGCCAGCACCTCAAAGCCGCTTATGCCCGGCATGACAATATCCAGCAGCACGAGCGACAGCTCATCGCCATAGCGGTCGACCATGTCGAGCGCCGTACGACCGTTGGCGGCCTCGAGGATGCAATACTCATCCTTGAGCATCTCGTTGAGAATGGCTCGGTTCATCTCGGAGTCATCGACAATAAGCACCAAAGGCTTTTCGCTTTGGAAGGCTTCGATGGAATCGGCATCGGTCACGACCGTACCGGCTTTTGCCTTAGCGCGGCTCAATAACTGGACAGCGCGGCCAACGCCCTCATCGACCGTCTCGCCATGAATGCGAACGCCACCAACACATGCCGTCAAGCTCACGTACTCATGGCCCGGAACAATCGTGGCATGAACGGCATCGGACACCTGATGCAGGCGACGGGTGAAGTCATCGGAGGGAATATTGGGCATGACGACCACAAACTTGTCGCAGCCATAGCGTACGAGCTCGTCAGTCGAACGAATTCCGCTGCGTATGGCCGTCGCCACAGCACCGAGCGCAAGGTCGCCGGCATGACGGCCACACGTATCGTTGAAGACCCTAAAATCATCAAGGTCGATCACCGCAACGCCGGCATTCATGCGGGCGCTACGGAGCTTTTCCTCGTAATATCGGCGATTGCGCACACTCGTCAGCACGTCGGTGTAGACGAGGTCCTCTTCTGCAGCCTCTTGCTCATCGATTGGACGCACCATCAGCAGGACGTGAGGCTCGCCCTCGACCTTCAGAGGGCGTAGGCGGGCGCGGTACTCAACACCATCGTTGAGCAGTTGCTCCGACACCTCATCGGAATCTGCCAAGGCCTCAAGACTCGACTGACGCAGACAAGGGCAGCGATCGCCGGCGAGCAGGCAGTTAGGCTCGCTCTTAATCTGATCGGCCGACAGCAAACGCACCACGGGGTAGGTCTTCGCGACGCGGGCGACCTCAGCGGCAGCCTCCTCGTCGGTTAGATTGACCTCGTGATGTTTGAGCATATGGGGCCCTTTCGATAGTTTCGCATGGTAGCGGTGGGTTCCAAATGCTACAAGGGTAACACCTTGCCGATGCAGGTAAGCACGTGAATGCTGTTACATTTTTATGACCTGGCAAGCGGCGGTAATGGAGCCGCGGGCGCGCGGTTATGGGCGCATTCGTTAACAATGACGAAACGCTAACAACCCCTCTCCCCGCAGGTCATCGAGCGTGCTAACGCTCCAAGACATCGCGAACGGCATTTGCCGCCGTAACGGGGCGATCGCGCAGACCGTTATGCGCGCCCGGAATCGTCACAAGGGGGCAATCGAGATATTCGGCAGCCGCTCGCGTGCCAGCCTCGCGGGGCGTATCGATCGAGAGCTCGCCGAGAAGCACAGCCGACACCGCCTTTGACGCGCGGGCGCGTTCCCAGTCGGGAGCATATGTCATATTTGTTCCGTATTCATTGGCCATAAAGCAACGACCATTGCGCAGGGCATGTTTGGCTTCCGCTTCGGTCGTCCCAGGAGCCTCGGGGTCCAAGTCGCCGAGGGCTCCCAAGAAAAGCCGGAGCGCCCTTGAAACCTTTCCAGCCGCAATCATATCGAGCAAAACCGGAGCTGCGCCCATACCGACGCCTTCGGCCGACACAGCCGGCTCATGCAGAATCGCACGGGCGACGAGATGGGGTTCGGTGCGAAGAAGCTCCAGCGCCACCAACGTACCGGCGCTATGCGCAAGCACATTTGCCGGAGCGCCGACGTGTTCGATCACGGCTTGCAGGTCGGCGGCCTGAGCGGCAAGATCATAGCTGCCGTCTGCCGCATCGCTGCTGCCACCGCAGCCGCGGCGGTCGTAGGCAATTACGCGGTAGTTGCGGCTGAGCTCACAAGCGATACCGTCGAAAAATGTGCCGTCGACACAAGCGCCGTGCACGCACACCAAGGCAGGAGCATCAGGCGACACATCCGGGCCGGCATATTCGCGACAGGCAATCGTGGTGCCCGCATTCTCGACCGTAAAATCCATGTTGTGCCCCCATCATCAACGCCCATCCAGTTGCACGTCAGTACGGTTGGATGGGCCCGCATTGCCTTGCGCCTTGTTAACAGATTAACTGTACCCGACCCGAGGCTTTTCATGGCACCGCATAATGAGCGACGTGAAAAAACGAAACTTGTAAAGCAAGGGCCCGCACCTTGCTTTGGAGCCGATGCTATGCTTAGGCACAATTGTCTTGAGGAGCATATGCCTATGTCTACGTTTTTGAATGCCAGCCCCATCTTTGGGCCCGTTCGCAGCCGTCGCCTTGGTCTCTCGCTCGGCGTCAACATGATGCCGGCCAGCGGCAAAATCTGCACGTTCGACTGCATCTACTGCGAAAACGGCCTCAACGCCGAGCGCCCCTGCCATGAGCCGTACAACACAGCCGCCGTGGTACTCGGCGCACTCGAGGCAAAGCTGCGCGAAATGGCAGCCGAGGGCGAGCTCCCCGATGTGATCACCTTCGCAGGCAACGGCGAGCCCACCGCCGCACCGGAGTTTCCGCAGGCCATCGCCGGCGCCGTAGCGCTGCGCAACAAGCTTGCCCCAAACTCCAAGATCGCCGTGCTTTCCAACGGCACGCGCGCCGACCGCCCCGAGGTGCACGACGCGCTCATGATGGTCGACGACAACATTCTTAAGCTCGATACCGTCGACCCGGCGTTTATCCAGCTGCTCGACCAGCCTGTTGGCCCCTACGACGTCGAGCACCAGATCGAGACGTTCGCAAGCTTTGACGGTCACGTTATTATCCAGACGATCTTTTTGACCGGCGAGTATCAGGGCAAGCTCATCGACAACACCGGCGAGGAGTACGTTGCCCCCTGGCTCGCGGCGCTTGAGCGCATTCGCCCACAAGAAGCGACCATCTACACGGTAGCGCGCGAGACACCGATCGCCGGCCTTGCCAAAGCAGCGCCCGACGTCCTCGACGCCATTGCCGCGCGCGTCCAAGCCCTCGGCATTCCCTGCCAGGTGAGCTACTAGCAAAACCACGCAGCAGCTAGTGCCCACCACCCCGCTCCATCAGTTGCGGTGATATAGTTCCTATTTATGCTGTTAAACCGCTTAAATCGGAACTATATCACCGCAACTTTTATGGACGCGTGAGTGGGCTATACTAGCTGCGGATGAAAGGAAGTTAGCCATGTATGACAAAGGACCCGTGCCTGGCCGCAACGACGCCTGCTGGTGCGGCAGCGGCAAAAAATATAAGAAATGCCATAGCGCCTTTGATGAGCGCCTTGAGCGTCTGTGGGAAGAGGGCTGGGAGGTCCTGCCCCGCACGCTCTACAAGACGCCCGCCGATATCGAGGGTATCAAGCGATCGGCGGCTATCAACGTGGGCGTGCTCGATTATGTGGGCGAGCATATCGCCGCAGGCATGACCACCAACCAGATCGACCAGATGATCTATGACTACACCGTCGAGCACGGTGGCACGCCGGCCGATCTCAACTACGAGGGCTATCCCAAGAGCGTGTGCACCTCGATCAACGACGTCGTCTGCCACGGTATCCCCTGCGATGCGGATGTGCTGCACGAGGGCGACATCATCAACGTCGACTGCTCCACGATCCTAGACGGCTACTTTAGCGACTCGAGCCGCATGTTCTGCATCGGCGAGGTCTCGGCCGAGCGCCAGCGCCTGGTCGACGTCACCCGTGCCAGCGTGGAGGCGGGTCTGGCGGCCGTCAAGCCATGGCTGCCGTTGTCCGTTATGGCCGAGGCCGTGCAAAAGACCGTCGAGGACGCCGGCTTTAGCGTGGTGCGCGAGTACGGCGGACACGGCATCGGTAAGGAGTTCCACGAGGACCCGTTTGTGGGCTTTACCACCGAGGCGCCCGATGTGGACACCATCATGGCCCCGGGCATGGTTTTTACCATCGAGCCCATGGTCAATGCCGGAGCGCCCGACATCAAGATTAGCAAGGGTGACGGTTGGTGCGTGCGCACCAAGGACGGCAGCGATTCGGCCCAGTGCGAGGTTCAGCTCGTGGTGACCGAGGACGGCTACGAGCTGCTGAGCTGGTAGCTGTAGATGCGCCGGATGCTGACGGGTACGCTCGTCTTGCATCCGGCGTTTTTATTTGAACGTTTTGCCTAATAAAACCTGCCAAAATAAACCTGTCCCTTTTTGGTAGGTCAAGCGGAGAGGACTGCTTGTGAACATCCTGGTTTTGCTACCCGTCAACGACCGTCATCGCGCAATTCTTGAGTCGAGCGCTCCGGGCGAGGACTTTATCTACACGAGCGCCGACGCCGCCACGCGCGAGCAAGTCGCCGATGCCGACGTGATCCTGGGCAACATCGACCCTGACATGCTCACGGCATGCGAGCATCTCCAGCTGTTGCAATTGCAGACCGCCGGCTATGACGACTACCTTGCCGACGGCACCGTGCCGGCTGACGCCAAGCTGTCTTGCTCGATCGGCGCCTACGGTCAGGCCGTAAGCGAGCACATGTTTGCCATGGTCCTTTCCATGATGAAGCGTCTGCCTGGCTATCACGACTTGCAGCGCGAGCATCGCTGGGAGGACTTGGGCCCGGTCACCTCGCTCAAAAATGCCAACGTGCTGGTGCTGGGCGCGGGCGATATCGGCGGCCACTTTGCCACGCTCTGCCGCGGCATGGGAGCGCACGTCCGTGGCATCAAGCGCCATCCGCTCGTCTACCCCATTGTGTTTGAGGACATGGACGGCATGGATGCCTTGTCTGAGCGCCTGGCCGAGGCAGACGTCGTCGCATCCTTTATGCCCAGCACACCCGAGACCCGCGGTCTGGCGAACGCCGAGTTCTTCGCCGCGATGAAGCCGGGCGCCTTCTTTGCCAACGGCGGCCGCGGCGATCTTGTGGTTGCCGACGATTTGGTTGCCGCTCTGGAGTCGGGACATCTCGCCGGCGCCGCGGTCGACGTCACCGATCCCGAACCGCTACCTGAGACAAGCCCCTTGTGGGATGCGCCCAACATGCTCATCACGCCGCACGTCTCCGGCTGGTTCCACCTGGCCACCACGCTCAACAACGTCGTCGACATCGCCGCGGAGAATCTGCGTCACCTGCAGGCCGGCGAGACGCTCCGCTGCTGGATCGAACACTAAGAATTACGCCGTTTTACAAACGGCGTAATGAGCCGACGCTGCGAGCCCGCCGTTTGGCCAATCTGCCGTTCAATTTCAAAGGCGCGACCAGAAGGTCAGCGCCTTTTCATTTCACGGCACCTTGGCTCAAACGGCGGGCTCTCGCTGGCGTGCGCTCTGCCTGCGGCGTTTCGCTGGTGTCGGCTTCATCTGCAAGCCTTAGCAGTTCCGCCTTGCCGTTGGTGTTGCGGCATTTGCCCAGATAAAACCTGCCAAAGTAAACCTGTCCCTTTTTGGCAGGTTTAGAGCTCCACGCTTTCGGCTCCGTTGATGGTTAGGTTGCGCTCGTAGAAGGCGGTGAGGGCGCGGATGGCGTACATCACGTCGCGTACGCCGCCGGTCTCGTAGCTCGAGTGCATGGCCAGCTGCGGCAGGCCCACGTCTACGGCATGCATGCTCGCCTGCATATTAGACAGGTTGCCGAGGGTGGAACCGCCCGCCATATCGCTCTTATTGGCGAAGGCCTGCGTGGGCACGTCGGCGTCATCGCAAATAGCCTGGAACACTGCGCGGCTAAAGGCATCGGTGCAGTAGTGCTGGTTGGCAGCTTCCTTGATAACGATGCCGCCGTTGAGCACAACCTGGTTGCGCGCATCGCACTTCTCGGCATGGTTGGGGTGCACGGCATGTGCATTGTCGCAACTCACGAGCATCGAGGCGGCAAGTGCGCGATGGTACGACTCGTCGTCAAAGCCCAGCGATCCGTTGATGCGGCGCAGTGCGTCGGCCAAGAAGGTCGACATGGCGCCCTGCTTGGTCTCGGAGCCAACCTCCTCGTTATCAAAGCAGCAAAAGACCGAGATGTCATGCGCATTCTCGGCACCCAAAAATGCCTGCAGCGAGGTGTAGGCGCAGGCCAGGTCGTCGAGCTTGGGCGTCGAGATAAACTCGTCGGCCCAGCCCCAAATGCGCGCATCCTGACGATTGACCAGGAACAGATCGCGACCTAGGATCTGCCCGGGTTCAACGTCCAGTTCGTCAGCGATCAGTGCGTCAAAATCTCCCTGTTTAAGCTCGCCGGCGCTGATGAGCGGGCACAGGTCAACGGCTCGGTTGGGAGCAAAGCCCTCGTTAACGCCGCGGTTCATGTGGATAGCAAGGCTCGGGATAATAGCGACTTCGCGCTCGGTAGCGAGCAAACGGCTCTCAATACGGTCGCCCTCGCGCACCAGCACGCGGCCCGCGAGCGCCAGCGGGCGATCGAACCAGGTGTAGTCGATCATGCCGCCGTAGGCCTCGGTGTTCAGGCGCAACGTCTCACCTGCGCCATCGAGCTCGGGCACAGCCTTGACCTTAAACGTCGGCGAATCGCTGTGCGACGCCGTGAGCTGAAAATGATAGTCGCCGGCAACGCCGTCCTCGCCCCACGTCGCGGCCAGGTCCTCGCCCACCTTAAAGGCAACAACGCTCGAGGTGTTGCGCTGCGTGTAATAACGCCCGCCCGGTTCGATGTCCCACGCCGCATTCTCGGGCAGGTAGGTAAAGCCCGCCTCGTCGAGCTCGGCCATAATGGTCGCCGCCGTATGGAACATGCTGGGGCATGCCTCGATAAAGTCGATAAGGTCGTTGGCGGCCTCGATATCATCGGCCGTCACATGCGCGCACTCGGGCGTTTCCTGATCCGTCATGCTCTCCCCTTTCGCTGGGTTGATGGTCCCCTCCAGCATACCCCGCCACGCCAGCGCCGCACTCTTCATTCCGTGCTTAATTCCGCGCCACTCACCAAGTTGAGCCATCATGCCCGCGCTCCTTTTGCGACAATTGCGCTAACAGGACGAGAGGAGCCGTCATGAAGCCATGTAACATTGCCATCACCTGCGGTGTCGCGGGAGTCGCCGTCGGCCTTGCCGCTGCCACCGGTATCGTTTATCACAAGCAAATCAAATCCGCCGCGTCGCTCAAACGCTTGACCGGCTACGCGGATGGCTATGACCTGTACGCAATCGACATCACCTACGACTACGATCTCGATCGCATCATCGCCGCTGGCGTGCGCGACGACCAGGCCTACATCGATGCCGTGGCGGCGCAGGTGCTGCCCGGTGTGCCGGCACATGTCCAGGCGCCCCAGTTTGCCTGCAGTGCTTTTGTCGCCGTAGATGCCGAAGGCCGCGTGCGCACCGGTCGCAATTACGACTTTAAGGACGACACCTCGGCGCTGCTGGTGCGCAATCACCCACGCGGCGGCTATGCTTCCATCGGGCTTGCCGCCCTTAACAACCTGGGCGATAACACTCCGCTTGACTCCGTCGCCGGACGCGCCGCGGCGTTGATGGGCCCGTTTGCCCAGCTCGACGGTGTTAACGAATGCGGCGTGTCCATTGCCGTGCTCACCCTGGATTCCAAACCCTGTGACCAGGACACGCAGCGCCCCGTCATCAATACCTCGCTCGCCATCCGCCTGGTGCTCGACCGTGCCGCCACCACGCAAGAAGCTGTCGACCTGCTTTCCGCCTACGACATGCACGCCATGGCAGGACGCGATTACCACTTCTTTATCAACGACGCCGCCGGTGACGCGCGGGTGGTGGAGTGGGATCCGCGCGACCCCGACCGTGCATGCAAAGTGACTCCTGTACGCCAGGTTACGAACTTCTACGCCTGCTATGGTGACGAAGTGCTGCCCAACCAAAAGAATGGCGAGCTGGGCCATGGTAAAGAGCGCGCCGTCGCAATCGCCGATGTCCTTGACGCCCATGTCGGTGCCCAGAACGAGGCAGTCGCTTGGAAGGCCCTACGCGCTGCGGCGCAAGAGCCCAATCCGGAAGACATCACCAGCAACACGCAATGGTCGGTCATCTTTGACAACACCGAGCCCGCTGCCGCCATCACGCTGCGCCGCCACTGGGGCGACATCGACGCCTTTGTGCTGTAAGGAGCTGGCGCCGTCGTCCTTACGCTCGCCTGACGTTGCTTACATTTCTATACATTTGAGCTAACACATTTTACCCCCGTATCAACAGTGTGCGGGGGTAAACTTATGCGCATGTTATAACTTGCCCGGAAGGATTCACCATGCTTAGAATCGGTCTTCTTACTAGTGGCGGCGACTGCCAGGCGCTCAACGCCACCATGCGCGGCATCGTCAAAACGCTTATGACCAATAGCGAAGAGCCTATCGAGATCTATGGTTTTGAGGACGGCTACCAGGGCCTTATCTACAGCAGGTTCCGCGTCATGACGCCCGCCGATTTTAGCGGCATCCTCACCCGCGGCGGCACCATTTTGGGCACGAGCCGCACGCCGTTCAAGCGCCTGAACATTCCCGAGGCCGACGGCGTCGAGAAGGTGCCCGCGATGGTCCACACCTATCACAAGCTGCAGCTCGACTGCCTGTTTATGCTGGGCGGCAACGGTTCCACCAAGACCGCCAACCGCCTGCGCGAAGAGGGTCTCAACGTTATCGCCCTGCCTAAGACCATCGATAACGACACCTGGGGCACCGAGTTGACGTTTGGCTTTACAAGTGCCATCGACGTCGCCACCAAGTGCATCGACGACATCCACACCACCGCCTCGAGTCACGGCCGCGTGTTCGTTATCGAGATCATGGGCCACAAGGTTGGCTGGATTCCGCTGTATGCCGGCGTCGCGGGCGGCGCGGACGTTATCCTGATTCCCGAGATCCCCTACGACATGGACAACGTCATCAAGACCATCGAACATCGCATGGAGACCGGCAGCCGCTTTACCATCGTGGCCGTCGCCGAGGGTGCCATCTCCAAGGAGGACGCAGCGCTGTCCAAGAAGGAGTACAAGAAAAAGCTTGCCGAGCGCACGAGCCCGTCAATCGTGTACGACATCGCCAAGGAGATCGAGGCCAAGACCGGTCGCGAGACCCGCGTCGCCATCCCCGGCCACACGCAGCGCGGCGGCCAGCCCGACGCCCAGGACCGCATCTTTGCGACCCAGTGCGGCGTCGAGGCCGCGCTTGGCTGCCTGCGCGGCGAGTTTGGCTACATGATTGCCCTGCGCGACGGCAAGATGTGCCACATGCCGCTCGAGGATGTCGCCGGCAAGCTCAAGTATGTCGACCCCCAGAGCGATCTGGTGCGTGAGGCCAAGGCGTTGGGCATCAGCTTCGGCGACGAATAGCCTCGGCTGGAACTGCTCTCATCGGAGGCCCCAGGGCTTACCTCCCAAATCGTCCTCGGACATGTCAGGATCCCGCCGTGCGCTTCGCGCGGCGGGATCCTTCCGTCCTGCGGAAAGATTTGGGAGGTAAGCCCTGGGGCCTCCTGCGGTAACTAAGGAGGCCATGGCTATTCGTCTTCTTGCTGCGGGTGCCTGGGGTAGGATGCGGCGTGCATTTTTGGGAGTATTCAGCAGCCGAGGGTGCCTGCATACTGGATTTTGGGCGAAAGGCAGGCACCATGAGCCGCATCCTGTAAAAAAACGAGCGGCTCTAGAGGCGTTGGGACTCAGAATCGGGGCTTTCAGCGCGGTTTTGTGCACCCGCCCCCGCGCCCGCGGACCCCGGGACGCTGAATACTCCGGAATTTGCACGGCGCCCCCTGGGGTACCTGTGGGCAAAAAGCAACCGCCCCGTCAAAGTATGCATTTGGCGGAGCGGTTTATGCAAAAATACTGCTGCGGGCGCGTCGGCAGCTCGCTAGAACTTGAATCCCAGGACAGGTTACTCGGCGCTCTTGAGGGCGCCGACCATGTCGATCTTGTTGAGGGTACGATTGGTGGCGAGGTTGACGATAAACGTAAAGCCAAAGGAAAGCACCACGGCGAGCACGTAGCTTAGCGGCTCGACCTCGACATCAAAGTACAGCGACGGCATCTGCAAAATGTACGTAAAACTCTCGGCCAGCAAGCCGCCCAGCGGCACGCCCAGCGCAGCGCCAATCGCCGTGAGGATCAACGTCTCCTTGTTGACGTAATGGTGCACCTCACCGCGACGGAAGCCCAACACCTTAATGGTCGCCAGCTCGCGCTCGCGCTCGGAGATATTCGTGTTGGACAGCGTAAACACCACCACAAACGACAGGCACGCCGCCATAAAGGTCACGAGCACCACGACCGAATTGATAATCGTAAAGTTCGCTTCATAGTTCTCCCAATGCTCGGCCGTACTCGAAATCGTAAGCCAACCGTCACTCTTAAGATTCTTGCTAAACGCAATCTGGTCGGCCGACGAACCCTTAAGCAGCACAAAGACGCCGTTAAGACGTGCGCTTCGACCGAACGCGCGCTCATAGGTGTCCTGCGTCATGTAAAGCGTGTTGCCCAGATAGTTAAGCGAAATGTCGCTGACTTTGACCTTGGCAACATTGAGCGACGAATCCTGGACGTGAGCCGTATCGCCCGGCTGAATCCCCAGCACCAGCTGTGAACTTTTGCTCAGATACACGTCTCCGTCACGCAAAGGCAGCGGTTCTTTGGACTCATCCTCCAGGCGCACGTAATCGCCCAAGTCACTCGTGCGGTCATCGGGCACCACGATCAGCTGCACGGTCTCGCTCTTGCCGCCAAACGTAAAGGTGACGTTGTCGGTCATAATCGGCAGGGTCGAGGTCACGGTCACGTTGAAATCATTGGCCGCGCTGCGCTCATCCAATGCCGCGCACGTCTGCGAAAAATCGTCGGGATTGGCGACCGCCAGCAGGTCGTAGCGCGTGATATGTCCGTACTGTTTGGGCGAAAGCGCCACCGACGTATCACGGATGCCCATTCCGCAGATCACGAGCGCCGTGCAGCCGGCGATACCGAAGATGGTCATAAAGGCGCGCTTTTTGTAGCGGAACAGGTTACGCGCCGCCACCTTGTTTAAGAAGCCCATGCGGCGCCAGATAAAGCCGATGCGCTCAAGCAAGATGCGAGAGCCGGCGCGTGGGGCCTTGGGACGCATAAGCGAGGCTGGGGTCTCGGACATCTCGTGGCGGCAGGCGATAATCGTAGCGCCCACCACGCCCACGGCAAACAGCGCCACCGACACGAGCGACGACACGATGTCGTACGAAAGCAGCATCTGGGGCAGCGAGTACATGTCGTCGAACACCGTAAACAGGAACAGCGGAAGGCCCACAAATCCGATGATGTTGCCGAGCACGCCGCCGATCAGACATGCCCACAACGCATAGTCCACGTATTTGGACAGGATGCGCCCACGTGAATAGCCAAGCGCCTTGTACAGGCCAATAAGCGTGCGCTCCTCCTCGACCATGCGCGTGGCGGTGGTGAGGCTGATGAGCACGGCGACGATAAAGAAGATAAACGGGAAAACCGTGGCGATGGCCTCGATCGAAGAACTGTCGCTCTCGACGCTCGAGTAGCTTGCGATGTTACCGCGGTCCTGAATGTACCAAGTGCATTCGCCCAGATTGGAAAGCTCGGCGCGGGCATCGGCGAACTGCTGGTCGGCAGCGGCGCGACGCTGGTCCAACTCGGTCTGAGCCTGGACGCGCTCCTCGCTGCCCTCGGCCATACGGTTGATGTTTCTCTGCTCAACCCCAAAGAGCATCTCCGCCTGGCGCTCGGCCGCGTCAAGGCTTGCCGGCGTGTCAACCGTCAGCTCCTGGACGCGCGCCTTTTCACGCTCCTCGCGGATCTTCTCGATATTGCCCTTGACCTCATTGATCTTTGTCGTGTAGGCATCCGAATAGGAGTTAAGACTCTTGGCTCCCTCGACGATCACGTGGACTGCGGAGTAGGAAGAAGATGTCGCGGCATCCTCGCTCACATAGAACTTATAGTCCGCAGCCGAAGCAGCGCGAAAGGCGTTGACTGTCGAGTCGGAGCTCACGTCGGTAGGATCGAGGACCTCGGCCGTAATGGTGTAATCGCCCGCGGCAAACTGATCCTTGGCACTTTGGTTGGACGAGCTCGCGTCATTGGCGGCAAAACTCACCGTATCGCCGAGCTTTTTGCCCGAAGCCTTCAGGAACTTCGAAGTCACCGCGACTTCATCGGCGCTCTCGGGCAAATCGCCGCTCACCAGCACCGGCTGATCGATGTTCTCCTTGGAGAGACTTTGCACGACCACGCGCTCGCGCGTTGTGCCCACGGCGGTGTAGGCGGTCTCGGTGTAGATGCCCTCGACCGTCTCGACGCCGTCGACCTCTTGGATAGCCGCGAGATCGTCGCGCGTAAGGCCATAGGTCGACTGCACGTTAATGTCATAGACATTCTGCTGGTCAAAATAGGCGTCGACCGAATCGCACAAATCCTCGCAGCCCGCCTTAAGGCCGCACATCACGCTCACGCCAAGCGCAGTGATGACCACGATAGATAGGAAGCGCTTAAGACTGCCCCGAATCGTGCGGTAGATGCCACGGCGAAAAACCGTCGGCACCATATCGTTTGAGCTTTGGGCGGTACGGTAGGTCGCGAACTCCCGGTCGCGGCCCGCGTGCTCCGTATCGTGGTTTTGGCTGTTTTGGCAATCTTGGTCCATGGGCGCTACCACTCGATCGTCTCGATAGGCACGGGATTTTGCTGGACCGTCTCGCTCTCCACGCGGCCGCTCTTAAAGCGGATCAGGCGATCGGCCATGGGCGCCAGCGCGGAGTTGTGGGTGATGATAATGACCGTGATGTCCTGCTTGCGGCAGGTGTCCTGTAGCAACTGCAAGATCTGCTTGCCGGTTTTGTAGTCGAGTGCACCCGTGGGCTCGTCGCACAAAAGCAGCTTGGGATTCTTGGCCAGTGCGCGGGCAATGGACACGCGCTGCTGCTCGCCGCCCGAAAGCTGTGCCGGAAAGTTGCCCAGGCGCTCGCCCAGGCCAACCTGACGAAGCGTCTGTTCGGCATCAAGCGAATCGGGGCAGATCTGAGCCGCGAGCTCAACGTTTTCGAGGGCCGTCAAGTTGGGGACCAGATTGTAGAACTGGAAGACGAAGCCGACGTCGGCGCGGCGGTATTCCACGAGCTGCGCCTCGTTGGCGGAGCTCACGTCGCGCCCGTCCACCGTCACGGTGCCGGAAGTCGCCGTATCCATGCCGCCCAGGATGTTGAGCGCCGTGGTCTTGCCGGCGCCCGAGGCGCCCAGGATAATGGCGAGCTCACCGCGCTCGACCGTAAAACTCGCGCCGTCGAGCGCGTGAATGCGGGCGTCACCCTCGCCGTATGCCTTGATGACGTCTTTGAATTCGATATAAGCCATCGAGTAATTCCCATCTGGTCGGATAACTCTTTAGTATTACCCATTTCGCACCGACCAAAAAGGGACAGGTTTATTTTGACAGGGTTTATATGGGAAAACGGCAGCCATAGATGAGGCTACGGGGAGGCAGAGAAATCATCGACGGGATCAGGCCGACCGCCAAACACAACGCACGCATCTCTATCTGTCAGCCAAATAATTCGAACAGATGTTCGTTTCTATGATATGATTTCGCTATCTAAGCAGGCCAATACGCAGAAAGGCGGCCAACATGGCGTTCGACTTTAAGAAGGAATGCAAGGAGCTCTACAAACCTGCAAGCAAGCCGAGTATCGTAACTGTCCCGCCTATGAGCTACGTTGCCGTTCGCGGAAAGGGCGACCCAAATACCGAAGGTGGCGAGTATCAAAACGCCCTGCCGCTGCTTTACGGCATCGCCTATACCGTCAAGATGTCGAAGAAAGGCTCAAGGAGTATCGAGGGCTATTTCGACTTTGTGGTACCGCCGCTCGAGGGTTTCTGGTGGCAAGACTCCCCGAGCGGCGACATCGATTATGTACGCAAGGACGATTTCAACTTTATCTCGTGCATTCGCCTGCCCGATTTCGTCACCCGAGATGACTTTGACTGGGCAGTCGCGGAAGCCACGACCAAAAAGAAACTGGACTTTTCTGCCGTCGAGCTGCTTAAAGTTGACGAGGGTCTCTGCGTTCAATGCATGCACACCGGGCCCTACGACAACGAACCGGCGACCGTAAACGCTATGAATGAATACACGACCGAGCAGGGCTATGTCCCCGACTTCTCAGACACCCGTTTCCATCACGAAATCTATCTCTCCGATCCACGCAAATGTGCACCGGAGAAACTTAAAACTGTGATTCGTCATCCTATCAAGCGCGCTGAATAGCGTGAAGCGTCATTTCACACGCTAGGTTTTAAGCCAGCCAACCAGCCGCCTCCTAGGCCGTCCGGTAATTATCTTGACGCGGCCCGTCGCATCTTATATCCCCTAGGGGAAATTGCGTCCCGTTCTGAAGCCTCAAACTGGGATGCAGTTTCCGCTAGGCGCCCCAAGAGGAAAGTGCATCCCGCTCCGCAGCGTCACGCTGGGACGTACCCTCCGCCCACAGCCTTCCCCGCCGGCGTTTCCCCAGATGAAACCTGCCAAAATAAACCTGTCCCTTTTTGGCAGGTTCTAGAGCCGGACGGTAAAGGTGATCTGGTTGCCGTGGCCGCAGACAGAAGCGCTCCCGCCATGGGCTTCGGCGATGGCACGCACCACGGATAGACCCACGCCCGAGCCGCCCGTCTTGGAGTTACGCGAGACATCTGCGCGGTAGAAGCGGTCGAACAGCCGGTCCAGGTCACCCTCGGGCAGCTCATCAACAGCATTCGATACGACAAGCTCGGCCGAGCCTTTGCCCGCACCGCGCGAAACGGCACGCAGGCTTAGCTCGATCACGCTGTCCTCGCTTGCGTAGCGTGTGGCGTTGTCCAGCAGCAGCTCAACCACCTGTGCCACCGCTGCAGCATCGGCATGGGCCCGCACGCCGCTCGCAATCGACGTCGACAGGCGCTTGCCGCGCGCAACCGCCACCGACTCAAACGGCGCCGCCGCCTTGTCCACCGCCTCCGAAAGATCGATCGATGTCATGGTAAAGCCCGCCGAGCCCTCGTCCATACGCGCCAGAAACACCAGACGCTCCGTCAGCGCCGTCAGCCGCGCGACCTGCTCGTGAATGCTCTGCGTCCACTCGCTCTCGCCGCTTTCAATCTCTTGTACCTCGTTCGCGGCATCAATCACAGCCAGCGGCGTCTTGATCTCATGGCTTGCATCGGTAATGAACCGCTTTTGCTTGCTGTAGCTCTCGACCATCGGTCGAATCACCGCGCCCGAGGCACCCGCCACAATTGCCAGCACCGCCAGCCAGCCAATGCAACTGATTGCCACGCTCGCGCTCAAAAACGAATGAAAGCTTGCAAGCTCGCGCGAGCAGTCCACGAACACATAGGTTGTCTCGTCGCCCTGAACCGTAACCGTATAGCGGTAGTTACCAGAAAAGCCCGAGGTCCAGCCCTTGGAATATAGTCCTGCAGCGATGCGGGCGGCACGCTTGGCACCCACCGCGGCAATGCGGGCCGTGTTGACATCAGTCACCTGCCCGCCGGCAATCGACACCGTAAAGTAGCGCGTGTCGAAGGGAGACTCCGCCGTCATGCCTTCGAAGTGCCTGATGCGAACGCCCGCCTGACTATCGCCGGCATCCTTGCCATTAGCGGGATCGTCTTTAGGCTCGTCCCCCCAATCGATACCGTCCTTGCCCGCCAGGATATAGTCCAGGCGAGCGTCGGCCATCTTGCAGACATGCGAATAATTGACGATGTTGATGCCGACGATGATGAGCGTGAGCACCACGGTCACGGCGCCCATGGCAACGAGGATAAATTTGCGACGCAGGCGGCAGCCCAATGCGTCAACAGAATTAGCCCGCCCCGTACTACTCGAGGCGGCGTGAAACCGCTCCGTCATGCGTTTGCACCACGCGCGTACGCTCACGCCTGCTCGCCTTCCTCGACAACCTCGAGCGAATAGCCCTGGTTGCGCGATGCACGAATGGCCACGTCGGCACCAAGTCCCGTCAGCTTTTTGCGCAGGTACGAGATATAGACCCACACCACGTTGGCGCCTTCGGGCGCGTCCTCACCCCAGACTTCGAGCATCAGACGCTCGGTGGGCATGCGCGTGCCGGCGTTGCGCATAAAGAGCTCCATAAGCTGAAACTCACGATTAGCCAAGTGCTCCTCGCCCAAAGGGCCAACGAGCGTGCACGATGCCGTGTCGAGGCGCACGTTGCCCACACTGAGCGTCGTGGCGTCAATTGCCGTCGCGGCACGTGTCATGGCACGAATACGCGCAAGCAATTCCTTGGCGGCAAACGGCTTGGTCAGGTAATCGTTGGCACCGGCATCCAGGCCCTCGACCTTATCGGACACCTCGCTTTTTGCCGTGAGCATGATGATGGGCAGTCGCTTACCGGCGGCGCGTGTGCGCTTGAGCACCTCGATGCCATCCATGCCGGGCATCATGATGTCCAGGATTGCGGCGTCATAGTCGTTGGCGAGCAGATATTCGAGCGCCGTCAGACCGTCGAGGGCAGTGTCGACCTCGTAGTCGCTATGTTGAAGAATCGCGGTAAGGGCGCGGGAGAGGCCGGGTTCGTCCTCGGCAAGCATCAGCTTCATGGTTGTTCCTTTGGCGCACGGCTCTACAGGTTTCGATACCGCCGATGATAGCGCACCGCCAGCCGTCTTAGCGCAGCCTTAGCTGCTCAACCTGCGCGTTTTCAAATACGCAGGATTTGGCTTAACCAAACTTAAGGCGCAGATGCCGAGCGCTTGGACGCATGCCGGTCGCGAAAAGACGGCGACTCGTTCTTTCACGGCGTCTTGGCTATGCAAAGTGCCCTGGCGTTACTCCTCGTACGCGCCCTCAAGCCGAAGCAGCCACTCCTTGCGGTCAAGGCCGCCGGCATATCCGTTAAGCGAGCCGTCGGCGGCAACCACGCGATGGCACGGCACGATAATCGAAATGGGATTCCGCGCGACCGCGGCCCCCACGGCACGGGGAGACACAACAGGCGCTTCATTTCCCGGCACACGATGTCGAGCCGCAACACGCTGGGCGATCTCGCCATACGTAGCGACCTCGCCACGCGGGATAGAGAGCAGCTCAAACCAAACCTCACGCTGAAATGCCGTGCCAATCATATGCAACGGCGGCGTAAACCGAGGCTCCTGCCCCGCAAAATAAGCATTCAACCAAGCCCAAGAACGCTCAAGTACCGACGAGGCAGCACCGTTTGCCGGATTCACCGAAGACATCCCGCCAGCACCAGAAACCGCATCGGCGCCTTCAACATGTTCGGGATCTTCTTTGAGAAGCGTGGAGCCAAAGTGCTCCTGCCCCTCAAACCAAAGCCCCGTCAAACCGCGGCCATCAGCGGCAAGCAGGATTTCGCCCAAAGGCGAAGCAAACGTCGTCGTGACCACCAGCGGCTCCTTTCAAAACTCCGCAAACATAATACCGCGAACTGTGCAGACAACCCCAATCGACCCCAAAGTCACCCAAAGCAGCAGGCGTGCAGCGCCGCAGCTGCCGCACGACCCCAAAGTCCCCAAAGGCGGCAGGCGCGACAGCGCCGGGGCCGCCGCCGGGACTAGAGCCCGCAACGGCCACGTGCTCCCCATCAGCCCAGCGGCCCCAGCCAACAACGGCCCCATCGCAAGCCGCTCACAGCAGCGTCACCGCAGGCGGGGGCCGGGCTTAGTTTTCAGAACACTCCGCAGACCAGTGTGGCGCCTTGCCCGCGGCTCCGAAGGAGCAGGACAAGGCGCCACACATGGTCGAGGACGTTCTGAAAACTAAGCCCGGCCCCGCCGGACAGGCCACACTACTCGCAGAGCAGCTTAGCGATCTGGACGGCGTTGGTTGCCGCGCCCTTACGGATTTGGTCGCCGCAGCACCAGAAGGTGATGCCACGCGCGGCCTCGGGGTTCGAGATGTCGCGACGCACGCGGCCGACCCAAATCAGGTCCTGGTCGGACGTATCCATCGGCATGGGGAAACGGTCGTGTGCATCCTCGGCAGCCATATCGTCAACCAGCTTGACGCCGGGAGCGGCAGCCAGCGCAGCACGGGCCTCCTCGACCGTAATATCGCGCTCAAACTCGAGCGTAATGCTCTCGGAGTGCGAACGCAGCACGGGCACGCGCACGCAGGTGCAGTTCACGCGCAACTCGGGCAGGTGCATAATCTTGCGGCCCTCGTTTTGCAACTTCATCTCCTCGGAGGTAAAGCCTTCCTCCTTGACACCGCCGATCTGCGGAATCAGGTTGCTCGCCAGCTGGGCGGCAAACGCGCGCGGCTCGGGAATCTCCTCGCCGCGGCCCAGGGCGGCCAGCTGAGCCTCGAGCTCGGCCATACCGGGTGCGCCGGCACCCGAAGCCGCCTGGTACGTCGAAACGATCATGCGCTTTACGCCGGCAAGCTGGTGCAGCGGCCAGGTGGGAACCAGGCCAATGATGGTCGCGCAGTTGGGGTTGGCGATAAGGCCGTGATGCCACTTGATGTCGTCGGCATTGATCTCGGGCACGACCAGTGGCACCTCGGGATCCATGCGGAAGGCGTGGCTGTTGTCGACCACGACGGCGCCGCGCTTGACGGCCTCGGGCAGTAGCTCCTTCGCGATGTCGTCGCCGGCGGCTCCAAGCACAATGTCACAGCCCTCAAAGGCCTCGGGACAAGCCTCTTCGATCACGATCTGCTCGCCGCGGAACTCAACGGTCTTACCCGCGGAGCGTGCACTTGCCAACAGTTTGAGCTTGCCAACCGGGAACTCCTGCTCGTTTAGGCACTCGAGCATCTGGGTGCCCACGGCTCCCGTCGCGCCCAAAATAGCAACCGTGTACTGTTTCATGCTTCCCCCTTTAAAGGTTATGGCTTTTGCCCGCACGCCGAGCAGGCCGATTATTGTTGCCAGTGTATACAAGAACGAGGCGGGCACGAAACCCGCCCCGTCGAAACGAAACCGAAACGAAACGCCCCGCCGTAGATTTTTGAGACATGACCCAAAAAATCTACCGAGCAGTCGCTACTTTTTGAGCGCAGCCAGGGTGGGATCGACCGGCGTGGGAGCCTCCAAGTCGGAGACCTTCACAATGCCGTTCTCGTCGGAGAAGGCACGGTAAATGGTCTGAATCGCCAGGTCGAAGTCCTTCTCCTCGACACCGATAATGATGTTGATCTCGTCGCAGCTCTGCGAAATCATACGCACGCTCACGCCGGCCTGGCCAAGCATGCCAAACAGATGGCCCGAGATGCCGGCACGACCACGCAGGTTGCGGCCGACGGTAGCGATAAGCGCCAGGCCCTCGACGACCTCGATCTCAAGCGGCTCGACCTCCTGCTGAATGTCGCTCACAAGCGAGTACAGCGAATCGTGAACGTCCTGCTCCTGCACCACGGCGCCAAAGCGGTCGACACCGGTGGGCATGTGCTCAACGGAAACGTCATAGCGCTCGAAGACCGAAAGCGCGCGGCGCATAAAGCCGACACGGGGCTTGGTGCGGTCGCGGGCCACATTGATGGCGACAAAGCCGCGTTTGCCGGTCACGCCGGTAATGATGGGCTCCGCCTCGCCCTCATCAGCCGTCTCGCTAATGATGGTGCCGGGGTCCTGCGGCGCATTGGTGTTCTTGATGACCAGCGGAATACCCGCCTCGCGCACGGGGAAAACGGCCTCCTCGTGCAGGACGCTTGCGCCCATGTACGAAAGCTCGCGCAGCTCCTCGTAGGTAACGCGCGCAATGGGCTGAGCCTCGGGAACAATACGCGGATCGGCAGAATAGAAGCCCGAAACGTCGGTCCAGTTCTCGTACAGATCGGCGCCAAGGCACTTGGCCAGAATCGAGCCCGAGATATCGCCACCGCCTCGATCGAGCAGCTTGATCTGGCCCTCACGCGTCGCGCCGTAGAAACCGGGCATAACAAAGCCGCCCTGCTGGCCGTACTCCTGCACCAACTCGGAAGTGCGGTTCATGCTGAGCGTACCGTCGTGATGGAACGCCACAACCGTCGCGGCGTCCAGGAACGGCAGGCCCAGGTACTCGGACATCAGGCGAGCGGTGAAGTACTCGCCGCGGCTCACGAGCTCCTCGGTAGAGTAGCCGCCCGAGCGGGCGCGCTCGGCAAAGGCCGCGAACTCCTCGCGTATGGGATAGGTGAGCTCCAGCTCGTCAGCGATATCAAAATAGCGCTGACCGATGTCCTCGAGCAGCTCCTCGCACGACACGTGATACTTAACGTGCGCGTTAACCAGGTAGAGCAGGTCGGTCACCTTGGTGTCGCCCTTAAAGCGGCGACCGCAGGCGGAAACCACCACAAAACGGCGGGCAGGGTCGGCATCGACGATGGCCTTGATCTTCTTGAAGTGTTCGGCGTCGGCGACCGACGAGCCGCCAAACTTGGCAATTTTTATCATGGCGTGGAGGTTACCTTTCTAAAAGCCTCTGCAAACCTGTTTTGCGCGCTCTGATACCATGGTTTCACCGATTGGGACCAAGGTATCCGAGGAGCACTGTTATATGGGAACTTATCATAGTACACGAGGACGCACTTTATCATGCTCAAGTAAGGTGGCAATCCGTACCGGCATCGCTCCCGACGGGGGTTTGTTTGTCTCGGACGAGCTTGGCACCCAGCAGGTCGATATCAGCTCGCTTGCTGATAAATCGTACTTTGAAATCGCTCAAAATGTGTTGGGAATGTTACTGAACGATTACACGGACGAAGAAATTTCGGCGTGTGTCGACGAGGCATACCGCGGCACGTTCGCGAGTGAAGAGGTCACGCCGCTCGTCAAGCTCGACGCAGCACCGGGCACCGACGCCCCTCAGACCTATGTGATGGAGCTCTTTGGCGGCCCCACGAGCGCCTTCAAGGACGTCGCCCTGCAGATGCTCCCCCGCCTCATGGCCCGCACCTCCGCCCAGGACGGCGGCGCCGAGCGCATCATGATCGTCACCGCCACGTCGGGCGACACGGGCAAGGCAGCACTCGCCGGCTTTGCCGACGCCCCGGGCACGGGTATCACCGTCTTTTATCCCGAGGGCAAAGTCAGCCGCGTACAGAATCTGCAGATGTCCACTCAGGAGGGCGATAACGTCGCCGTCTGCGGCATCCGCGGCAACTTTGACGACGCCCAGAGCGCCGTCAAGCACATCTTTGCCGATAAGGAGCTTGCCGAGCGTCTGGAGGCCGCAGGCACGGTGCTTTCGAGTGCCAACTCCATAAACGTCGGCCGTCTGGTACCGCAGGTCGTCTACTACTTTGCCGCCTATGCGCAGCTGTTGCGCGCCGGCGCCATCGAGGCCGGCGACGCCGTGGAGTTCTGCGTACCGACCGGCAACTTTGGCGATATCCTGGCCGGTTACTATGCCAAGCGCATGGGTCTGCCCGTCGCCAAGCTCATCGTCGCGAGCGACAAGAACAACGTGCTGGCTGACTTCCTGACCACCGGCGTCTACGACCGCAACCGCCCGTTCTTCACGACCATCTCGCCATCGATGGACATCCTCATCAGCTCTAACCTGGAGCGCATGCTGTACTTCCTGTCCGATGGCGACTGCGAGCTCGTTGCCGACCTTATGGAGCAGCTGGCACAGACTGGTCGCTACGAGGTTCCCGCCGACCTGCTGGCAAAGATCCAGAGCGTCTTTGGCTGTGGTTGGGCCAGCGAGGACGAGGTCCGCGCCGCCATCAAGAGCTGCTGGGACGCGAACGGCTACGTGATCGACCCGCACACCGCTTGCGGCTATCACGTCTTCGAAAAGGTCGCTCCCACCGAGGGCGCCAAGGCTCGCGTGCTGCTTTCGACCGCCAGCCCCTACAAGTTCCCGCGCGCCTGCTGCGACGCCCTGGGCCTCGACGTTCCCGAGGACGACTTTGAGGCCATGCGCGTGCTCGAGCAGGCCACCAATACGGTCGCCCCGGCACAGCTCGCCGAGCTCGAGTCCAAGCCCGTCCGCTTCGAAGACGTCTGCGACGTAGCCGACATGGCCAACTACGTAGAGTCTGCAGCAAAAAAGATGGCTTCCAACTAAAACCCCTTATTAAGCGCCGGCGAAAGCCGGCGCACCTTCTTTTATCAGATAACCCCCGGGATGATGACGAACGTGCACAGCGTGCCTGGCTGTTTAGTTCGTCGCGAGTTCCGCACGCAAAGGAAAGCACTTAATGTGCTTTCCGTCTTGCGCAGGACTGTCCGAGCAGCGAACTAAACAGCCAGGCACGCCAGGAGGACCCACATGATCAAGATCACTGTCCCAGCAACAAGCGCCAACCTAGGCATCGGCTACGACACCCTCGGCATGGCCGTCAGCCTCTACTCGCACTTCACCTTCGAGCGCGCCGACAAGCTCACCATCACGGGCTGCCCCGAGGAATTCCAAAACGAGAACAACCTGGTCTACGTTAGCTTTGTCGATGCACTGGCCGCATGGGGCGAGCCGGCCTTCCCCGTCGCCATCGACATTCAGACTGACGTTCCCGTCGCCCGCGGCCTGGGTTCCAGCTCCACCTGCGTCGTCGCTGGCATCATGGCGGCCGCCGCGCTGACGGGCCACACCGTCGACCGCGCCGAGCTCGTCCGCATTGCCACCGAGGTCGAGGGCCATCCCGATAACGTCGCCCCCGCTATCCTGGGCGGCGCCGTCTGCTCCTTTACGCCGACCGATTCGCTCCCCCAGTGCCTGCGCTACGAGGTGAGCGATCGCCTGCGTTTTATTACCGTGATTCCTCCCTACGAGGTGCATACGAGCGAGGCGCGCAAGGTCGTGCCGCAGGAGGTTCCGCTCTCCACCGCCGTATGGCAGATGGGCCGCATCGCCGGCATGACGCGCGGTCTTGAGTCCGGCAACCTCGACTTGATTGCCGCCGCCAATGACGACCGCATCCAGGAACCCTATCGTCGCCGTCTGATTCCCGACTACAACGCCGTGCGCGACACCTGCCTTAACGGCGGCGCCAAGACCATCTGGATCAGCGGATCGGGCTCGACCCTTATGGCTGTGACCGACGACACCATCGTGGCAAAGTTCCTGCAGGTCAAGCTGCGCGAGCAGTTCCCTAAGTGTGATACGCATATTCTGACGTGCGACACGGAAGGCGCCCAGATCGAATACCTGTAGCGCCCTGCCTCATTGCTCTCACCGGCCCCCTTGGGGCTTCCCCTGAAAACGTCCTCGATCATGAATTGCCCCGTCGTGTGCTTCGCGCGACGGGGCAATTCGATCTGCGGATTGTTTTCAGGGGAAGCCCCAAGGGGGCCTGCGCAGCCTCGACAGGATAATCGCATTCGCTGATTTAATCTTGTGCTCCAACGGAGCCACAGACGAGAGGCCTTCGCGCTGCGGAATAATTTTGAGGGGAACACCCCGACCATCCCTGCGTTTACCTTGCTGAGGATGTCTACAGGGACCCACGCTTTGAAGGGGCGCCGGGCAGATAGGGGCTTTTTAGGTTACATAATAAACTGTTTATCTATGCTACTATTTAACTAGGCATCGCAGTATGGAGGTGGTCAAAGTGTTACGCACACTCAAAGCTTCGTTTTTCCTCTCGATACTTTTGATATTACCGATATGTTTCTCGTTTAGCCCTTCGACTGCTTATGCTGCAGAAAGCGATGCTGTCGCAATTTCTGGCGCAACCCAAGATTTTGATTTAACGAAAGGTCCCGAGCAGTCTCATCAAATCAAGCTTAAGGATGGGACCGTTGCAGTAATAGGAATTAAAAAAACCAATGAACCCAGCCTGATATGGGACAGTTACTACAACAACGCATCTGGAACTTGGACTATCTATTACAACAGTCCTTTTATTTATCGCGAATTCAAGATCAAGATAGCGAACTCGCTCATTACCAGCGCTTGGGGACAAAACTATACGACTATCGGCTGTACGGTAACTAACGAGTCCTTTATATGGAACTCGAAACAGGCGACATATCGACTCAACTATGAATCGATGGGGATGACGTCCGGTATCGCCGTGTTGCAAGCGACCATGGAAGGCAGCACGCTCCACACCTATGCAAACTAGACTCACATCAATTGAGGAAGTTCAATGATCCCAATTCCTGCACGCTCAGACATTATGATCGCTCTCGTTTGGATTCTCGTCGGAGTGCTTATTTGGCGTATCTGCAAATGGGTTAAAAACAAGAAATAGTTGATAAAACGTATATGCCATTTATGCGATGCTTGGGGCCGTTAAATCGGCCCCTATTTCTATAGCTTTTCAGCAGCAGTCACCCATTTGGAAGTCGCAATGCCATTCATACGATTTCGGCCCTTTAAGCCGCTATCTATTGGTAGGGACTCTTGCTGGTAAGGAGCGCTTACTAGATACAAACCTTGGCAATATATTGGGTTAGGCGGCGCTGGTTTCTTTGTATTCGAAGACTGGTTCTAGGAGGTCTTCGATGTTGCAGTGTAGGGCTTTTGCTATAGCTCTTACGGTTGTTACCGAGGCTTCGTTGATGTTTCGTTGGCGCTGTTCGTACATTTGGATTGAGCGGAGCGATACGCCTGATTCGTATGCCAGGTCTTGTTGGGTTTTCTTAAGCTTCTTTCTTGCTAACGCAAGTTTTGTTTGCCTGGACGCTTTCTTCGCCATATCGCAGACGAGGCGAGCCACACGTTCCTCCGAGGCTTCGTGCCAGGGGTAGTACAGACTGCGTAGCACATCAAATGGAACGACATGCAGCAAATCTTCGAAAGACTCTCCTAGGCGCCACTGAAGGTATGCCAATATCCAGCCTGTCCAATATTCCGGCGTCTTCTCAAATCGATAGGTGCAGTCCGGTATAGGCCTGTTTTGATAGCCCGACCTTTCGGCGATAAGCGCGAACAGCTCAACGCCCGATTTTCCCGACACTACCCATGCGTTGCCGCGTTCGAACTCGCGAGCTACGCCGCTCAGGCAAAAGAGTTCAGCAACTTCCGATCCTTCTGCTCCATAATCGTTAACGGCATAGTCAAAGCAGTCGCCGAGATTGTTCATTGCATCCTCGAGATAGTAGACGGGGTATGTTCTACTCGGCCCACAATCCGTTAACTCTTGGATCATTTAAATCAACCCTCCCTGTCATTAAATCCCTAATGTAGACACCCTCAGAGTCGAATCCATTCACAGTTTCCAAGTACTTGCGCCGCGCGCTCTGCTCTCGCTTAAAGCGCTTGGGATAATACTCAGATCCCAACGCCTGCTTCCATTCGCAGAATCTGATTGCTGAGAACGCACGCTCACTCATAAGAGCGTATTGGATGCCCAAATCGCCCAAACGCATAATGAGTTGCAGTTGTCTAAGCGAGATCATGCCGTTAACGAACTGTCTTGCAAACGAAAAGTAGGAATCGTCGGCGCGATAGCCTCGAATAACGTCATAGGGAGAAATATCAATCAGGCAGTTATCCAGCAGATAACGAAGTCCTTCGCGCGCTAGCGGTGTCGAAACATTGAACTCCCTATTGTTAGCCAAAATCGCAAGCCAATTGAGGATTGAAAACTCCCCGGACTCCAAATCCAAGACCGCGAGACCATCAATATCGAGCTCATATCGATTCGCGATACCATCGGACTCGGTCCGGCATGCCCATTCCATCGCCATTTCCTCATGTGGCGTGCAATAAAACCCGCGCCCATAGTCATTGAATTGTCTGCATTTATCCAACGACGGACGTTCGACAACAACCTCCGACCCGTGCCAAAGCTCCATATCGACCTCCAAAAAAATATCACCTCAGTGATAGTTTACCAATAACTATCACTGGGGTGATATAGATAGATGCAAACTATTGCCTGCCAAGAGCCCTTATTAGAGGCAGGCCTCGGCGATGCGGCGCTTGAGTTCGTCGATTCCGGTGCCGGTCTGGGAACTTGTGATGATCACGTTCTCGGCCGGGACGTTGAGTTGCTTTTTGATGGCTGCTGCCTGGCGGGCCTGCTGGGTGCGGCTGAGCTTGTCGGCCTTGGTGAGGCAGACGATAAAGTTGAACTCGTTGCCCTGCAGGTAGTCGATCATGTCATGGTCGAGCTTACTGGGATCGTGGCGAATGTCCACCAGCGATACAACCAGGTTAAAGCTGCGCTCGGAGTCGAAGAAGTCGCCGATGAGCTCGGCCCAGCGGTCACGCTCGGCCTTGGAACGACGGGCGAAACCATAACCCGGCAGGTCGACGAAGTGCACGTCGTCGGCCTCGAAGAAGTTGATGTTGCTCGTCTTGCCCGGTGTGCTCGAAACCTTGACGAGGTTCTTGCGGCCAAAAAGCTTGTTCATGATCGACGACTTGCCCACGTTGGAGCGGCCGACGAAGCTCACCTCGGGGCAGGTGGACTCGGGAATCTGTGAAACCTTGCCATAGCTGGCAACGAACTTGGCAAGCTGGTAGTTAATGGAATCGGCCATGGACACTCCTTGGTCGTAGGTTTTTACAAAACGGGCGCGCTATTACGCGGCGGCGATACGACGAACGATGTCAAGCGTGATGCCGCTCGCAGTACGAGCGTACTCATCCAGATCGAACTCGCGCTCACAAAACGCGTCATATGCCTCGTCACAATTATCGCTGATAGCGCGCAGCACCAGGCAATCGACACCATTCTTGGCCGCGATGTGCGCAATTGCCGCGCCCTCCATCTCGACGCAATCGGCATGCGTGGCCTCAATCGCAGCGTTACGCATGGCGTCACCCGTAACAAAGCGGTCACCCGTGGCGATAGTGCCACACAGGAACTGCTTGGGGTCCTTCTTCGCAGAAGTCTCATCCGCCGAGGCATCCACAAATCCATGCTCGGCAAGCACGGCGGCGGCAACATCAGCCAACGCCGGCGTCGAGACAAACTCCTCGAGCCCCGGCGCGGACTCGGCGATGAGTGCCGTATCGGTATCCAGATAGCGCAGGCACTTGCCTATAACCATGTCGTTAATATGCAGTTTAGGGTTTAGGCCTCCCGCGATACCTGAAAACACAACGGCCTGCGGGGCGTATTTGCTGATGAGATGCTGCGTTGCGGCAGCGGCGTTCACGGTACCCATGCCAGCGGTCGTAGCGACCACCGTCAGACCGTCAAGCTCGCCGCTCACAACGGTCAAGCCCGCCTCCTGCGCCTCATGTGCGCCACTCAGCTCTTCTTTAATCTGCGCAACCTCTTTTTCGAGTGCGCCTATGATCGCGATGGTTGCCATGCCATCCCCCAAATCCGTGCAAATTGCTTATCCACGGTATGGTACCAGCATTTTGGCTCTTTCACTTTTTACGAAGTCGCTAGGCCAACGAGGACCGCACATCATAGAGCGCCTTTGCAATCGCGGCCACGGCCTCACTCGATTGGTCGCTCCACGGCATCGACGTCATGATGCTCATAACATAGCTATGGCCGTCGACGTCGATCAGTCCGGCATCACATGTCGAATAGCAACCGTCCTCGCTGATCCAGCCTGCCTTGTTGCGCACCGAGACCTGATCGTCCGCAATGCCATCGCGAATAAACGAGCGCGATGTTGATGCCAGAAGGCCCGACAACCACTGTGAAGTCTCGGTATCCGTGCTCAGATACTCGCTCATCTCACGCCATAACCTAGCAGAAGTGCGCGGGCAATAAGTGGGAAAATCACTCATCGGATCGAGTGCGGTATCGTAATCGATGCCAAGACTGACAATCCAATCCTCGTAACCGACACGGTCAAACGCCGCGCGTAACGCAATAAACGAATCGTTGTCCGAATTAACGACCGCGGCCTCGATCAGGTCGCGCACCGTCTGCCAGCCCATGTTGTAGCCACCATAGGTGCCAAGGGAATCATCGAGTGAGACCTGGCCCGTCTCGACCAGGGATTCGCAGATGTACAACGCATAGAGTGCCTTATAACTGCTCGCACCGTACACCTCGGCGTCCGCGTTATACGTCACGCCCTTGCCGCTCGACAAATCGTAAAACACCACACCCACATCGCCCAATTCCTGGGCCTGATCAAGGGCATCTTGGAGTGCGGCGAGGCTCTCATCCTCCAGGGCGGGGATCTGGTCATCAACCAGTGAGAAGGTCTGCACCGTATCGTCTGAGGGAATATCGTTAAAGTCCGCCTTCGAAAGCCTCGTCTTGAGGCTCGCTGTCGACAGGGTTTGACTTGCGGTGGCTTTAGATTCAGAGACCTTTTTGTTTTGCGTCTGCACCGTTGACGCATCTGAGTGTGCCATTCGCTCCGACGCGTAGGTTTTGGCGGTAATTCCGAGGATAATAACCGTCAACGTTAGCATCCCGATGGCGACAATCTTCGCCACGCGGATGCGAACGTCAGCGAGGCCACGCGAAGGCGTGCCCTTCGTCTCATATCTGCTGCCATGCTGCGGCACATACTCGTCCCGCGATGCGTTGTTTCGCACGTGGTCTCCTGACTGCTACCGTTTATATACGAGCAGCATAATACCGAGCAGGCATTTCTTTCCAAAGATATTCAGCGGCGTTTAAGGTGTCTTTAAAGAAACCACAAGCGTATTTATCCAAATGGCACGATTCTGTTGCGCATCTCTGTCCAAAACGCAGTTGCGGTGAAATAGTTCCTGTTTGGGCGGCATAAGCCGAAAAACAAGAACTATTCCACCGCAACTTGGCAGGACTCTTTGGCAATCAACTTGGTGCCCAGGAGCACTCATTTAAGTCTGTCCCCAATGAGTGCCTTTGGGAAGCGAAAATGGCTCGCTAGCCGATGGCGTTTTTGAGTTCCGCGCGGCGCTTTTTCATGCCGGTCATGACGGCGTTGCGCAGCTCGGGCATGCGCGCAGTATCCATCTGTGGAACGCCCTCGAGCTTATAGGGAATCCCCAGCTGCTCATACTTGACGACGCCCATCGTGTGATACGGCAGCATTTCCAGGCCCACCACGTTGTGCCACGGGGCGATGAGGCGGCCGAGCGCCTCGCACTCCTCAACCGTATCGGTAATGCCCGGCACCACCACGTGGCGGATAACGACCTTAATCTTGCGACGCGCAAGCTCATCACCAAACGCCAGGATGCGTGCGGGATCGCAACCGGTCAGCTTTTTATGCTCGACGGGATCGGCGTGTTTAATGTCGAGCAGCACCATATCGGTCTCGTTGAGTACGGCATCGAACTTCTCGGGATGCGCGGGATCGAACGCATAGCCGCAGCTATCCAAGCAGGTGTGCACGCGACCATCGGGGTTGTTGTGCATGGCGCGGAACAGGTCGGCCAAAAACTCAGGCTGCAGGAGCGGCTCGCCGCCGGATACCGTAATACCACCGCTGCGGTAAAACTCATGGTTGCTCTGGAACTCGTCCATCAGGTGCTCGACGGTCACCATGGTGCCGCCGTTAACCGACCAGGTGTCGGGGTTGTGGCAATACGCGCAGCGCATGGGGCAGCCCTGAACAAACACCACAAAGCGGATGCCGGGACCGTCGACCGTACCCATCGTCTCAATCGAATGCACGCGGCCCAGGGCAAACGCAGAGTCCTCGGGACGAGCGTCCACACCCTCGAGCGTCATCTCAGCCATTCCCGCTACCTTGCCTCTCATTGGTTTTAGTTACATAAATGTCAGAGCCATTCTAGCCCATACGCATGATGGCAAAACGGTTTAGGGGTCAATTAGGTCGTCCTATTTTACTTCACGCAAAAGCGGCGGGAAGGTTGTCACAACCCGCCCGTCGCCGAGGCAATAGAAATCGATAGACGCCAGGCCTTACGCCTTAAGCGTGAGCACCGCACCGAAGGCGGTCGGGCCGCAATGGCTCGAGATGACACCGCCAACCTGAGTCCAGGTAATATCCTTAAAGCCCAGGTCATGCGCATAGACCTCCATGTCGTCGCGCAGCTCCTGGGAAAGGCCCACCGAATACGCCAGGCCAATGTGCGAGTAGTCGATCTCGCCCTTGGCAACCATGTGGTCAATAAAGGCGCGGGCGCACTTGAGCATAGAGCCGCGGAACTTCTTAGTCGCCACGAACTTGCCGCCCGTCACCTCAATGCAGGGCTTAATCTTGAGCAGATGGGCGCCTAGGAACGCGACGTTGGACAAGCGACCGCCCGCCTTAAGGAAGGCAAGGTCCGTAGGAACAAAGCCCAACAGCACGCGGTCCATGACGGAGTTCGTAAATGCAAAGATCTCGTCGACGGTGGCATCGGGGTGAGCCTCGATGTATTTGGCGGTCTCGACGACAACGAGCGACTGGCCCACCGAGACAAAGCGCGTGTCCATGGAGAACACGTAGTCGCGCCCCTGGGCCGCAATCTTTGAGGACTGATGCGAGCAGGTCGTGGCCTCGGAATACGCGAGATGCAGAATAGTCGCGTCGGGCTGCTCGGCGTGAATGCGGTCGTACACACGGGAGAAATCTGCCGGTGCGCAGCCACTGGTCTTGGGCATCACGCCAAACTCGTTGCAGCGCGAATAAATCTCGAGCGGATCGATCGAGCCGTCCTCGACGGTCTCGTCACCAATCGTGACATGCATGGGCACGCGCACGATGCCGTAGCGTTCGCAGAGCTCTGGCGTCACATCCGAACCAGATTCAACCACGATTACGTACTTGCCCATTCTTATCACGACCCATCTCGACATTGGTTTTTCAATACATGGCACGCGCCGCCGCACTGTTGCACAACGGCGTCCAAGCGCCAAAGAGACGCCGTCCCTTGCACATAACAAAGGACAGCGTCTCCCTGGAAAACTCCGTGCTTGGCTGAGATTTTACACGGTTTATAAATGAGTGTTACTTATCCCGCAAACGGTAGCTATACGCGATAAACGGTAGTTCGCTGCGGCAACTGCGACACATTCCGCCCGGCAAGTCCAATCGTGCTCCACGCACGGTTAATGCGCGAGGCGGTAGAAATCCATCGACGCCGCACCCTCGGCATGCAACCCCATCGCCGAAACCGCCGGCGAATAGGTACGGCTCGTAAGTGCTGCCTCGCCGCTGTTGGCAAAAATCTCGACCATCGTAGTGTCCGAAAGCACGCGCAGGTCGCGAAGCTCGCTGAGCTCGATCGACCTCTGGTCGCGCCCATAGCCTTCGTCACCCATGTCGAGGGTAAGCATCCCGTCTGCATAGCGCACAAAGACACCCTTGCGGATTTCGAGCTCGACCATCTTGGCGCCCTCACAGGAAACCACAACATCAAACAGGCGGCCCGGCTCCTCAACGGTTTCACCGCCTGTCGCGCGAACGCAGTCGCCGCGCATCCTCTCAATCTCGTGCGCCGGCTGCTGGCAGAGCTTACCATCGCGCATGCTCAGCTCTCGCGGCACCGTCAACGCGCACTGCCACCCGCGCGCCACCGTCGGGTTTTCTGCCGTCGCGTCGGGGCAACCCGACCATCCGATCATCAAACGCCGGCCTGCAGCATCCTCAAAGGACTGCGGAGCATAGAAATCAAAACCGGCATCGACCATCGGGGGCATGCCCTGCCCGACGATTTTAAAGCTCGGCGCCTCCCAATCGGCCTCGATGGAGAACCACACGCACTGATGCGGATTGCGGTAACGCCATCCATCGGCAGGCACACCCTGCGGACAGCAAACGAGAATAAGCTCACCATCGAGCTCGAACAGATCGGGGCACTCCCACATAAAGCCAAACTTCTCGCCCAGCTCAATACGCGTCGCATAGTTCCAGTCCTCTAGATCGCGCGAGGTATAGACAAGCACGCAGCCGCGATCGTCTTTCGTACGAGCGCCCAGAACCATGTAGTAGATACCGTCGTGCTCAAGGATCTTGGGGTCGCGCACGTGCGTACCGATATCGTCGGGGTAATCGACCGGTCCAACAGCTATGCACTTCTCGCCCAATTCGTCGGGATTCTCGGCAACCATATGAATCTGGTTTTGCTCACGACCCGTCAACACGTAGTCGTAATCATCGCGGTCAAAATGCTTGACGTTGCCGGTATAGAAGTAGTGAATCTTGCCATCGCGTACAAAGGCAGAACCAGAATACGCTCCGTTCGAATCCAAATCGGAATCGGGGAACAGCACGGAGCCATGATTCTCGTACGTCACAAAATCCTTTGTCGTCAGATGGTTCCAAAGCACTGGACCGCCATGCGCAGCATCGAACGGATCGTATTGATGATAGATGTGATACGTATCACCAATCTGAACCAAACCGTTGGGGTCGTTGAGCCAGCCAAGCTCAGGCTCCACATGGAACAGGAGCCTATCGGGGTCGGACGCGATGCGACCAGCCGTCTCATCCTGTCCGGCACGCCACTGCTCATAGTCCGCGCGTGTCACCTTATTTTTTTGATTAAACATCGCCATTGACTTTCTCGTCTATAGGGAAGGACGCTCGACTCGCACGAGCCGAGCGCCCTTCCTCAAATGGACTTATCCGCACATTACGCTGAACGGCTCAACTAGAAGCTGACATCGAAGCCAGCACCAGCGCCCTCTTCATCGGTGGTCGGAACGCCCTTTGCCTTGTTGTAGGCAAAGATCAAGACGATCGGCACGATAAAGGCGATGAGATTACCAGCCACATACCACACGAGAGTCTCGGGCGTAACGATGAGCAGGCCAAGCACACCGGTCAGACCCTGACCGATGGCGCGCACCTCAAAGAACTTCACGAAGGCACCGCCGCAGCCTGCACCGATGCATGCGCAGATGAACGGAATGATCGAATAGCGCATGTTTGCAGCGAAGATAGCGGGCTCGGAGATACCGACCAGCGTCGGAATAAAGGACGACATGCAGATGTTGCGCTCTTTGGAGTGCTTCTTGTGAATGAGGTACATGCCGATGGCGCCGCCGCCCTGGGCGATGATGGAGACCGACCAGATGGCCTGGATGTAGTTGAAGCCAGTCGTGGCAACGAGGTTTGCCTCGATACCCTGGATGAACTGATGCGTACCGGTAACGACGAGCGGCTGCAGGAACGCGGCGAAGACAAAGGCACCAAAGACGCCCATCCTGTTGTACAGGACATCGATTACGCCAGCGAGGACGTCGCCGATCAGGTTGCCGAGCGGGCCGAACACGGTGAACAGGGCAACGTTAGCAAGAATCAGGGTAACGGTCGGGACAAAGACAAACGAGACGACCTCGGGGATGTACTTCTGGGCAATCTTTTCGACCTTGGCCATAAACCAGGCAGTCAGGATTGCAGGGAACACGCCGCCCTGGAAAGCAACCATGGGGATGGAGAGCGGACCGAAGTTCCAGTACTCAGCACCCGTCGGGTCCATAACGAACGTGTTACGGTTCATAAGACTCGGGTGAACCATGACGATACCGACGAGGATGCCCAGGATCGGGTTGCCGCCAAAACGCTTGACCGCGCTATACATAACCAGGACAGGCAGGTAGTCAAAGGTGGTGGCGATAATGGCAAAGAAGCTTGCGAGGTTCTTGAGGAACTCGCTGTGATCGGCGAGGCTGCCCTCCATGCCGAAGAGGCCGTTGGCAACGATCAGCGACTTAAGGCCGATGATGATTGCAGCGCCGACGAAGGCGGGAATGATGGGGATAAAGATGTCCGAGAATACCTTGAGGACCGAGAAGAACTTGCCCTTCTTGTCCGCCTCGGCGCCCTTGACCTCGGAAGCGCTGATCTCCTTAACGCCCGTCAGAGCCATAAACTCATCGTAAACCTTGTTGACGGTACCGGTACCGAAGATGATCATGAGCTGGCCGCTGTTGTACAGCACGCCCTTGACGCCATCGATGTTCTCGAGCTCGGCCTTGTTGTATTTGCTCGTATCCTTGAGCACCAGACGCAGACGGGTCACGCAATGCGTGGCGCCCTCGATGTTCTCCAGTCCGCCGACGTTGTCGACGACTTGCTGGGACACTGCCTTGTAGTCCATGTTCCTCTCCATTCCTTTTCTAAATCATAAAACGGTTCGTTGCCGCTACAGAGACGCGATCGTTGCGTTTGCGCACTTGAGCGCACCGTCGGTGACGGTAAGCGCCACACCCTGGCCCTGCTTGTTGCAGAAGCGAGCGTTGAGCGCAACATCATCGACAAAGATGGTCGCGATATCGTCGTCAACGACCAGGCGCACATGATGAGTGCCCTCGCCCTTAAAGAACAACGGACGCTCGAGGCCCATGTTGTTGACCTGGAACCACGGGTACTGGGGAGCCGGCGTGAACTCGAGCTTGCCCTCGCGCAGGTTGGCGCGGAACTCATAGGCAAGACCGGTCTCGGCGTCCTCGGCGAACTTGACCGAGAAGCCGGCAGCGTTACCGCCGAGCTCAATGTCGGTATCGAGCAAGTAGGTGGAGCCGGCGTCTGCAGACAAAACCTGCTCGACCTTGCCCGACTCGCAGGAGAGCTCGAAGGCTTCGACAGCCTTGCCCTCGCCAAAGGCGCCGAGCATGCTGTCGGGAAGCTTGGTGCCGAGCGTTCCGTCGGCACGCTGAACGATCTCGAGGGGCATGAAGGTACCACCCCACAGGTAAGAGCTGGGGTCGCCGCCCTCGTCACGCGTAGGAACCCAACCAAAGAGAACGCGACGCTCGCCATCGAATGCGGTGCGAGCGGCGTAGTACGCGCGGCCGTCGAAGGAGTCGTCAGCGGGGGTAATCCAAGGACCGTTGATGGACTTGGACATGCGGTAACGGGTCTTGTTGCCGTCGCTGTACTCGGAAAAGACGAGGTACCACCAGTCGCCCATCTTAAAGAGATCAGGCATCTCAAACATGGTGTACAGGCCTGGGTTCCACCAGTCGCCCTGGAACTCCCAGTTGGTCAGATCCTTGGAGGTGAACTTGACCAGGCGGCCGGTCATCAGACGCTTGTCCTCGCCCACACGCGTGCCGAGGATGAGCATGTACTCTTCGTTCTCCTCATCCCAAAGCACAAAGGGATCGCGCCAGTTGCGGTCATCGTAACCCTCCTGGGGCGGAAGCAGCGTCTCGGCGATGTTCTTCTCCCACTTGACGGCGTCGTCGCTCGTTGCGTGAAGAAGAACCTGCTTCATCAAACGTGCGCGGACCTTATCGCGATTGCAACCAGTGTAGAGCGCATGGTACTTGTCGCCCACCTTAAACACCGTGCCGGCATAAATGTACTGGTCGACTTCCTCGTCGCCGCCGCGCTCAAGGCTCTCGCCAAAGTCCTTGTAGTTGACGAAATCCTTGGTCGTAGCGAGTGCCCAGCCAAACGGCTCTCCGAAAGGTTCGGGGTTACGCGTGTCACGCTGATGATAGAGATAGAACGTGCCGTCCTCGCCGTACGGCATGATGTCGCCTACCCAAATTCCCTCAGGCTGGTAATACACCTTGTGCATCCGAGACTTCCTTTCCACGACATACTAACTCGGTACAATGGCAAGATATGTCAATCGTTTTCATATGTCAAACGTTTTCATATCAATACGTCTTTTCGCAGTTCCAGTCGTCGGTAAACGGTTGACATATGCCGGCGAACGGTCATCGGAGGCGTTTGAGGAATTCTTTTGGCACAGGATGAACTACGCGGTTTTGCCCTCAATGAGTTCAACGGGGAGCTTGATATTCGATTCGGGATTATCGCCGTTAATAAGAGCGATGATGGATTGCGCCGCGAGCTCTCCGATGCGATCGATATCTTGACGTACGGTTGTTAAGTCAGGCATAAACGTCATAGTTCGGCGGGCACCATCCGCGCCCACGACCTTAATATCGTCTGGAGCGCTCAAGCCACGCTGCTTCATCACGTTGAGACAGATGGCCGCCATCGTATCGTCTCCCGCAAAGATGCCGTCAATATCGGGGTTCTCATCGAGGATCTTCGCAACGACCGCGCCCTTTTCGTCGTCGGGCTTAACGAACTCAACCTCACGGACAAGCGCGGACAAACCGGCCTGCTCAACAACATCGAGGTAGGCATCGGTACGCTTATTGGCAGGCATGCGCATGCGGCTATTGCTGCGCAGGCACAGGATACGCCTGCAGCCGTCATCAATCAGACGGCGCGTGGCGAGCTCGCCGATGCCATAGCTGTCACTTGCAATCTGGACAGAGCCCTCGCCAAGATCGCAGTCGATGCCAACCAGGCTCAAGCCCATCTCGGCATATGCCTCAGCACCGATATTGAGGGAGTTGACGATTACGCCGTCGACCATATTGCGGCGGAGCATGTCGATATAGGAACGCTCAAGATCAGGTCGATTGGCGCTGTTGCACAGCAACATCTTAAAGCCGTTTTCCGCTAACGTGCGCTCGACCGCCTGCACAACCTGAGCATGGAACGGGCTGCTCACAAAGGGAACGATCATACCGATAAGATTCAGGCGACCGTTGAGCATGGCACGGGCGATATCGTTGGGCGTATAGTTGATGCGCTCCATCGCGGCATGGACCTTATCGCGGGTCTCTTGGCTAATATAGCCGCGATTATTAAGCACGCGAGATACCGTAGTAGGCGAAACCCCCGCCACCGCTGCAACTTCCTTGATGCCAGGCTTAGCAGAATCCTTAGAACGAGCGCCCTCGCGAGCCATAGCACCCTCCCCCATCAACATGTCAAACGTTTACATACGAACAAAGCATACCCCAACAACAGCGGGAAGACGGTAACAGCACAAGTAAGTAAACGACTCATCCAAATAATTAGGAGAGTTCCGCCTAAAGGGTGACTACACAGGACCCCCGCCGGGCCGCTTTGGGTTACTTTCCAAAACATTTCCGCAGGACGCAAAGGGCTCCGCCGCGCGAAGCGCGCAGCGGAGCCCTTTGCATGTCCGAGGACGTTTTGGAAAGTAACCCAAAGCGGCCCGGCGATCCTGCGGGAGTTAAACCCCTTTAGAACTTGTCGTGGAAGGTACGCGCAATGACCTCGTCCTGCTGCTCCTTGGTGAGCGTGTGGAAGTTCACGGCATAGCCGGAAACGCGGATGGTCAGCTGCGGATACTTCTCGGGGTGAGCCTGAGCGTCGAGCAGCGTCTCACGGTTGAAGACGTTGATGTTCAGGTGGTGGCCACCCTTCTCGGCGTAAGCGTCGAGCATGTGGACCAGGTTATCGGCCTGGGTCTCGGAAACTTCAGAAACCTTCATAATGTGTCTCCTTCGATTAATAGGCGCCGGCCGAAACCGGCGCGCTAATCAGTAATCGTTATTGTTAGTATAGCACTAACAATAGTTACTCGCCCAGCTGATCAAGGTCGATATCGCCAAAGAACACCTGGTCCTCCTTGCCGAGCGCACTCGGGATGATGGAGAAGGTGTTGGAGATGCCGTCCTGAGCATCGCGGAACGGGAGCTTGGAAACCGAAGACAGCGAAGCGATGGCGCCGTGGCTATCGCGCTTGTGCATGGGGTTAGCACCCGGGGCGAACGGCTGGCCAGCCTTGCGGCCGTCGGGCGTGGAGCCGGTCTTCTTACCGTACACGACGTTGGAGGTAATGGTCAGAACCGAGGTCGTGGGCACGGAGTTGCGGTAGGTGTCGTTCATGCGGATGTACTCCATGAACTGGTGCACAACGTCGTGAGCGATCTGGTCGACGCGGTCGTCGTCGTTACCGTACTTGGGGAACTCGCCCTCGGTCTCGAAGTCGACGATGATGCCGTTCTCGTCACGGACGGGGTGGACCTTGGCGTACTTGATGGCGGACAGGGAGTCAGCCACGACGGAAAGGCCAGCGATGCCCGTAGCGAACCAGCGGTGCACGTGCTTGTCGTGCAGAGCCATCTGAATGCGCTCGTAGCAGTACTTATCGTGCATGTAGTGGATGATGTTCAGCGAGTTGACGTACACGCCAGCGAGCCACTTCATCATGTCGTTGTACTTGGCCACAACGTCGTCGTAATCGAGCGTATCGCCCTCGACGGCGCGATACTTGGGGCCGACCTGCTTCTTGGAGACCTCGTCAACACCGCCGTTGAGTGCGTACAGCAGGCACTTGGCCAGGTTGGCGCGGGCGCCGAAGAACTGCATCTCCTTGCCGATGCGCATGGAGGACACGCAGCAGGCGATGCCGTAGTCGTCGCCGTGGTAAACGCGCATGAGGTCGTCGTTCTCGTACTGGATCGAGGAGCTGGCGACAGAAGTCTTGGCGCAGAACTTCTTGAAGTTCTCGGGCAGACGGGTCGACCACAGAACGGTCATGTTGGGCTCGGGGCTGGTACCCATGTTCTCGAGCGTGTGCAGATAGCGGTAGCTCATCTTGGTAACGAGCGTACGGCCGTCAACACCCATGCCGCCGATGGACTCGGTGACCCACTGCGGGTCGCCGGTGAACAGGGCCTGGTACTCGGGGGTACGGGCAAACTTGACCATGCGGAGCTTCATGATGAAGTGATCCACGAACTCCTGGATCTGCTCCTCGGTGAAGGTGCCGTTGGCAAGGTCGCGCTCAGCGTAGATGTCGATGAACGTAGAGGTACGGCCGATGGACATAGCGGCGCCGTTCTGCTCCTTGACGGCAGCAAGGTAGGCGAAGTACATCCACTGGATGGCCTCCTGCGTGTTGGTAGCAGGGTTGGAAATATCGAAACCATAGGTCTCGGCCATCATCTTGAGCTCGCCGAGGGCGCGGATCTGCTCCTGCAGCTCCTCGCGATCACGGATGTTGTCGGCGGTCATGACCGTCGGAGTGGAAGCCTTCTGGGCCTCCTTGTCCTTGATCAGGTAGTCGACGCCGTACAGGGCAACACGACGGTAGTCACCGATGATGCGGCCGCGGCCATAGCCATCGGGCAGACCGGTGATGATGTGAGCCGAGCGGCAAGCACGCATCTCGGGGGTGTAGACATCGAAGACGCCAGCGTTGTGGGTCTTGCGCTCGAAGGTGTAGCGCTCGACAACGTTCTCGTCGACCTTGTAGCCGTGCTGGCTGGCAGCCTGGCAAGCGATGCGGATACCACCGTTGACGTGCAGCGCGCGCTTGAGCGGCTTGTCGGTCTGGAGGCCAACAATGGTCTCCTTGTCGCGATGGGCATTATCGATGTAGCCAGCGGGGTGGCTCACGATACCCGTGACGGTCTTGGTGTCCATATCGAGGACACCACCCTGCTCGCGCTCCTTAAGCAGCAGGTCGAGAACCTCGCCCCACAGCTCCTTGGTACGCTCGGTCGGACCTACGAGGAACGACTCGTCGCCCTCGTAGGGGGTGTAGTTCTTCTGGATGAAGTCTCGGACGTCAACCTCTCCCGTCCAAATGCCTTCCTTGAAGCCTTCCCATGCCTCCTGCATTGTGTAACCACGCTCCTAGTTACGTGTAATGCGGCGCTCTCTCACACCGCTGCTTATTGAATTCTTGAATTTTCGGCTTGCACTACCGGCTTCTTCCGTTCTTCACCACACGCTGGTGCAGGAAAAACGTTTGTCCACCTTGGAACTACAACCCAAAACCCAAGATTTCACCCGTCTGAGAAGGATAACATAGCGACCCTCTCCATCTGGGCTGTTATATGTTTCTTTTTTTATATCATAAGGGCGTTTTTTACAAACCCGCAGGAAATGCGAGCGCAAACAACTACCGTTCACCGATTTGTTTGGTTTTTTCCTTGCCTTTGTACGACGTTCACTCTAGCTGTTATGCCAGCTTTAGCAGGGTAAAGTGCCCCAGAGACCCTACAGAAACTGCAGGGCGGCCGCGGGATCCCCCGTGGCCGCCCTGTGGCGTAGCTAGTTTTTAGCTTTGATTGCCGCTTGGCATTAGGCGGCTGCGGAGGCCTTGTCGGTCGTTGCCTTGCCGTTGCTCTGCTGGCCCTCAAAATGCTTGTAGCACCAGCTGGTGACCAGCGGGGTCAAAATAGCCGTCACGATTGCGCAGGCAGCAACCTGTGCCGTGGCCGTTGCGAGCACCGCACCGCCGTACATGGCCCCGTTGACGCTTGCCATGGCAGCAGGCGTGGCCACATTGGCTCCGGCGCAGCTCGAAATGGCCGCACCTGCGACGCCCGTACCACCCGTGAGCTTATCGACCGCGATGACGGGAATTGCAAAGATCACCGAGCAGATCACGCCGAGCAGGATGCCGGGAAGACCGCCGTTGATAAGCTGGCCAAAAGTCATGGTCGAGCCCATGGCAAAGAAGACGAGCACGATGATGGCGGAAAGTGCCGGTGCCATCATCTTCTTAAAGCTGGGGAACAGGTTGCCCAGGATAATGCCGACGACGATCGGCAGGATGGCGCCCACGAGCGACCAGCCGATCGGAGCCTGGCCGGCAGCGCCGAGCACGATCATCGTGACCGGAGGGCCAACAACGAGCGTGGTGATGGCGACGGCGCCACGCTCGGCCTCGTTGCCCATGGTGCCCATCAGTCCAGCGTACATAGCGTTGTTGGCGCCGGTGCAAGCCGCCAGCATCACCATGGCAGAAATGCCAAACAGGTTGTCGTTGAACACATAGAGGATGAGCAGCGACACGGCAACGACCACGATCTGCTTGACAGCAATGATAATGGCGCCGCGGGCAGCGGCGGCAGGAGCGCTCTTAAACGAAATCGTCGTACCGACGATGAGCAAAAAAGCGCCCACGAGCGGGCCTGCACCCTGCTGGGTCATGCCAAGCGTAAAGCTGCCGAGCGTTTTGAACAGGTCAGGGAACAGCGTGTTGAGCAGGCAGCCCAACAGAAGCGGCACCAAAATATTAGCACCCGGGATGGAGGACATCTTAAAGAACGGCTCCTTTGCCGCCGGTGCCTCCACCGCAGTCGATTCACTCATATATATCTCCTTTGGATGCATGCGAATCGTAGCCGCACGCGCCTATGTCAGAAAGAAGGCGACGGTCCCGAGTCGCAGGAGCCGTCGCCGAATAATCGTCGTGGGGTATTACCCGTCCAGGACGATGCCACCGTCGCAGTCACCGATCTCGCCGTTAACGAAGCTGGCGAGGTCGGAGGCAAAGAAGAGCACCATCTGCGCAGGCTCGCTGGCCTGGGCGGCGCGGCCCAGAGGAATACCGTTGATGATGCGCTGAGAGTTCTCGTCAGAGAGGATCGAGGTCATATCGGTAAGCGTGAGCGACGGGCATACAGCGTTGCAGCGAACGCCAAACTTGCCGCCTTCCTTGGCGACTGCCTTGGTTAGACCGTTAACACCGGCCTTGGAGCTCGCGTAAGCCGCGGTGCCGAGCAGGCCGCCGCCGATCTTGCCAGCAACAGAGCTCACGTTGACGATAGCGCCGGCATGGGCCGCCTTAAAGTGCGGGTACACGGCATTCATCATGGTAAACGTACCATTGAGGTTGATGTCAATGGTGCGACGCCACTCGATGTCATCGATCTCGTCGAACTTCTTGGTGCTGATGACGCCAGCGCAGTTAATCAGGATGTTGGTTTGCGGCAGGTCTGCGAAAATCTGTTCGACGGTCTCGCGCGCCTTGGGCGCATCGGCGACATCGAGCTGATAGAACTTGTTGCCCTCGCCAAGCTCGGCCACCGCGGCCTCGCCCTTAGCAGCGTTCCTTGCGATGAGCGCGACGTGTCCGCCGCCCGCAACGATGCCCTTGGCAATCTCGAGGCCAATGCCCTGAGTGCCGCCCGTGACAATCGCGGTCTTGCCCGTGAAGTCAAATGCCATGACTCCATCCCCCTTTATATAAGGTGTCTCCTCGCGGGAAGTTGAAGCATCGCACGTGGCGATTATATGAGTCCCAGTCGTCATGGTGGTGACAACCCCTCGCCTAACCGCGTGCATGATAATTCTTTGAAACGCTACAATTATTGAATTATTTTAATTCTTTATACGCTCTTTATATTGCCTAGCGGCCAAGTAGATTTTTGGGACATGCCTAGAAATCTACCGAATGGAATGCTTGGGCGGTGGTATCATCTTTTACCGGAAATAGTTTCTAGTGTTAGGGGTTTTCGGTGGAAGATACCGATTTCCGTGAGCTTGGGCGTCAGCTCTTAACTGAGTTTGGCAGCATGCATCAGCGCGTTTCGCGCTTTGCGGACAAAGCCCTCGGCGGCGAGATGGCCGTCATGCGCGCCCTCATACTCGCCGGCGGTTCGCTCACGCCGAGCGAACTCGCTGATCGCGCCTGGGTCTCGAACGCCCGCATTGCCAATATCCTACGCGCTCTCGAAGCCAAGGGCTGGGTTGAGCGTGAGCACTCAAAGACCGACCGTCGTCGCGTACACGTCATAGTGACCGACAAGGGATTCCAGGATCTCGAAATCAAACGCCGGGAATTCGAGGACCGCACCGCGGCTTTCCTCGAGCAGCTCGGCGAAACAGATACCCAAGAGATGGTGCGCCTTCTTAGACGTGCCAACGAAATTATCGACCGCAATCAAGAAAGGAGAGATGCCGAGTGAGGATTCTCAAGCTCTTTAAAAAGCATATCCTGGCACTGCTCGCAGCTATCGTACTCATCGTAATCAGCTGCAACGCTGACCTGGCACTGCCTACCTATATGAGCGACATCGTCGACGTGGGCGTGCAGCAAGGCGGCATCGCCTCGCCCGTGCCCGACACCATTCGCGCCGAATCGCTCGACGACCTCGAACTCTTTATGAGCGCCAAGGACACCAAAGCTGTGGAGGCCGTGTTTAGCAAGGCTGGCAAAAACGGCATTCGAACGTATGAGGGTACCGAGGACGAGCGCGCCGACGGCAGCAAGCTCGCCGACATTATGAGCCTGCCCGAGACCGTCGTCCTTTCGCTCAACCAGGGCATTGACGCCAACTCCATGGGTGACATGATGGGCTCGTCCAGCGAGAAAGACAACAACGCTGCCCAGACCATGCCCACCCCCGAGCAGATGGCTACCATGACGCCCGAGCAGCTCGCCGAGATGCAACAGAAGGCCGCGGCGGCGCAGAACATGCAAAAGCAGATTGATGCCGACGGCGGTAAGATCACCATGAAGAGCCTGCGCCTGGGTGTCGAGGGCGGTCTGGTAGACCGAAGCAAGCTCGTCGAGGGCGCCAACGAAATGGCGGATAAAATGGGCTCCATGTCGGGCTCCATCGTCACTCAGCGCGCCGTGAGCTATGTACAGGACGAGTACAAGGCGCAGGGCATCGACCCCGCCGACGTGCAGAACGCTTACCTGAGCCGCATGGCGACCACGATGTTTGGCCTGTGCCTGGTGTCGCTCGTCGCCACCATCCTGACCGGTGCCGTGGCTTCGCGCACCGCCTGCTCCATCGCCCGCGACCTGCGCCGCGAGACCTTCGACAAGGTTATGCACTTCTCGCCGGCCGAGGTGGGCAAGTTTAGCCAGGCCTCGCTCATCACCCGCTGTACCAACGACATTCAGCAGATCCAGATGGCCGCAACCCTGTTTATCCGCATGTGCCTGATGGCCCCCGTCATGGGCATCGTCGCTGTCATGCGTGTCCTGGCTAACCACACCGGCCTGGAGTGGACCATCGCCGTGGCCATCATCGCGGTTTCGGCCGTTGTCGGCGTGCTCATGGGCCTCACCATGCCCAAGTTCAAAAAGATGCAGAGCTTTGTGGACCGCGTGAACCTTACCGCCCGCGAGCTGCTCGACGGCCTTATGCCTATCCGCTCGTTCAACCGCGAGGAGCATGAGCTCGAGCGTTTTAACAAGGCTTCGCTCGACCTGATGACCACGCAGCTCTACACCAACCGCGCCATGAGCTTTATGATGCCGCTCATGATGCTCGTCATGAACTGCATCACCGTGCTTATCGTCTGGTTTGGCGCGCAGGGCGTGTCCAACGGCGTGATGCAGGTCGGCAACATGATGGCGTTCATCTCCTACACCATGCAAATCGTCATGGCGTTTATGATCCTCACCATGGTTTCGGTCATCCTGCCCCGCGCCGAGGTCGCAGCCGAGCGCGTGGAAGAGGTCATCACCTGCCCCACGAGCATCAACGACCCTGCCTCGCCCAAACTGCCTGCTGCCAGCGCGCCGCGCGGTGAGCTCACCTTCCGCGACGTGAGCTTCCAGTATCCCGATGCCCGTGCCGACGTCATCAGCGGCGTGAACTTCACCACGCATGCCGGTCAGATGCTCGGCATCATTGGCTCCACAGGCTCGGGCAAGTCCACGCTCGTGCAGTTGATTCCGCGCCTGTACGACGTCACGGGCGGCAGCATTTCGCTCGACGGTATCGACGTGCGCGACATGACCCTTTCCGAGCTTCGTCGCCGCATTGGTTACATCCCGCAGCAGGGGCGCCTGTTCTCGGGCACCGTCGAGAGCAACCTCAAGTTTGCCGGCGACATGGTAAGCGACGAGGACATGCACCGGGCGGCACGCATCGCCCAGGCCGAGGACTTTATCGCCGAGCGCGAGGGCGGCTACGACTCCCCCATCAGCCAGGGAGGCTCCAATGTCTCGGGCGGTCAGCGCCAGCGCTTGGCCATCGCCCGCGCATTGGCCAAAAAGCCCGAGGTTGTGGTGTTTGATGACTCGTTTAGCGCCCTCGACTACAAGACCGACGCGCGCCTGCGCGAAGAGCTGGCCAAAAACATCACTGACGCCGCGCTCGTGGTAGTGGCCCAGCGCATCGCGACCATCATGCACGCCGACCAGATCATCGTGCTCGACGACGGCCACGTGGTGGGCACCGGTACGCACGAGGAGCTGCTGCACAGCTGCCCGGCATACCTGGAGATCGCACAGTCGCAGCTTTCCGCCGAGGAGCTGGGGCTTACCCAAGAAGAAATTGCAGCCGTCACGGAAGGAGGCGAGCGCTAATGGCAGACGAGACCAAGACTCAGATTCCCAAGCCCACCCGCCAGCGTGGTCCCATGGGCCGCATGGGCGGCATGCGTCGCGGCGAAAAGGCCAAGGACTTTAAGGGCACCATGAGGCAGCTGCTCGGCTATATCGGCCAGCACAAGATTGCCGTGTTTACCGCCGTCGCCTTTGCCGTGTGCTCGGTCATCTTTAACATTGTGGGGCCCAAGGTGCTCGGCCAGGTTACCACCAAACTGTTCGAGGGCTTGGTTGCCAAGGTCAACGGCACCGGCGATGTCGACTTTGCCTGGATTGCCAAGACGCTCGGCTTTTTGCTCTGCCTGTATCTGGCGAGCTCTATCTGCAGTCTAATCCAGGGCTGGCTCATGACCGGCGTCACGCAAAAGATCTGCTACCGAATGCGCAAGGAGATCGCCGCCAAGATTGCCGTCGTGCCGATGAGCTACTTTAACGGACACAGCAAGGGCGACGTGCTCAGTCGCATCACCAACGACGTCGATACGCTCGGCCAGTCGCTCAACCAGAGCGTGACCCAGCTCATCACGTCGGTGACGCAGATTATCGGCGTGCTCGTCATGATGCTGTCGATCAGCCTGCCGCTCACCGGCGTCACCGTGCTCACGCTGCCGGCCGCCGCGATTATCTTGACCGTAATGATTCACTTCTCGCAGCCGTACTTCCGCGAGCAGCAGCAGGTCCTGGGCACCGTCAACGGCATTATCGAGGAGGACTTTGCCGGCCAGAACGTCATTCAGGTGTTCGACCGCGCCGAGGCCTCGATCGAGGAGTTCGACCGTCAAAACGACCGCCTCTTTATTAGCGGCTGGCGCTCGCAGTTCCTGTCGGGCCTGATGATGCCGCTTATGAGCCTGGTGGGCAACATGGGCTACGTGGGCGTCGTCGTGGTGGGCGCACAGCTCGCGCTGACCGGCAATGCCACGCCCGGCGACATCCAGAGCTTTATCCAGTACGTTCGCAACTTTACGCAACCCGTGCAGCAGCTGGGCAACGTGAGCAACACGATGCAGTCGATGGCCGCTGCCACCGAGCGCGTCTTTGAGTTCCTGGCCGCGCCCGAGGAGGAGCAGAAGGCCGACGCGCAGATTCCCGAGAAGCGCCCCGGCCACGTTGAGTTTGACCATGTCAAGTTTGGCTACACGCCCGACAAGACCATCATCCACGACTTTAGCTGCGAGGCGCAGCCCGGCCAAACCATCGCCATCGTCGGTCCCACCGGAGCTGGCAAGACCACGCTCATCAAGCTGCTGCAGCGCTTCTACGATGTGGACGGCGGTTCGCTGCGCGTCGAGGGTGTCGACGTGCGCGACTGGGACCGCGCGGCACTGCGCGGCGAGTTTGCCATGGTACTGCAGGATACCTGGCTGTTTAACGGCACCATCCGCGAGAACATCCGCTACGGACGCCCCGATGCAAGCGATGCCGAGGTCGAGGCCGCCGCACGCGCCGCACGCTGCGATCACTTTATCCATACGCTCGCCGGCGGCTACGACTTTATGATCAACGAGGAGGGCACCAACCTGTCGCAGGGCCAGCGCCAGCTCGTGACCATCGCCCGCGCTATTTTGGCCGACCGCCCGGCGCTGATTCTGGACGAGGCGACCTCCAACGTGGATACCCGCACCGAAGAGCTCATCCAGCGTGCCATGGATGCGCTGATGCAGGGCCGTACCAGCTTTGTCATCGCGCACCGCCTGTCCACGATCCGCAACGCCGACGTGATCCTAGTAATCCGCGACGGCGACATCGTCGAGAAGGGCACGCACGACGAGTTACTCGCCCAGGGCGGCTTCTACGCCGACCTGTACAATTCGCAGTTCGACGAAGCGGCGTAACAACCGGCGGCAAACAACCGCAATGCCCAGAAAACGGGGGCGCAGGACAACCTGCGCCCCCGTTTTTTTGCTCTGCGGCCCTCGAACCACCTCCCCTGGAACCTGATTGGCAGCCCCTTCGAGGCCCCGTGGGCAAAAAAGGGCAAATATGAGTACTGTTACCTTTTTAGTAACAGCCAAAACAGCCCCAAATGCCGTTTTCACGGCTTACACGCGTCCCTAAATTGATCAAACAGCCCTATAGCGGACTTATATGTGTTTGCGTTAATAAACATATTTTGCTGTTATGTCTATTATTTTGCGAAGGCAATATGATACTAAGATAGCAACCGTACTCATATTTGGCATTTTTTGCCCACATGGTATTTCCTGGGGAACTGACAACAGCCTTAGGGTCCCGCGCGGCGCCGCTCCCTCCCGGCATTCGCCAACGTTTACCCAGATAAAACCTGCCAAAATAAACCTGTCCCTTTTTGGCAGGTTTTGGGGTGACGAGGGCTTGCACTTTAGCGTGCGACAGCGGATAATGCCGTGCATTCGACAATACGCTTTTTGCTCTTTCTATAGATTGAGGAGGCCCCGCATGGCCATGGAATTCAAACGCAGGCTGCCGATCCCCATGGAGATCCGCGAGGAAATGCCACTTTCTGCCGAGCTTACCGTCAAAAAGCAGGCATTTGACGCCGAGGTCGCCAAAGTCTTTACCGGCGAGGACGCACGTAAGGTGCTCATCATCGGCCCGTGCTCTGCCGACCGCGAGGATTCGGTGCTCGAGTATATGAACCGACTGGCCAAGACCGCCGAAGAGGTCAAGGACAAGCTCATCATCATTCCGCGCGTCTACACCAATAAGCCGCGCACCAAGGGCACCGGCTACAAGGGTCTTCTGCACAACCCCAACCCCGAGGCTCCCGACGACCTGCTCGAGGGCGTCAAGGCCATCCGCCACATGCACCTGCGCGTCATCGAGGAGACCGGCTTCTTTACCGCCGATGAGATGCTCTATCCGTCCAACTACCAATACCTCGTCGACCTGCTGAGCTATGTTGCCGTGGGCGCACGCTCGGTCGAGAACCAGGAGCATCGCCTGGTGTCGAGCGGCATTTCGGTACCCGTCGGCATGAAGAATCCCACTGCCGGCTCTACCACCGTTATGCTCAACTCCATTTACGCCGCGCAGGCGCACCAGAGCTTCATCTTCCGCAACTGGGAAGTCGAGTGCGACGGCAACCCGCTCGCACACGCCGTTATGCGTGGCTACATCGGTCTCGATGGGCGCACCTACCCCAACTACCACTACGAGCACCTCGAGCGCCTGGCCGAGCGCTATACCGAGCACGCCGGCTACGCCAACCCGGCGGCGGTCATCGACTGCAACCACGACAACTCGGGTAAGCGTCCGCTGGAGCAGTATCGCATTTGCAAGGAAGTGCTCGACAGCTGCCGCCGCAACGAGTCCATCTCCAAGCTGGTCAAGGGCTTTATGATCGAGTCCTACCTGGAGGACGGCAACCAGCCGGTCGACGGCGGCGTCTTTGGCAAGTCGATCACCGACCCGTGTCTGGGCTGGGAAAAGACCGACTACCTCATCCACGAGATCGCGGAGCGGGTGTAGGTTACGGCGTTTTACCAAACGCCGTAACGGCTCGACGCTGCTCCTTTGGTTCCGCCGTTCTAACGAACGGCGGACCGCTCGACGCTGCAAACGCCCCTAAGCGGCAATCTGACGTTCAATCGTCGGTTGCGTACCAAAGTACGCTTCCCTCCTCTTTCACGTCACCTTGCTCGCTTAGGGGCGTTTTCGCTGACTTATGCTCAACCTACGATAATTCCAAACTGGGTGAGTTACTCACTGTAGCGGGTGGCTATGGCGGCTCAGGGGTAGTCATTGGGGACGTTCTTGTTTGACTAGTCGTTTAAGAACGTCCCCAATGACTACAAGCCGCACCGCCCGCCGTTCAGTTGAAACCACCTGCCAAAAAGGAACAGGTTTATTTTGGCAGGTTTTATCTGGGCAAACGTCCAAACCGCCGTAAGGGAGTTGCCTTCCCTCGTGGCGGTCTTCTAGCAGAAAAACCAAGTGAGTAGGCTTTTTGCAGGAGACCAAGCACACCCCAAAACGACATGGCTCTGACCTGCGGTTTTATTGAGTATTTGTCGCGATGTGCTCGGCAGGTTCAGAAAAGTCTACTCACTTGCATCTGAGACACCCCCAGATAGGCAAAAACCGCCGCGAAAGGGCCCCTGGTCCCTTCGCGGCGGTCATACGCCTCTGATTTTGCGACGATTTTGCCCGCTTGCTACTCGCTGTAGCGGGTGGCGATGGCAGCTTGCACCATGCCGGTGCTCATGAGATAGGTCACCAGGAAGTAGCCGCCATAAGCTGCCAGGAAGATTGCGCAGGTGAGGCCCACGGTGCCGCCGATGCTCATATTTCCGAATATGCTCACCATCTCGATGATCACCTTAAGTGCCACAAAGGAGTGCGCCAAGCCCACCGCCAACGGGAACAGGAAGAATACCGCTTGCTGCGCCATCACCGAATGGCGAATCTGGCGGTCGTCACAGCCGATCTGTGCCAGCACACGATAGCTGCGGCTGCCGTCGGCCACGTTGGAGAGTTGCTGGATCGACAGAATCGCCGCGCATGCAACAACCAATACAAAGCCGATGTAGATGGCTAGGTAGCTAATCAAGCCGTTCATCTGCGCTGCCTGCGTGTACATCTCGGAGCGTGTGATGTAGGTTCCCCACGACCCCGGCTCCTTGCCGTCAACGAGCAGATTGTCGAGCAGAGTGTATTTAATGCTCTCGTCTGCCTCGGTCGTATCCATCCCCTGTTTGTAGTTAACGAGCAGGCTACTGGAATACGGCTGCAGATTAAGTTGGGACAGCAGCTCGTCGGCAACGACGACGGTACCCGGATTACTGCCCATCGCCGAGTTGGCGATGGCCGCCGTATCTTCGTCCGACTTATCGGTTGCGGGCTTGAGCTCATGCTCGCCCAAGGTAAGGGCATGGCCGCCAGCCATATACTTGGTGTACAGGTCGACCAGCTCGCCGCCCATATCACACGTGAGCAGATACTGGTCGTGACCGATGTGCACCGGCTCCTCGCCCATCATCTGACGCAGTTTGTTGTACTGACTCGCCGGCGTCACATACAGACCCATCGCATCGGCATTGCTACCCCCGAACGCCTTGGGAAGCTTTTCGCCCATGATCTTGCACATCTCACTTGGGGTCACCGAAGGATTCGAGCCGCCAACTGGGTAACTCAGATATGAATCGATCTGCACATGCTCACCGGCAACATCGGCGATATTGACCTTCTTGCCGGTCTCGTCGTTGTTGCCCGCCGACTTGCCCTTACCGTGCCATGCGGGGTACAAATCGACCGTACTATCGGCCAGCACCATGCGATCGGCTTCAGACGGATTGACATACTCTTTGTAGTAGTCGAGCGTATCGGGCGTGTAATAGGCATACGTCTGAGACACGTCAACAGGGTTATAGCGCTCCAGGTTTTCGTTCATCACGTTGGCAATCGACATACCGCACGTCACCGAGGTGATGGCCAAAAACAGGAGCATCGCGATGACGCCCATCGAAAAGCACACCGTGTTGACCTTGGCCGCAAGCTGGCGCACGGTAAACATATTGAGGCCGCGCCAATACACGCTGCGCAGGCTCTGCAGCAGCTTAATGAGCATGCCCGAGAGTCCCCAGAACAGGGCAAAGGTGCCCACGGTAACCATAGCGGTTGTAATACCAAACTGGTTCATGGCCTCTTGCAGCTTGCTGTCCGTCGCGGTTAGCGGGAACCCATCACGTAGCAGACGGTAATAGGCCACGCCCACAAGCGCCACGCCCACGGCAAAGATGGCAATCGCGATCCAGGGGTTGCGTGTCTTGATGCTTTCGTTGCGACGCTCGGCACCCATAAGCTCGATGAGTTTAGTACGACGCACGGCGCGAAGGTTCAGCAGCAGCGTGAGCACAAACATTACGAGCATGCAGGCAAGGGTCAGATTGAACGCATGCACCGAGAAAAAGAAGTGGAAATTGGCGATCTGTGTCTTAAAAAGCGAGGCCGTAAAGAACGTCATGAGCTGGGAGAGTCCCACACCCAGCACAATGCCGGCGACAAAGGCGCCGACCGAGACAATCACCGTCTCGAGCGCCATGATCGTGGCGACGCGCCCGCGCCCCATGCCGAGCACCTGGTACAGGCCAAACTCCTTCTTGCGGCGTTTCATGATGAAGTTATTGGCATACACCATTAAAAAGGCCATGACACCGGCCAAAAAGTACGTCAGGTTGCCGAGCATGCTGCCCATAACCTGCGCCAAGCCCTTTTCATCGATGCCGGCGATGTCGACCTGCATCGAGATGGTGTTAAAGGCATAGAAGACCGTAACGCCCAGGGTGAGCGTCAAAAGGTAGACGAGGTAGTCGCGGCCGGCGCGGCGGACGTTACCCCAAGCGAGTTTACAGAGCATCGGAGCCCTCACCGCCCATCATGGCAACGACCTCCATAATGCGGTCGAAGAACTCTCGGCGGTCGGTGTCGCCGCGGCGCAGCTCGGTGAAGATCTTGCCGTCGCGAATAAACAGCACACGGCTCGTGTAGCTGGCGGCAAAGCTGTCGTGCGTGACCATGAGCACGGTGGCGCGTAGGCGGCGGTTAAGGGCCTCCAGGCTCTCGAGCAGCAGGCGAGCGCTCTTGGAATCGAGGGCGCCGGTGGGCTCGTCGGCCATGATCATGGTGGGATCGGTTACGAGCGCGCGAGCCGCGGCAACGCGCTGCTGCTGACCGCCGGACATCTGGTAGGGATACTTGTCGAGCACCTGACTGATGGAGAGGCGCGCTGCCACATCCTGCACGCGGGTTGAGATCTCTGCCGAGTTTGTGCGGGCGATGGTGAGCGGCAGGGCGATGTTCTCGCGTGCCGTGAGCGTATCGAGCAGGTTGGAGTCCTGGAAGATAAAGCCGAGCTCCTCGCGGCGGAACTGCGAAAGCTTAGCCTGCTTCATGCGCGTCACGTCCTGACCGTTGATGCGGATCGTGCCACTTGTGGCGCTATCGATGGTCGACACGCAGTTGAGCAACGTCGACTTGCCCGAGCCCGAAGCGCCCATGATGCCAACAAATTCACCGCGGTTGACGGTAAAGCTGACGTCGTTGAGCGCGCGGGTCACGTTGCCCAGCGCTCCGTATACCTTTTCGAGATGCGCGGCCTCCAGTACCGGGGTCGCCATGTGCGTGGTTTGCATACCGAGTCCTTTCTTGCAATTAGTCTACGGCATCTATAGTCGCAAGAAGACGAGTCGGCTACCATCGATATGGCTTACGCTTGCCTTACCGTTGTGTAAGGTACGGGTAGCTACCCTGCCACGTGTTGATGCTGAGAGAGGACTCCTGTTGAAGACTGTTCATGTTGCCGCTGGGATCATTCGCAAGGAAGGATCTGACGAGCTGCTTGCCGTGCAGCGCGGCTACGGCGACATGCAGGGACTTTGGGAGTTTCCCGGCGGCAAGCTCATGCGCGGCGAGTCGCCCGAGGACGCCGTACGCCGCGAGCTCATGGAAGAGCTGCAGGTAAAAGTCACCAACCTGCGCGATTTTTACACCGTTGAGTATGACTACCCCGATTTTCATCTCTCGATGGAGTGCTACTACTGCTCGCTCGCCGATGAATCCGATGGGCCTCAGAAGCACGACCGCCAGCTCGATATCCGCTGGATTCCGCGCACCTCGCTTGCCACGGTGGAATGGATGCCCGCCGACAAGGGGCTTATCGATGCCCTGATTGAGCTGAAGGAAGATCGACTTGAGGCAAGCTCCGCCGATGACGCCGAGGCCACCATGGCCGACGAGTCTGCTGCCAAACCCAAGCGCGCACCTAAGCGCCGCAGCAAAAAGCGCCCCAAGCCCGGCCTGCTCGACGGCATCGATACCTCGGACCTCTCCGCTGACGAGCGCGAACTGGTCCGCCGTCGCGCCGCCATCAAAAAGTCCATGAAGGGCAACAAGCGCGCCAACACCAAACCCGAGCTGCTCGTACGCCAGCGCCTGCGCGCCGCGGGCCTTACGGGCTATCGCTTGGAATGGAAGGTTCCCGGCAAGCCCGACATCGCCTTTCCCGGGCGCAAGATCGCCATCTTCGTCAACGGTTGCTTTTGGCATCGCTGCCCTAAGTGCAACCCGAGCCGGCCCAAGCGCAATGTTGAGTTTTGGGAGGCAAAGTTTCGCCGCAACGTCGAGCGCGACCGAGCCGCCATCTCCGCGCTTACCCAAATGGGCTGGACACCCATAACCATCTGGGAATGCGAGCTCAAAAAAGACCGCATCGACGCCACCATGGAAAAGGTCATCGAGCAGGTGCGGGCCGCAGAGCCGCAGCGCTAGGAACGAGCTGCCCACACGCCCCACACAGGCGAGCCACATCCGTGCCACAAACCTTAGAAAGCCCTTAAGCTCAAAACCTTTCAAGAGTGTTACTCGATACTTCTGACCTGCAGTTTCATCGTAAAACCAAACCAGGTTAAGCCTTTCTTTAGCGCTTCTTTGCAGCAGCCGCGGCATAATACTGCCAGCGCACGGGACCTAGCAGCATACCCCGAGCGCAATCTTTTGGTGGACATCGAGGAGGCCGCATAAGCATGCATTCTTCCAATGACGCAGCACAGCAGCCATCCCTAAAACATGCAGACCTTTTCTCCTTCCCCCCGACACAGAGAAACGGCCTCCTCGACTCCCCCACCACAAAAGCCAAACGCTCAACCGACCAGAGCCACAACTTGCGAGCATCGTTCGAAAAGCTCCAATCATCCCTAAACAAGTCATTCCCCAACCAAGCCAGGGCATACTAATCCCCTCATCAACAAAGCAGCCCTAACGCCCCACCCATTTCCGCTCTAACGCCACAAGGGCGACGATCTCGAGTAGATCAACCTGGGAGGGACGAGGGCTTAGTTCCCCGATCTTTCCGCAGGGGGCAAAAAGCCTCGCCGCACGAAGTGCGCGGCGAGGCTTTTTGCATGCCCGAGGACGATTGGGGAACTAAGCCCTCGTCCCTCCCCGGGATATGTAGCGAGTCGGAGTACCCTTGCTGTTACTCTGCTTTGCCCACAGAGTTGAGGTTGGTCATGCGGATCTTAACCAGCTCGGTGATCTCACGCATGCCCTCCTTGGCCGGCTTCTTGGGATCGAAGCAGGCGGGGTTCTCGGCCATGTAGGCCATGAAGCCCTTAGTGTAGGCCTGACGCAGCTCGGTGGCGTAGTTGACCTTGCAGATACCGTTCTTCACAGCCTCGGCAACCTGCTCATCGGGCACACCGGAGGTGCCGTGCAGGACCAGCGGCACGTCGACGGCGTCGCGGATGGCCTTGACCACGGACTGCTCGATGTGCGGATCGCTCGTGTACACGCCGTGGCTGGTGCCAACGCCAATGGCCAGCGAGGTGCAGCCGGTGCGCTCAACAAACTCCTTGGCCTCGGCAGGATCGGTGTAGGGGCTCTCGCCCTCAACCGCGGGACCGTCGTCCTCCTTGCCGCCAACCTTACCGAGCTCGGCCTCGACGGGCACGCCCATGGCGCGGCCAGCGTCGGCGACGGACTTGGTCAGGGCGATGTTGTCCTCGAAGGACTCGTGCGAACCGTCGATCATAACGGAGGTGTAGCCAGTGCGGAAAGCCTGCATGCAGCGGTCATAGCCATCGCCGTGATCGAGGTGCAGAGCGACGGGCACGGAAGCGCGCTCGGCGGCAGCCTTGACCATGCCGTAGAAGTAGTCCAGACCAGCGGTCTTGATGGTGCCCGGGGTGGTCTGCATGATGACGGGGGACTTGGTCTCCTCGGCAGCGGCCAGAACGGCCATAACAAACTCGAGGTTCTCGACGTTGAACGCGCCGACGGCGTAGTGGCCGGCCTGAGCGTCCTTGAGCATCTTTTCGGTGGTAACAAGTGCCATGAGCGTTTACTCCTCTCCCTCGCCCGCATCTGGACATCGGGCGTAGTTGTTCACAAGGCGTTTTACCTTGCGTTTTACTGCGCTCATTGTATGAAATTCAGCGTCTTTGCACGTGCGAGATATTGAGCCCATGCAGGTCAATACCGTCGTTTTTGAAAAGTAAACGGAAGGAATTGGAGCCGAGTGGGCGTGTTCGATATTGAATTTTGTGCGTTCAGCGTCTTTCTTTTATAGAAAAGATAAGTAATCGAAAGGTGTTTTCTTACTCAAAAAGAAAATGAACGAAAATAGAGTCAACACAATTCCTGCAAATTTAGCCGAGAATGGAGCAGACATGGCCCAAGCTACCAACCGTGCTTTTGCCGACGAACGCCGTACCGCCATTATGGAAATGCTCGAGCATAATGCCTCGGTACAGGTAGCAGAAATCGCCCAGACCTTTAGCGTGTCCTCCGTCACCGCCCGCGCCGACCTGGACGCGCTCGCCGAAGCAGGCAAGTTGCGCCGCACGCATGGTGGCGCCGTGTCGCTCCATAAACGCCTGACCGTCTCCACGCAGGATCGCCGTATCAATGTCAACGTCGCTGCCAAGCAGGCCATCGCGCAAAGCGCCATCGAGCTTGTCAATGACGGCGACACGCTGCTCGTCGATTCGGGCACCACGGCACTCGAGTTCGTCCGGCTCCTCGACCAGCGCGACGGCATCACCGTTATCACGGCAGACATTACCATTGCCGATTACATCGACGAGAGCATGCCCTCGGTCGATGTCGTCATGCTGGGCGGGGCGCTGCGCAAAGGCCATCGTTATTTGTACGGACCGCTCACTATGCAGGCGCTCCAAATGGTCCATGCCGATCTGGCCGTCATGTGCCCCGGCGCCTTTGTCTCCAGCTGCGGCTTTACGACCGACTTTCCCCAGATGGCCGAGACCAAAACGGCTATGATCGCCGCGGCCCATCAAAGCGTCGCCCTCATGGACGCCAGCAAGGTTAACGGACGCGGCATGTACCGCTTTGCCGAGCTGACCGATGTCGACGCCATCGTGATGGACCGTGACCCCGACCATGCCGTCGCCACCTCAATCGCCGAGATCGCCGACAGCGCACGTCCAGCCCTCATCATCGCCGGCGCTTAAACAAAAACCACCACAAAGGTGCCTGTCCCCTTTGTGGTGGTTGTGATGGTTGAGCGTCAAAAGTGAACGTGTCGCTACTTGGAGAGCTCGTCGGCGAGGGCCTCGATCTGGGCGCGCGAGGCGTCGTTGAGCGAGCCCAGCACAGTCACCTTGTTCTGCGTCAGGGTGATGTCCTTCATGCCCTCGAGCTCCTTGGTCATAATCTTGGCAGCTGCGGGCGCCCAGGAACCGGACTCGACAAGCGCCACGGTGCGGTTCTGGTAGGCATGCTCGGCGAGCGTGTGGATAAAGGTGCTCATGCACGGGAAGATCTCGCCCTGATAGGTAATGGAGGCGAGCACCAGACGGTCGTAGCGGAACGCATCCTCAACGGCCTCGGCCATGTCGTCGCGAGCCAGGTCAAAGACGGAGACCTTCTGGCCGCGAGCCTCGAGCGCAGATGCGAGCTCCTCGACGGCAGCCTTCAGATGGCCATACACGCTCGCATAGGCGATCGTGATGCCCTCGTCCTCGGGCTGATAGCTCGACCAGGTGTTATAGGTGTCGAGGTAGTAGCCCAGGTTCTCGGTCAGCACGGGGCCGTGGAGCGGGCAGATGATCTGGATGTCCAGGTCGGCGGCCTTCTTGAGGACGGCCTGCACGAACTTGCCGAACTTACCGACGATGCCAAAGTAGTAACGGCGAGCCTCGCAGGCCCACCCTTCCGGATCCTCGATGTCGTTGGCGCCGAACTTGCCAAAGCCGTCGGCACTAAAGAGCACCTTGTCGGTGGACTCGTAGGAGAAAATCACCTCGGGCCAGTGAACGTTGGGGGCGCCGATAAAGGTCAGGCTGTGGCCGCCCAGATCGAGCACGTCGCCCTCTTTGACGACCATCTTGCGCTCGGGGTAGTCGGTGCCAAAGTAGTTGACCATCATGCGGAAGGCGCCCATGCTGGCCACAATCTGTGCCTGGGGATAGCGCTCCATAAAGGCGGCGATACCGGCGGAGTGATCGGGCTCCATGTGATGGACGATCAGGTAGTCGGGCGTACGGCCGTCGAGCGCGGCCTCGAGGTTGCCGAGCCATTCGTCGACAAAGCCAGCGTCGACCGAATCGGCGACAGCGATTTTATCGCCCAAGATAACATAGCTGTTGTATGCCATGCCGTTCTCGGACACGTCGTACTGGCCCTCGAACAGGTCAATGTCGTGATCGTCGACACCGATGTAGCGGATATCCTTGGTGATCTCCATCAGGCAAAGCCTCCTAGATAGACAAAAGAACCCGTCTATCATAACACTCGGCAGTATCCCAACTGTTATCTGCCAGCATCCATACCGATTGTTATTGAAATACGATAAATCGCCGTTTACCTGCGCAAACTATGAGCGCGGTATCGCCGTGCTATGTCGAATAATGAGCTGGCCGGGAATACGGATGGCAACGGTTTTGCCCGCCGTACCCGCCTCGGGAACCGCATGCTCGAACACCTCGCGTCCGCGCTGATGTAGATCGAATCGCACGGTCGTGAGCTCGTTGTGTGCTACAAAATCATCGAGCGAATCATCGACGCCCACCACGCTTACGTCCTCGGGCACGCGAAGACCGCTATCACGCAGCGCCGCAATTGCGCCATTTGCCATCTGATCGTTTGCCGCATAGATCGCCGTCATGGTGCGGTCGTGCTCGGCCAGATACCTGCCGGCTTCGTAACCGCTGTTGGCAGACCAGTCACCCTCGAGCGGCTCTACCGGCTCGATGTGTTTACGCTCGAGTGCATCTTGCCAACCGGCGCGACGAAATTGCTCGTCGACCGAGAACGACGGGCCGCCAATATAGCGAATCTGCTCGTGCCCCAGCTCAAACAGGTGATCCATAAGCAATAGCGAGCAGCCGTAATGGTCGGAATCGACCGTGGTCACGCGCGGATGCGCGTACATGGTAACGATGACCGTGCCAATGCCCGGCAACGGATCGAACGTCTCAAAATCGGGCGCCATGCGACTCATACCGATGATGATGCCGTCCACCGGCAATGCGGCCATACGACGCGTGGCCTCGGCAAGCGAGAATTCCTCAGTCTTGGACATCTCGACCAGCGTGATGGCGCAATTATGCTCGCGAGCAGCGCTGGCGATGCCATCGATCATTGAGAGGTTGCCAAACTTGGTGACATCGTTGACGCACAGGCCGACCGAATGGTAACGGCCGTCGCGCAGCGAGCGACCGGCATAACTCGGACGAAAGCCGAGCTCTTGCATAGCGGCCTGCACGCGCTGACGCGTCTGCTCGTTAACGTTGGGCAAGCCGTTGGCGACGCGCGAAACCGTCTGCTGCGAAACGCCAGCAGCGCGGGCGACGTCGGCCATGGAGACCGGACGCGTACCTGTATCGTTGGACGGGCGCCTTGCCACAGGATCACCTTCACCCTTGCGAGATCTGAATAGCGTGAATGCCGGCCGGGCAGAAATACATCCCGCGCCGAGGCCCGCTATCGTCGGACGCATGTTAACGTACTCTACTTTTTCTATCTGCATCTCTTCTGCTTTATAAGTCCATACGGCAGTACCGTTCACGGCTGTATTTCTACCGATTACCAGATTCTCAAAAAGTGACAAGCGATGTGTTATGAGTACGTTAACATAGCCCGTAACGTGCGGTATCGTGAACACTTGGTTCATGCCGCTTCAAGTTGTTAACGTACTCATAACGACGCAAAACCCACCCGTGCGCGCCAAGGAAAGGACTCCCATGACCACCCCCGACGAAAAGACATTCGCCAAGCTCACCAAGCTGTTTGAGGAGGAGTTTGGGCCCATCGGCGACCGCCAGGTGCTCTATGTGCACGCGCCCGGCCGCTCCGAGATCAGTGGCAACCACACCGACCACGAGGGCGGCCACGTCATCGCCGGCTCGCTCGATGTCGCCGTTGACGGCATCGCCGTGGCAACCGACACCAACAAGGTCCGCGTTGCCGACGAGGGCTATCCCACGTTTGAGATCACGCTCGACACGCTGGATGTTCAGGAGTCCGAGAAGGGCACGTCCGCGAGCCTCGTACGCGGCATGGCCCACGAAATCGCTGCTCTGGGCGTTGAGCCCCAGGGCTTCGACTTCGCCTTCACCTGCTCTGTCCCCTCGGGCGGCGGCCTTTCGAGCTCTGCTGCTGTCGAGGCGGCATACGGTCGCGCCATGGAGACGCTCTGGGGCGCACCCGCCATCGAGCCCGTCGCGCTCGCCCAGATGAGCCAGCGCACCGAGAACAACTACTATGGCAAGCCCTGCGGTCTGATGGACCAGGCCGCTGTGTGCCTGGGCGGCCTTGCCTACATGGACTTTGAGGACCAGGCTCAGCCTAAAACCCAGAAGCTCGAACTCAACTTTGAGGATCACGGCTATGCGCTCGTGCTCGTTAAGGTTGGTGCCGACCACGTGGCCGCCACCGACGATTACGCTGCCGTTCCGCGCGAGATGCAAGACGTCGCCGCCGAGTTTGGCAAGGCACGCCTGTGCGAGGTCGACGTTGCCGACTTTGACGCCAAGCTCCCCGAGCTGCGCGCCAAGCTGGGCGACCGCGCCTGCCTGCGCGCCGTTCACTACTGGTACGAGAACGGCCTGGTCGACAAGCGCTGGGCAGCTCTGAACGCCGGCGACATTGACCAGTTCCTGGTCCTGACGCGCGAGTCCGGCGCCAGCTCCGCCATGTACCTGCAGAATGTTGTTGCCAAACTGGGTTCTGAGCAGCCCTCGATGTATGCCCTGGCACTGGCCGAGCATGTGCTCGACGGCCGCGGCGCCGTCCGCATCCACGGCGGCGGCTTTGGTGGCACCATCCAGGCCTTTGTGCCGCTCGATCTGGTCGACACCTTTATCACCAAGATGAACAGCTGGCTGGGCGAGGGCTCTGCCCGTCACTACGCCATCTCTGACAAGGGGGCTTACGCGGCATGGCTGTAATGACTGACGTGCGCGAGGCCGCGCAGAACCTGATCGAGTACGCTATCCACCGATCGATGATCGGCCAGGACGATCGCATCTGGGCATACAACACCATTCTGGAGTGCATCGGTGCTACGGGCCCGGCGCTCGACATGGCCTGGGCGCTGCAAAACGAGAAGCTCTCGCTCTTGCACCCCGATACGCTCCCCGATTTTGACCTGGAGGGCACGCTTGCCGCGCTTTCCGAGGCCGCCGTTGTCAACGGTGCCGCCGAGGACACGGCATCGGGCCGCGACCGCATCGCCATGCGCATCATGGGCGTGCTGATGCCGAGGCCTTCGGTTGTAAACGAGGAATTCAACGGCCGCATGGGCGTCAACGAGCCCCGCGCCGCGACCGACTGGTTCTACGGCCTGTGCTGCGACGCCGGCTACGTGCGCCGTGCCGCCATCGCGCGCAACATCAAATGGAGCACCCCCACCAACTGGGGCGACCTCGAGATTACCATCAACCTGTCAAAGCCCGAAAAGGACCCGCGCGATATTGCCGCGGCCGGCGCCGCCAAAAACACGGGCGAGAAGTATCCCGCCTGCCAGCTCTGCATCGAAAACGAGGGCTATCCCGGACGCTCCGCTGCAGCCGACGGCGGCGCCCATCCCGCCCGCCAGAATCTGCGCGTTATCCCCATTAAGCTCGACGGCGAGCGCTGGGGCTTCCAATACAGCCCGTACGCGTACTTTAACGAGCACTGCATTGCCATGAGCTCCGAGCATCGTCCGATGCACGTCGACCGCAAGGGGCTGACCTGCCTGCTCGACTTTGTCGACCTGTTCCCGCACTACTTTATTGGCTCCAACGCCGACCTGCCCATCGTGGGCGGCTCGATTCTGTCGCACGACCACTTCCAGGGCGGCGCGCACGAGTTCCCCATGATGCATGCCGCCGAGGTCTCGCAGTTTAGCGTGCCCGGTTTTGACCAGGTCAGCGGTACCGTGCTGCAGTGGCCGCTCTCGGTGTTGCGCCTGCGCTCGCATGACCGCGCTCAGCTGCTCGACGCCGCCGAGAAGATTATCCTCGCCTGGCGCGAGTGGACCGATGAGTCTGTGGGCGTCATCGCATACACGGCTGACGGTGTGGCCCACAACACCGTGACGCCCGTCATCCGCCGCGTCGACTCTCGCGGAAATGCCGGCGGCGAAATCTACGAGGCCTACCTGGCGCTTCGCTGCAACATCACGACCGACGAGCATCCGCTGGGCGTGTTCCACCCGCATGCCGAGTACCACCACATTAAGAAGGAGAACATCGGCCTGATCGAGGTCATGGGCCTGGCCATTCTGCCGCCGCGCCTGGTTCCCGAGCTTGGCGCTGTCCGTGAGCATCTGCTGGCAGCCAAGGTCGATGCCAGCTACGATCTTGCCGGTGCGCTCGAGGTCGATGATCTTTGTCGCAGCCATGCCGCGTGGGCCGAGGACGTCTTTGCTCGCCGCGCCGACGAGCTTACGGCCGACAACGCCATCGATATCCTGCACGAGGAGGTCGGCGTGGTGTTTGGCCACGTGCTCGACAACGCCGGCGTCTTTAAGTGGGACGAGGCGGGACGCGCCGCCCAGCAGCGCTTTATCGACTCGCTGTAAGAATCCCTTGGGGACGGAGGAAAACGGATCATTTCGTCTTCAAGACAACGGCGCCCGCCGGCAACATCGCCGACGGGCGCCGTTTTTGAGTGTAGTCATTGGGGACGTTCTTAAACGACTGGTCATTAAAGAACGTCCCCGGCGACTAATGACTCGAGCGTGGAAAATCTCCCACTTTGAGCTCGTATGGGCACCAAAAGCGGGAGATTATCCACGCTCATTCTATTAGGAGTCGCAACAGCTACAACTCTACGACCTCAACACTGTTGTAGACCTCGTCCCAGCGGTCCATGACCAGGTGACCGGTCTTGGGATCCATGGCGTTGAGCTTGCCGCAGGTATTGGCGGTCTTGAGCACCGTGACGTCATCGGCACCAGCGGCAATGGCATGCGCAAAGCCGGCGATGGTCGAGTCACCGGAACCCGTCGCGTTCACAGCCGCAATCGCGGGCGTCTTGGCGCGGAACGCGCGACCCTCATGGAAGCCCACCGAACCGGCAGCGCCCATCGAAACGACAACCCAGGGGATACCGGCAAAGCGGTCATCGGCGGCAAGCGCCTCGCGCAGGGCATCGACATCATCGGTCGTAAAGGACGTACCCAGTAGGCCGTTAATCTCGGTCAGGTTGGGCTTTACGAGCTCGGGCTTTGCGTCGGACTCCAGCGCTGCCTCCAGCGATGCACCCGAGGTGTCGAGCAGCACCTTGGCGCCCGCCTCCTCGGCGATCTTGACGAGCTCGGCATAGTAGCCGGCATCGACGCCACGCGGCAGCGAGCCCGAAAGCGTCACAACGTCCGCCTTCGCTGCAAGCTCGGCGAACTTGGCCGTGAAGGCCTCGAGCTCGGCCGGGGCGATCTGCGGGCCGCTCTCCAGCAGCTCGGTCTGATTACCCTCGTGCAGAATATTCAGGCAAATGCGCGTCTCACCGGCGATGGGCACAAAGTCATTCTTGACGCCGTCGGCATCCATAAGCTCGGCCATATAGGCACCCATGTGGCCGCCGAGCAGACCGGTCGCGAGCACATCGTCGCCCAACTGCAGCAGTACACGGCTCACGTTGAGGCCCTTGCCGCCAGCGGTCTTTTCGGGCGTCACACGGTTAACATCGTCGATGATCAGCTTGTCGAGCTGATAGCGCGTATCGATCGACGGGTTCATGGTAACGGTCAGAATCATGTTGAACTCCTGTTCCAGGGCGGCATGGCCCACCCCAAACATACGATAGCTCGTTAAAGGATCTCGATCTCAAAGCCGCGGGTGACGATCTCCCCCGGCTTGGCAACCAGGCAGCCACGCTTGTGCTCCAGAATATCGTCCTCGTCGGAGCAGGTGGACAGACCACCCCACGGTTCCACGGCCACAAAGTCGCCCTCGGGCTTGCTCCACACAATCAGGTATGGCATATCGGGGAACGTCAGGCGCACGCCCTTGTCCTCGGTTTTCTTGGTCAGCGTAACCACGTGGCTCTCGAGCACGTCGAAGATGGTCTCCGCGAAGTCAAAGAGTTCATGGGTAAGCGGCAGGTTCTGGCCGATCATGGGGTTCTTGCTGCGATGCTCAACATCAATCAGGCCTGTCGAGGGAACGGCAGTACAGAGCTCAGCGGCCTCACGCTGCTCAAAACGGAGCTCGTAATCGTCATAGGACTCGCCCTCGTCGAGCGGGCACTTAAAGCCAGGGTGACCGCCCACAAAGAACGGCATGTCCTCGGTGCCCTCATTGGTCACCTCGTACGACACGGCCACCTTTTCCGAATCAATCGTGTAACGAGCAACGATCTTAAACGGATACGGGTACTGCTCGAGCAACTCGGCATGGTCGGCAGAGCTTAGGCTCAGCGCAACCATGTTGTCACTCTGTTCCTCGAGCTTCCACTCCTGTTTGCGCGCAAAGCCGTGGCGGGCGAGCTTAACCTCGCGGCCGCCCATGGTCATTGCGTGACCGTCGCGAAGGCCGCCGCAAATCGGAAAGCAAATGGGTGCCTGGCCCGACCAGACCGAAGGATCGCCCTGCCACAGGTACTCGCGACCGTTGGCTTTAATCGAAGTGAACGATCCGCCAGCCGTGCTCAGTGCCACACGAATAGAACCGTTATCAAGAACAAACTCCATAGGAGCCTTCCCTTTCTTACGACAGCCCGCCAAGTCAATAGGGCTGATAGCAAACCGGCCCGCGCCCCCTCACAGAAACGCGAGCCGTCAACGGACTAGTTAATTACGCCGGATACCCGCTAATCATGGTATTCGCCGCGGTCCCACTTCTCGAGGAACTCGTCAAAGAAGTGCGGGTCAGCCTGAGCCTCGGCGTCGGCCTTATTGCAGGCATCGATCTTGGCGATCAGGACATCGTGCTCGGGGGTCTTCTCGTAGGGCTCCTCCAGGAAGGCAAGCATGATATCGGCCATCAGGAACTCGCCGGTGATCTTGCCGCCAAAGCCCACGATGTTGGCGTTGAGCTCGCGACGGGCATACAGGGCAGAGGTCATGTCGCGAACCAGGGCGCAGCGGGCGCCGGGAACCTTGTTGACGGCGTTGGTGATGCCAATGCCGGTGCCGCACAGGGCCACGCCAAAGTCGGCCTTGCCGCTGGCAACAGCCTCGCCCACGGCCTTACCGTAGATGGGATAGTGCGTACGGGTGTGGCTGTAGGTACCGCAGTCGAGCACCTTGTAGCCAGCCTGCTCCAGGCGGTCGGCCAGATAGATCTTCTCGTCCGTAACGATATGGTCGCAACCGATTGCGATGGTCTTCTTCATCAGAACGTCCTTTCGTCTGAATTCACAAGTTGAGGTAGAAGTTCGAGTTCTCGGTGGCTCTCGTTAGGCCATCTTGTTGAGCATGTCGACACGGATCTGGTGACGGCCGCCAGCGTACTGGGCGCGCAGGAACTCGCGGGCGATCTTCTTGGCGACCTCGGTGCCCACAACGCCCGGGCCCATGGTGACCATGCGCGAGCCGTTGTGCTCGCGGGTCATGTAAGCGGAACGCTCATCGGAAATGTTGGCGACGACCATGCCCTTAATCTTGACGGCGGCCATATAGGAGCCGACGCCGTACTTATCGAATGCGAAGCCCTGGGAATCCTTGTGCTCCAGCAGGTCCTTGGCAACGGCGGTCGCGGAATCGACAAAGTCCACGGCAGGGGTCTCGGAATAGTCGACGACCTCGTGACCGTCGGCGATGAGCATCTCCTTGATGGACTCCTTCATCGACATACCGTCGGCATCGGAAGCGATTACAACCCTCATGACATCCTCCTTGAGAGATACGCAGGTGCGTAGTTTCTGTTTGGAAGTGTTGAATCGCGTTCAGGTCCGGGCATCTGAATGTGCGGTTCTTCACTGTTCATGTTTATTTGAACACATTCAAACATTTACTGCAATAACTATTTGTTTATCTTTGTTCTTTTTTGAACAAATACCGTTCGCGGATGATTGGTGACCGTTTGGACTCAGGAAAGGCCCGGCTTACCGCGTATTCAACAAACAAAAAGGCGGCCGAGAACGCATCTCGGCCGCCTTTCGGCGGTATGCCCTGGTATATACAGCTGTTTTAGCTACTCGGACTGCCCGCCCTTTTTGGCGTGCTTGGACGGAGCGCTCAGAAAGCGGCCCGTCAAATAGTTCGCCGGGCCGGAAATATCAATCCCCAGCAGCACATGCCCCAGCCACAGAAACGCCGCGAGCACCAGCAATGGAATCACGCACGAGGTCACGATCATCACGATGACGCCTTCGATGAGATCGGTCACCTGCTGCACAATTTCATCGGTCATCCGCTTGGCGCCACTGGTCACCGATGTGACAAGACCCGAGGCGCCGTCGGCAAGCTGCTCAAGCACGTTCTTGGACTCTGTGGACTCGGCCTTTTTCTTGCTTGCTTTGGAGCTGTCGCTATCTGCCGCACCCGCAGCGTCAGTCGCCTTTTGCTCGGCCGCCTCGATGCTCACTCGATACGTTTCATCGACCTTCTGCGACACCCATACGCTTGCAGGCACCAACACCATGCCAATTATGGCGACCACCAGCACACGTGTTGCCACGCGGCGAATGACCGTGCTCGTGCTCCAGCGTCCGTGAATGCCAAGTGAGATTGCAAAGAGCACCAGCGCAAACGGGATCAGGATACCCAGACCAACCGACCACAAAATGGTCAGCAGATATTTCTCTAGGTATAGCACGGCAAGCACGATACCAAGGTTGCCTGAAAGCTGTGCGAGCTGCTCGGCGACTGGCGTTCCCGTATCGCCCGGCAGCGCAGTGATACCCGCAGATAGGGCGACGCACGAGGTCGTGAGCGCCAAAACATTGCCCTTCTTTTGATCGATGACCTCGATGGTGGAGTCCCAAGTCTTGGTATCGGCAAAATGCGGACGAGCTACAAAGCCCGACAACAGCGCCAGTACCACGAGCGCAACGATAAAGCCAATCTGCAGCTTTTTGTTTGCGCACACGACATCGGACAGGCTGGGCTGCAGCTCGGTTACCGTCGTATGCTCAGTTATCTGGACAGGACGCCCATGGGCCATCTCATGTGCGTCTCTCTTTTGAATCGATCCGTTGTCCGGCATTTGGATACCTCCTCATTCCGGCCTGTATTGCGGATGGAAGTATACCCACCCATCGAAAAACCGAACGGCAGGAGGCGCAACAGGCCGCTGCATGACCCGCTCGCCATGAAATGGGCCCATCTACTACGTTTAACCGCCTATCTCCGACCATGCCACAAAGCAAAAAAACAAAACCGCAGGTAGAACGCTTGCAGTTTTTTATGAAACGTGGTTATGTTCGAGGGTATCGGGTTAAACGTAGTAGATGGGCCAGTTTCGTGGCGAGCGCTGCCAACCGATCCTCCGGGGACGGGAAAAGCGGGTCATTTTGGCCTGTCGGCCCCTATTTCGCCGCAACCTAGATAGGTGGGACACAGAAAAACCCTGCCGCGGGTTGCGGCAGGGTTTTTGGAAGGGGACGAGATTGTGCGGGCTCGTTAGGCGAGCTTAGCCTCGAGCTCGGCGATGCGCTTATAGGCATCGATGGTAAAGCGGGTCTGCTTCTCCAGGATCATAGTGGTCATGAGAGTATCCTGAGCGTGAGCCATGATGAAGGTCATCTCCATCTCGCCGCCGCCGGCCTCCTGCGAAAGCAGCTTGGTCTGCGTGTCGTGGGCGCCGATGAGCGCATCGCTGGCATCCTTGTGCAGCTGCTCGGCCTTCTCAAAATCACCCTCGCGAGCAGCATCGAGCGCTGCAAGCAGATCGGTCTGGGCGTCACCTGCGTATGCGACAATCTCGAACCCAACCATCGAGATTTCTTCTTTGGTCGCCATATTGCGTTCCTTTCACATATGAACCAATGGAGAGCATCGCGTCCGGGCATACGCGCTGCGTTCTGTATGGCAGAAACATTAACATTCAAACAAAAAAGAACAACGCAAAACATAATTTTAAGCTATGAACGGTCAATTTTCGCCCGTGAACGGTTTCCAAACCATTTCGAACAATATCAAACATGATTAACGGAAACCCAATCAGGACCGCACCCTAACGCAAATCGCGCACCGTATCGCCCTCTACGAGCACGCCGGGGATCAGCATGTGCTCCACGCCAGACACAACGCCCTCGCCGCCGGCGATTTTGTCGACCGCCCACATGCCGACGCGCCTGTTGTCGAAGCGCACGGTGGTCAGGCGACGATCGGGCACGATATCGCCCAGGCTGTCATCAACACCCACCACGCTCACGTCCTCGGGCACGCGCTTTCCGCGCGACTCGAGCCCGCGAATGCAACCGTAGGCCATGGCGTCGTTGGAGGCATAGATGGCCGTACAGGTCGGATCTTCCGCCAGAGCCTGGCCTGCGGCATACCCACTCTGAGCCGTCCAATCGCCACGAACGAGTCGCGGCGGCTCAATACCATGCGCACACAATGTCTCACGCCAGCCTTCCTCGCGCTGCATGCCCGAAAGCGAGCGCTCGGGGCATGAGATAAAGTGCACGGTCTTGTGCCCCTGCTCCAGCAAATACTCGACCACCTGGCGCGAGCAATCGAACTGGTCGTTATCGACCGTTGAACAGAGCGGGTGCTCCAGCATCGTAACGAGCACCGTCTGCATGCCGGGCAGCGGCTCAAAGGTGCCAAAGTCCGCCGGCATGCGGTTCATGATCACAACCATGCCATCCACCGGCAGTGCGCTCATGCGCGACGATGCGCTCTCGAGGGTATACGGATGCCCATCTACTTTCGTGAGGGTAATGGCATAGCCGTGCTTATCGGCCGCGGCGGCAAAGCCCTCCATACGGTCGAGGTTGCCGGTGCCGGTAATGTTGAACATGGCGACGCCGACGGTCTTAAACTTGCCGCGGCGCAGCGATCGACCAGCAAAATTGGGGCGATACCCCAGCTCGCGCATGGCGGCACGCACGCGCTCCTTGGTCTCGGGGCGCACGCTGGGCGAATCGTGCACCGTACGCGAGACTGTCTGCTCCGAGACGCCCGCGAGACGCGCCACGTCCTTAACGGAAACCGATTTTTTAACAGCGGCCATAGGTCGATCTTTCTATGTCAACGATGCCATTGGTGGCACCCTACGCAGTCAAATGAAACGTCTTCAAGTATATCTAACGCCTCCCCCACCATACGCTTACCACCCAAAACCTACCGTTCACCGACATTTTTGCTTCCCCGAACGGCTTTTGTCGCCCAAATGTTAACGTTGCCATTGTGCAAACACAGAGCCACCGGGCGGCTCAAACGTTTACGAGCAAGGAATCGACGGTTCGCAGGCACAGGAACCACCGGTTCGCGTCTTATTTTGTGTCGCAAAATGGCAACGTCAACATTTTGGCAAGCAAACGTCAAAAGCTACCGTCGTTGCTAACCCACCGACTCTTAGGAGCTTTGCATGGAGCAACTCATCGCCACTATCGAAAAGGGCCAGCCCTTTTTCAACGCGATCGCCCGCAACAAGTACCTCAAGGCGATCCGCGACGGTTTTATCTCCGTCATCCCCATCATCATCTTCTCGTCCATCTTCTGTCTGGTAGCCTCGGTCCCCAACATCTGGGGTTTCTACTGGCCCGATGACATCAACAACGCCCTGTGGAAGTGCTACAACTACTCCATGGGCATTCTGGCCATCGCCTGCGCCGCCACCACTGCCAAGCACTTCGCCGATGCCCAGAACCGCGATCTGCCCAAGAACAACCAGATCAACTTCATCTCGTGCATGTGCGCGGCCATCATCGGCTTCCTGCTCCTTTCGAGCGACACGATCGCCACGGACGCCGCCAGTGGCTTCAACACCACCTACCTTGGTTCCAAGGGCCTGCTGACCGCATTCATCGCTGCGTTTGTGACCGGCATCATCTACAAGTTCTTTATCAAGCGCAACATCACCGTCAAGATGCCCGAGCAGGTTCCGCCCAACATCTCGCAGACCTTTAAGGACATCATCCCCTTCTCCGTCTGCATCACCGTCTTTTGGGTCTTTGACATCGTCTTCCGCGCTGCTTTTGGCTTCTGCTTTGCCCAGGGCGTCATCCAGGTGTTCCAGCCCCTGTTCACCGCTGCCGACGGCTATATCGGTCTCGCTGTGATTTACGGCGCCATGAGCCTGTTCTGGTTCGTCGGCGTCCACGGCCCCTCGATCGTCGAGCCCGCCATCGCCGCCGCCCTCGTTGCCAACATGACCGACAACCTGGCTGCATTCCAGGCCGGTGAGCACGCCTCCGCCGTTCTGACGCAGGGCGCCCAGTACTTCGTCGTCTGCATGGGCGGCACCGGCGCCACGCTCGTCCTGGTCTTTATGTTCTGCTTTCTGGCCAAGTCCCAGGAGATGCGCGCCGTCGGTAAGGCCGCCATCGTCCCCGTGTGCTTTGCCGTTAACGAGCCGCTGCTGTTCGCCGCACCTATCGTGCTCAATCCCGTCTTCTTTGTCCCGTTTGTCTTTGCCCCGATCGCCAACATCTGGATCCTCAAGATCTTTATCGACTTCTTGGGCATGAACGGCTTTATGTACACCCTGCCTTGGACTGTCCCCGGCCCCATCGGCACCATCATGGGCTTGGGCTTCCAGCCGCTCGCCTTTGTGATGCTCGCCCTTATCCTGGTCGTCGACTTTGTTCTGTACTATCCGTTCTTCCGTGCCTACGACGCCCAGAAGTGCACCGAGGAGGCCAAGATCTCCCAGGAGGAGCTCAACGCCAAGAACGCCGCAAAGGCCGCCAAGCTCAACGATGCCTTCCAGGGCAAGGCTGACGCCAAGAGCGTTGCCGCCGGCGCTGCTGCCGAGGCCGTGAAGGCCGACGCCCCCGCCGCTTCCGCAGCACCCGCTGCCGAGGCAACGGCCACCAGCGACCTCAACGGCAAGCGCGTGCTCGTGCTCTGCCAGGGTGGCGGCACCTCGGGCCTGCTCGCCAACGCGCTGGCCAAGGCCGCCAAGGAGCGCGGCATTAACCTCGAGACCGCTGCCGAGGCCTATGGCAACCACGTGGACATGCTCCCCGACTTTGACCTGGTCGTCCTGGCCCCGCAGGCCGCAAGCTACCTGGCCGACCTGCAGAAGGACTGTGAGCGCGTGGGCAACAAGTGCGTCGCCTGCCGTGGCAAGCAGTACATCGAGCTCTCCCAGAACGGCGATAAGTCTCTCGCCTTCGTCTCCGAGCAACTCTCGAAGTAAGTAACGCTCAGGGCCAGCCGACCATCCAAGACCGGCTGGCCCTTCGATTTAGACGATTGGATCATCATGTCCGTTAATCCTGCTAGCGTCACCAACCCGCCCGCGCAGTTTCCCGAGGACTTTGTCTTTGGCGGCGCCACCGCTGCCTACCAGGTAGAGGGCGAGACCCGCACTCACGGTAAGGGCAAGGTTGCCTGGGACGACTTTCTGGAGGCCCAGGGGCGCTTCTCCCCCGACCCCGCTTCGGACTTCTACAACCAGTACCCCGTCGACCTGGAGCTGTGCGAGGAGTTCGGCATCAACGGCATTCGCCTCTCCATCGCCTGGAGCCGCATCTTCCCCAACGGCACCGGCGAAATCAACCCCGAGGGCGTCCAGTTCTACCACGATCTCTTCGCCGAGTGCCACAAGCACCACGTTGAGCCGTTCGTCACGCTGCATCACTTTGACACGCCGCTTCCCCTCTTTGAGAAGGGCGACTTCCTCAACCGCGAGACCATCGACGCCTTTGTGGACTTTGCCACCTTCTGCTTTAAGGAGTACGCCGACCAGGTGACCTACTGGTTCACCTTTAACGAGATCTGGGCCGACGCCTCCAACACCTACATCGAGGGCACCTTCCCCGGTGGCGTCAAGGCGCATCTGGCCGAGGCCTTCCAGTGCGAGCACAACATGATGCTCGCCCACGCCAAGGCCGTGCTGGCCTTCCACAACGGCGGCTTTAAGGGCAAAATCGGCGTCATCCAGTCGCTGGAGTTTAAGTACCCGCTCAACGAGAACGACCCCGCCGACATCAAAGCCGCCAACAACGAGCACGTGCTGCAAAACCAGTTTTTGCTCGACGCGACGTTCCGCGGCGAGTATGCCCCCGACACCCTCGAGTGCGCCAACCGCCTGGCTGCCGTCTCGGGCGGCACCATCGAGATCTTGGACGAGGACCTCGAGATTATGCGCGAGGCAGCGCTCTACAACGACTACCTGGGCGTTAACAACTATCAGTGCCGTTTTTTGAAGGCTTACGATGGCGAGAACGACCTGCACCACAACGGTACGGGCGAGAAGGGCACCGGTCGCTGGCGCGTCAAGGGCATTGGCGAGCATGTGAACAAGCCCGGCATCCCCACCACCGACTGGGACTGGATCATCTATCCCGAGGGTCTGTTCGATCTGCTCGTCTACATTAAGCAGCGCTACCCCAACTACAAGCAGATCTTCATCACCGAGAACGGCATGGGCTACAAGGACCCCTACAAGAACGGTTTTGTGGACGACCAGCCGCGCATCGACTACATCGAGCAGCACCTGCGTTGGCTGCTCAAGGCCATGGAGGTGGGCGTCAACGTGGGCGGCTACTTCCTGTGGAGCCTGCAGGATCAGTTCTCCTGGACCAATGGCTACAACAAGCGTTACGGCTTCTTTTACGTTGACTTTGAAACCCAGAAGCGCACGCCCAAGGCAAGCGCCTACTGGTACAAGCACGTGGCGCAGACCCGTCGTCTGGACTAGTGGCTGGCGGGGTTGCCCGCTCACACAACCTGTCCCCATTTCTCAGCCGGGGGCGGCACGTCACACGGCGCGCCGCCCCCGGTCTTTTTGTTTTTGGGCTGGTCGGGAGCCGTTTGTCTCGATCTGTAACATCTAGCCGAGTTTTTTGGTCCTAGCTGTTACAGATTGAGACGAACAGGATTGCTCTTTCCGAAGAATCTAAATCTGTAACACGTAGCCCGCTTTTGACCGTCTACCTGTTACAAATCGAGACAAACGGAGTAGGACCTAACCCCGTATGTCCCTAACAGTCGAGCGTTCGACCAGCGTACTCGGCACATGAATCGCCTCGATAGACGAGCTCTCTCCAATCGCCGCCTCAAACGCAAGCTTACCGACACCGCGCAAATCAAATCGCAGCGTCGTCAGTCGATTGTGAGGAACAAGTCCCTCGAGTGCGTCGTCGATACCAACCACGCTCACGTCGTCGGGCACGGACAGGCCCGCGTTCTCGAGCGCGGCGATAACGCCCAGCGCCATCTGGTCATTTGCCGCAAGCACGGCAGTCGGCGCCTGCGACCCGCCGGCAAGCACCTCGGCCGCAATCCGCTCGCCCATGGCGTACCCACTGTCCGCACTCCAATCGCCACGCAGCATCGGAGCGGCATCGACATGAGCACGACCCAGCGTATCGCGCCAACCGGCCTCACGAAAACGCGAGGAAATCGAGTTTTCCGGACCCGCCACAAACCGCATATTCGAGTGACCATGTTCCAGCAGATAATTGGTCAACAGCTCGCACGAACCATACTGGTCGGAGTCGATCGTCGTGCAGCGCGGATGCGCATACATGGACAGGATGACCGTTCGCACTCCCGGCTGGGGAACAAACTCCTCAAAATCGGGAGCCATGCGGTTCATGTTGAGAATCATGCCGTCGACGGGTCGCTCGACCATGCGGCGCGAGGCATCGGCAAGTGTATAGGGCTTGTCGCCGCCCATCTCGATCATAGTGACGGCAAAATCGTGCTCGCGCGCCGCTTGCATGATACCCTCGAGCGTCGCCAGGTTACCGACACGTGTGATGTTGTACATGCACAGGCCAATAGAACGATACGACCCGCCGCGCAACGCCGCTCCAGCAAAATTGGGACGAAAGCCCAGCTCTTCCATGGCGGCCAGCACACGCTTGCGCGTCTTTTCCGTCACGTTGGGCATACCGTTGACCACGCGAGACACAGTCTGGCGGCTCACGCCAGCGAGCGCCGCAACCTCTGCCGCGCTCGCCGAATGACCATTCCTTGTCTGCTGAGCCATGCCTTCCACGCTAACCTGCTTCCCAACTATTCCCCGCGCCCATGGCGCATCGTACATACATCGATAACGTGCTCATGATACCCGAGCCATATACCACAACATGAAAACTTCTGTCAATCAAAACCGCTTACCGAACAAATACAACCGTTCGCGGCTGTTTGAAGTTGTTTTGTTTCTATACATCCCAGCCGGATGTTAACGTGCTCATTGTCAAATGTTCACGTGCTCATTTTGGTTCTAATCATTTTAAGATAGTGTTTATCGGGCTTTTTCACCGCTGAACGCTAACCAAGGAGCCTCCTGAGCGCAAACGCACAATATCGAACAGCGAGACGAGAGGGTGTATGCATATGTCTTTGCTAAACCGCGTACAGCAGCTGCCGAAGGGCTTTGTTTGGGGCGCCGCAACCGCCGCGTACCAAACGGAAGGTTCCACGAAGGTGGCAGGCAAGGGTAAGACCATGTGGGACGATTACCTTGTCGCCCAGGGTCGCTTTTTGCCCGACCCGGCCAGTGATTTCTACAACCGCTACGAGGAGGATATCCGCCTTTCTGCCGAGCATGGACTCAACGCCATCCGTGTGTCCATCGCCTGGACCCGCATCTTCCCCAACGGCGACGATGCCGAGCCCCTCGCCGAGGGCGTTAAGCACTACCACGAGCTGTTCGCCTGCTGCAAAAAGTATGGCGTCGAGCCCTATGTGTCCCTGCATCACTTTGACTCCCCCGCCGCCCTGTTCAACCAGGGCGACTGGCTCAACCGCAAGACCGTCGACGCCTATGTGCGCTATGCCGAGTTCTGCTTCCGCGAGTTCCGCGAGGTCAAGAATTGGTTCACCATCAACGAGCTCATCAGCCTCTCGCACTCCCAATACATCCAAGGCAACTTCCCGCCCAACCATCACTTTGATGTGACGAGCGGCATCCAGAGCCAGCACAACGAGCTCGTTGCCCACGCCCGCGCCGTCAACCTGTATAAGGATCTTGACGAGACCGAGCACCTGGGCGGACGCATTGGCATGGTCAACGTCCTGACGCCGGCATATCCTGCCACAGACTCGCCCGCCGACCAGCACGCCGCCGACCTGTACAACGCCTTCTACACCGACTTCATCATGGACGGCGCCTTCCTGGGTCACTACTCCGCGCGCACCCTCTCACTCATCAACGAGATTCTGCGTGCCAACAACGCCACGCTTACGGTTGAGGACAGCGACATGGAGGAGCTCGCCAAGGCGGCGCCCCGCAACGATATGTTCGGCCTCAACTACTATCAGTCGGCGTTTATCGCCGCCTACGATGGCGAGTCCACCAACAGCTTTAACGGCACCGGAGACAAGGGCACCTCGTGCTTTAAGTTTAAGGGCGTCGGGCAGCAGGTCGATATGCCGGGTATCCCCACCACCGACTGGGATTGGCTCATCTACCCGCAAGGCCTCTACGACACGCTCAAGCACATCAGCGCCACCTATCCCAACCTCCCCGTCATCTATATCACCGAAAACGGCCTGGGCCACAAGGACCCCGAGCCCGACGCAAACGGCATCGTCGCCGATCCCGAGCGCATCGACTTTGTCGACCAGCACATGGAGAAGGTGCTCCGGGCGCGCGCCGAGGGCGTCGACGTCCAGGGCTACTTTATCTGGAGCCTGCAGGACCAGTTCTCGTGGGCCAACGGCTATAACAAGCGCTACGGCCTGTTCTACATCGACTTCGACACGCAAAAACGCTACATCAAGCAGTCGGCACTCTGGTACAAGGAGCTCGCCGACACTATGGCGGACGCGCAGTAGCGCATCGCCTCGCTTTCCCCCGAGAGGGGAGCGGCCCTATGCGATACAAACCCAGCCGCTCCCCTCTCTCCCCCTGGGACCGACCCCGCCTGCACCCGGGCTTTTAGCAAGCGGGAGACCATATAGGTTTTCAACGTCCATGCCATTAAGATTTCATGCAAAGAGGAGCGTGAACTATGGAATCGATCGTTAAGTTCTTGGAGAAAGGTCAGCCGTACTTCGACAAGGTCTCTAAGAACATCTACCTTCAGGCCATTAAAGACGGCTTTTTGGCAGCAATGCCCATCATCCTGTCTTCTTCTGTCTTCCTGCTTATTTCGACCCTGCCGGGCGTTGTCGCCACGGTCGGCGGCTTTACGCTGCCCGACTGGTGGAACGTCGACGTCGTGAACTTCTGCAACAAGGTTTACAACTTCACGATGGGCGTCGTGGGCATCATGGTCGCCGGCACCACCGCAAGCGCGCTGACCGGCTCCAAGAACCGCCGCATGCCTGCCGGCAAGGCCATCAACGCCACGAGCACCATGGTCGCCGCCATGTGCGCTATGCTCATCTTGGCCGTTACCCAGACGAGTGCCAAGATCGACGGCGCCGATGTCTCGGTGTTCTTTACCGACAACATGGGCACCAAGGGCCTACTGAGCTCCTTTGTCGCCGCATTTGCCACGGTCAACATCTATGCCTTCTGCATTAAGCGAGACATCACCATCAAGCTGCCCAAAGAAGTCCCCGGCGCCATCGCCCAGAACTTCCGCGACATCTTCGCCTTCAGCTTCTCCATCCTGTTTGTCGCCGTCATCGACGTTATCTGCCGCACCTGCTTGGCCGTCCCGTTTGCCAACGTCATCTCCACGCTGGTGAGCCCGCTGTTCGCCGCTGCCGATTCCTACGCCGGCCTCGCCCTCATCTGGTTCATGATCCCGCTGTTCTGGTTCATGGGCATCCACGGCCCCTCGGTCGTTAAGCCTGCCCTCAACGCCGCGCTGTTTGGCAACATCACCACCAACCTCGCCACGCTGCAGGCCGGCGGTCACCCCGCCCTCGCCCTGACCGAGAACTTCGGTAACTACATCGGCGAACTCGGCGGCACCGGCGCCACGTTCATTGTCCCGATCATCTTCCTGCTCTTTATGCGCTCCAAGCAGCTCAAGGCCGTCGGCAAAGCCTCTGTCGTACCCGTGATGTTCGCCGTCAACGAACCGCTGCTGTTCGCCGCGCCCATCATCCTCAACCCGTACTTCCTGATCCCGTTCCTGTTTGCCCCCGTGGCCAACGTCCTCATTGGTAAGTTCTTCATCGACTTTTTGGGCATGAACGGCTTTATCTATGCCATGCCGTGGGCACTCCCCGGACCGATCGGCACCTTCATCGACACCAACTTCCAGCCGATCTCTCTGGTCCTGGTTCTCGTCCTGCTGGTCGTTGACTTCTTAATCTACTACCCGTTCTGCAAGGCCTACGACAACGTCCTGTGCAAGCAGGAGGCCGAGACCCTGGCCGAAGAAGAGGCCGAGGAGACCAAGGCCGTCAAGACCGCTGCCGCCCCCGCCGTTGAGGCTCCTGTTGTCGAGACCGCTTCTGCCACTGAGGCCTCCGCAGCTCCGTCCGCCCTTAAGGGCAAGGATCTGAGGGTTCTGGTTCTGTGCGCTGGCGCCGGCACCTCTGCACTGCTCGCCAACGCGCTTAAGGAAGGCGCCGACGAGCTGGGCATCGACATTACCGCCAACGCCGGTGCCTACGGCAGCCACTACGCCATCATGGACCAGTACAACGTCATCGTCCTGGCTCCGCAGGTTCGCACCTATTACAACGAGATGAAGGCCGACACCGACCGCCTGGGCATCACGCTGCTGTCGCCCAAGGGCAAACAGTACATCGACCTCACTAAGGATCCCAAGGGTGCCGTCGCCTGGATCGAGGAAAACCTCGAGGCATAAGACGCTGACGCCACCTGCCGCTCGCAGAAAAAAAAATGGCCCGTGCATCGATGCGTGATGCGCGGGCCATTTTGTTTAGACCGCACCCGTCCTCCTGTTCATCTTAATCTGTAACATCTAGCCGAGTTTTTGGGTCCCAGCTGTTACAGATCGAGGTGAACGCACAGGCCAAGCCAAAAATCTCAATCTGTAACATGTAGACCGCTTTTGACCGCTTAGATGTTACAGATCGAGACAAACAGATGGGTCAATCCAATCAATCTAGATCTGTAACACCTGGCTGGTCATTTCACTCCTAACTGTTACAGATCGAGACAAAGATGATGGCTGGGTAGACAAAATCTCAATCTATAACACCTAGTCGAGTTTTCGGGTCCCACCTGTTACAGATTTAGACGAGCAGGCCGAGCACGTCTACGCCCGCAGATCCCTCACGCTGGAACGCTCGACCAACACGCCCGAGACGAGCGTACGACTTCTGGAGCTCGGGGCTTCCAGACCTGCGACGACCTCGTTAAGCGCACGGATGCCCAGTTCGCGGTGGCGAAACTTCACCGACGTCAGAATCGAGTTGGGAATCGTCTTGTAGAGCTCATCGTCGAAGCCGATCACGGACACGTCGTCGGGCACATTGAGCCCTTTGTCACGTAGAGCCATCATCACGCCGTTTGCCATGCAGTCGTTAGCAGCGAGGACCGCCGTGCAATCGGGTTTATCGGCAAGCACAAGGCCAGCGGCATAGCCACTATCCGCATTCCAATCGCCTTGCAGAGGCTCGGGCGGCTCAATGCCACGCGCCTCGAGCGCCGCTCGCCAGCCTTTCATTCGGCACTGGCTCGACAGTGACTCTTTTTTACCAGAGACGAAGTACACGTTCTTGTGTCCGCGATTCAAGAAGTACTCGCATGCCATGCGCGCGCCGCCCTCTTGGTCGTCACTGACGGTAGAGCAGGTAGGATGTTCCATCGACGTGATAATCACCGTCTTGAGGTCTTTCGGCGCCTCAAAGGTATCAAAGTCATCGACCATCTGGCGCAGGTTGAAAATCATGCCGTCGACGGGAAGCTGCGACATCCTACGTGCCGCTTCGGCAAGGGTCATCTTCTCCCCCGCCCGCTTTTTAATCATCGTGAGCGCAAAGCCTCGCTCTGCGGCGGCATCGGCGATACCGTCAATCATGTCCACGTTGCCGCCCGACAAGTGGAACAGCACCACGCCGATGCACCCGTAACGGCCCAACTTGAGTGAACGCGCGGCAAAGTTCGCCCGGAACCCAAGCGCTTCCATGGCAGCATGGACCCTATCGCGCGTCGACTCTCGCACGCTATCGGGCTCGTTGATCACGCGCGACACCGTCTTGAGAGAAACGCCCGCGGCAACTGCCACATCGTTCATTGAGACATTTTTCTTGTCCATCGTTGCCACTACTTCTCCAGTCGGTTTTGCATCGCTTGTTTTTTGCGTTCTAGCATACACTACCCGCCCGACTGACAAATCAGCCGTTTATCGGACGATATCGACCGTTCACCTGTAAATCCTTGTTGCTCTTCCAAAAATGTCTTACGTTGTCATTAACGAAATGACAATGTTGTCATTTCGCAATGCCTTCCTTACCCAGGAAGGTTTCCGGGCAGTCCTGACCATCCATCGACGACCAGTTCCATCCACATGCATCGCGCATCAAGCAGCAAAGGAGCTCTATGGACGCCATCGTAAAGATGCTCGAAAAGCATCAACCGTTCTTTGAGAAGATCTCGAGGAACATCTACCTCCAGGCCATCAAGGACGGATTCCTTGGGTGCATGCCCATTGTCCTCACCTCTTCGATCTTTCTGCTCATTGCCACCCTTCCCGGCGTAGTCGGTATCACGCTGCCCCAGCCGCTCATCGACTGGTGCAACAAGCTGTACAACTTCACCATGGGTGTCATGGGCATCATGGTTGCCGGCACCACTGCCAAGAACTTTACGGCTTCCATGAACCGCCGCATGCCCGCCGGCAAGGTGCTCAACGACGGCTCCACCATGGTGGCCGCCCAGTGCAGCATGCTGCTGCTCGCTGTTACGCAGTTCACCACCAAGTTCAACGGCTCCGAGCTTTCGGTCTTCGATTGCACCAGCATGGGCACGCGCGGTCTGTTCTCGGCCTATATCGCCGCGTTCATTACCGTGTGGGTCTACAAATTCTGCGTCTCGCGCGATCTGACCATTAAGCTGCCCAAGGAGGTCCCGGGCGCCATCGCTCAGAACTTCCGCGACATCATCCCCTTTGGCGGCGCCGTCATCATCTGCGGCATCATCGATGTCGTCGTGCGCAACCTCATGGGCGTTCCGTTCTCCGAGCTGCTCATCAAGCTGCTCTCCCCGCTCTTCACTGCAGCAGAAACCTATCCTGGCCTTATCCTTATCCAGGCAGCCACCGCGTTCTTCTGGTTCATCGGTGTCCACGGCCCCTCGATCGTCCAGCCGGGCATCGACCCCATCCGTCTTGCCAACCAGGCCGAGAACCTGCAGGTTCTGCTGGCCGGTGGCCACCCCGCCCACTCCCTCACCTTTAACATGTCGCTCGTGGGTGAGTTCGGCGGCACCGGCGCCACCTTCATCGTGCCGCTTCTGCTGATTCTCTTTATGAAGTCCAAGCAGCTCAAAGCCGTCGGTAAGGCCTCGATTGTTCCTGTTGCCTTTGCTGTCAACGAGCCGCTGCTCTTTGGCGCGCCGATGATCCTTAACCCCTACATGCTCGTCCCCTTTGTTGCCGCCGGCTGCGTCAACGTAAGCGTTGCCAAGTTCTTTATCGATAACGTGGGCATGAACGGCTTCTCCTTCGTGGTGCCTTGGGCTACCCCTGCCCCCATCGGCATCTTCATCACCACGAACTTCCAGCTTATCGCTCTGGTGTTTGTTGCAATCATCATCTCGCTGGACGCCATCATCTACCTGCCGTTTTTGAAGGCATACGATAAGCTGCTCTGCGACCAGGAGGCCGAGCGCGCCGCCGAGCTGGGTCTCGAGTCCGATGGTGCCGCTGCCATCGCCGCCAACGCCCCTGCGCCCGCTGTCGAGCAGGCTACCGCTTCCGTCGAGACGGTTGTTGCCGCCGCCGACAGCAAGCCTGTCGCCGATCAGCCCGAGCCCGCTGCCGATGCATCCGCCAAGAAGGATGTCGATGGCCTGAAGGTCCTCGTCCTGTGCGCCGGCGCCGGCACCTCTGCCATGCTCGCCAACGCCATCAAGGAAGGTGCCGCACAGACCGGAGAGAACATCGCTTCCTCTGCAGGCGCCTATGGCCAGCACACTGCCATCATGGATCAGTACGACGTTATCGTGCTCGCCCCGCAGGTTCGTAGCTACTACAACGACATGAAGGCCGACACCGATCGCTTGGGCATTAAGCTGCTCGCCCCGCGCGGTAAGGAATATATCGACCTTACCCGTGACCCCGCTGGCGCCATCAAGTGGCTCCGCGAGAACCTCGACTAGTTACCTCCCTCTGTTGGTGCCCGAATCCCCAGTTCGGGCACCTCTCCCTATTCGTATTCCACAGAAAGGATGACTCATGACCAATCCCATGCAGTTCCCCGACGGCTTTGTGTTTGGCGGCGCCACCGCCGCTTACCAGGTTGAGGGCGAGACCCGCACGCACGGCAAGGGCAAAGTGCCCTGGGACGATTTCCTGGCTGCTCAGGGTCGCTTCTCCCCCGACCCCGCAAGCGATTTCTACAACAAGTATCCGGTCGATATCGACCTGTGCCAGCGCTTCGGCATCAACGGCATTCGCGTCTCCATCGCTTGGAGCCGCATCTTCCCCAATGGCACCGGCGAGATCAACCCCGAGGGCGTCGCTTTCTATCACGAGCTTTTCGCCACCTGCAATAAAGCCGGCGTTATTCCCTATGTCACGCTCGATCACTTTGACACGCCCGAGGCCTTCTACCAGGACGGCGGCGAGGGGTTCCTGACGCGCACGACGATCGACGCCTTTGTCGAGTACGCCAAGTTCTGCTTTGCCGAGTTCACCGAGGTCAAGCACTGGTTTACCTTTAACGAAATTCCCGCGACCGCCGAGGGCAGCTTTATCGTCGGCAACTGGCCGCACGGCGAGAAGTATCGCCTGGACAAAGCCTTCCAGCTTATGCACAACATGATGGTGGCCCACGCCAAGGCTGTCGTCGCCTTCCATGAGGGCGGCTTTGAGGGCGAGATCGGCATTGTCCAGAACCTGGAGCCCAAGTATCCCCTCGACCCCAACAACGCCGCCGACTGCGAGGCAGCTCGCATGGCCGACGTCATCAACAACCGCTGGGTGCTCGACGCCACCTTCCGCGGCCACTATGCAGCCGACACCATGGAGGCTGCGACCAAGCTGGCCCATATCGCCGGCGGCGAGCTCGACGTCCGCGACGAGGACATCGCCGCGCTGACCGCCGCGCTCCCCTACAACGATTGCCTGGGCGTCAACACCTACAAGTGCCAGTTCCTGCGTGCCGCCGAGGGCGAAAACGACATCAACCACAATGGCACCGGCGACAAGGGCTCCTCGCGCTGGTTCCTCAAGGGCGTGGGCGAGTCATGCGTGCGCGAAGGCGTTCCCACCACCGATTGGGACTGGATCATCTATCCCGAGGGCCTGTACGATCTGCTGCTGCGCATTAAGAACGATTACCCCAACTACAAGAAGATCTACATCACCGAGAACGGCATGGGCTATAAGGACGACTTTGAGGACGGCTTTATCGACGACGCCCCTCGCATCGACTACATGCGTCAGCATCTCGCATGGATCCTCAAGGCGATCGACGGCGGCGTAAACGTCGACGGTTACTTTGTGTGGTCGCTGCAGGACCAGTTCTCCTGGACCAACGGCTATAACAAGCGTTACGGCCTGTTCTACATCGACTTTGAGACCCAGAAGCGCTATCCCAAGGCGAGCGCGTACTGGTACAAGAACGTCGCGGAGACCGGCCTGCTTATGGCCTAACTTTTGCCGCATACCCCCTGTCGGCCGCATGCGAATCCCTCCACGGGTTCGCATGCGGCCTTTTTGTTTTTGGTGGGCCCGAGCGGATCATTCGTCTCGATCTGTAACATCTAACTGGGATTTTCGGTCTTAAATGTTACAGATCGAGACAAACAGGAGTCCGGTCAAAAATCTCAATCTGTAACACGTAGCCCACTTTCGACCGTCTACCTGTTACAGATCAAGACAATAAGATAGTCAAATCCGAACTTTCCAAGCAGTTATGAAGCATGGTTTCTAGTTTTCGGTATCACGAACATACTTTCGGTATCATTTAATGGTATTATGATATCGAAAGTATGTTCGTGATACCGAAAGGAGCCGCATGCGCCAGTTCGATTACACCACAGTCCCAGCGGAACTCGAAGCAACTCCAATCACCAACCTCCTCCTCTCGATACGCGAGCATAAAGGCCGACAGCTTGCTCTGAGTCAAGTCAAACCCGAACTTCTATCGTCACTTATGGAGGAGGCTAAGATCCAAAGCACCCAATCCTCCAACGGACTTGAAGGAATTGTTACCACCCAAAAAAGACTCAAAGCAATCATGGCGTATTCCGCCAAGCCAAGCTCCCGCGCAGAGGAAGAAATCGCTGGATACCGAGATGCGCTGTCGCTTATTCACGAGCAGCACGATTTCATTCCCGTAACGCCATCGGTCATTTTGCAGTTGCATCGTGACCTCATGGTACACACAGCAATCTCGTATGGGGGCCATTGGAAAGATAGCGATAACGAAATCATCTCCATCGACGATCAAGGCAATCGATTTGTGCGCTTTAGACCGCCTTCGGCCCTAGCAACCCCCGGACTTATCGAAGAAGCCTGTCGGTCCCTCAACGACGCCTTATCTCGTCAAGTTTGCGACCCCCTCCTTATATCATTCCGCTTCATCTTCGATTTTGTCAGCATTCATCCCTTCAACGATGGCAATGGCAGGATGAGCCGGCTCCTTACAACGCTGCTACTCGAAAAGACTGGATACGACGTTGCGCGTTACATCAGCATCGAACGACTTATTGAAGACAACAAGGCGCTCTACTACAACGCCCTCGCTGCAAGCTCCATTGGATGGAATGAAAATCAAAACACCGAAGCACCCTTTATCCGTTTCATGCTCGGAACAACCCTGGCCGCCTACCGACAGCTCGAGCAGCGTACCCTAATTGAATCAAGCACTCGTCCCATGTCGAAGCAAGCGCGCATCGCCGTTCTATTTCAACAGAGACCCGGCGTCATTAAGAAATCCGACATCCGATCCAACTGCCCCGATATCAGCGAGGTTACCGTTAAACGAACCCTCGGTCAGCTTGTTAGTTGCAGCGCAATCGAAAAAACAGGAGCGGGTCGTTCGACGGGCTACATACTCAAAGACGTCCATGCTCTAGAACTATTCTTGCAATCCACAATACCCGATAGCGAGGCCGCAATAACAAAAGAGGCTCCAAAGGATAAGCTCCTTGAACGTGTAAACCACGCCGAGGATGAAAGCAGAGAGGGGCTCTATGAAGACTACGATTCATTCTCAAGGGACATAAAGACGAAATACGGAGTCTAGTCATATCCCAGAATAGCCTCATCCTTGTTGCCCAAAGTTATTTACGCGTCATTGTGAAGCGATAACCCCTGCGCCGGCAGGGAGCAGAAGTATCGCCTGCAGCGCTAGCTAGCAAATGACCTGCGTGTGTTCCTCGATGGCGGCGCGATCCTCGGCGGCAATACCCGGCTCGCACACCACGGCGTCCAAATTGTCCAGGCGGCAGAAGGTGTAGAAGTCGCGCTTGCCGATCTTGCTGGAGTCGGCGATCAGATAGCGCGAGTCGGCCTTGATAAAGGCGAGCTGCTGGATACGGCCCTCGTCCATGTTGGACGTAGATACGTCACCGTCCAAGATGCCGTTGGCACCGATAAACGCCGCGTCGATGCCCAGCGCACGCAGGGTATCCTCGGCCGTTGGCCCCACAAAAGCGGCAGTGCGGCGACGGTACATACCGCCCACGAGGCACAGGTCGCAGTCCTCGCGCGCCTCGAGCAGGTTAAACACCGAAAGCGAATTGGTCACAATGCGCAGACGAAACGCCGGCAACATCGAGGCCATCTGCTCAACCGTGGTGCCTGTCCCCAAAAAGATGGTCGAGCCTTCCTCGATAAGCTCCACAGAACGGCGCGCAATCTGCAACTTTTCCTCGGCATGCTTCGTGCGCTTTTCGCTGTGCGAATACTCATGGCGCAGCATAGCGTGTGGACGGCCCTGCGCACTGCGGGCTCCGCCGTGCACGCGCTCGATCTCGCCCAGGCTCGCGAGCTCCTCAAGATCGCGACGAATCGTCATGTCCGAGACGCCCAGTGCATCCGAAATCTCCTTGACCGAGACCGTGCCCTGCTCTTCGAGCAGCTGACGAACCCTATCCTGTCGCTCTGCCTTAATCACGATGAATCCTCGCCGTTCTTTGCGCGCATATCATTCAAACAGTAACGAACAAATTGTATCAGACTCGTGCGCGTCAAAAATGAATGCCCGCACAGCTCCAATCATCACTTTTTTGAGAAAAATACCCCCTGCTTTAGTGGGGTGTAGTGATAATCTCGCCTGTTCGCGCTACAGTTTGTCGGAAATACCTCGATGTTAGGAACCAAATGATCACTTCCGAGCTTTTCGGCACCGCGCCGTGCGGTACCCCCGTTCATCGTTACACCCTCAACGGGCCCGAGATCTGCGTTCGCATTATGGACTATGGCGCCACCGTGCTGGGTATCGATGTGCCCGACATTCCCGGCAACGTGCGCGATGTGGTGCTGGGCTTCGATAAGCTCGAGGATTACTTTGACAACCCCGCCTGCTTTGGCGCGACCATCGGACCTGTGGCCAACCGCACTGCAGGTGCCACGATCACCATCGCCGGCACGGACTGGCATATGCCCGCCAACGAGGGCACCAACAACCTGCACAGCGATCTTGAGCATGGTCTGCACAAGCGCGTATGGGACGTTGAGCTCGACGAGGTCCACAATGCCGTGCGCATGACCACCTCGCTTGAGGACGGTGAGCTGGGCCTTCCCGGCAACCGCACCTTTACGGCCGCGTTTACCGTGACGCGCACCGGCTGCTTCCGTATCGAATATGGCTGTGAGAGCGACCGCGCCACGTACGTGTCCATGACCAACCACACGTACTTTAACCTTGCCGGTCACAACGCCGGCATGGACTGTGAGCACTTCTTTGTTGCTAACGCTGCCCACTACCTGCCCATCAACGAGCAGAATATCCCCACCGGAGAGATCGCTCCGGTCGAGGGCACGCCGTTTGACTTCCGTGAGCTGCGCCCCGTCGCGCCCGGCATGGAAGCCGACGACCCGCAGATTAAGCAGGCCCGTGGCTACGACCACTGCCTGTGCATTGATGGCTATCAGTACGGCCGTAATCTGCGCCGCGCGATGCACGTCGAGGAGATGTGGACCGGCCGTGAGCTGGACTATTACACCACTGCCCCGGGCGTGCAGCTCTACACCGGCAACTGGCTGGGCGACGAACACGCCAAAGACGATGCCAACTATGGTTGGGGCGCCGGCTTTGCCCTCGAGGCCGAAATGTATCCTGACACGCCGCACCATGCGCTGTTCCCCCAGGGCATCGTGGGCCCCGGTCATCCCTACAGCAATGTGATCGAATACCACTTTATGAGGCACTAGGCCCACAACGCGACATATCGCACAGCAACGCCCGCCGGCACACCGCCGACGGGCGTTTTTCATCTTTTGGGCTCTTTTTCGCTGTGACTGTATGAGTGACATATCAAAACTATGCCCATTTACTACGCTTAGCCCGGGATGCTCGACCATGCACCGGTTTTTGTTAAATGCGCGAGCCGTCTACCTGCGGTTTTGTTTTTCTCAAATTCGACATGCTCGGCGATAACCGATCAAACGTAGTAAATGGGCATAGTTTTTGACAGGCGGCATCGCGCGCGTCCCTCGCAAGGGCAAAATGATCCGTTTTCCTCCGTCCCCAAGGGATCAGTTGAACAGATTGTCGATGGGATCGGAGTCGGAGCTGGGGAGATAGCGGATTTCTAGCTCTATGCCGAACTCCTGCAGCTCTCTGAGAGCAGCCACGTCTGCATCGTCTATGGCAACCGCGGGCGTTATGGGGCGCTTGCCCTCCCCTGCCTGCATATGGCCAATGCTGATCTTGGTGATCGGCACGCCACCCTTAACCAGCGCGAGTGCATCGGCGGGTGAGGCCACCATGATCAGAATCAACTGGCGCGGCGTTGCGGTATGAATGATGTCGATGGTCCTTTGCACCGAGAAAAACCGCGTCCACACGCCCTCGGGCGCCGCGACCCTCATAGGCGCCCACTTGCGCGAATCCGCCGCGATCTCATCGTTGACGATTAGGACAAGGTTGGAACCCACAGCCTCGTTCCACAGCTCAATGTCTTGCCCGTAAATAAACCGGTCATCGATGCGTGTGAGAAGAATCTTGGGTTGAGCCATGGCAGCCCCATTCTGTTTGAGACCCGTAAGAGCGAGACATCACGTCTCCAATATTAGTGCATTTAAAGTGAGAAAAGCCGTCAGAACACTTGCGCGGATTTGCGATGTCCCGTATCATAGACAGCCGTTGACGCCTCAGCTGCGTCACCACATGGCCGCCAGCGTAGCTCAGTTGGTAGAGCACCGCTCTCGTAAAGCGGGGGTCACCGGTTCGAGCCCGGTCGCTGGCTCCATTGCACAAGTTAGCCGCCTTCGGGCGGCTTTTTTTGTTGCCGATTTTGAGTGCGCATGCGCCAACCCAAGCACAACGCCGCCGGCAACTCCCCTACTCAACAAAAAGCCCCGCCAACCGCAATCCCCAAAGGAACCGCGATCAGCGGGGCCCAAGCGCGCTCCTCCAAGGGATAGCGCTCGCAACACGAACAGCTCAACCGAACAGTTCGCTACTCCTCCCAGTAAGCATCTGCAAGCAGCTTAAAGCAGATCTTCTTGACCGGCTGTGCGCCATCGCCCGGGAACTCGAGCGTGGGCATGTGAGGCTCGCCGGCAACGAACAGCGCAAACTTGTCGTCGGCAAGATCGCCGGCAATCGAAGCGTCGGAATCGACCAGATCGTAGTCGTCCTTCTCGTCAAACTCCTGGACCAGCGTCAGGCTGCCCGTGGCAACCTTAAAGGCCTCGCGACCCTCGACGTCGATCTGCAGGTCATGATAGCGCTGATGCGTCTCATAGTGAGCCTCAGCCTCGGGACGCGTCGTGGGAGCCATGACGTTCGCAAAGACCTTGTCGCCCAGAATCGGATGGCTGCCGACCTCGAGCTCCGCCGGATCGTTCTCCTCGAGCCAGTCGATCAGCACGTCGAGGCCCTTGAGCATTCCGCGGTACTCCTCGATATCGCCCAATGCACCGTAAATCATCTAAATCCCCTCTCGGATCGTTTCTTTGGCGGCTACTCGGCAAACGCGTTACCGACGCTGTTGCCACCCACATACGTCTCGACCAGGGTAAGGTCGGGATTAAACACGACAAAATCGGCATCGCGGCCAGGCATAATGCTGCCACATTTATCCTCGACGTGAGCGGAGCGCGCGGGTACCTCAGTCGCCATGCGAATTGCGATATCGGCGCTCGCAAGACCCCAGTCGACGATGTTCTTGACGCCCTGTGCGAGCGTGAGCACCGAACCGGCAATAGCAGAGCCATCGGCGAGCCAGCAGAGGTTGTCCTTCATAATGACATCCATGCCACCGCTGGTGTACTTGCCCTCGGGCATGCCGCCGCAACCTAGGCAGTCGGTGATCAGCACCGTGTGCTGCCAGCCCTTGGCCTGCAGCAGAGCCTTGATAGCAGCGGGGTTCACATGTTTGCCATCGCAGATGATCTCGGCATAGGTGTTGGGCGTGGTCATAGCAGCACCAACAACACCGGGCTCACGATGATGCAGACCGCGCTGGCCGTTGTAGGTATGCGTAAAGCAGCTGGCGCCAGCATTGATGGCGGCGGCGCACTCATCATAGGTGGCATCGGAGTGGCCAATGCAGGTCACGACGCCCTTGGCGCTCAGAGCCGCGGCGTAAGCGGCGGCGCCGTCACGCTCGGCCGCCATGGCGCTCTTGACGATACGACCGCCGGCGGCCTCCTGCCACTCGTCAAAAACTTCCTCAGATGGGTCGATCAGGTAAGCGGGGTTCTGGGCACCCACGTGCTTCATGGTAAAGAACGGACCCTCCAGGTAGATACCCTGAATACGAGCACCGCAGAACTCGGGCCCGCGCTCTTCGTCCGCCTGTGCAATGGCAGCGCAGGCGTCCTTGATCTGCTCCACGCCGTCGGTAAAGGTCGTAGGAAGCCAGCTGGTGGTACCACGACGAGCGAGCTCGGTCGAGCTGATGTTGATACCCTCGGCATCGTTATCGGTCGTGGCATGGTTATAGAAGCCATGAATGTGGGTGTCCACCATGCCCGGCGCAATCCATGTACCCGAATAATCTTTGATCTCACAAGCGGGCTCATCGGCCTGCCAAGCGCCAAAGACGCCGTCTTCGACCATCAGGAAGCCGCCCAGCTGCGGCCCCGCCGGCAAAAAGAACTTGTCGGCCTTGATAGCATACGTGTTCATCTATGCTCCCGTACTCGCAGTGCGTCTTAGGGCGGATCAAAAACCACTGCATTGTTAATTCGAGCGATTGTTCGTTGCCTTCTACCGCTTGGCACATTTTGCACCCGCCGCAAAACACGCCAAGCCGTTTATACCCAATAACTCTAGACTGCGCGGTTGTGGTAGACCTTGTACTTAAACTGGTCGGCACGCGCAACCGAACGCGTATACTCGATAACCTCGTTGTTCATGTCATATGTGGTACGAATCAAATCCAGCACCGGTGCGCCCTCGGTAATCTCGAGCAAACGAGCGTCGGAATGGCGGGCGATACTCGCGTAGAATTCCTCCTCTGCCACGCGAACTTTCTCGTGAAAGTCCTGCTCGATCATGTCGTACAGCGATTTGTCCTCGATCATGGGGCGCTTAAGCGCAAAGAACTTGCGACTCGGCAGATATGTACACTCAATCATCAGCGGCACACCATCGGCAATACGCAGGCGCTTGATCTTGTACAGACGCTCGCCAAGACGCGCGTTCATCTCTATGGCAATATTCTTGTCAGCCTCGACCTCGGTAAACTCAAGAATCGTCGTCTTGGGCACACGGCCGATCGCCTTCATCTGCTCGGTAAAGCTATAGATTTGCGAGAGGTTTGCCGTTTGCAGAGAGCGGTCGCACACCATGGTTCCACGGCCGCGCTGACGAACCACCAAGCCTAGGCGCTCAAGCTCCTGCAGGGCAAGGCGAACCGTCGTACGCGAGAGCCCGTAGCGCTCCGACAAGTCACGCTCAGACGGCAAATAGTCGCCGGGTCGAAGCTCGTGATCGATTTTATCGGTCAGCAAATCGACGAGCTGATCGTACAAAGGTTGTTTGCGCGCTCCCATTGCCATAATGATACCTGCCGGATAAATGACTCGAAATTGGTTGTAACCAGACACCACGTACTATAGCAGTTTTAATGGAATAACAGCAGGTCAACCCACACATTTCGATATTGTTTGCCGGTTGATAGCCCGTGCGCTGTAATACCAATTACATCGCTGCATCAAGTATTGAGGTAGCAAAAAGGGCCGCCCCCGCGGAGCGGGACGACCCTTTGCAAGACAGATACGTCTTTAAGGCTTAGAGAAGCTTCTTGAGCTCCTCGGCAACAGCCTGGACCTGCGTGCCGATGATGACCTGGGTAGCACCCTTGTCCATCTTCATGACACCCAGAGCGCCAGCCTTCTTGCAGGCAGCCTCGTCGACCAGATCGGAATCGCCGAGCTCGAAGCGCAGGCGAGTAGCGCAGCAGTCAACGGTCTTGACGTTCTCCTTGCCACCGACGGCAGCGAGAACAGCGGCGGCCAGAGCGGCGAACTTGTCGTCGCCAGCAGCGGCGGAAGCGGAGGTCTCCTCGACATCCTCATCCTCGCGACCGGGGGTCATGAGGTTGAACTTGGTGATGGCGAAGCGGAACACGAGGTAGAAGACCACGAAGGCAGCGATGCCCAGCGGGATGATCATCCAGGTGTTGGCGGCAGCCGGGAGGCTAGAGGAGAACAGGAGGTCGGTAGCACCAGCGGAGAAGCAGAAGCCGGCACGGAAACCAACATAGTAGGTGATGATGGTGAAGATGCCGTACAGGACAGCGTACACGACGTAGAGCGGGAAGCACAGGAACATGAAGCCGAACTCGAAGGGCTCGGTGACGCCGCAGACGAAGGCGCAGATAGCAGCGGAGACAACCAGGCCGATAGCAGCCTTCTTGTTCTTAGCGGTCTGAACCATAGCCAGGGCAGCGCCCGGGATACCGAACATCATGCAGGGGAAGAAGCCGGACATGTACATACCGAGGCTCCACTTGACGTCAGCAGAGGTCTCGCCAGCCCAGAAGTGGGTCAGGTCGCCCAGGCCGATGGTGTCGAACCAGAACACGTTGTTCAGAGCGTGGTGCAGACCAGTCGGGATGAGCAGGCGGTTGAGGAAGGCGTAGATGCCAGCGCCGATACCACCCATGGCGGCGATGCCCTCACCAAGAGCAACAAGAGCACCGAAGATGAGCGGCCAAGCAAAGAGCAGAACGACGGAGACGACGATGCAGATGACGGCGGTCATGATGGCGACGCAACGCTTGCCGGAGAAGAAGGCCAGCCAGTCGGGAAGACGGGTGTCCTTGAACTTGTTGTAGCAAGTGCCACCGATGATGGCGGACAGGATGCCGATGAAGGAGTTACCAGCGATCTTGGAGAACGCGATGCCCTCGGTCGTGGCAAGCCAAGCGGTCTGAGCATCGGCGTCCATACCACGAATGGTGCCAACAACAGCGGGGTTCAGGAGCTGCTGGATCATCAGGAAGGCGACGAGGCCAGCGAGGCCAGCGGTGCCATCGTGATCGTCGGCAAGGCCGACAGCGGCGCCGACTGCGAACAGCCAGGCCATGTTATCGATAAGAGCGCCGCCTGCCTTGATGAGCAGGAAACCGGCGGTATAGGCAAAACCGGTAGTGTCACCGGCAGCACCCATGACTGCGGGAGCGAGCAGGTAGCCCACGCCCATAAGAATACCTGCGACGGGAAGCGCCGCGACGGGAAGCATCAGCGCTTTGCCGAGCTTCTGGAGGTACTTCATCATATGGTATCTCCTCCAACCTTTCTTTCGTTGTTCACCAACGAGTTCCATGTCCGCGCCTTGTGCATACCGGCTTCTCCGCTTGCCGGCATTGGTGCGCAAACTTAGACAACCCAGTCCCTATTTGGGGTTGCTGGTATGTACGGTAGCACACACTCAATTCAAACGTCCACCACATTTCATTCAAATTACTATATCGTTGCCAAACGGTTATTTTTGGCCCGTAAACGGTAATTTACGCAGGTAGACATGGTGCGTTTCTTTCATTACCAAACTAATTCTTAGCAATTTCCATTCGATTTCGTCTCAAAATTGGTTACTACCAGATGAACAGTGGTACCACATTGTTACTACCAGTTTAGCCGAAATCGTTTTCACTTTATATGAATAAAGTGTCCCAAAATTTGCATACAACCACCCCCTCTCATCGCCCTCCCCACAGTGCAAAAAGCCCGCTAGAACGATATCCGTTCTAGCGGGCATATCAGATTTTTTGGCTACGCGCTCGGCGGCTCGGGCAGCCCTTACGCAAACAAACCGTAGATGCTGATGTTGGCCTTGGCGTAGAGGCCGTTAGCATACTCGGTCCACTTGGAGCTGGCGCTCGAAGCCTGCGAGGAGTACTGCTGATAAGCAGTGTAGTAGGCGGTCATGGCCTGCTTGTAGGTGGCGCTATCGGCCGTAAAGGCATCGTCGGCAAAGGCCTTGGCATAGGTGCTGTCGGCATCCTTCCAAGTGCCCTTTGAGCTATCCCACTCATCGCCGGCAAGGTTGATGATGTAGTCGGCGTAGTCCTTGCTCGCGGTCTCCTCGTTGCCGTCAGCAGGCTCGGTCGGGGCGGTCGGCATGCTTGCGGAGCTATCGCCCACCTTCTTCTTGTAGAGCTTCTGCAGCGTCGCGGACTGGCGGACGATCTGCTTGGCCTGATCCTTGGACACGCCATACTGCGTGGCCATGGTCTTGTAGTCGGAGGTACCGATGGAATCCTCGGCGTACTGCTTCATTTCCTTGGAAGAGACGGTAATGCCCTCGTCCTCGGCAGCGTCCAGCAGAATCTGGTTGCGCACGTAGGACAGGATAACGTCGGCAGACGGAGCGGTGTAGTTGCCGTCGTCGTCCTTGACGGTGTCGAGGCTATACTGGCTCTCGATGGCCTCGCGCGCGGTGATGTCGCTCTTCTTGCCGTTGTAGCTATAGCTTGCCACGGTCGAATCGAGCTGGTCCTCGGTAAGGGTCGCCGAGCCGACGCCCTTGCCGCCAAAGCCGCCGTTGCCAATAAAGAAGCCGACCACGGCAGCGATCACGACTGCAACTACAAAGGCGGCAATCATCGTCTTCTTGTGCTTGCAAGCGTGGTCGTCCACGTCGGAGTCGTTGTCCTCATCCTGTTCCTCAGGCATGAGGTTCTCGTCAGCTGCATCCGCGGCGATCCTTGCCTCCAGGCGAGCGTCCTCCTCCTCGGCGGTCGTGCCGGCGGCAATATGTTCGGCAGACGTGCCGGCGACCAGGTCGATCTTCTCGTCCTCATCACCGTCAGGGCCTTCGCCGCGCTCGATGATCTGGATGCCGTCGATCTCGTCCTTCTCGTCCTTCTTTTGAATCAGACCCATATCAGTTACTCCTTGTTAGGAAACATAGTCCCCAATAGAATACGCCCGGCAGAGCGCCGGGCGTATTGATTCTTAGGTTATACGCAAACACTTGAGTACTATTTAGGCGTTTGCAGCGTGCATACCTTAGACCAGGTGCGCGATAACGGCATCGGCAAAGGCCTGCGTGCCCACAGCGCCCTCAACGGAGCCGGTCTGGGCACGACGCACGTCACCGGTAACCTGCTCGCCCTCGTCGAGCGTGGCAGAAACGGCGGCGCGAATGCGATTGGCCGCGTCGTTCTCGCCCAGGTGATCGAGCATCATAGCCGCGGACAGAATCTCGGCCGTGGGGTTAGCGATATCCTGGCCAGCGATATCGGGCGCGGAGCCGTGCGTCGCCTCGAAGATGGCGCAGTCGGCACCGATGTTGGAACCCGGAGCCATACCCAGTCCACCTACCAGACCGGCGCACAGGTCGCTCACAATGTCACCGTACAGGTTGGGCAGCACCAGGACATCGAAGTCGTTGGGGTTCTGGACCAGGCCCATGCAGGTGGCGTCGACAATCTTGTCGTTGAACTCGATATCGGGATAGTTGGCGGCCACCTCGCGCGCAACGCGCAGGAACAGGCCATCGGTCGCCTTCATGATGTTGGCCTTATGCACGGCCGTCACCTTTTTGCGGCCGCAGCGGCGGGCGTACTCAAAAGCGTACTCCACAATGCGGCGGCTCTTGGCGATGGAAATCGGCTTGATTGAGATGGCGGAATCCGCGGCGAAGGTCTTCTGGCCCGAGCGCTCGACGAGCTGCGAGAGCTCCTCGACCTCGGCAGCGCCCTCATCGAACTCGATGCCGGCATAGAGGTCCTCGGTGTTCTCGCGCACGATAACCAGGTCGACGTCGCGGAAGCGCGAGCCGTCGCCCGGCTGCGACAGGCAGGGGCGCACGCAGGCGTACAGGTCAAAATGCTTGCGCAGGGCGACGTTAACGCTGCGGAAACCCGTGCCGACCGGCGTGGTGATGGGGCCCTTGATAGCAACCTTGGTCTCGGCGACCGCATCGAGCACATGTTGGGGCAGCGGCGTGCCAAACTCGTCCATGACGCCGGCACCGGCCTCCTGGACGTTCCAGTTGATCTGGACACCAGTGGCCTCGACCACGCGGCGCATAGCCTGCGTAATCTCGGGACCGATACCGTCACCAGGAATCAGGACTACATCGTGCGCCATAATCTGTTACTCCTCGTCTTCGGCGTCGTCAGATTTTTTTACGCTAGCACGCTTCTTCTTTTTGGAGAGATCCAGGCCAAAACGTTTAACAAGCATTTCGCAAATCTCGCTCGAACGGGCCTTGAGATAGCTACCCTTGCCGTTCTCGGCATCGAACTTAAGGCGCAGCGCGAGCTTCTCGGCGACCTCGGCGTCAATCTCGCCCCGGCCAAACTCGTACAGGCAACCGAGCATGTCGCGATACTCGAGGTCGCCGTGGTAGCACTGGATGGCCTCGTCCAGGATGGGCCAAGCCTCGCGCGAACGCTCGACGCTCGTGGCGCCCCACACGCACAGCAGGCGGAAGGCGGCATAGCGCAGCGTGGACGAAATCTCATCGAACAGCGCGGTCTCGGCGCCCTCAAAGGCATCGCCCAGCTGCTCGGGGCAGGTGGTGGCGAGCGCCGCCAGGGCATCGAGAGCCTCCCAGCGGGTCTGAGCCTCGGGGCGGTCGAGCGCCTCGATCAGCGCGGGCACGCAGGGCACGACGCGCTGCGGATCGCGCTCGGCAAGCAGGTGCAGCACGCGGGCGGCAAACTGACGGATGCGGCGCGTGGGGCAGCCGAGCTCCTGGACCAGGCGGTCGACGGCGTTCTCGTTCTCCTCTGCCAGCTGGAGCTGTGCCAGCTCCTCGTCGGTGAGCTGTTCGTCTTTGTTTTCTGCCATAGTTACCTCTTTTTACTATTTCTTAGCGTGCTTGTCAGCACCCTTGCTGTCATCGGTGACCGAGATGAGCTGTCGGTCGGCCGCACCATTGCGACGCGCACGGCGGCGCTCCTCGGCATCGCCCGCGTCGGCGGCGGCGCGGTGAGCCTTGTTAACGTTAAAGACCTCGTCGTGTTTGCGCCACGGACCGACGGACTCGCCAAAGCTCATCTTAAGGCCGGCGATAAAGCCGCCGAGCCAGCCGATCGGCGCAAACTGCACCAGCGGGAACAGCGAGAACACCCAGGTCAGCAGGATGACTGCCGCCGCTCCCGCAAAGTTGGCAATCCAGTAGTCGCGCTTGGTGATGACGCGCTTTTCGCACGCCCACTGGCCGCACAAAAAGCCAATGTAGATCGCGAAGAGAAAGAGCACCAGCGCAAGCACCACGAACGTCCAGCTCATGGGCGCTACTCCCCGTGATGGTGGCCGCAGCAGCACTCGTGGCCATCATCATGGCCGTGGCCGCCGCAGCACTCGTGGTCCTCGCCATGGTGGTGGCCGCAACCGCACTCATGGTCGTCGCCGTGCTCGCCGCAACCGCAGCCGTCCTCGTGAGCACCGTGCTCTTCGGGACGATACTGCGACCAGTCCAGACCGGCGGCGATGGCGTCGGCCTCCTCCTTATAGAGGACCGTGATGGCCTGGGTGCCCAGCTTGGCACCACCGATGGCATCGAGCATGTCGTAGAGCGTAAAGGCCACGTCGGCGCCGGGCAGCGCAAGCTCGCGATCGTCGGCATAGGCGAGCGCCAAGCGCAGGTCCTTGATGAAGTGCTCGACCATAAAGCCGGGCTTGTAGTCGCCGTCGAGCGCCTTGGTAGCCAGGCTCTCCATGGCGCCGGACTTGCCGGTACCGCCCAGGATCATCTGGCGGGTCTTCTCCAGATCAAGGCCGCTCAGCTCGGCAAATGCCATGGCGTCTGCCATGCCGACCATGCAGGCGCCCAGCGACACCTGGTTGGCGAGCTTGGCAGCCTGGCCCTTGCCGGCGCCGTCGAAGCAGCAGATGTTGGCCGCAAAGGCGGCAAGGATGTCGCGGACCGGCGCGATGTCGTTCTCGGTAGCGCCCACGATAGCCGTGAGCGTACCGGCGATAGCGCCCGACTCGCCGCCGGTGACGGGGCAGTCAAACGCCATGCGACCAGAAACCTGGGCGGCCTCGGCAATGTCACGGGCAAGCTCGGGCGAGCTCGTGGTGAGGTCGATCAAGACCGCGCCGGGCTTAGTGCACGCGAGCAGGCCGTCGCCCGCCAGGTAGAGTTCCTCGACCTCGGAGGGATAGCCCACCATGGTAAAGACGACATCGGCGTTCGCCGCGGCATCGGCCGGCGTATCTGCCCAGACGGCGCCGCGCTCGATAAGCGCCGCCGCCTTGGACTTGGTGCGGTTGTTGACCGTGACGGGATAGCCGGCGTCCAGAATGTGGCCGGCGATGGGGGCACCCATGATTCCGGTGCCGATGAATGCGACGGAGAGCTTGTTTGCCATGAAACCTTTCCTTTTGGGTTGGGTGTTGTTACCAGGTTGAATACTCGGTGCCAGCGTTTGGGCTGTGAGTCGAGGGCGATTACGGACGCAGCGCTTGCCTACTGACCGCGCACGCGGCGGGCGATACGGTCGGAAAGCGACGCCTTGTCGGCGCGGCTCTTACCCCAAAACGCGCAGCCCACCATGCCGGGGCCCACGTGCGAGCCGATGGTGGGACCCACGGAGCCGCGAATGATCGTGACGTCGGCGCAACCCTCCTCCTTGCGGATGGCGGCTTCGAGCCAGTCACCATCCTTTTCGGCATCGGCCGTCATGATGGCGATGGGCATGGTGCGATCGGGCACGTAGTTCTCGCGGAACGACTTGAGGATGGACTTGAGCGCCTTCTTGCGGCCGCGGTTGACGCCGATCAGCGACAGCGAGCCGGCCAGGTCGTAGGAGAGCTCGGGCTTGACGTCGAGCTTTGCCGTGAGCTGCGCCGCCGCGGGAGGAATGCGGCCGCCGGCAGCCAGTGCGTCGAAGCTCTCGAGCGTAAAGTAGCCGTGAACGTAGGTCTTTGCCTCGTTTGCCCAATCGACCAGCTGCTTGGCGGTCAGTCCCGCCGAACGCTGGCGCACGGCCTCGAGCGCCAAGAGCGCACCGGTCGCGCAGGGCAGAGCGTTGTCGACCACGTAGAGCTCAAAGTTGGGATACTCGGCGCGCACGACATCTGCCGCCTGGCACGCGGAGTTGTAGCTCGACGACAGCGCCGAGGTAAAGCACAGGTAGACCGTGGGCGTGCCCTCTTTGGCGCACTCGGTAAAAAACTCGATATAGCGACCGAGCGACACAGCCGAGGTGGACACGCGGGCACCGGCGCGCATGCGGTCGTAGAACTCCTTAGGGCTCATGCTCGACCAGATGTCATCCGTGCGCTCCTCGCCATCGATAATGAAAGGGAAACCCAGGATATCGACATCGAGGTTCGCGGCGACCTCGGGGCTAAAGTCGCAGCAGGTATCGACGACGATGCGGCAACGGTTCGAATGACCGGCGGATGCGGCCTTGTCCATCAAAGCGACTCCTTACGTAAAAAGGCGGCCACCCGCATGGGATGGCCGCCAACCGTTAACTCATGCAAGTTAACGTATTTTACTCGTCAAGTGTTTCGATGCGGGGCTTGATGATGCCATATCCACCATTCTTACGGTGATACACCACATTGATGAGACCGGTCGTCGCGTTCTCGAACACGTAGAAGTCGTGGCCCAGCAAATCGGTCTGCACCAGCGCCTGCTCCTCGGTCATCGGGGTGACATCGATGACCTTCTCGCGGACGAGCAGGTCGTCCTCCTCCTCGGGCAGCAGCAGGTCGGCCAGATCCTCGACGCGCTCGACCGGCGCAACATCCGCGGCGCTGGCACCACCCTGGCGGTTATCCACGACCTTGGTCTTGAACTTGCGCAGCTGGCGGGTGACCTTATCGGCGGAGAGATCGATGGCGGCATACATATCTGCGCCGTGCTCGGCAACGCGAATCACAGAGCCGCGGGCACGAACCGTGACCTCGACGATTGCCGGGTTGGGGTTCGAGGGGTTCTTCTCATAGCGAAGCACGACGTCGACTGTCATGGGCTCGATATCGAAAACCTTGAGCGCCTCGCCGATCTTCTCATCCACATGCGCACGCAGAGCATCGGTTACCGTCGTCTTGCGTCCAGAAACCTTGATATCCATACGTGGCTCCAATCTGCCTCGGGGACTTACTGTACTGGCTATGTACCCATTGCCGTGCATTTAATCACGCGGATTCCTAAAGACCCGAATAACGATTGCTTGATACCGCATACCGAAGTCTCGCACTTTTCTGTGGCAAAGTGCGCTATAGGAGGGGACCGGCGGCTTTGTATTTGGTCCCGAAAATTGGCTTTGACCTGCTGATTTTATTGGGATGAAAAAGCCGGGCTCCCCCATCGGGGAAGCCCGGCAGTGCGTGTTGAAACCGTGAAGAGGTGTCCTTTTCAACGTATAGGAGACACCACCCCTAGCAATAACTAGCTATTGAGTTTGTTAATGTCGTCGTCGGTGATGGCACCTTCCTGGCTGGACGATTTGTCCTCGGAGGATGCGGTCTCATTGTTGGAATCGGAGGACTCGCTGCCGGAGGACGTGGTCTCACTGGACTCAGAATCGCCCGGCTGCACGTTAGCGCCCGAAACCGTCTTAGTGGTGAGGTCGTAGGGCATCGTGCCATACCAGACAGAGTGGACCGCCTCGAGCGTGCCGTCGGCCGTAATACCGTCGAGGGCATCGCTCACGGCACGGCACAGTTCGTCATTGGACGAGAGGCCCACAACACCAAGCGTCGAGGGCGCCTCGAGCGCACCGACATAGGAGACCTCGCTCATCAGGCGTGCAAGGTAGCCGCCGGCCGTGGAGTCGCAGATCACATAGTCGACCTCGCCGGACTCGAGCGCCTCAAAGCACTCGTTGATGTTGGAGTAGGTCTTTTGGTTGGCGGTAATGCTCTGCTTGGCAAGCGCCTCCTGCGAGGCCGAGGACATCTGGACACCCAGAGTAGACGTGTTAAGGGTATCGGTGGAAACGCTTAGCGACCCACCATCGCTGGTTTTACCGAACACGGAAGCGGCATCGTACAGGCAGGTGCCGAGCGAGCTAACGTCCCCGTCTGTGGAGTTGATCTCGCCGATAAAGATATCAGCCTTTTTGTCGCCGAGCGCGGAACCTGCCGAGGACGCATCGACAAAGGCGACCTTAAGGCCCATGCGGCTTGCGAGGGCGCGGGCGGCGTCGACCGCATATCCCGTGAGCTCGCCGTCGGCGCCCTGCATGGCCTGCGGCGCATCGGAAGTATCGAGGGCAACCGTCAGGGTTCCGGGAGTGACCAGGGCATCGTCCGACACCGCCGGCGTGACCGTCTCGTACTCGATCTGGTCGATCGTGGGAGTCGTGAACGTAGACAGCGGGTTGAACGCGCATCCGCTCAGGCCCAAAACGGCGATGACCGCTGCGGTCCCAGCACCTAACCGAGCCGCGTGCATCAAGCTGCCCCTCACCATGTCCACTACCCTGCCTTCTGTGTCGTATACGATCCGTGCGTTGCGCGGAATATCAGGTTGTTCCCACCAGCTGACCTGGTATTTGACCCCACACTTGCGCACCGGGGTGTTTGCTCGGGAGGCCGCAGCCACCTTCACGACTGGCCCGCTCGCCCGCGAGGCGGTATTGCCCCAAAGAAAGTAGAACGGACGGTGCGGCTTACATCTAGGACGCGCCATGATCGCGCCGCGCGCACGCGGTCGCTTACGTGGATCCCTTTGACCGCGTCTGTCTTGGACTAGGACGGGCATTTCGTCCGCCCGCAACCACAGCCTGGCAGGAACGTAGCGCATTATAGCTAAGTTCAAGCTAAAGTTTAAGGTTAGGGGCGTTATTCGCATCGCGAGTACAGATTTCGCAGGTCAGGACGGGCCGCACGCGCTCTGATTGAGCCCGTCGCTCCCCTATGGAAAGCCCCAACACACCCGTCTTAGGGTGCCGTGGCCAAAAAATGGCAAATATGAGTACTGTTACCAATTTAGTAACAGGTAATTTTGGCCTCTCGGACAGATTTTGCGCTCAGTGCCGCCAACTTGATGCTTAGTTTTTCTACATTTGTTTATTATCTTCTTACTTTACGCCGCCTCCGAGTCCAAAATTCCTTGATTTTGCTGTTACTGATTTAGTGACAGTACTCATATTTGCCATATTTTGGCCAGGGCATATGATTAACCCCCTATTTTCGACGTGAATTAGACCGGCTTAAGCCCAAAACACGCCCGCAGCGTGTTAAATAGCGCCTCTTGCTTCTTTCTGCGAGCGTCAACACGGTTGCGATATCGCTTACTCATGCGCTGGTGGATGCGCCATGCGAGCGCTTCCATCGCTTCCATGTCACAGAGCATTTCGTTGTTGACCGTCGCGACCTCGATTCCCATAGTAATCAAGCCCGTGTTGCGCTTTTCATCATGGATACGTCCCCTCCGGGAGGAATGGCCCAGCTCACCGTTGTATTCCAGGTCAAACCGGGCTGTTTCCTGATACGCATCGCAAACTGCGTGCGACATCCCCGAGATTGCCTGCGCGCGGTCATCGAACTCAATCTTGTAGTCGGTCTTAAAGGGACCGCAGGCAAATCCGCCATAGGAAAACGGAAGCGAAAACAGAGCGAGCATGATGCACTCCATGGGCGAGCGCAGGTTTTCTGACAAGTAGGGACACAAACGCTGCAGTTGTTTGGCCGCATTCCCCTTGCATACCGCGAGGTAATCTGCCAGACGATCGGGCGTCAGCACCGGCTCAACCTCAAAGTAGCCCACATCTGCTGGCCGGTCCTTGTCCTTTGCAAGTTTATTCGTAACAGGCGAGGTGTAGGGAGGCAGATACTTCCCGCGGTCACTCAGCGAAATCTTAGAGCACAGCTCCTGAGCCAGGGCAAATGCCTGGATGCAGCCGACCTCGCGCGCAACGGCAGCACAAAGGGCCTCGGGAGATAGACTGTATACACCCGGCTCCACCTCTAGAATCGAGCCGGCGGGCAACTCGGAGCATACGGACCAGCTCACGCCAAGAATACGGCGGCGCTGCGCTGCAGACCCTACCAGCAAGCACAAATCCTCTTGCACCTCGCCGCTTGCGGCCCCAATCCGCACCAAATCGGGAAGATAGGCTTATAGGACAAAATGTGTGTCCACGTTGGGGGCATCGGCGCAGGTCGATGCC